>NZ_JBPXMC010000008.1:0-324886 GCF_051918885.1 Streptosporangium sp. OZ121
CCTGGTCGCCTTCGCGGTGATGTCCCTGGTCTGGGACGCCGGGGCCCGCCGCGCGATCGGCCTGCGCAAGCCGTACGTGGGGGCGCTGAACAGGGACCTGACCGGCGCCGTGCTGGCGATGGGCCTGCTGCCCGTGGTCACCTACGTCGTCTCCTGGGCCGGCTGGTTCGCCTCGCCGCTGGGCTGGGGCCGCAACTGGGTGCAGGCGACCTCGCAGGGCCCGGGGTTCTTCGTCTTCGACTCGCTGCGGTCGTGGCTGAGCTACCAGATGCAGGTGCTGGGCTTCCACACCGGGCTGGCGACCCCGCACAACTACCAGTCCGACCCCTGGACCTGGCCGCTGCTGCTGCGCCCGGTGGCGTTCCACTATCCGCCGAACAAGACCGGGTGCGGCGCCGACAGCTGCGCCGAGGCGGTGCTCGGGGTCGGCACCCCGGTCATCTGGTACGGGGGTCTCGCCGCCCTCATCGCCATGATCGCCTGGTACGTCGCCACCCGCGACTGGCGCGCCGGGACCGTGCTCCTCGGCTACGCCGCCGGCTGGCTCCCCTGGTTCTACTACGCCCTCGCCGACAACCGCACCATGTATCTCTTCTACGCGATCACGATGCTCCCCTTCATGATCCTCGCGTTGACCCTGGTCGCCGGGCTGATCATCGGACGGGCGGACGCCGCGCCCAACCGCAGGGCGACGGGGGCCGCGGTCGTCGGGGCCTTCACGCTCCTCGCGCTGATCAATCTCGGGTGGCTCTACCCGGTGCTCGTCGCCGAGCTCATCCCGCACTCCCAGTGGTGGGCGCGGATGCTGTTCCGGAGCTGGGTGTGACGGGACCGGGTGTGCCGGGGCCGGGCGGGGCGGAATCCGGCGTGCCGGGATCGGTCGTGACGGGATCGCTCGTGCCGGCATCGGGCGCGCCGGGGGCGGTCGCGCCTGGAGCGGTCGCGACGGGGCCGTCCGTGACGGCGGGCGGCTCGGTCGTGGCCGGCGCGGTCGCGGGCGGCGCGGCGGGGCCGATCATGATCGTGCCGGTCGGGACGTCGCCGGGAATGACGGCGTCGGACGTGACGTCGCCGGGTGCCACGGTGGTGGGGGGCACGGTGGCGGCGGGCCTGGAGAACCCGTGGCGCAGCGAGATCGCCGCCGCCAGGCACGCCAGCGGCACCGCGGGCAGCAGGTAGCGGTAGTCGAACTCGGCCGTCGCCGCCGGGGCCAGGATGAGCCCGAACGCCGCCAGCCACGGCAGCAGCACGGCCCCGCCCAGCCTGCGCCAGCGCGCCGCCACCCCGGCCAGGCCGACCAGCAGCAGCGCGCCGAGCACGATGCCGGGCAGCCGGACGACGCGCTGGTAGCCCTGCAGGAAGGTGGCCCACGGGTCGTTGAGGTCGGTGCCGATCACGCGCTGCTTGTCCTGGATCCGCGCGACCCGCAGGCCCGGGTCGTACTTGCGCGCGTCGGTGTCGGTGTTGCCCTGGTACGACGACCAGGCGGGCAGGACCTTGGTCGTCGGCGGGAACTCGTACTGCAGGTAGGTCTGAGCGTCGGGGAAGCGCGGCCTGCCCCAGTGGAAGGCGCGGAAGAAGTCGCCGGCCACGGTGCCGAGATAGTCCGTCGGCTGGGACAGGATGGCCCGCTGGGCGAACGTGCCCGCGGTCTTGTTCATCTCAGGGGTGAACGTGCTGCCCACCCCGAAGGCGTGGAAGCGCTGGCCGTTCTGCGCCCACCAGAGATACTTCTGCCCGGAGAAGTGGCGCTCGCTCGGTGGCGCGCTGATGCACAGCAGCGCCAGCTCCAGCTCCTCGCGCGGATCGACCTTCATCTTCGTGCAGTCGGCGAAGAGCGACGTCCGCATGTAGAGGATCGCGCCGTCGCTGTTGGTCATCGCGAAGTTGCCGTGCGCCGAGGCGAACCAGGCCATGTAGCCGACCACCGGGAGGGCGCACGCGGTGATCATCGCCGCGATCGTCTTCCAGGCCGTGCGCTTGACCAGCAGGTAGACCACGACCAGCGCGAGGATCGGCAGGCCGATGGACCGGGTCAGGGCGGTCAGCGCCAGCATCAGCCCGATCACCGCGCCGAGCCGCCATGACATCCGCCGGTGCCAGAGCACCAGCGTGATCACGCCCACGACCAGCAGCATGAACATCACGTCGGACATGATCAGGTGTTCGAGCTGGATCTGGTACGCGTCGAACAGCACCGGCACCGCGGCCAGCGTCGCCCCCCAGCCGGGCAGCCCGAACCTGCCGCGCAGCAGGGTGTAGATCAGGACCGCGATGCCCAGGCCCATCAGATGCTGGATGAAGGCCACCAGCGCGAAGCTGTGCAGGGGCCTCAGCAGCAGGAGCAGGAAGGAGTAGCCGTTCGGGCGCAGGGCGCTGGGACGGCTCGGGTTGACGGCCCCCGAGACGTACTCGTAGGAGTCGTTGAACCACAGGGCCGGGCCGTAGCCGAGCATGGTGACCACGCGCAGCAGGAACGCCAGCGCGAGGGCGGCCACGAAGAGGCGATGCCGGAAGAGGAAGGCTCGCAGGCGAGCGCCCCGCTCGGGCGGAAGAGCGTCCAGGCGAGGGCGGTCGGCGACGGTCACCATGCATTACAGGATGCCAGCCGTTTCAGGGAGTTGACCCGGGCAGGGGACTGTAGAGGGCATCATGGTGAGATTGGCTTGTGCAGTGAGTGAAGGGTTGAGACGTGGAACTGACCGTGGTCATGCCTTGCTTGAACGAGGCGGAGACCGTGGAGACCTGCGTACGCAAGGCGCTCGCCTGCATGCGGGAGCACGGGATCGACGGGGAAGTCCTGATCGCCGACAACGGCAGCACGGACGGCTCGCAGCAGCTCGCGCGCGAGGCCGGGGCCCGGGTCGTGCACGTCGACGCCAAGGGATACGGCAACGCGCTGATGGGGGGCATCCGCGCGGCGCGCGGCCGCTACGTCATCATGGGCGACGCGGACGACTCCTACGACTTCACGGCGCTGCTGCCCTTCGTCGAGCAGCTCCGTGACGGTGCCGACCTGGTGATGGGCAACCGGTTCAAGGGCGGCATCGCGCCGGGCGCCATGCCCCCGCTCCACCGCTACCTGGGCAACCCGGTGCTCTCCTTCATCGGCCGCCTGTTCTTCCCCAGCGCGATCGGCGACTTCCACTGCGGCCTGCGCGGCTTCCGTCGCGACTCCATCCTGCGGCTCGGCCTGCAGACCGGCGGCATGGAGTTCGCCAGCGAGATGGTGGTCCGCTCGACCCTGTCCGGGCTGGACGTGCGCGAGGTGCCCACCACGCTGTCGCCCGACGGCCGCTCCCGCCCGCCGCACCTGCGCTCCTGGCGCGACGGCTGGCGCCACCTGCGCTTCCTGATGCTCTACAGCCCCCGCTGGCTGTTCTTCATCCCCGGCCTGGTCCTGATGACCCTCGGCCTGGTCGCGGGCGCCGCCCTCACCTTCGGCCCGGTCTACATCGGCAAGCTCGCCTTCGACGTCGACACCCTGGTCGGAGCCTCGGCCATGGTGGTGATCGGCTTCCAGGCGTCGCTGTTCGCCCTGTTCACCAAGGTGTACGCCGCCGAGGAGGGCTTCCTGCCGGAAGACCGCAGGGTGCGCAAGCTCGTCGACATCGTGAGCCTGGAGAAGGGCCTGATCGTCGGCGGGCTGCTCGCCCTGGGCGGCCTGGGCGGCCTGGTCGCCTCGCTGGTCCACTGGCAGACGCGCAGCTTCGGCCCGCTGATCCCGTCGGAGTCGCTGCGCATCGTCGTGCCCTCGGCCACCGCGCTGATCGTGAGCTTCCAGACGATCTTCGCGGCGCTGTTCATCAGCATCCTGGGCATCCGCCGTACCAAGGAGACGCCCATCGACGTGGCCGCCTCCGCCGCGGAGGAGGCCGCGGAGGCCGTCAGCCGCGCCGCCGCGGGCGACCCGGCGGACGCCCCCGTCGACGGTGCCACGCCGGCGGCCCCGCGGCTGCCGTGAGCGTCACGGCACTGCGGTCGCACGAGGTGACGCGGCGGCTGCCGTGAGCGCCGCGGCGGCTTCGGGAAAAGCTCCCGGAAAGTCGAGGACCGCGGAGAACCACGACAGCACCAAGGCCCGAGGCCGCGTCCCTTAGGCTTGCACCATGTCCCAGCACATCCTGACCGCGGTCGCCTGGCCATACGCCAACGGCCCCCGCCACATCGGGCACGTCTCCGGATTCGGCGTGCCGTCCGACGTCTTCAGCCGCTACCAGCGGATGGCGGGCAACAAGGTCCTCATGGTGAGCGGGACCGACGAGCACGGCACCCCGATCCAGGTCCAGGCCGACAAGGAGGGCCTCACCGCCCGCGAGCTCGCCGACCGCTACAACAGGGTGATCGTCGAGGACCTCCAGGCGCTGGGGCTCTCCTACGACCTGTTCACCCGGACCACCACGGAAAACCACTACGCGGTCACGCAGGAGATCTTCAAGGGACTCCACGCCAACGGCTATATCTTCCCCCAGACCACGATGGGCGCCATCTCGCCCTCCACCGGGCGCACCCTGCCCGACCGCTACATCGAGGGCACCTGCCCGATCTGCGGTTACGAGAGCGCCCGTGGCGACCAGTGCGACAACTGCGGCAACCAGCTCGACCCGATCCAGCTGATCGACCCGGTGAGCAAGGTCAACGGCGAGACGCCGATCTTCGTGGAGACCGAGCACTTCATGCTCGACCTGCCCGCGTTCGCCGAGGTCCTGGCGTCGTGGCTGTCCTCCAAGGAGGGCGACTGGCGGCCCAACGTGCTGAAGTTCGCCCTCAACATGCTCGGTGACATGCACCCCCGCGCGATCAGCCGCGACCTCGACTGGGGCGTGCCGATCCCGCTGGAGGGCTGGAACGACCAGGCCAACAAGCGGCTCTACGTCTGGTTCGACGCGGTCATCGGCTATCTCAGCGCCTCCATCGAGTGGGCCCGCCGCTCCGGCGACCCCGAGGCCTGGCGCCGGTGGTGGCAGGACCCCGAGGCCCTCGGCTACTACTTCATGGGCAAGGACAACATCGTCTTCCACGCGGAGATCTGGCCGGCGATGCTGCTCGGCTACAACGGCCAGGGCGCCCGTGACGGCGAGCCGGGCTCCCTCGGCGCGCTGAACCTGCCCTCCGAGGTCGTCTCCAGCGAGTTCCTCACGATGGAGGGGCGCAAGTTCTCCTCCTCCCGCTCGGTGGTCATCTACGTGCGCGACTTCCTGGAGCGCTACGACGCCGACGCGCTGCGCTACTACATCGCCGTGGCGGGCCCGGAGAACCAGGACACCGACTTCACCTGGTCGGAGTTCCTCAACCGCAACAACGGCGAGCTGGTGGCGGCCTGGGGCAACCTGGTGAACCGCTCGATCTCGATGGCCGCCAAGAACTTCGGGGTCATCCCCGAGGCGGGCGACCTCACCGACGCCGACCGCGCGATGCTGGAGCGCAGCCGCGCGGCCTTCCCGAAGGTCGCCACCGAGTTCGAGCACTGCCGCTTCAAGAACGCGACGAACGAGGCGTTCGAGGTCATCCGCGAGGCGAACCGGTACCTCGCCGAGCAGGAGCCCTGGAAGATCAAGGACGACCCCGCACGGGTGAAGACCATCCTGCACGTCGCCCTGCAGGTCGTGGACGACGCCAAGACGCTGCTCACCCCGGTCCTGCCCAACTCCTCCAACAAGATCTACGCGATGCTCGGCGGCACCGGCGTCTGGACGGGCATGCCGGAGATCCAGGAGGTCACCGACGACGACGGCAGGACCTACCCGATCATCACCGGCTCCTACGACGGCGCCGCGCGCTGGGAGTCGTCCCCGATCCGGGTGGGCTCCCCGCTCGCCCCGCCGACCCCGCTGTTCGTGAAGCTCGACCCGAAGATCGTCGAGGAGGAGCTGGCCCGCCTGGGCGAGTAGGACAGGCTCTCGCGGCCCGCACCCAGGGCCCTCGGCGGCCCGCGTCAAGACCTTCGGCGGTCCGCGACCAGGGTTCCTCCAAGCGGTCACCAGGGCTCTTCGCGTTCCGCGACCAGGGTTCTCAGCGGCCCGCGCCCGGCACCGGGCGCGGGCCGCACCGGCTTCTCGGTAGGTTGGACGCCGTGAGCACGCCGAAGCTTCCCGACGCACCCAGGCCGCTGCCGGCAGAGGTGTTCGACAGCCACTGCCACCTGGACATCATGGTGGGCAACCGCCAGGCGTCCTCGGGGGATCCGGTCGCCCAGGCCGCGCAGGCGGCCCGGGCGAGCGTCGAGGGCATCCTCGACGAGGCCCGCGCCGTCGGCGTGACGCGGCTCGTCACGATCGGCTACGACCTGCCGTCCTCGCGCTGGAACGCCGAGACGGCCGCCCTCCACGCGGACGTCTACGCCGGGGTGGCCATCCACCCCAACGAGGCGCACGCCTCGACGCCGGAGACCCTCGCCGAGATCGAGCGGCTGGCCCGCCTGCCCCACGTCAGGGCGGTGGGGGAGACCGGTCTCGACTACTACCGCGACTGGGCGTCGAAGGACGACCAGCACGCCAGCTTCCGCGCGCACATCGAGATCGCCAAGCGGACCGGCAAGGCCCTGGTGATCCACGACCGCGAGGCCCACGACGACGTGCTGCGTGTGCTGGCCGAGGAGGGCGCTCCCGAGGTCGTGGTGTTCCACAGCTTCTCCGGTGACGCCGAGATGGCGAAGCGGTGCGTCGCCGCCGGATATTTCATGTCGTTCTCCGGGCCGGTCACCTACAAGAACGCCGCCTACCTCCGCGAGGCCGCGCGGGTCGCGCCGAGGGAGCTGATCCTCGTCGAGACCGACGCGCCCTACCTGCCGCCCACCCCCCACCGGGGCAAACCCAACGCGCCCTACCTCATACCGCTCACGCTGCGCTGCCTCGCCGAGGTCAAGGCGGCCGACCTCACCGAGCTCGCCACCGCCATCAGCGCCAACGGGGAGACCGTCTTCGGCTCCTGGTGACCGTTGCTTGTGAGTGTGCTGTGGTGAGCGCGCTCTCAGGCAGCTTCCGGCTTGCGCCGGAGCGTTCCCCGTTTCCGGGGTTCCCGTTTCGCCGGTGCGCGCCCGGCACGGGTGCCGGGTCCTACCGCTCCTCCACGGGCGTTTCGCGTCTTTCCGCGACTCTGGGCGACGTCGGCCGCGAGCGCGGCCAGATTCAGCGCGGCATTGAGGTCCCGGTCGGCGACCAGGCCGCACCCGGCGCAGGTGTAGGTGCGTTCGGACAGGGCGAGCTTGGCTTTCACCGCGCCGCAACCCGAACAGGTCTTACTGGAGGGATACCACCGGTCGGCGACGACGAGCCGCCCGCCGCTCCATGCGGTTTTGTAGGACAGCTGCCGCCGCACCTCGGCCAGGCCGACATCGGCGACGGCGCGGGCCAGGCGACGGTTACGGACCATCCCGGAGAATGGTGAGGTCTTCGACCACCACCGTGCCCCAGGTGGCCGCCAGGCGGCTGGTGAGCTTATGCAGGCCGTCGCGCCGCTGGTTGGCCACCCGGGCGTGTGCCCTGCCCAGCGCGGCCTTGGCCTTGACCCAGCGGGCGGAGGGCTCGCGCCTGCCACCGTCCGGGGCGCGGGGGCCGACGCGGCGGGCGAGCTGCTTGTTCAGCTTGCGCAGCCGCTTGAGCGCCGAGCGGTGATGCCTGGGGTTGGCGATGACCTCGCCGGTGGACAGCACCGCGAGGTCTTTGACCCCGAGATCCACGCCGACCACGGCCTCCGGCCTGGCCACAACTCGTTCGGCACGGTCGAACTCGCAGGTGAACGCGACGAACCACCGCCCTCCCTCGCATCGGACGGTGGCCGACAGGATCCGCCCCGTGCCGCGCTCCAGGTGGCGGGCGAGTTTCCGGGTGGATTCGTGGGTGCGGATGGTGCCCAGGCGGGGCAGCGTCACGTGGCGGCGGTCGGCCTCCACCCGGATCGCGCCGGTGGTGAACCGGCACGAAGGGGTGGTGCGGTGCTTGGACCTGAACCGGGGAAACCCGATCTTCTTGCCCGCCCGCGTGCCGTTGCGGGAGGCCGCCCAGTTCTTCAACGCCCGTGCCAGGTTGTCCAGGCCGCTGGTGTAGGCCTCTTTGGAGTGCTCGGCCCACCACGGCGCGACGTCGCCCTTGGCGGTGTTCTCGGCGGTGTTCCACGCCCGGCGCAGGCCGTACAGCGACCACGGCACCTCGGTCAGCATCTCATCGGCGATGTCGTAGGACTGCTCGGCCGCGCGCTGGTTCATCGCGGCCTTGATGCGGGCCAGGCCCCAGTTGAAGGCGAACCGGCCCACGGCGGCGCCGGAGCCGGTCCGGAGCCGAAGCCCGGGAGCCCGCGCCCACGGCGACCGGGGCCGGAGACCTCAGCCCACGGCGGCGCCGAAGTCGGCGGAGGCGGCGCCTTCGAGGGCGGGGATCTTTCCGGTGCCCGGCGAGAGCGGAAGGCCCTCGGTGTCGTTGCGGCCCAGCAGGACGACCGCTCCTGCGCCTCCCCTGTCGGGCACCCCGACGACCAGCCGGTTGCCGCTGAACCCGACCGACCAGCCGAAGTGGTCGCCCGCCTCGCTCTGGGTGACCAGTGTGCCCGCGTCCGGCTCGCCCATCGTGATCAGTCGCACGCCGCCCTGCTCGCCGGTGCCGTCGAAGGGCACGCCCACGGCGAGCCTGATCTCTCCCGCGCCCTCGCCGGTGAAGGCCAGCGAGAATCCGTAGCCCTCGCCCTGGGTCCCTTCCTCGCCCTGGTGGAGGGTGGCGATCGGGTTGATCTCCTGGGCGTCGGAGGACTGGAACAGCTGGACGAGGCCGGAGTCCTTCACCTCCCCGCCGTCGCCGAGCGGGGCGCTCACCGCGAGGTAGCCGACGTCCCCCTGCTCGGCGTAGGCCATCGCGTAGCCGAACCGGTCGCCCTCCTGGGACCTGGCCACCTCACGAAGGTCCCACTTCCTGCTCCCGTACTCCTCCTTGGCCTCGCGCACGTCGTAGATCACCGCGATCGACCCCGAGTCGAGCTTGCCCGCGCCGACCTGGCGCCCCGCCCCGTCGTCGTTCTCGTACGGCACGCCGACCGCGAGATCCGGCTCGTCCGGGGTGCCGCCGAGCCTGCCGATCGCCAGTGACCAGCCGAACATGTCGCCGACCTCGCCGTTGCCCGAGATGCCCTCGGTCTCCTGGGAGATCCGCCGGCCCGTGCCGAGCGTCGCGGCGTCGAACAGGTGGACCGCGCCGGAGTCGGCCGTGCCCTCGGCGTTCTCGTGCGGGGCTCCGACCGCCACCAGCGTCCCGCCGGAGGCCAGGGACCAGCCGAAGTGGGCGTCCGCCTCCGGCTCGGCGGAGACCAGGCGGACCGTCCTGCCCCGGGGGCCGCCGTACACCACGTAGACCGCGCCCGCGTCCGTACGACCCGCCACGTCCGCGTACGGGGCGCCGACGATCAGGTCCGCGCAGCCGTCGCCGTCGACCTTGGCCAGCCGCACCGACCATCCGAAGGCGTCCCCCGCCTTCGTCTCGGGGGCGGTCACGGCCTTCCCGCTCTCTCCCCGGCCGAACAGCACGTGGACGGCTCCCGCACCGGTCAGCCCGCCGGGGTTGGCGAAGGGGTCGCCGACCGCGGAGTCCTCCAGGCCGTCGCCGTCGAAGTCGCTCACGCCCGCCCCGGTGCAGTCGGCGGGCGAGGTGGGCGAGGCGGCCGAAGCGGTGCCGGATCCGGCCGTGAGGGGCCTGGCGGACGCGGTGAGCGTCTCGGCGGCCCCGGTGGCGGGGAGCGCGATCGCGGCCGTCGCCGCGAGGGAGAGCAGCAGCCTCAAGACAGTCTCACCTCGATGGTCCTGCCTTCTTTGATCATTACACCGGTCAGCTTGGCGGGCTTGCGGGCCGGGGGAAGATCGAAGACCAGGAGGGCCTCCGCCTTCGTCCCGGGGGGCAGGGCGGCGGGCAGGGCCGTCGACACCCTCTCGGGGGAGTGCGTCGCGCCGCGATCGTCGATCAGGGTGATCGCGTCGCTGTCGCCGAGCTGGACCTGCTCCCCGCCGGTGTTGATCAGCGTCAGCGGGACCGTGCAGAACCGCCCCTTCGCCGGGGTGGCGTTCCGGTAGGAGGTGAGCCCGCAGGCCGGGGTGCGCGGGACGATCAGCCGCGGATCCTCGAGGAAGGAGCCGGTCGTGATCGTGCGGCCCACGTCGCCGGCGCCGGTCCCGGCGAGGTCGCCGGTGTCGCCGGTGGTGCCCGTGGTGCCCGTCCGCGCCTGACCCTGGCCGTTCGGGTTTCCCCCGGGGATGTTCAACAGGACGACGACCGTGACGGCCAGCGCCACGAGCACGGCCAGTCCGGCGAACAGCCAGCGCCGCCGGGGCGCCGAGCCCTTCGCGTCCGGCGTGTCCGATCCAGGCGGGACCTGGAAGCCGGACGCGGGCGACTGGGGCGACGGGGACGACGGGGGCAGGGTGGGGACCTGACCCGGTGCCTGATCCTGCGCCCCGCCCTGCGCCTGACCGTACGCCGGGGCGTGGAAGGGGGTCGTGAACGGGCGCGACGGTGACGTCGTGGGCTCGGCCCGCATGGGGTACGGGAGCGGATTCTGTGGTGAGGTCCGCTCCGGCACCGCCAGGGACCCCGACGACCCCGGCGACCCCGGCGACCCCGACGACCCTGACGACCCCGGCGGTCCTGACGGCTCCGGCGGCGTGGTCGGCGAGGCCGGCGCCGTGCGGGGCGCCGGTGTCGTCCGGGACCCGGAGGGCGCCGGTGTCGTGGACGGGCCGGGCGCCGCGGTCTCCGGGGGCACGGACGTGAAGGCCGCCCCGGTGGTGGACGGGGCGGGGGCCGTGAACGGGGCCGGTACGGAGGACGAGTCCGCCGGACCCCGGGCGGGAATCGATCCGGGGATGGGCGTCGGTGCCGTGGCCGGGTCGGTGAACCCCGCCTCCAGGTTCAGCGCGCTGAGGGTCTGGGTGGAGTCGGGCTCCACGTTGGCGGGCGGCTCCCACGACTCGTTCAGCAGGTCGGTGGCGATCAGCGTGGGCGGGTCGACCCGGACGGGAGCCGGGGCGGCCGGTGCCGCGATCCCGCCGCCGACCAGGGCGATCAGCAGGTCCTGGGCGCTGGGCCGCTGGTAGGGGTCCATCTCGGTCGCGCGGCGCACCAGGTCGTTCAGCGGGGCGGGAAGCGCGCCCAGGTCGGGCGGGGTGGTGAGCAGCCGGGTGGCCATGGTCATCATGTCGCCCCGCCCGTAGGGGTGGCGGCCGTTGCCCGCGTACGCGACCATGCAGCCCCAGGCGAAGACGTCGGCGGCCGGGGTGATCTCCAGGCCGCGCACCTGCTCGGGGGCCCACCAGCCGGGGCTGCCGAGCACCTCGCCCGAGCGGGTGAAGCTGTGCGTGGAGTCGAGGGCCCTGGCGATGCCGAAGTCGATCACGCGGGGCCCCGACATGGACAGGATCACGTTGGCGGGCTTGAGGTCCCGGTGCACCAGTCCGGCGACGTGGATCGCGGCCAGCGCCGCCGCCACCCCCAGGGCCACGCCGTGCAGGGTGCCCTGTTCCAGGGCGCCGTGCTCGGTGATCTGGCGGGACAGCGGCGTGCCCGCGATGTACTCGGTGACCATGTACGGCCGGCCGTCGTCGTCGTTGCCGTTGTCCAGCACCTGCGCGGTACAGAACGAGGCCACCCGCCGGGCGTTCTCGACCTCCGTGTGGAACCTCGCCGCGAAGCCCTCCTCGACCGCGAACTCCGCCTTCACCACCTTGAGCGCGACCGGTCTCCCCGTCGGCGCCAGCGCCAGGTAAACGGTTCCCATCCCGCCCTCGCCGAGACGTCCGAGCAGGCGGTAACTCCCGATCTGCTCGGGGTCGGCGGGTCGCAGCCCCTCGACACCGGGCTGGTTCACGTCCTCTTCACCGGGAAGATTCCCTTTCTCACCGTTGGGCCCCCGTACGGCAACGTTATCCACAACGGAACCCCTCGCGCTTCATCGAGCGTCTTTGCATCGTCTTCGGTGCGGGAAACTGGTCGGATGGCATGGGAGAGCAACCTTGGGTGATCGAGACAAACGAGTCGAAGACCACGGCGGACCGGTGGATGCCGGGTTCAGACCGCCGTGCGGAGAATCAGCATGAACCTTCTTGGTCCTGCAGAAATACGTATTTTGGCGAACAAGCTCAACATTCGTCCCACAAAAAAGCTCGGACAGAACTTCGTGATCGACGCGGGCACGGTCCGCAAGATCGTGCGGGTGGCCGGGCTTGAGCCCGACGACGTCGTCATCGAGGTCGGTCCCGGGCTGGGGTCGCTCACGCTCGCGCTGCTTCCCGAGGTCCGCGGCGTGATCGCCGTGGAGATCGACCCCGTCCTCGCGGCCCAGCTCCCGCTGACCGTCGCCGAGCACGCCCCCGAGCTCGCGGACCGTCTCACCGTGGTGCTCGCCGACGCCATGCGCGTGCTGCCCGCGGAGCTGCCGGAGGAGAGGCCGACCGCGCTGGTCGCCAACCTCCCCTACAACGTGTCCGTTCCGGTGGTGCTGCACCTGCTGGAGACGCAGCCGTCGCTGAACAAGGTCCTGATCATGGTGCAGGCCGAGGTCGCCGACCGGCTGGCCGCGGCCCCGGGCTCCAAGGTGTACGGCATCCCCTCGGTCAAGGCCGCCTGGTACGCCGACGTCCGCCGGGCCGGTCCCGTCGGCCGTACGGTCTTCTGGCCGGTTCCCAACGTCGACTCCGGCCTGGTCGCGATGGTCCGGCGGGAACCGCCCACGACCGTGGCCACCCGCGAGGAGGTCTTCGCGGTGGTGGACGCCGCCTTCGCCCAGCGCCGCAAGACCCTCCGCGCCGCCCTCGCCTCCTGGGCGGGTACGGCCCCCGCGGCAGAGCGGGCGCTGCGGGCCGCGGGCATCGACCCCTCCGAGCGCGGTGAGCAGCTCACCGTCGAGGACTTCGCGCGAATCGCCGAGCACCGTACGACGGAAAGCGCGGCGGAAAGCGGTGTGTAGCGTGATTCACCGGCCGGTTTGTGTGCGCGGCGGAAGGATCCCGTTACGATCTGACGTCGTGACCAGTGAGCGAGCCCTGATGGGGGACGCATGAACTCCGTGACCGTCCGCGTGCCCGCGAAGGTCAACCTGCAGCTCGCCGTCGGGCCGCTGCGGGACGACGGCTACCACGACCTCGTCAACGTCTTCCACGCCGTCTCGATCTTCGACGAGGTCACGGCCACCGCGGAGACCGGGATGAGCGTCCGGGTGGAGGGCGAGTCCGCCGACCAGGTGCCGGAGGACCGCGACAACCTCGCGATCAGGGCCGCCCTCGCGCTGGCCGGGCACGCGGGCCGCTCGTACGGCGTGAACCTGCTCATCCGCAAGTCGATCCCGGTGGCGGGCGGCATGGCGGGCGGCAGCGCCGACGCCGCCGCGGCCCTGGTCGCCTGCAACGAGCTGTGGGGCCTCGGCCTGCCGGTCGAGGACCTGATGGAGATCGCCGCCGACCTCGGCAGCGACGTCCCGTTCGCGCTGCTCGGCGGTACGGCCGTCGGCACCGGCAGGGGCGAGCGGCTCACCCCGCTGGACATCGCGGGCACCTTCCACTGGGTGTTCGCGCTCGCCGACGGCGGCCTGTCCACGGCCACGGTCTACGCCGAGTGCGACCGCCTCCGCCAGGCGACCGGCGAGCGGGTCGCCTGGCCCCAGGCCGCCGAGCCGCTGCTGGCCGCGCTGCGCGAGGGGGACGCGGAGACCCTCGGCACCGAGCTCCGCAACGACCTGCAGCCCGCCGCGGTGATGCTGCGCGGGTCCCTGGCCCGCACCCTGGACGCCGGCCGCGAGCACGGGGCCCTCGGCTCGCTGGTCTCCGGCTCCGGGCCCACCTGCGCCTTCCTCGCCCGCTCCGAGGCCCACGCGGGTGAGCTGGCCGCCTCCCTGAAGGACGCCGGGGTGGCGCGCGACGTCATCACCGCGCACGGCCCCGTCCCCGGCCCGGTGATCGTGTAGTCGCGGGGGAGCGCGCCGGCCGGGAGCGGATACGCTTGGGAAGCGATGAATCTGGTCAATCTTGAGTCGGTCTCCCACTCCTACGGTCCCAAGCCCCTGCTCCGCGACGTCTCCCTCGGCATCGAGGTGGGCGACCGCATCGGCGTGGTCGGCCGCAACGGCGGCGGCAAGACCACCCTCATCTCGGTGATAGCCGGCGACCTCAAGCCGAACAGCGGACGGGTCACCCACAACCGGGGGCTCCAGGTGGGCTCGCTGTCGCAGGGCGATGATCTCGATCCGGCGCGGGCGGTGCGCGACATCGTCCTCGGCGACAGGTCCGAGCACGAGTGGGCGGGCGACGCGGGCATCCGCGAGATCCTCGCCAGCCTGCTCGGCGACATCGACCTGACGGCGCTCGCCGGGAGCCTGTCGGGCGGTGAGCGGCGCCGTACGGCCCTGGCCAAGCTGCTCATCGACGAGCACGACCTGATCATCCTGGACGAGCCGACCAACCACCTCGACATCGAGGCCATCGACTGGCTCGCCAGGCACCTGGCGGGCCGCAGGACGGCGCTGGTGGTCGTGACCCACGACCGGTGGTTCCTGGACGCGGTCTCCACCAGGACGTGGGAGGTCGTGGACGGCGCCGTCGAGCGCTACGAGGGCGGGTACGCCGCGTACGTGCTGGCCAAGGCCGAGCGCGCCCGGGTCGCGGCCTCCACCGAGGCCCGCCGCCAGAACCTGATGCGCAAGGAGATCGCCTGGCTCCGCCGGGGCCCGCCCGCGCGCACGTCCAAGCCCAAGTTCCGCATCGACGCCGCCCAGGCGCTGATCGCCGACGAGCCGCCCGCCAGGGAGAGCGTCGAGCTGGTCAAGTTCGCCGCCGCCCGGCTGGGCCGCACGGTCTACGACCTCGAGGACGTCACCCTGCACGCCGGGGGCCCCGGCCAGGGCCCGATGGTCCTCGACCACTCGACCTGGCAGTTCGGCCCCGGCGACCGGGTCGGCCTGATCGGCGTGAACGGCTCGGGCAAGTCCTCGCTGCTCCGCCTGCTCGCCGGTACCGTGCACCCCGACTCGGGCAGGCTGGTACGCGGCAAGACGGTCCGCCTGGCGCACCTGTCGCAGGAGCTGGGCGAGCTCGACCCGGAGCGCCGGGTGCTGGAGACCGTCGAGGAGGTCCGCAAGTTCATCCAGGTGGGCAAGAAGGAGTGGACGGCCTCCCAGCTGCTGGAACGCCTCGGCTTCAAGGGCGACGCGCAGTGGAAGGTCGTCGGCGACCTGTCCGGTGGCGAGCGGCGCCGCCTGCAGCTGCTCCGCCTCCTCATGGACGACCCCAACGTGCTGCTGCTCGACGAGCCGACCAACGACCTCGACATCGAGACGCTCAACGAGCTGGAGGACCTGCTCGACGGCTGGCCGGGCACGCTGATCCTGGTCAGCCACGACCGCTACTTCCTGGAGCGGGTCACCGACAGGACCGTCGCCCTGCTCGGCGACCGCAAGCTGTCGATGCTCCCCGGCGGGGTGGACGAATACCTGGCCCGGCGCGCCTCGGGGGCGGCCCTGTCCGCGCGGGCGGCGTCCGGCGCGGTGTCCGGCACGGCCTCGGCGACCTCGTCCACCGGCGCGAAGGAGACGGCCCCCGGCCTGTCCGCGAAGGACGAGCGCGACCTCCGCAAGGAGCTCTCCCGGATGGAGCGCCAGCTCGACAAGCTGAGTGGCCGGGAGGCGAAGCTGCACGCGTCCATGGCCGACGCCGCCGCCGACTACGAGCGGCTGGCCTCGCTCGACGCGCAGCTGAAGGAGATCCTCGCGGAGAAGGAGTCGATCGAGAGCGAGTGGCTGGAGCTGGCCGACCGCCTGGGCGAGTAGGCCGCGCGCTCCGGGCCCGTCCCGGAGCGCGGAAGGCCGAGGTTTGGATCTTCCTCGGGGGGCATAAGGGCTCAGCGCGCTCCGGTGTCGGTGGCGTCGAAAGGGACGAGCAGCGTGCGCAGCAGGTCCGAAAGGGCCTGCTGTTCGCGTTTTCCCAGGCCGGACAGGAGATCGCGCTCGCGGCGCAGCAGGTCGGAGAAGGCGCCGTCCACGCGCGTCCGCCCGGCGTCGGTCAGCGAGACCAGGACGCCGCGCCGGTCCTCGGGGTCGGGGCGCCGCCTGACCAGCCCGGCCGCGGCCAGCCGGTCGATCCGGTTGGTCATCGTCCCCGAGGTCACCAGCGTCGCGCGGAGCAGGGCTCCCGGGCTCATCTCGTACGGCTCCCCGGCCCGGCGCAGGGCGGTGAGCACGTCGAACTCCCAGGTCTCCAGGCCGTGCTCGGCGAAGGAGGCCCGGCGGGCGCGGTCGAGGTGGCGGGCGAGCCGGGAGACCCGGCTGAGCACCTGGAGCGGCTCCACGTCGAGATCGGGGCGTTCCTGACGCCAGGCGGCGACCAGCAGGTCGACCTCGTCCCTGTTGGAATCCCTGCCGAGGTCCCTGTCGAGCGCGCCGGCCGTGACGGTCTCGTCCTTCTCCTTCGCGGCGGCCGTGACGGTCTCGTCCTTCGCGGCGGACGGACGCCCGGACTCGTGGTCCGCGTGGTGCAGGGTCATGCCGCGAGTCTATCTGTCTTGACATCGAGATATCTTGCCGGATATCAATTGTCTTGATGTCAAGAGATATGTGGGATCCGGTGATCTACGGCCGCTACGCCGACGAGCGCTCGCGGCCGTTCTTCGATCTTGTTTCCAGGATAGCCGCGGAGCGCCCCGGCCACGTGGTCGACGCGGGCTGCGGCACCGGCGAGCTGACCGCCGAGCTCGCCAGGCGGTGGCCCGGCGCCCGCGTCCACGGGTTCGACTCCTCGCCCGCCATGATCGAGAAGGCCCCCGCGGGCGGCTCGCTGAGCTTCTCCGTCGACGACGTCACGCGGTGGCGCCCCGGGCACCCGGTCGACGTGATCGTGTCCAACGCCGTCCTGCAGTGGGTGCCCGAGCACCGCGAGCTGCTGCCGCGCTGGGTGGAGGCCCTCGCCCCCGGCGGCTGGCTCGCCTTCCAGGTCCCCGGCAACTTCGACGCCCCCAGCCACGCCCTGGTCCGCGAGCTGTGCCGGACGACGTGGCGCGACCGGCTCGGCGACCTGGTCCGTCCCTCCCCGGTCGACGACCCGGCCGCCTACCTCGACCTGCTCACCGGCCTGGGCTGCCGGGTGGACGCGTGGGAGACCACCTACCTGCACGTCCTCCCCGGCGACGACGCCGTGCTCACCTGGATCACCGGCACCGCCCTGCGCCCCGTGCTCGACCGCCTGGATCCCGCCGAGGCCGTCGCCTTCCTCGCCGACTGCGCCGCCCTGCTCCGCGAGGCCTACCCGCGCGGGCCGCACGGCACGGTCTTCCCCTTCCGCAGGGTCTTCGCGGTCGCCCGGAGATGACCCGCGGCCCCGAGGCCGGCTCCCGCCGGCGGTCCGAACGCGACGGATTCAGGTCCCGGTGTGACCGTCCGTGACAGCCCGGTACGTTCCTTCGGCGTCTTCTGGGGCGCGCAGACCCTTTCGGTGGCCGGTGACTCGTTCGCCCTCATCGCCGTTCCCCTGCTCATCCTGAACGTGACGGGATCCGTCGCGCAGATGGGACTGCTGACCGGTGTCTCGGGCGCGGCCTCGGTCGTCGCCGGAGTGTTCGCCGGGGTTCTCGTCGACCGGTTCGACCGGCGCACCCTGCTCATCGTCTGCGACCTCGTCAGGCTCGTCCTGTATGCGCTGATCCCGCTCGCCTGGACGACGGGACCGCGGATCTGGCTGCTCTACGTGGTGCTGCCGCTGGCCGAGGCCGTCGGCATGGTCTTCCAGGTCACCTACGTGACCGCGGTGCGCAACCTCGTCGGCGGGGAGCGCGTCACCGACGCCAACGGCAAGCTCTACGCGACCGCCGCCGCGGCGGGGATCCTCGGCCCGATGCTGGCCGGGGTGGTCGCCGGAAGGTTCGGCCTGACCGCCGCGATCGGCATCAACGCCGTGAGCTTCGCGGTGTCCGCGATCGGGGTCTGTCTGATCCGCATCCCCCGGGACACCGGCGGTCCCGCGGTGCTCGCCGTACGGGAGCGGCCGTGGCGCGAGCTCCTGGCCGGGGCGGTGTTCCTGTGGCGCCATCCGGTGCTGCGCGTGCTGACCGTCCTGCTGTCGTTCTTCGTCTTCCTGACGCTCGGGCTGACCGACCTCGTGATCTACCGGCTCAAGGGCGATCTGGGGCAGCCGGACTCCGCCGTCGGGGTTGTCCTCGGCATCGCCGCGGTCGGCACGGTGATCGGCTCCCTCCTGGTCGCGCGCCTGCGCGCGCGTGTGGGCTTCGGCCCCGCCTGGATCGGCGCGCACGCCGTGGCCGGACTCGCGATCGTCGGTGCCGGATTCGCGGGTTCCGTCTGGGGGATGGCCGTCATCGTGGCCCTCTACCTCGGCTGCGTGAGCGTCGCGGGGATCTGCTCCATGTCCCTGCGCCAGCAGGTGACCCCGGACCATCTGCTCGGGCGGGTCACCTCGGCGTTCTGGACCATCCACTTCTCCATGGGCCCCATCGGCGCCGCCGCCCTCACCTGGGGCGCGGCCCGCTTCGGCGCCACCCCGGTCTTCGTCCTCGCGGGCGTCTGCTGCCTGCTGATCGCGGTGGCCGCCCTCTTCACCCCCGTACGCCTGCGGCACCCGGAGAATGTGACCCCCGCCCCGTGACCTGATCGGCCGGGGTTCCCGGACGTATAACAGGGCATCAATAAATACTGCGAAGACATGGTGGAAATCTGGACAAATCTGGGGACGACCTGTGGGAATAGAGATTGAGGACAAGTTCGACGTGCCGGTGGACTACCAGCTGCCGGACCTCACGGGCCTTCCCGGCTCGGCGGAGGTCGTGGGTCCGAAGACCCACCAGCTGGTCGCCCTTTACTTCGACACGCCCGATCTGAGGCTCGCCGCGCGGGGGATCACCCTGCGCAGGCGCAGGGGCGGCACCGATCCGGGCTGGCACCTCAAACTTCCCAAGGCCAAGGGCGTACGGCAGGAGATCACCCACCCGCTGACCCGGAGCGCCAAGATCGTCCCCGCCGAGCTGGCGGACCTGGTGCTCGCCTACACCCGGGGCGCCCCGCTCGCGCCCATCGCCGAGCTGGACACCCGCCGCGCCGTCACCACCCTGGTCAACGGCGCGGGGGTGGGGCTGGTCGAGATCGCCGACGACCGGGTCAAGGGCACCGTGTTCGGCGACGAACCGCACGTCGAGCGCTGGCGCGAGGTCGAGGCGGAACTGCTCGAGGGCGACGAGAAGCTGCTGAAGAAGGTCGGCAGGCGGCTGGGCAAGGCCGGGGCCACCCCCGCCGACGCGGCCAGCAAGCTCGCGCGCCTGCTCGGCGGCGCCGGAGCGGTCTCGGAGCATCCGCGCGCCGAGACCGCTCCGGGGTCGGCGGGCGAGGTCGTCGTCGGCTACCTCGCCTCCCAGGTCGGCGCGCTGCTCGCGCAGGACCCCCGGGTCAGGAAGGCGGAGGAGGACGCCGTCCACCAGATGCGCGTCGCCGCCCGGCGGCTCCGCAGCGCGCTGAAGTCGTTCAGGACGGTCGTCGAGGGGACCGAGAACCTCCAGGAGGAGCTCAAGTGGCTCGGTACGGTCCTCGGCGAGGCACGTGACCTGGAGGTCGTCCGGGAGCGGTTCGCCCACAGGCTCGACAGCCTGGACGACGAGCTGATCGTGGGCCCGGTCAGGGCGCGCCTCAGCTCCGACCTGCTGGACGACGAGCACGAGGCCCTCGACCGGATCAGGGACGCCCTCGGCGGGGAGCGCTACTTCGCCCTGCTCGACGCCCTCGACGACCTGACCGGCACCCCGGTGCTCACCAAGGCCGCGAAGAAGCCCGCCGCCGCCCTGGACACCGTCGCGGCCAAGAGCTGGCACCGGGTCACCAGGGCCTACGACACCGCCCAGGCCATCGAGAACGAGTCCGAGCGCGAGATCGCCATGCACGACGTGCGCAAGGCGGCCAAGCGGGCCCGCTACACCGCCGAGGTGCTCGGCATGAAGAAGCTGGCCACGCGGGCGGAGGACGTACAGGAGGTGCTGGGCACCCACATGGACGGCGTCGTCGCGCAGGAGCGGCTCGCGGCCGAGGCCGCGAACGCCCGCCTGGCCGGGGAGGACACGTTCACCTACGGCGTGCTGACCGGCGTGGAACGGGCCGGGGCCGCGCGCGCGTGGGAGGAGTTCCCCCGGGTCTGGGCGGAGACCACGGACGCCGTCGCGAAGCTCCTCTGACGGGTGTCAGACCTCGTAGTCGTCCACGGCCACGACCTCGCCGCCCGTGTGGTGCAGCACCATGAACGCGCCCTTGGACAGCCGCGTGCCGCCCGCCCGCTCGTCGAGCCCGGCGATCAGCTCGGGCAGGACCTTGCCGTGGCTGCAGAGCGCCACGGGCCGGTTCGAGGCCATCGCCTCCGTGGCCAGGCGCAGGGAGGCCCGGGCGTCGTAGCCGTTCTCCGACAGGACGGATTCGAGCCGGATCGGCAGGCCGGCCCGTTTCGCGTACGGCTCCAGGGTCTGCACGCACCGCCTGCTGGGGGAGCTGACCAGCTCCGCGAGGCGGAAGGCGCCCAGCACGTCCGCCAGCACCTCGGACTGCCCGCGCCCGCGCCCGTCGAGCGGCCGGTCGTCGTCGTCGCCCTCCCAGTCCTGCCGGTTGCCAGCCAGGCCGTGCCGTACCAGGACGAGCGGGGTGGTCGCCGGCGGCGCCTCGCCGAGCGCGTCGAGCAGCCCGGCGTCCCACTCGTAGGTCAGGCGCCGCGCGGCCTCGTCCACAGGCAGCCAGACCACGCCGTCGACCTCGTGCGTGTCGGTACGGGGACCCTCGGCGACCATCCTGGCCAGCCAGTAGTCGACGCGCTTGGGCCGCCCGCCCTTCAGGTAGTGGCTCGACGGCAGCGACCGGCCGAACTCCGCGGTGATCCCCGCCTCCTCGGCCAGCTCGCGCAGCGCGCCCGCGACGGGGTGCTCGCCGCATTTCAGCTTCCCCTTGGGGAACGACCAGTCGTCGTACTTGGGCCGGTGGACGAGGGCGACCTCCGGCGCGTCCGGGGAGCCGCGCCAGACGACGGCCCCGGCCGCGTGGATCGTGTCGTCCCTGCGGGTGTCGCGCTCAGTCATCGATCGTTCTCCACCGGCGGGTGCCGATCAGGTAGGTCTGCAGGTCATCGCCGGGATGGCGGGTCCAGGTCCCGTCGGAGTTGAGCCACCAGGTCGCGGTGTCGTCCGACATGGCCCGGTCCAGCAGGTCGCTGAGGTAGCTGCGCTGCTGCTGGCTGGAGACCTTGACCAGCGCCTCCACCCGGCGTTCGATGTTACGGCGCATCATGTCGCCGCTGCCGATCCAGATCTCCGGGCGCCGGCCGTGGCCGAACTCGTAGATCCGCGAGTGTTCGAGGAACCGGCCCAGCACGCTCCTGACCCTGATGTTCTCCGACATCTCGGGGATGCCGGGACGGAGCGTGCAGACTCCCCGCACCCACAGGTCCACCGGTACGCCGGCCCGCGACGCCCGGTAGAGGGCGTCGATGATGGGCTCGTCGACCAGGGAGTTCGTCTTCATCCTGATCCTGGCCGGGCGGCCGGCCTCCTGGTGGGAGATCTCCCGCTCGATCCTGGCCAGCAGCCCGCCGCGCAGGGAGTGCGGGGCGACCAGCAGCCGCCGGTAGGCCGAGTGGTTGGAGTAGCCGGTCAGGTGGATGAACAGGTCCGTGACGTCCTCGCCGACCAGCCGGTCGGCGGTGAGCAGGCCCAGGTCCTCGTACAGCCTGGCGGTCTTGGGGTTGTAGTTCCCCGTGCCGATGTGACAGTAGCTGCGCAGCTCGCCCGAGGACTCCTGGCGCACGACCAGGGCCAGCTTGCAGTGGGTCTTCAGCCCCACGACGCCGTAGACCACGTGGCACCCGGCCCGTTCCAGCTTGCGGGCCCAGGTGATGTTGGCGTGCTCGTCGAACCTGGCCTTGATCTCCACCACCACGACGACCTGCTTGCCGGCCTCGGCGGCGTCGATCAGCGCGTCCACGATGGGCGAGTCTCCGCTGGTGCGGTAGAGCGTCTGCTTGATGGCCAGTACGGCGGGGTCGGCCGCGGCCTGCTCGATGAACCGCTGCACGCTCGTGGAGAACGAGTCGTACGGGTGGTGCAGCAGCACGTCCCGCTCGCGCAGTACCGCGAAGATGTCGTCCTCGACGTGCACGACCTCCGCGGGCACGAACGGGCGGAAGCTCAGCTCGCCCCGGTCCAGGTCGGCGATCGCGTGCAGCCCGGTCAGGTCCAGCGGCCCGGGCAGCCGGTAGATCTCGTGTTCGGCCACTCCCAGCTCGTCCACCAGCAGGTCGAGCACCTCGGGGGTGATGGTCTCCTCGACCTCAAGCCGGACCGGGGGGCCGAAGCGGCGCTTGAGCAGCTCGCGCTCCAGCGCCTGCATGAGGTTCTCGGTGACGTCCTCGTCGACGTCGAGGTCCTCGTTGCGGGTCACCCGGAAGACGTGGTGCTCGACGACCTCCATGCCCTTGAACAGCTGCCCGAGGTGGGCGGCGATCACGTCCTCCAGCGGGACGAAGCGGTTCACGGACGCCGTGACGAAGCGGGGGAGCTGGCTGGGCACCTTGACCCTGGCGAAGACCGTGTTGCCGGTCGTGGGATTGCGGACGGTGACGGCCAGGTTCAGGGACAGGCCCGAGATGTACGGGAAGGGGTGGGCGGGGTCGACGGCCAGCGGCGTCAGCACCGGCCTGATCCGCTCCCTGAAGAGCTTGCGCATCTCGCCGCGCTCGTCGCGGCCCAGTTCGTCCCAGCGCACGATCTCGATGCCCTCGGCGCCCAGCTGCGGGCAGATCCGCTCGTAGAAGCAGGCCGACTGCCGCTGCGCGAGGTCGTTGGCGATCGCCGCGATCCTGGCCAGCTCCTCGCGGGGTTTCAGCCCGCTCTTCGTACGGAGCAGCAGTCCGGTGGCCATCCGCCGTTTCAGCCCGGCCACCCGGACACGGAAGAACTCGTCGAGGTTGCTGGCGAAGATGGCCAGGAACCGCACCCGCTCCAGCAGAGGCAGGGACGAGTCCTCCGCCATCTCCAGAACTCGCTGGTTGAACTGGAGCCAGCTCTCCTCTCGGTTGAGGAAGCGCTCCTGGGGTAGTGGAAGCCCGTCGGGGGTGGGACGAACGAGTTCAGCGGACATATGACCAGAATGCCCGCTTTGGTTGAACGGAACGTTAATTTAGTCTCAACGAGCGCTGTTGCTTACTCACTTGGCTCAAGTTTTCCCTGCGCTTCATCAACGAGTTTCGCGTGCTTGAGGGCGTCGCGCTCGGCGGTCTTGGCCTCCTTCAGGCGCGCCTTCTCCTGCTCCCTCAGCAACCGCTGCTGCTCCCGATACTCCCGCTCGCGCGCCTTTTCCAGCTCCCGCTCCTCGCGGAGCCGTGCCTTCTCCAGTTCCCTGGCCAGCTTCTCGGCCTCGCGCTGCTCGCGCTGCCGCAGCTTCTCCCGTTCCTTGAGCTCGCGCTCGCGCAGCTTCTCCTGGTTCCTCAGCTCCCGCTCGCGCGCCTTCTCCAGCTCCCGGATCTCCTTCTCCGTCGGGGGCGGCGACGACTCGGGGCGCGGGAGCGAGGGTGATCCCGCCGGTTGCGGCTCCGTCTCCGTCTCTGTCTCTGTCTCCGTCTCTGTCTCCGCGACGTACGGCGCTGGCCCCGCGGCGCGTAACTCCGTCTCCCCGCCGCGTGACTCCGTTTCCGCGGTGCGCGGCTCCGTTTTCGCGGTCTCCCCGGTGTGTGGCCGCGGGCCGGACGGGTGGGGCCGCGGGCCTGAGCCGGAGGGGTGGGAGTCGGCCGGGCGCTGCGGCTGGTGGGCCAGCCGGTGCTCCAGGCCGCGCGAGGCGGCGGTCAGCCGGGGGTCGGGGTCCAGGCCGGTCAGGCCGTTCCAGGCCAGGTTGACCAGGTGGGCGGCGACCTCCTCGCGCGGCGGCCTGCGCACGTCCAGCCACCACTGGCCGGTCAGCGCCACCATGCCGACCAGCATCTGGGCGTACATGGGAGCCAGCTTGGGGTCGTAGCCACGCTCGACGAACTCGTCGACCATGACGTCCTCGACCTGGCTGGCGATGTCGTTGATCAGGCTGGCGAACGTGCCGGTCCCCGAGGCGGCGTGCGAGTCACGGACGAGGATGCGGAAACCCTCGCTGTTCTCCTCCACGTAGGCCAGCAGGGCCAGGGCCGCCCGCTCCAGTTTGATCAGCGAGTGCGAGGCGGACAGCGCCTCGGTCACCAGGCCCAGCAGCTTCTGCATTTCCCGGTCGATGACGACCGCGTAGACGCCCTCCTTGCCGCCGAAGTGCTCGTAGACCACCGGTTTGGAGACGTTGGCGGTCGCCGCGATCTCCTCCACCGAGGTGCCGTCGAACCCTTTCTCCGCGAAAAGGGTCCTGCTGATCTGGATCAGCTGTTCCCGGCGTTCCTTACCTGACATGCGCCGTCGGGGTTCGCTCACGGTTCTCATAATGGCGTCCCCTCGCTGTCCGACGGCACCCGAACCCCGGGTCAGGCGGCGATGCGCTTGGCGGCCAGGCGCTCGGGCGTCGGCCAGCGGACGTCGTACGCCCATCCGGCCTTCTCGAACCAGCGGATGACACCCGCACTGAGGTCGATCTGCCCCTTCAGTGCGCCGTGCCGGGCGCAGGTCGGGTCGGAGTGGTGCAGGTTGTGCCAGGACTCGCCGAAGGAGGGGATGGCCAGCCACCACACGTTGCGCGACTTGTCGCGCGACTCGAAGGCCTCCTCGCCGAAGACGTGGCAGATGGAGTTGATCGACCAGGTCACGTGGTGCAGCAGGCCGATCCGGACCAGCGTGCCCCAGAAGAAGCCGGTCGCCATGCCCCACCACGACCAGGTCAGCAGGCCGCCGAGCACGGCGGGCATGACCATCGTGGTGATCGCCAGCACCGGGAAGAGCTTGTGCAGTTTGATGATGTCCGGGTCCTTGACCAGGTCGGGAGCGTACTTCTCCCGGTTGGCCCGGTCGGCCTCGAACAGCCAGCCCATGTGCGCCCAGAGCAGGCCCTTGGACACCGCCACGAAGCCCGTGCCGAAGCGCCACGGCGAGTGCGGGTCGCCCTCCTTGTCGGAGAACTTGTGGTGCTTGCGGTGGGTGGCGACCCAGTCGAGCACCGACATCTCCATGGAGAGGCTGCCCGCGATGCCCAGCGCGATCTTCAGCGGGCGCTTGGCCTTGAACGAACCGTGGGTGAAGTGGCGGTGCAGGCCGACGGTGACGCCGAGCCCGGTGACCACGTAGAAGACACCGGCGATGACGATGTCGGACCAGCCGAGTCCCCATCCCCAGGCGAACGGGACGGCCACCACCAGGGCGATCAGCGGGGCGCCGACCACCACCCCGAAGGTGATGATCTCGGGCAGGGTCTTCCGCTCGGGGTCGACGTCGGGTTTGGGGCCCTGAGCAGGGCGTTCTTCGATGAGGGTCATGCGCTACCTCGCGGTGGCTCGGAAGGGCCAAGGACTCATGTGCGGCTACGCCACCGTAACCTACGCCATCGTAAGTTAGGAACACCTAAGAACCGAATGTCTGGAACATGACTCTTCGGGATTAACGTCGTAGCGGGTCCATCACTTGTTCTACCCCCGGCTGACCTGCTAAACGGGGGCCTCGCGCGCGTGGTCGCGCGGGCGGGCCCGTCCGGCTGTACGCGGCGCCGATGGGGGGCCTCGCGCGCGTGGTCGCGCGGGCGTGTGTCGTGGGTGTGCGGGCCCCGGGGCGGAGCGTCGAGACTGGTCCGTAAACGAGGCGCGTTCGGCGGCGTGGGCTCTGTATCGTAGGGGTGCCGGGTGTGCGGGAACCGTCCCGATCGCCTGGTCGGTCCGGCATTGGGTAATTGGCAGCCCGCAAGGTTTTGGTCCTTGTTGTCCAGGTTCGAGTCCTGGTGCCGGAGCCATCCCTTGTGTCTGTTTTATTCACTCGGCTGGTCGGCTGAGTGGGTTCCCGGGCGGGAAGGTATCCTCACGTTGTCGAGCAGGTGACGATGCCGCGCCCTGGGGGTGGCCATCCGTCATCGCGCTTCGCCATGTCTCAGCCGCGACGCCGAGGGAGCCTCGTCCGTGAGTGTGCCGCGCCCGGCAGCCGTCATCGTCCTCGCCGCGGGCGAGGGCACCCGGATGAAGTCGAGAACACCGAAGATCCTCCATGAGCTGTGCGGCCGAACCCTGGTCGACCACATGCTCGTCGCCGCCCGGGGTCTCGAACCCGAGCGGCTCATTGTCGTCATCGGCCACGAACGGGAGCGCGTCCAGGCGCATCTGGCCAAGACCGACCCCGACGCGCAGACCGTCGTGCAGGCCGAGCAGAAGGGCACCGGCCACGCCGTCAGGACCGCCCTGGAGGCGTCCGGCACCATCGACGGCACCGTCCTGGTGACCTACGGCGACACGCCGCTGCTGCGCACCGAGACCCTCGCGGCCCTGCTCGAACGGCACGGCCAGGACGGCAACGCCGTCACCGTGCTGACGGCCGAGGTCCCCGATCCGTACGGCTACGGCCGGATCGTCCGCGACGACTCGGGCGCGGTCCTGGAGATCGTCGAGGAGAAGGACGCCGATCCCGCGCAGCGGGCGATCAAGGAGATGAACTCCGGCGTCTACGCCTTCGACGGCCTCCTGCTCGCCGACGCGGTCAAGCGGGTGTCCGCCTCCAACGCCCAGGGCGAGGAGTACCTCACCGACGTCCTCGCGATCCTGCGGGAGGACGGTCACCGGGTCGGCGCGCACATCGCGGCCGACTACGTGGAGGTGGAGGGCGTCAACGACCGCGTGCAGCTGGCCTTCGCCCGCAAGGTGCTCAACGCGCGCCTGCTGGAGGCCCACATGCGGGCCGGGGTGACCGTGATCGACCCGGCCACCACGTGGGTCGACGTCGACGTCATCCTCGAAGCGGACGTGGTGATCCACCCGGGAACCCAGCTGCTCGGCTGCACGACGGTCGCCGAGGGCGCCGAGGTCGGCCCCGCCAGCACCCTGACCGACACGATCGTCGCCGAGGGGGCGCTGGTGCGCAACGCGGTCTGCGTCGACGCCGTGATCGGCCCCGAGGCCCTGGTCGGGCCGTACGCCTACCTGCGCCCCGGCACGGTCCTGTCGCGCAAGGCCAAGGCGGGGACGTACGTTGAGATGAAGAACGCGCAGGTCGGAGAGGGTGCCAAGGTGCCCCACCTGAGCTACGTGGGCGACGCCACGATCGGCGCGGGCGCCAACATCGGCGCTTCGGCGATCTTCGTCAACTACGACGGGGTCGACAAGCACCACACGACGGTGGGCGAGGGCGCCTTCGTCGGGTGCGACACCATGCTCGTCGCGCCGGTCACCATCGGCGACGGCGCGTACACGGCCGCGGGCTCGGTCATCGACGCGGATGTCCCCCCAGGGGCCATCGGGGTGGCCCGCGGACGGCAGCGCAACATCGAAGGGTGGGTCGCGCGCAGGCGCGCGGGCACCAGATCGGCCGAGGCGGCGCTAAGGGCCGCCGAGGCCGGGAAACAGCAGGGGAGCCAGACGTGAGTGAGCGAAGCGAGCGGCCCGGCGGGCACGGCAGCGTCGCGCGGACATCGGTGTGCCGTCAGGCGAGGGGGACGGCATGAGCGGCATCAAGAAGACCGGTGAGAAGAACCTGATGTTCTTCTCCGGGCGCGCGCACCCGGAGCTGGCGGACGAGGTGGCGAGCCACCTCGGGGTCGACGCGGCGCCGACCACGCTGCGCGACTTCGCCAACGGGGAGATCTACGCCCGCTACCAGGAGTCGGTCCGCGGCTGTGACGCGTTCGTCATGCAGAGCCACACCTGGCCGATCAACCAATGGATCATGGAACAGCTGATCATGGTGGACGCCCTCAAGCGTGCCTCCGCCAAGAGGATCACCGTGATCATGCCGTTCTACGGCTACGCCCGCCAGGACAAGAAGGGCCGGGGCCGCGAGCCCATCACCGCCCGCCTGATGGCCGACATGTTCAAGACGGCCGGGGCCGACCGGCTGATGTCGATCGACCTGCACACCTCCCAGATCCAGGGCTTCTTCGACGGCCCGGTGGACCACCTGTTCGCCATGCCCGTCCTGGTCAACTACCTCAAGGACAAGCTCGACCTGGCCACGACCACGGTCGTCTCGCCCGACACCGGCCGGGTGCGGCTCTCGGAGCGCTGGGCCGACACGCTGGGCACCCCGCTGGCCTTCATCCACAAGCGCCGCGACCTCGACGTGGCCAACCAGGTGAAGGTGAGCGAGGTCGTCGGCCGGGTCAGGGGCCGGACCTGCGTGCTGATCGACGACATGATCGACACCGCGGGAACGATCTGCAAGGCGGCCGACGCGCTGTACGAGCAGGGCGCCACCAACGTGGTCGTGGCCGCCACCCACGCGGTGTTCTCCGACCCCGCGGTCGACCGGCTGAAGAACTCCAGGATCTCCGAGGTCATCGTCACCAACACGGTGCCGCTCCCCGAGGACAAGCGGTTCGACAAGCTCACCGTGCTGTCGATCGCCCCCCTGATCGCCCGTGCGATCAACGAGGTCTTCAGCGACGGCTCGGTGACCAGCCTCTTCGAGGGCGACAGCTGACATCCCGCCCCCCGGTAACCCGTCGCCGACGCGTTCCCGGGGGCGGCCGGAGCCGCGGCGCGCCGACGTCACCGTTGACACGGTAGGGTTGTGGGATTGCGTGCGCTCGTAACGCCTTCCGCTAGGGCGGGTGAGGGGGAGCGCACCTTTCCGATTCCCGAGATCCCTAGGAGATCAGCCATGTCCGAAGTGGTCATCACCACCGAACTGCGTGACAAGTTCGGCAAGGGCGCCGCCCGCAAGATCCGTCGCGAGAACAAGGTGCCCGTCGTCCTCTACGGGCACGGCACCGACCCCCAGCACCTGTCCCTGCCGGGTCACGACCTGCTGCTCGCCCTGCGTACGCCGAACGTGCTGATCCGTCTCGAGGGCGCGGTGGCCGAGCTGGCCCTGCCCAAGGGCGTCCAGCGTGACCCGATCAAGGGCTTCCTGGAGCACGTCGACCTCATCCTCGTCCGTCGCGGCGAGAAGGTCACCGTCGACATCCCCGTCACCGTGGTGGGCGAGGTCGCCGACGGCATCCTCGACCAGCAGCTCGTCTCCGTCTCCGTCGAGACCGAGGCCACCCACATCCCCGAGGGCGTCGAGGTCGACGTCGAGGGCCTGGAGGTCGGCACCCAGATCACCGCCGCCGACCTGAAGCTGCCCAAGGGCACGACGCTCGCCGCCGACCCCGAGGCGCTGGTCCTGATCGTCGCTCAGACCCCGACCGCCGAGCCGGCGGGCGAGGCCGCCGAGACGGCCGAGGCCGCTCCGGCCGCCGAGGGCGAGAGCTCCGAGAGCGCCGAGTAGTTTTCTCTGCTAGATCTGTCAGGGCGGCCCGGGACCGGGCCGCCCTGACGCGCGTGTGAAGGGATGCCGATCGTGGACCGCTGGTTGGTCGTGGGCCTGGGAAACCCCGGGCCGGAGTACGCCGGGAACCGGCACAACGCGGGGTTCATGGTCCTGGACGAGCTCGCCGCGCGAGCCGGGGGACGGTTCAAGGCGCACCGGTCGCGGGCGGAGGTGCTGGAGGGCCGCCTGGCGGGTGTCCCCGCCGTGCTGGCCAAGCCGCTGTCCTTCATGAACCTCTCCGGCGGGCCGGTCAAGGCCCTGGCCGACTTCTACAAGGTCGACCCGGCCCGCGTGGTCGTGGTCCACGACGAGCTGGACATCCCGTACGGCGCGCTGAGGGCGAAGCTGGGCGGCGGCGACAACGGCCACAACGGGCTGAAGTCGATCACCAAGTCGCTGGCGACCAAGGACTACCTGCGGGTGCGGTTCGGCATCGGCCGCCCGCCCGGCCGGATGGACGCCGCGGCCTATGTCCTGCGCGACTTCGCCACCGCCGAGCGCAAGGACCTCGCGTTCCTGGTCGACCGCGCCGCGGACGTGGTGGAGTCGCTGATCAGGGTCGGCCTGGAGCCGACCCAGAACGCCTTCCACACCGGCGACCTGAACATCTCCGGCCCGCCCAGATAACCGGTCCCGCCCGGGTGATCCGCCCGCCCGGGTGATCCGGCCACCGTTCGGGCGTCGGCCCGTTCGGGTATCGGGCCGTTCGGGTATCGGGCCGTTCGGGTATCGGGCCGTTCAGGGGCGCTGCGGGTCGAACGCCATCAGGTTCTGCAGCAGCTCGGCCTGCTCGATCGCGTCGTCCAGCGCGTTGTGGGTGTGCGGCCGCCGGGACCGCAGGTGCTCGGGCATCTGCCGCTTGGTCGCCCAGCCGATCGGCACGCCCGCCTTGGCCGCGTACAGCGTCTTGAGGTCGACGCAGCGCGAGTGCCCGAACGGTGAGACGCCGGTGAAGCGCATGAAATACCAGTAAATCCACATCCAGTCGTAGGAGAGCGGGTAGGCCGCCAGCACCGGCGAGCTGTTCCCGCACACCTCGCGGACCCACGCGGCGGCCTCCCGCATCGCCTCGGCAGGGTCGCGACCCTCGCGGAGCAGCGTCTCCCGGTCCAGCCCGCTCACCGCGAGCGCCTCGGGAACGTGGTCGTCGCTGATCGGTCGCAGCTCCACATAGTGCGTGTGCGTCTGCGGATCCACCGGTTCGAAGACCTTTCCGGTCATCCGCCCGGCAACGGTCATCCCCAAGCTGACCATTGAATATGCCCCCGGAATGGGACCATCGGCCTCGACATCCACAGAGATGTACGTTTCGGTCTTCAACCTTCGGGCCTCTCCCGCCGCCGCTACCATTCCATAACTGTCTGTCCGTGAACGGTTACGCAGGGGGAGCGCGTGCGCGACGTGACCGCAGTCCAGACCGCACAGGAAACCGGGCCCGGAGCCGTTCCGGCCGCGCGCCGGCGCATGCCGGGCTGGGTGCGGGAGCACCGCGCGACGGCCGTCGCCGCCGACACCGCCTGCGCCGCCCTGGCCGGAGCCCTCGCGCTGTTCGTTCGATTCGGCGAGGTTACCGCCTACGTCTTCCCTTACGTCATGCTGAGCGCGGTCCTGCCCGCCGTCTGGGTCTGCGTGGTCGCGCTGAACCGTGCCTACGAGCCCCGGCTGATCGGCCTGGGCTCGGAGGAGTTCCAGCGGATCCTGCAGTGCGGCTTCATGCTCACCGCCGCCCTCGCCGTCTGCGCCTACCTCACCAAGATCGAGGTGGCCCGGGGCTACGTGGTGCTGGCGCTCCCGCTGACGACGCTGCTCACCCTCCTCTCGCGCTACGCCCTGCGCCGTTCCCTGCACCGCAGGCGGGCGCGGGGCGGGTGCATGCGGCGGGTGGTGGCCGTGGGCCACCGGGCGGCGATCGCCGAGCTGGTCCGCAGGTTCCGCCGGGAGCGCTACCACGGCATGGAGGTCGTCGCGGCGTGTGCCCCGCACGACGGGATGGGCGACGTGGAGGGCGTGCCGGTGCTGGGCGACTTCACCGACGTCGCGCTCGCGGTCGGGCAGGTCTCGGCCGACACCGTGGCCGTGCTCGCCTGCCCGGAGATGGACGGGGTGGCGCTGCGGCGGCTGGCCTGGCAGCTGGAGAAGACCCACACGGACCTGATCGTGGCTCCCGCGCTGATGGAGGTGGCCGGGCCGCGGATCACCATCCGCCCGGCGGCGGGACTGCCGCTGCTGCACGTGGACCACCCCGAGATCTCCGGCCTGCGCCAGGTGCTCAAGAACCTGTTCGACAGGGTGGGCGCCGGGCTGCTGCTGGCGGCTCTGCTGCCGCTGCTGGCGGGGGTGGCGGTGGCCGTACGGGCCTCGGGGCCGGGACCGGCGTTCTTCCGGCAGACGAGGGTGGGCCGCGACGGCGCCGAGTTCACGATCTACAAGTTCCGGACGATGCGCGTCGACGCCGAGCGCCGGAAGATAGCCCTGGTCGGCGACGGGCACGGCGTACTCTTCAAGATCCGCGACGATCCGAGGGTGACCCCGCTGGGCGCCCGGCTGCGCCGCCACTCGCTGGACGAGCTGCCCCAGCTGATCAACGTGGTCCTGGGACACATGTCCCTGGTCGGCCCTCGGCCGCCACTGCCCGAGGAGGTCGCCAGATACGGTGACGACGTCCGCCGCCGATTACTGGTCAAGCCCGGGATGACCGGTCTCTGGCAGGTAAGTGGTCGTTCCGACCTTTCCTGGGAGGAATCCGTACGGTTGGACCTGCGTTACGTGGAGAGTTGGTCCCTCATGCTGGACCTGCAGATCCTGTGGAAGACTTGGTCGGCTGTCGCGCGAGGAGCTGGAGCATACTGATGACCGTTCGCGACGATCACGTACTCGCCGCGGAGCTGGCGACGACGGCAGGCGAGAAGCTGGCCGCCCTGCGCGCGGAGCGGGGCTTCGGCGACCCGTCCGAGCTTCGCAGGGAGGGCGACGCCGCCTCCCACGTGTTCCTGATGGAGGCGCTGTCCCGGTTGCGCCCGGGTGACAGCGTGCTGTCCGAGGAGGCGACCAGCGAGGAGCGTCTCGACCCGCGCAGGCTGCGCGCCGATCGGGTCTGGATCGTCGACCCGCTGGACGGCACCCGCGAGTTCGCCGAGGAGGGCCGCGCGGACTGGGCGGTCCACGTGGCGCTCTGGGAGCGCGGCACGCTGACGGCCGGAGCCGTCGCGCTGCCCGCCCAGGGCCGCACGCTCTCCACCCTCGAACCCCCCGTGCCGCCCGCCCCCGAGGCGGGCGCCAGGCCGCGGATCGCGGTCAGCAGGACCCGCCCGCCGGAGTTCGTACAGAACCTGGCCCGCCTCGCCGGCGCCGACCTGGTGCCGATCGGTTCGGCGGGCGCCAAGATCTCCGCCGTGCTCACCGGCGAGGTCGAGGCCTACGTGCACGCCGGAGGCCAGTACGAGTGGGACTCCGCCGCGCCCGTCGCGGTGGCCCTCGCCTCCGGGGTCCACGCGAGCCGTATCGACGGCTCGCCGCTGGTCTACAACCAGCCTGACCCCTCGTTGCCGGATATTCTTGTATCCCTACCGGGACTGGCGCCAACGTTGCTCGCTGGAATCCGGGATCTGCACCGCTAATCCCCGCTAGGAGAGTCTGATGCTTCAGCGCGACTACACCACGTCGCAGCTCGACGTCCTCGAGGCAGAGGCTGTTCACATCATGCGCGAGGTCGCGGCGGAGTTCGAGCGTCCCTGTCTGCTCTTCTCGGGGGGCAAGGACTCCATCGTCATGCTTCGCATCGCGGAGAAGGCGTTCTGGCCGGCGCCGATTCCCTTCCCGCTGATGCACGTCGACACCGGGCACAACTTCACCGAGGTCATCGAGTTCCGCGACCGCCGCGCCGCCGAGCTGGGCGCCCGCCTGGTCGTCGCCAGCGTCCAGGACTCCATCGACGCCGGCCGCGTCGTCGAGGAGACCGGCCGCAGGGCCTCGCGCAACCGGCTGCAGACCACGACGCTGCTGGACGCGATCGAGGAGAACGAGTACGACGCGGTGTTCGGCGGCGCCCGCCGCGACGAGGAGAAGGCCCGCGCCAAGGAGCGCGTGTTCTCCTTCCGCGACGACTTCGGCCAGTGGGATCCCAAGAACCAGCGCCCCGAGCTGTGGAACCTCTACAACGCCAGGATCCGCAAGGGCGAGCACATCCGGGTGTTCCCGCTGTCCAACTGGACCGAGCTCGACATCTGGGACTACATCCGGCGCGAGGGGATCGAGATTCCCTCGATCTACTTCGCCCACACCCGCAAGGTGTTCGAGCGCGACGGCATGCTGCTGGCCGACAGCGAGTTCATCACCCGCGACGACGACGAGTCGCTCCTGGACATGACGGTCCGCTACCGGACGGTGGGCGACGTGACCTGCACCGGTGCCGTCCAGTCGAGTGCCGCGACGGTCGAGGCGATCATCGACGAGATCGCGGTGACCCGGATCACCGAGCGCGGCGCCACCCGCGCCGACGACCGCGCCTCGGAGGCCTCCATGGAGGACCGCAAGCGGGAGGGATACTTCTAGTGAGCGTCCGTCTCCCCGGCTCCCCGTGCCACCCGGCCCACCCGGTCTCCCGCGAGCCCCTTCCCGCGCGGTCCCGCCGCGCACGCCGTACGACCTCTGGAGAGCAGCGCTAATGGACATTCTTCGCTTCGCCACGGCGGGAAGTGTCGACGACGGAAAGTCGACCCTCATCGGGCGGCTGCTCTTCGACTCCAAGGCGATCTTCGAGGACCAGCTGGAGGCCGTCGAGCGCACCTCCCGCGACCGCGGCACCGAGTACACCGACCTGTCGCTCCTCACCGACGGCCTGCGGGCCGAGCGGGAGCAGGGCATCACGATCGACGTGGCCTACCGCTACTTCGCCACTCCCAAGCGCAAGTTCATCATCGCCGACACCCCCGGGCACATCCAGTACACCCGCAACATGGTCACCGGCGCCTCCACCGCAGACCTGGCGATCGTCCTGATCGACGCCCGCAAGGGCGTGCTGGAGCAGTCGCGGCGGCACGCGTTCCTCACCACCCTGCTGCGGGTGCCGCACCTGGTGCTGGCCGTCAACAAGATGGACCTGGTCGACTACTCCCAGGAGCGGTTCGAGGAGATCCGCGAGGAGTTCACCGCGTTCGCCTCCAAGCTGAACGCGCCGGACCTCACGTTCATCCCGATGTCGGCGCTGCACGGCGACAACGTGGTGTCCCGCTCGGAGAACACGCCCTGGTACAACGGGTCCTCCCTGCTGCACCACCTGGAGCACGTGCACATCGCCTCCGACCGCAACCTGGTCGACGTGCGCTTCCCCGTGCAGTACGTCATCCGCCCGCAGCGGGCCACCGACCCCTCCCTGCACGACTACCGCGGCTACGCGGGCCAGGTCGCCGGAGGGGTGCTCAAGCCGGGCGACGAGGTCGTGCACCTGCCCTCGGGCCTGGCCACGCGCATCGCGTCGATCGACACCTTCGACGGGCCGGTCGACGAGGCGTTCCCGCCGATGTCGGTCACCCTGCGGCTGGAGGACGACATCGACATCTCGCGCGGCGACATGATCTGCCGACCGAACAACCAGCCGCAGGTCTCCCAGGAGCTGGAGGCGATGATCTGCTGGATGGCCGACGCCACCAAGCTGTCCCCGCGCACCAAGCTGACCATCAAGCACACCACCCGCACGGCCCGTGCCCTGGTCAAGGACCTGCACTACCGGCTGGACGTCAACACCCTGCACCGGGACGAGACGGCACAGTCGCTCGGCCTCAACGAGATCGGGCGGGTGTCGCTCCGCGTCACCCAGCCCCTGTTCGTCGACGACTACGCCCGCAACCGCCTCACCGGCGGGTTCATCCTCGTGGACGAGTCCACCAACAACACGGTCGGCGCCGGGATGATCGTCGACGCCCGGTAGGCACGCCCGCCTGCCCGCCCGCGGCCCGGCGTGACCCCCTCCCCGTGCGCGACGGGAGGGCCACGCCGGGCCGCGGGCGGTTCGTCGTTCCCGGGGCCGTTTCTGAAGCCGGCCCCGAAGCCGTTCCCGGAGCCCGCCCCGAAGCCGTCCAGGGCGCCGGCCGGATCGCCCTTTCCGAACCCTCCCGGGTAAGCCCGTCCGGCGATGCGGAGCCCTTCCCGAGGTGCCGGCCGTCGTTCGTGGAACCGCGCATCCCCTCGCGCCCGCGGCCCGGCCATGGGCCTGCCCGACGCCGGGTTGCGAGGTTCCGGCCCTTTCCCGTCCGGGTTCCCGTTCAGGAGACGGGCGGCGTTACACCCGCTGGGTAGATCCTTTGTCCGTTCTCTGACTCCTCTGTTACGCTCCGCGCTAGCCTCGGCACGTTCCGTATCCGTCGGGTAAGGATTCGTGCCTGTGTCTGATAGTCCGTCACCTGCTCGGGTGGTATTCCTGGGCGGCCTCGGCCGCAGCGGGACCACGCTGCTCGAGCGCCTGCTGGGGGAGGTCCCCGGCATCGCGCCGCTCGGCGAGGTCGTTCACCTCTGGGCCAGGAGCGCGCTCGCGGACGAGTCCTGCGGATGCGGCGAGCCCTTCGGGTCGTGCCCCTTCTGGGAGAAGGTCGGCGAGCGCGCGTTCGGCGGCTGGTCCGAGGGCCTGGCGCACCGGATGATCGCGCTCAGGTCCCGCGTCGATCGAACCCGGCGCATCCCGACCCTGGCCAGGCTGCTGGCCGAGGAGCAGGCGGGCACCGGCAGGTGGCCGACGCCCGGCACCGCCGAGCTGGACGAGTACGCCGCGGTCCACCGTGACCTGTACAACGCGGCGGGCGAGGTCGCCGACTGCCCGGTCGTGATCGACTCCAGCAAGCACGCCTCGCTGGCCTTCTGCCTCGCGGCGGCCGGGGTCGACGTCCAGGTCGTCCACGTGGTCCGCGACCCCCGCGCGGTCGCGCACTCCTGGCGCAGGAGGGTCGCGCGTCCCGAGGACGGGCGCCCGATGACCCACTGGTCGCCCTCCCGCACCTCGCTGCACTGGCTGAGCGAGAATCTCAGCCTCGAACTCCTCGCCCGCCGGGGCGTACCGGTCACCCGGATCCGCTACGAGGACCTGCTCGACGCCCCCGCCGACACGCTCAGGCGCGTGGTCGCCAGGATCGGCCTCCCGTGCCGCCTCGACTTCCTGTCCGGCAACTGGGCGGAGCTCTCGACGGCGCACACGGCCTCGGGCAACCCCGTACGCTTCACGGTCGGCCGCACGGAGCTGACCAGGGACGACAGCTGGCGTGCCGTCGCGTCGTCCCGGCAGTCGCGCCTGGTCACCGCGCTGACCTGGCCCCTCATGATCAAGTATGGCTATCACAGGAGACTCGCTTGAACGCATCGGTGGGTGTCGTCATCCCCACCCGGGGACACCGGCCTGACCAGCTGCGCGCGGCCACGCTCGCCGTGCTCGGCCAGGACCACCCCGGCCCCGTCGAGGTCGTCGTCGTCGTGGACGGCGGGGATCCGGCCTGGGTCGCCGACCAGGTGGCCGACCTCCTGGCCGGCCGGGCACTGGCGGCCGGCCGGCGCGAGGCGCCCCCACGCGGCGTGCGGGTGATGGCCAACCGGCTCACCCCAGGCCTGCCCGGGGCCCGTAACACCGGCATCGCGGCGCTCGGCACCGACATGGTCGCCTTCTGCGACGACGACGACCAGTGGCTGCCCGGCAAGATCGAGGCCCAGGTCGCCGCCCTGGAGGCGGAGCCGGACGCGCGCTTCTGCAGCTGCGCCATCGAGGTCGAGTACGGTTCGCGGCGCATTCCCCGGCTGGCCGGGACCAGTCGCGTCACCTACCGCCACCTGGTGCGCTCGCGGATGGTGATGGTGCACTCCTCGACCTTCCTGTTCCGGCGCGGCGGGCTCTGGGTGGACGAGAGCGCCCCCAAGGGCCAGAACGAGGACTGGGACCTGGCGCTGCGCGCCGCCGCCCAACACCCCATCGTGCACGTCGACCGGCCCCTGGTCCGGGTGCGCTGGGGTGGCTCCTCGTACGTGGCCCGTTGGGCCGACCGGATCGCCGGGTTGCAGTGGATGCTCGCCCGGCACCCTGATCTGACCGTGGATCCGCGCGGCGCGGCGCGGGTCTACGGTCAGCTCGCCTTCCACCACGCGGCCCTCGGCCAGCGGCGGGAGGCGGGCCGCTGGGCCTGGCGGGCGTTCACCGCCCGCCACGGCGAGCCCCGCGCGCCCATCGCGCTCGCGGTGGCGGCGGGCCTGGTCCCCGCGAGGATCATGCTCAGTGTCCTGAACCACCGAGGGCGCGGCATCTGATGGCGCCCATCACCGAGCAGCCGCGGGTGACCCTCCGCCACGGTGCCTGGATCGTGCCGTCCATGACGGACCAGGCCGCCGAGCGCCCGCCGGCACCCGCGCGCCACGGCCCGCCGGTCGCCTCGCTCCTGACGGGACAGGCCGTCGAGCGCCCGCCGGCGTTCCCCCGCCACGGTCTGGTGCTCGCTCCGTCCGCGGCGGGGCAGGCCGTCGAGCGCCCGCGCGCGACCGCTCGCTACGGCCTGCCGGTCCTTCCGCCCGCGCCGGGACGTGCCGCCGGGCCTCCGCCGGCGGTCACGCGCCACGACTCGCCGGTCATGTCGTCCGTGGTGAGGCGGGCCGCGGTCCCGGCCACCCGTGACACCGTGACGCCGACCCCGCCCCTCACCGACCACCGGTCCGCGACCACCGGTCGCGATCCGGTGCCCGGCCTGCCCGCCGTCGCAGGGCGGGCCGGAACGCCGGTCGCCAGGCGGGGGACGACCTCGGGCGTCCCCCGCCGGAGGCCCCGGCCCGACAAGGCCACTCGCAGGCGTCTGCGCAGGCGCGTGCACGTGGCGGGCGTCGCGATCGACCCGATGACCGAGAGCGAGGTCGTCGACCACGTGGTCGCCGCTCTGAAACGCGGTGAGGGCGGCCACCTCGTCACCCCGAACGTCGACATCAGCCGGACCGTCGCCCGAGACCCCCGGGCCCGCCGGTTCGTCGAGCGCGCCGACCTGGCGGTGGCCGACGGCATGCCGCTGGTGTGGGCGGCGAGACTGCTCGGCACCCCCATCCCCGGCAGGGTCACCGGCGCCGACCTGATCTGGTCCCTGTCGGAGGCCGCCGCCTTCTACCGCCATCCCGTATACCTGCTGGGCGGTCCCCGGGGCACGGCCGCGCAGGCGGCCCGCGAGCTGGTGAACCGCCATCCGAAGCTGATGATCGCCGGGGTCGACGCCCCGCCGTACGGATTCGAGGACGATCCTGAGAGTTACGCCCGGGTGCGTGACGCCGTGATCGCCGCAGCGCCCCGGCTGGTCTTCGTCGGGCTCGGCTTTCCCCGGCAGGAGCGGCTCATCGCCTCGCTCCGCCGGGACCTGCCGGGCACCTGGTTCGTCGGCTGCGGTTCGGCGATCGCCTTCGCCGCGGGCACCGTCCGGCGGGCGCCGGCATGGATGCGCCGCGGCGGCCTGGAGTGGACCTTCCGGCTGACGCGGGAGCCGGGCAGGCTCGGCCGCCGCTACCTGGTCGACGACCTGCCGTACGCGCTCCGGCTCCTCACGGTCTCCCTCGTACGAGGCCTCTTCTCCTGAAATCCCGAGCCCCGAGCCCCGAGCCGTGAAGCTTTGAGGCGCCGGTGCCGGGGTCTTCGCCGAGCTTCCCGATCGTCATCGTCCTGATCGGCCGTCAGCGTTTCGCGGAGGCCAGCTCCCTGACCCGGAGGGCCTCCTCGGGGCTCAGCCGGGTACGGGCCTCGGCGAGGGCGCGGCGCGAGTCCATCGGCCGGTAGGCCGTGCGGGACAGGCCGCTCCAGGCGAAGCCGCCGGGGCCCGTGCCCGAGGTGGCCGTGCCCGACGCGGTCGCGCCCGACCTGGCCGTGCACGCACGGCGGACGCGCTCCTCGGCGCGGGCCGACCAGGTCAGGCCCGCCCACTCGTACAGGCGGCGAAAGCCCGTCAGGGGGTCACGGGCCAGGTCCTCGTAGCGGGCAAGCATGATCCCCGGGTGCCGGTCGGCCAGGTCGGCGGCGGTGATCCCGGCCGCCCGCCACAGGGCCACGGCCTTGGCGACGCGGTCCTGGGAGCCGATCAGCGGGCGCAACGCCTCCAGGTGCGGCTGGTCACGCACCAGCAGCGGCTGTTCGAGCAGCTCGTGGAAGTAGACCGTCCAGCCGAGCCGCTGCCAGCTGCCGACGAACGCCACCGGGTCGCGCAACAGGACGATCACCCGGCAGCCCAGCCGGTCGGCGAACCATCCGGCGGAGAACAGCGCGAACGGGTCGTCCAGCAGCGCCCGGCGCCCGCCCAGCCGCCCCAGCGTGAACGCGGTGCCGTACCGGACCATCCGCGCCAGGTCGTACGGTGACCGGTTGCGGCGCAGCTCCGCCCAGAACCCGTAGCGCAGCGCGACCGTACGGGCGAAGGCGGGCAGCCAGGCCCGCTCGTTGTCCGGGCAGATGTACTGGAAGCGGTGGCCCACCACGGCGTCGAGGACGCCGGGGGAGCGGCCCGGCGGATGTTCGGGGTTGAGCGGCTCGTTGACGTAGACCAGCTCCCCGCTCGCCGCGAGCATCCTGCCCGTCCAGCTCGTCCCGGTCCTGGGCAGCCCGGTGACCAGCACGGGCCTCACGGCCCCCACCGCCCGTCCAGATTCCTGGAACGGCCGGGCCGCGTGTGGGCACGGCGTCCGGGACGGCCGGGCCGCGCGGTCACGGTGCCCGCCGGAGGCCGAGAGCGGTCAGGCGGCGCGGTCACGGTGTCCGCCGGGGATTCAGGGCGGCCAGGCTGTGCGTGCCGAAGGGGCGCAGGCCGTACAGGCGGTGGATGCGCCACAGCGGCAGCAGGTTCTTGACCACCGCGCCCCCCGCCCAGCCGAGGGCGGCCCCGAGCGAGCCCATCGAGGGGATCAGCAGCAGGTCCAGCGTGACCGCCGTCGCGACGGCGGCGACGAGATTGGCCAGGCTGGACCCGGTGTGCCCGGCCGAGGTCAGCACCACGTCGGCCATCCCGCACGCCGTGGCGAGCATCATCGTGGCGGCCAGCACGAACGCCACCGGCGCGCCGCCGGTGTAGCCGTCCCCGAAGACGGCGCCGAGCAGCCAGGGCGCGAGCGCGGCGTACCCCAGCCAGATCGGCCAGGTCAGCAGGACCAGCCAGAGGGTGGCCGACTGGTACAGCTCGCGGGCACGCGGCAGGTCGCCCTCGGCCAGGGCCCGCACCAGCCTCGGTTGCGTGGCCTGCGCCAGCCCCTGACCGGCCAGCTGACCCACGATCTTGAAACGGGTGGCGGCGGTGTAGACGGCCGCCTCGGCCGGCCCGGCCAGCAGCGCCACGATCACGACGTCCAGCCGCTGGAACACCGCCTGGATTCCGGCCGCCAGCGACCGGGGCCAGGTGTGGCGCCACAGGTCGCGCGCGGCACCCGGCGGGCAGGGGGTCCGGGGCAACCTCCGGCGCAGCCAGATCGAGGCCAGCAGCAGCACCGGCAGGTACGGCAGCGCCCACGCCGCGGCGAGCAGCGGCACGGAGTCGCGGCCCGCGAGCACCACCGCCCCGACCAGGAGCAGCTGGGCCGCCGGCTGCAGCACCCCGTCCAGCAGCACGGTCGGCCGCATCGAGCCGAACCCGCGGGTCGCGCTCACCACGACGCCCGAGCACGCCACCGCGGGCAGGGCCGCCGCCAGCACCCGCAGCACCGGGTCGGAGGTGGTGAGGATGACCGCCGCGCCGGTCGCCAGCGAGAGCGAGGCGACCGGGACGAGCGCGGCGCGGACGTGACCGGAGGCGCGGCGGTAGCCGAAGGCCCTGGACCTGGCGATGAAGTAGACCAGCCCGTTCCCGGCGTCCAGCCGCAGGACAGCGGCGACCATCAGGCACAGGGCGGTTCCGGAGAAGAAGAGACCGGCCGTCTCCTGCCCCATCCCCCTGGTGACCAGCACGACCGTCAGGAACTGCGCGGCGGCCCCCGCCCCCGCTCCCGCCAGCCCCGCCACCCCGCCCCGCGCGGCCCCCCTCAAGCCCGCCAGGCCCGCCAGGTGGGTGGAGGTCAGCGACGCCACGACGGCTCCGCGCCCAGCCACGAGGTCAGCAGGGTGTCCTGCTCCGCGAAGTGGGCCGTCAGCTCGCGGCGGAGTTTGCGGGACATGGGGCCCGGCCTGGCCCGGGTGTTGTGCCGCTCGAACACCGGGTCGCCGAGGTGCGGCAGCCCGAGGAACGCCAGCACGCGGTCGTAGACGAGGTCGGGTTCGGCGAAGAACCGGCCGCTGTCGAGGACGAGCAGCCGGTCGCGGCCGACCAGCGGTTCCAGCCGGGCGAGCTGCTCGGCGTAACGGCCCCTGGCGAGGTAGGCGTGGTGGCGGTGGGCCAGGTTCGTCGAGTGCGGCGAGGCGATCAGGGCCTCCTCGGCCCCGGCCAGCCGCTCCTCCTCCAGCCGTACGGCCCTGGCGAAGGACCGCTCCGTCTCGAAGCCCCTGGCCAGCTCGTGGGCGTGCGCGGAGAAGGCCCGCTCGACGGGGTCGCGGACCAGCACGATCAGTTTCGCGCCCGGCAGGTCGCGGGCGATCCTGGGGCCGGCCAGCGGGTGGAACAGGTAGTAGGGCGACGACTCGAACGCCTGGGGCCGGCAGCCGTACCTGCGGGCCAGCCGGGAGGCCGACGCCCGCAGGGGGAAGTGCGCCCGGTACCAGGACAGGCCCCGGTCGTATGCCGTGTCGAAGTAGTGCACGCCCTTGCGCAGGACGGGTTTCAGGACGAGCGGGTGCTGGGACAGGACGCGGTACAGGGAGGTGGTGCCGCAGCGCTGCGCCCCGATGATGAGGAAGGAGGGCAGCACCCGGCTTCCCGAGGTGAGGCGACCTATGGCCCCCGACGCCGCGTGCACCGAACGCTTCAACGCGGGCTTCACAGCAGAGTCTCCTGGGAGTCGGCGAGGGGGGTGAGCCAGAGCTCCGGCGGTCCCAGCGGCGCGTGGCCGTCGGCCGCGTGGCGGTCGGCGAGGGCGATCAGGTAGCGGAGCGCGGTCAGCCGGGACTCGGCGGCCGAAAGCCCGAACGGGGCGAGGATCCGCAGGGAGCGCGCCACGCAGGCCCTGGCCGCTGTGGCCGGGTCGTCGCGGCGCAGCGCCCGCTGGAAGAAGTGGTGGACGGCGTCGAAGCCCAGCGGGACCCCGGTGCCGAACCGCTCCCAGTCCCAGACCAGCAGCCGCCCGTCGGGCCCGCGCGAGATGTTCCACGGCGTCAGGTCACCGTGCCAGGAGAACCCCCGCCCGCAGGACGGCTCTCCGGGACCCCGGCTCGTGTCTCCGGGAAGCGGGTCCGCCGGAGACGGGCCTCCGGGGGTTCGTCCGTCACAGTCGAGGTCTCCAAGGGCCTGTCCGGTGCGGGCGGTGGCTTCGGGAGGCGAGCTTTCCGGAGCCCGGTTCCCCCGGGCCCGGCCACCGAGCGGAGCGCGCTCCGGGGCATGCTCCCCGGGAATGCGCGCGATCTCGGCGATCGCGTCGGTGAGGACGTCGCCCGGTATCCGTCCCCGCCGTACCGGAAGCGGGGTCAGCGCCAGCACGGACAGGCCGCGCCAGGACCCGTGGTGCAGCACGGCGGGCGGGACGACGGTCTTCAGCGGCACCCCGGCGAGCAGGCCGAGCGTCCGCGCCTCGTGGGCGACGAGCTCCCGGGTCAGGTCGGTGTCGCCGATCTTCACGAAGGCGATCGGCCCGTCGGCGGCGCGCGCCTCCAGGATCGGCTTGCGGTTGGCCCGCCTGGCCGGTCGCACCCGCAGCGTGACGCGGACGGGTGTGCCGAACACCTCGCTCAGGTGGCTCTCGATGCCGTCCCGGCCCGACGGCACGGTGACCCTCCCGCCCGGGTGCCACCACGCGCGGGGGACCAGCCTGCGGGGGAGCAGGCGGTGCGGGAGCAAGGTGTACGGGCTCGGGTCGCCGGGGCCGGGGAACAGCAGGTCGAGAGTCTGGTCCAGGTAGCGCAGACGGGCGCGGGCGTCGTTCATGAAGCCGTGCTCGCCATCGAGTTCCTCCAGAGCAGCGCGAACGAGACGAGGTACAGGCTGAGCGGGGTGACCAGCCCGTCGTAGACGAACATGTAGAGGAGGGTGAGGATCATCACGAGGACCCCGGCCAGGCCGATCGGGCTCCGGTCACGCCAGTGGCGGCGGACGGCCCCCGCGAAGAACGCCACGTAGAGGGCGGCCCCCGTGAAACCCTGCGTGATCATCAGGTGCCAGAGCTGGCCGTCCCCGCCCAGCGGCGGGTGGCCGCAGGTGGGGCACCACCCGCTCTTGCCGGTGGTGATCGTCCGGTGGTTGCCCGTGGCGTTGCGGGTGTTGCCGTACCCGACGAGCGGCGCGGTGCCCGCGGCGGCGAGGGTCGCCGAGACGGTGAAGGCGCGGATGTCGTTGCTGTGCGGGCTGTCGAGCCGACGGGCCACCATCGCCTGCAGCGGGCTGAGGGCGAACACCAGCGCTCCGGCGGTCAGGGCCGCGCAGGTCGCGACGCGGGCCCGCGTGCCCAGGCGCAGCAGGACGTACGCGGCGGCGACCCCGAGCCCGATCCACAGGCCGCGGTTGAGCGAGTAGACGACGGGGATCGCGGCCAGCGCGACCAGCGGGACCACGGTCAGGCGCCTGCGCGGCCCGCCGTACACCCACCAGCCGACCACGAACCAGACGAGCAGCACCGAGAGGTTGCCACCCCAGGCGTTGGCCCACTCGAACGGCGCCTCGGGGCGCGGCGAGGCGTGGCCGAGGACCCGCTGCATCTGGGCGGCGGTGGGGTGGATCAGGTTGTGGACGAAGGGGTTGCCGCTGATCCAGTCCGGGAGGACCATCTCCACCGGCGAGGTGAACTCGGCGCGCGGGGCGAACACGCCCAGCAGGCCGCCCGCGACGGTCGTGAGGAACAGCGCGCCCAGCATCCGCACCAGGGTGAGCTGCGGCAGCTCCTCCTCCGTCAGGTTCCCCAGATAGAGCACCATGATCAATAGCGAGACGTAGAGGCACAGGCGCATCAGGTAGCCGATCAGCCGTCCGGCGCCGAACTCGCCGTAGGCGCCCGGCGGCATCTCGCCGAGCATGAGCGCGCTGATCAGGTAACCCGCCAGGAGCAGCAGCCAGAGGCCGAAGCCGCGCGGCGCCCTGATCGGCCGTCTCCGCCACAGGACCAGCGCCATCGCCGGGGCCACCACGATCACCGACAGGCCCCCGAAACCGAGCGCCCACCAGACCGGGTATCCCACCAGGAGCGCGGCGATCGGCCAGGCGGCCGGACGCGGACCCCTCACGACCTGCGCCCCCTCCGCCCGGCCGCCGCCTGCCGGGCGGGTGGAACGTTCCCGTACGCCCGGGGCGCGAGCAGCGCCTCCGACGCACCGGCCGATCCGTGCGTCCCGCTCGCCCCGCGTGCTCCGTCGCCGCTCGTCCCGCTCGCGTCGCTCGTCGCGCTCATCCCGGCCCCGCTCGTCCCGTGCGCTCCCGGGCGGGAGGGTGCCTCCGGCTTCTCGCCGGGCGGCTCGGGGACGGCCATGCCGCTCGCCATGCCGCTCGGCACGCTGCTCGCCAGGCCGGCGAGAGGCCGCCCGGCCCTCCTCGGGAGGCTGTCACGGTCTCGCGCCCCGCCGGACCGCGGCGCGGGCGAGACGTGCGGGGCCTGCGGGACATGCGGAGTCTGCGCGAGGTGGGAAGCCTGTGAGCCGTGGGCGGCTTGTGAGCCCTGCGAAGCCGGTGAGACGTGCGGAGCCTGCGGGAGACGGGGAGTCCGCTGCGCCTGCGAGACGCCCGGAACCCGCGCGGGGGGAGACACGGTGAACGGCGGGGCCTCGTCGCCGACGACGAACGCGCCGACCACGCGAACCCCGCGTTCGTTCAGGGCCCGTACGGTGTCCTTCACCTCGCGCGAGGAGGTGCCGGGTACGGCGACCACGAGCACCGCGTCCGCCAGGTCGTTCGTCTCCCCGCTGTTGACGGCGTCGAGGCCGGTCAGGCGCCTGACGTCGGCGGCGGTTCGCAGGGCGGTGTCGAGGCGGTCGCGGAGCCAGGCGACCCCGACCCCGCACAGCAGCCCCGCCATGAGGCCGCTGCCCAGGTAGAGGGGCGGCCGGGGGGTGGTGGGCTCGGCCGGTGTCGCCGCCTGGCTGATCACGGAGCCGGGGGTGACGGCGACGGTCTTGAGGGCGTCGTACCTGGCGGTGAGGCTGTGAACCTGGCGGGCGAGGACGTTCTGCCGCTGGAGGGCGAGGGCCCGTTCGGTGGTCCCCCTGCCGAGATCGGGAAGCTCGGTGGCGACCTTGGTGAGACCCGCGTTGGCCTGTCTCAGCTTGAGCAGCACGGCCTTGAGCTGGGCCGAGAGCATCTGGGTGGCGGACTCGCGGCGCTGTGCCAGGTAGGCGAGGGCGTAGGCGCTCGCGCCCGAGGCCGCGGCCTTCGGATCGGCGGCGCTGCAGGAGATCTCCAGGACCGAGGTGTTGGGCGGCACCGAGACCTCCGCGGCACAGGGAAGGCCGCCGAACAGCCGGCGGGCCTTCGCCGCGACCACCGCGGAGCGGGCCACCTGTGCCTCGGTGTCGAGGTTGAGGGGCTCGCGCTGGCGGGCGGTGACCTGGTTGGTCTGCTCCTGCGAGCCGGTCGCGGTCACCAGGACCTGCCCGGAGGCGGTGTAGGAGGCCGGGGTGAGCCACAGCAGGGCGAGGCCGCAACCGGCTCCGGCCAGGAACAGGGAGAGGACGATCGCCCACCGCCGACGGAGAAGCGACGCGTAGTCCGCCAGATCCTCGCCTCCGCGGCGGACGGGAGCGTCCGGTGACGGGCTCATATGTCGCTGGTGCCTCTCCGGCGAACAGACGCTGGGAACCCTAGGAACTATAGGTCGGGTTTCCATTTCCCCGAACGAATACACAAGATTTTCTTCGCGCCGCTCCTGCCAATCACAGGGAAATAACAACCGTTTATCCGATATTTCCTGTCGTCCGCCAGGGTGCTATGGCACGGACCGGCAAAGTCTGGGACGAGGCACGTCCGGGCGATGGGAAGGTGTTCCCCCGTGATGGTCGAGGACCGTCCACGAATGCGTACGCGCGACGGCTGTGAGGAACCGGTGCATCAGACAAATGCCGCTATAGACGTAATTCCGCGAGTAGTAAGAATCGCCGGTTCCGGCCTCGTCCTGGCGCTGGGGCTGGGCACCCTCGCGCTGGGGATCGCGGGGCTGAGCGGGGGCGGTCGGGCCTCGAACGCCGCCGGCGCCGGGAAAACCTCGGACGCGCCGGGAGTCGCAGGCGCGCCGGACCCGTCCGCCGAACCGTCCCGGGTGGCCTGCGAGGTCAGCCGCAAGCTCGTCCCCTCCTGCGGCGCCTGGTGGGGCATCGCGCCGGAGATCTTCACGGGGAGGCCTCCCGGGCGGGCCCTGGAGAGGGCGGAGAGACGCATGGGCCGGACGGCCGACGTCATGCACGTCTACCACCGGGGCGACGAGCTCTTCCCGACCCCCGCGGAGCGCGCCATCGCCCGCGACCCGGACGGCCGCAGGCTCCTGCTGGTCAACTGGAAGCCGTCCCTCGACCACACCTGGGAGCAGATCGCCCACGGGGCGCTGGACGCGCGGATCGACCGGCTGGCCGCCCACATCGTGAGGACCTTCCCCGAGAAGTTCTTCCTCACCGTCCACCACGAGCCGGAGGACGACGTGCGGGAGGCCCGCGGCAAGGGGATGACGGCGGCCGACTACGCCGCCATGTTCCGGCACGTGGTGACGCGCCTGCGGCACGGGGGCGTGACCAACGCGGTCACGGTGATGACGTACATGGGCGCGCCCAACTGGGCGTCCGAACCCTGGTTCGAGAAGCTCTACCCCGGGGACGACGTGGTCGACTGGGTGGCGATGGACCCCTACGTCGACCACCGGGTCCACAGCTTCGACGGGCTGGTCAACAAGACCCGTCCGGAGTTCCCCCGGTGGCACGGGTTCTACCGGTGGATGCGGGAACGCTTCCCGGACAAGCCCGTCATGCTCGCCGAGTGGGGCGTCTTCGAGCGTCACGACAGACCCGGGTTCAAGGAGTCGTTCTTCGCCTCGGTACGCCGGGAGATCGGCGAGTATCCGCAGATCAAGGCCCTGATCTACTTCGACTCGCCGCGCGCCCCCCGGGGTGACACCCGGTTCGACACCACGCCCGGCGGCCGGAGGGCCTTCGGCGAGCTCGCCCGCGACGCGCGCCTCAACGCCGCCGTCCCCGCCGGCTGATCCCCGCCGGGCCCGGACCGCCGGGCCCGAACCGGCAGGCTCGAACCGCCGGACCCGGGCCGCCGGACCCGGGTCATCGGATCCAGCCGCCCTGGATCAGCGGGTCGAGCACCTGGTGCACCGCCCGGTCCACGCTGATGCCGGTGGTGTCGATCTCCAGGTCGGCGTCGTCCGGCTCCTCGTACGGGTCGGAGATGCCGGTGAACTCGGGGATGAGCCCCGCGCGGGCCTTGGCGTACAGCCCCTTGCGGTCGCGGCGCTCGCACTCCTCCAGGGGGGTGGACACGTGGACCAGCAGGAAGTCGGCGCCGACGGCCTCGACCATCTCCCGCACCTCCTCGCGGGTGGCCGCGTAGGGCGCGATGGGCGCGCAGATCGCCAGCCCGCCGTGCCTGGCGGCCTCGGCGGCGACGAAGCCGATGCGGCGGATGTTGAGGTCGCGGTCCTCCTTGGAGAAGGTCAGCCCCGCCGACAGCAGGTGGCGGACCACGTCGCCGTCGAGGTAGGTCACCGTGCGGCTGCCGCGTTCCAGCAGCGCGTCGCGCAGCCCCCGGGCGACGGTCGACTTGCCGGAGCCGGACAGACCGGTGAAGAAGACCACCAGCCCGCGGCGGTGCGGGGGGCCGGGGAGCGTCACGGGCTCGGGGCCCGCCAGGTGCTCGGTCGCGCCGTAGGCCTCGGCCACGCGCTCGCGCAGCTCCAGGTCGATGGCGGGCTCCCTGGGCGCCAGCGGCACCACCGCCACGAGCGTGTCCTCGGGCAGCCCGTCGCGCGCCTTGAGCGCGGCGCGGACCACCGCGGGCCCGCCCTCGCCGTACGCCAGGGGGAGCAGCAGGATCGACGCCTCCAGCTCCTGCGCGGTCGCGATGATCTCGCCGAGGTCGCCCAGCGGCCCGCGCATGGTGACGGCCAGGACCGACTCCCGCCCGTCCAGCTCCTCGCGGACCCGCGCCGGGGTGCGGCGCAGCCGGGCGAACGGCCCGTGCTCGGGGGCGTCCAGAGGCTCGACGGGGCCGGCGACGAAGCCGTCCTCGCGCCCGGTGACGGTCAGCACGGCGAGCGCCGCGCCCTCGGGGTCGCGCAGGGTGATCCGGTCGCCGGGGGAGGCCGGGTGGTCGTCTGGCAGGGTGAGGGTGACCGGCGCGGGCCACGGGGTGCCGTCGGCGAGCGTGCCGCGCTCGTCCACGGCGTGCGCGTCCGCCGAGCTCATGAAGCCCGCCAGCGGTCTGAAGGCGCCGGAGAGCAGCAGCTCGAGGTCGGCCAGCTCGCGGGCGTCGGGGGTCCACTCGAAAGGCGCCGTCATCTGCTCCACCATCGTGATCGTCGGACTTTCCTGCCTCGCCCGCTCACGATGGGCCCCTGTCCGGCGAGCCTGGGATTCACCGGTCCGGTGAATCCCGGGTGCCCCGGTCCGGTGGATCTCAGATCAACCGGGCGAAATGGCTCTGGGGCTTGCGGATCACCATGGTTATCTCGTCGTGAGACGCGGGCCGGCTTCCCCTGGATAGGGCCTCCACCACCGAGCAGGCGGCGCGGGCAAGCTTACCGAGAGGCCCGTGGAGCGCGGACCCGCTACTGGCGGAGATGTCCTCGGTCACCATCAGCCCGCGCACCAGGCAGAAGGAGTGCATCCCCTCGCGCGAGGCGATCTGCTCGTAGACGGCGGGCAGCGGGCCCACGGTCCCGGCGGGGGCGAACCTGCGCCACACCGCCCGCCGCAGCCTCGCCGGCGCCAGCCGGTCGCACGCCCCGTACGCCGAAGCCCGGTCGCGCATCCTGACCAGCAGCAGCCCGCCGGGGCGCAGACCGGTCAGCAACCGGTCGAGCACCAGCTCGGGGTGCTCGATCCGCTCCAGCAGGAACGACACGTAGACGATGTCGAACGCCCGCGGGGGCACCGGCACCGAGCGCAGGTCGCCCAGCGCCCAGGAGTCCAGGTCCTTGCGGGCGGACGTGCTCCTGCGCAACACGGGCAGGTCCTCGTCGATCCCGATGACCCTGGACTCCGTCTGCGCCAGATCGAGCGGTTCAGGCCATCCGCACCCGGCGATCAGGATGTCGAGCCGCCGGCCGAGCTGGCTGCTCCACTGCTCCCTGATCCGCTGACTCAACAAGTCGTCGCGAGCGACGACCGACCTCACCTCTGACATGTAACCGAGAGTAGTCAACTCAGCACGATTCGTCGCGCATTTACCACTCTTTGCGAGAGCGGGTGCCCGGGCAAGTAGCCTTGAGCAGGTACCCCCCGTGTCTTCCCGGCCCGGGGTTGTCGTGTTGCCGTCGTGGGGCTGTGGGCGAATCTGATGAGTCTTTCCGGACTTCTGGACCTTGTCGCCGGGGAGCCTGAGCTGGCTTCCCTTCTTCAGGACGTGCGCGGGGGCGACTCGTCCGACGTGTCGCTGGTCGCGCCGCCGGCGTTGCGCCCCTTCGCGGTGGCCGCGCTGGCCAGGGAGGGGGCCAAGGGGGCGGCCAGGACCGTTCTCGCGGTGACCGCCACCGGGCGCGAGGCCGAGGATCTCGCCTCGGCCCTCACCAGCCTCCTGGACGAGAGCACCGTCGCGGTCTTCCCCGCCTGGGAGACGCTCCCGCACGAGCGCCTGTCGCCGCGCAGCGACACCGTGGGGCAGCGGCTGGCGGTGCTGCGCAGGCTGGCGCACCCGGTCGAGGGCGACCACTCGGCGGGGCCGCTGCACGTGGTCGTCGCGCCGGTCAGGGCGCTGCTCCAGCCGATCGTCCAGGGGCTGGGCGACCTGCGGCCGGTGCGGCTGCGCGCCGGGGACGACGCCGATCTCGACACCGTCGTCCACAGCCTCGTGGAGAACGGCTACCACCGGGTCGACATGGTGGAGAAGCGCGGTGAGGTCGCGGTCAGGGGCGGCCTGCTGGACGTCTTCCCGCCCACGGAGGAGCACCCGCTGCGGCTGGAGTTCTGGGGCGACACCGTCGAGGAGATCCGCTGGTTCAAGGTCGCCGACCAGCGTTCGCTGGAGGTGGCCGAGGACGGGCTGTTCGCCGCGCCCTGCCGGGAGCTGCTGCTGACCGCCGACGTCAGGGAGCGGGCGAGGGAGCTCGCCGAGGCGCATCCCTCGCTGGCCGAGATCCTGGAGCAACTGGCCGAGGGCGTGCCGGTGGAGGGCATGGAGGCGTTCGCGCCGGTGCTCGCCGGAGAGATGGACCTGCTCATCGACCACCTGCCGGGACAGGCGGCGATCTTCGTGTGCGACCCGGAGCGCATCCGGGGGCGCGCCGACGAGCTGGTGCGGACCAGCCAGGAGTTCCTGGAGGCGTCCTGGATCAACGCGGCGTCCGGCGGCGAGGCGCCGATCGACCTGGGCGCGGCGGCGTTCCGCGACCTGGAGGAGGTCCGCGACCACGCGCGGGGACTCGGCCAGCCCTGGTGGTCGCTCGCGCCGTTCGGCGCCGACACCGACGACACGGTCCCGGGCGGCGGGCAGGCGCTGAGGGCGCGCGAGGTGGAGTCCTACCGGGGCGACACCCAGCGGGCGCTGGCCGACATCAAGGGCTGGCTCGACTCCGACCGGGTCGTCGTCCTGCTGAGCGAGGGCCACGGCCCCGCCGAGCGCATGGTCGAGCTGCTCAAGGGCGTCGACCTGCCCGCGCGCCTGGAGCCGGGCCTCGACACCGTGCCGGAGAGGAAGGTCGTCCACGTCACCACGGGCCTGGTCGAGCACGGGTTCGTGACCCCGACGCTGGCCGTGCTGACCCACCTCGACCTGGTCGGCCAGAAGGCGTCGACCAAGGACATGCGGCGGCTGCCCTCCCGGCGCCGCAACATGGTCGACCCGCTGCAGCTCAAGGTCGGCGACCACGTCGTGCACGAGCAGCACGGCGTGGGCCGCTACGTCGAGATGGTGCAGCGGACCGTGCAGGGCGCCACCCGCGAGTACCTGGTGATCGAGTACGCCAAGGGCGATCGGCTCTACGTGCCGACCGACCAGCTCGACGAGGTCACCCGCTACGTCGGCGGCGAGTCGCCCACCCTCAACCGGATGGGCGGCGCCGACTGGGCCAAGGCCAAGACCAAGGCCAAGAAGGCGGTCAAGGAGATCGCCGGAGAGCTGATCCGCCTGTACTCGGCCCGCATGGCCTCGCCGGGACACGCCTTCGCGCCCGACAGCCCCTGGCAGCGGGAGATGGAGGACGCCTTCCCGTACGCCGAGACGGGCGACCAGCTGGAGGCCATCGACGAGGTCAAGCGCGACATGGAGCGCCCGATCCCGATGGACCGGCTGATCTGCGGGGACGTGGGCTACGGCAAGACGGAGATCGCGGTGCGGGCGGCGTTCAAGGCGGTGCAGGACGGCAAGCAGGTGGCCGTCCTGGTGCCGACCACGCTGCTGGTGCAGCAGCACATGTCGACCTTCGCCGAGCGGTTCTCCGGGTTCCCGCTGAACGTCAGGCCGCTGTCGAGGTTCCAGAGCGACGGCGAGGTCAAGGCGACCATGGAGGGCCTGCGCGAGGGCTCGGTCGACATCGTGATCGGCACGCACCGGCTGTTCTCGCCCGAGGTCAGGTTCAAGCAGCTCGGCCTGATCATCATCGACGAGGAGCAGCGGTTCGGCGTCGAGCACAAGGAGGCCATGAAGCACCTGCGCACCCAGGTCGACGTGCTGGCCATGTCGGCCACCCCGATCCCCCGCACGCTGGAGATGGGCCTCACCGGCATCAGGGAGATGTCCACGATCCTCACCCCGCCCGAGGAGCGGCACCCGATCCTCACCTTCGTCGGCCCGTACGACGAGAAGCAGATCGGCGCCGCGATCCGGCGCGAGCTGATGCGCGACGGCCAGGTCTTCTTCGTCCACAACCGGGTGGCCAGCATCAACAAGGTCTCGGCCATGCTGCGCGAGCTCGTGCCCGAGGCGCGGATCGCCGTCGCGCACGGCCAGATGCAGGAGCACCAGCTGGAGAAGATCATGGTGGGCTTCTGGGAGCGCGACTTCGACGTGCTCGTCTGCACCACGATCGTCGAGTCCGGCCTGGACGTGCCCAACGCCAACACCCTGATCGTCGACCGGGCCGACAACTACGGCCTGTCGCAGCTCCACCAGCTGCGCGGCCGGGTCGGCCGGGGGCGCGAGCGCGGCTACGCCTACTTCCTGTACCCGCCGGAGAAGCCGCTCACCGAGACCGCCCACGAGCGCCTGGCCACCATCTCCCAGCACACCGAGATGGGCGCGGGCATGTACGTCGCGATGAAGGACCTGGAGATCCGCGGCGCGGGCAACATCCTGGGCGCCGAGCAGTCGGGCTTCATCGCGGGCGTCGGCTTCGACCTGTACGTCCGGATGATGGCCGAGGCCGTGCAGGAGCAGAAGGCCAAGCTGGCGGGCACCTACCAGGAGGACGAGCGGCCCGACGTCAAGGTCGAGCTGCCGATCAACGCCCACATCCCGCACGACTACGTCACCTCCGAGCGGCTGCGGCTGGAGGCGTACAAGCGGATCGCCGCGATCGGCTCCGACTCCGACATCGGCGCGGTGCGCGACGAGCTCGTCGACCGGTACGGACGGCCGCCCCAGCAGGTGGAGAACCTGCTGGAGGTCGCCCGCTTCCGCATCCGCGCCCGCCGCGCCGGGCTCACCGACGTCACCCTGCAGGGGCAGAACATCAAGTTCGCGCCGGTGGACCTGAAGGACTCCCAGCAGGTCAGGCTGCAAAGGCTCTACCCGAAGGCGCTGCTGAAGCAGGCGGCCGGTACGTTGCTGGTGCCGGTGCCCAAGACCAGGCCCCTCGGCGGCCAGCCGCTGCGGGATCTGGACCTGCTCAAGTGGTGCGGCGATCTCGTCGAGGCGATGTTCCTCGAAACGGTGCGGGTAGAGTAAGCGGCGTTTGTCGTGAAGGGAACGCATGTGAAGTCGACTCGAATTCGCGTCATCCTGGCGGTCGCCGCCGCCGGTGTCGCGCTGACCGCCTGCTCTCCGAACCAGGCCGGCGCCGCCGCCGTCGTGGGCGGGGAGCGCATCAGCTCCGGCGAGCTGGACCGGAACGTGCGCGAGTACGAGGCGGCGCTGGCCAAGGCCAAGGTCACCCCGGCGGACCTCAAGTTCCAGGACAGCGTCCCGCAGCTCGTGCTCTTCCAGCTGGCCAACGCCAAGCAGTTCGCGAAGGTCGCGGAGAGCAAGGGCATGACGGTCACCGAGGGCGAGATCGACCAGTTGGTCGCCGGCCAGGGTGGCCAGCAGAAGCTGGAGCAGCAGCTGCTCCAGAACGCGGTGGCCCCCTCACAGATGCGTCCCTTCATCCGGGCGCAGCTCCTGTTCCGCAAGCTCATCACCCAGTACGGCGGCGGCACGGACGAGGCCGCCCTGCAGCGCGGCCAGGAGCAGGCGATCAAGGACCTGCAGGCCGTGCCGATCACCTGGAACCCCCGGTACGGCACGCCGAACCAGCAGCGGAGCGAGCAGCAGCCGAGCGTCTTCGTCGACGCCGGCCGTTTCGGCGCCCCCGCCGCCCCCGGCCCCGCCGACGCGCCGCCCGCGCCGCCGCAGCAGTAGCCTCCGGGCATGCCGCTGATCGTCGTCACCACCTCGCCCCGGGTCGCCCCGGGGCTGCTCAGCCGCCGCGCGTGGCGGGTCCTCGAGGAGGGCCCGGTGCGCACCGGGTCCGCGGACCACCCGCACCTGCCCTACCTGGCCGAAGCCGGGATCGACGTCGAGGTGGTCGTCCCGGACCCGGCCGCGCTGGTCCGTGAGGCCGGGTCGGCGACCGTCGTGTGGCTGGAGGCCGACGAGGCGCTGATGCGCTCCATCGGCTACGCCGCCGTGGCGCTCGACGACCCGCCGGTGATCGAGGTCGTGCCGGGCTCGTACGACCTGCCGGGCGCCCGGCTGCTCGACCTGGTCTCGGTGATGGACCGCCTGCGGGTCGAGTGCCCGTGGGACGCCCGCCAGACCCACGAGTCCCTCGCCCCGTACCTCATCGAGGAGGCCTACGAGGTGCTGGAGACCATCGAGGAGGGCGACCACACCGCGCTGCGCGAGGAGCTGGGAGACCTGCTGCTGCAGGTGGCCTTCCACGCGCGGGTCGCGAGCGATCGGCCCGACGGGTTCGACGTCGACGACGTGGCCGAGGGGATCGTCGCCAAGCTCGTCCGCCGCCACCCGCACGTCTTCGCCGACACCCGGGTGGAGGGGGCGGGCGAGGTCAGCGCCAACTGGGAGACCATCAAGGCCGCCGAGCGGGCGGCCAAGAACGGCGGCGACCCGGGCTCGGCGGTCGACGGCGTCCCGATGGGCCAGCCCGCGCTCTCCCTGGCCGCGCAGCTCCTGCGCCGCGCCGAGCGCGCCGGAGCTCCCGCGACCCTCCCCGAGGGGGTTCCCGCCGACGGCCTGGGGGCCAGGCTCTTCGAGCTCGTACGGCAGGCGGGGGAGGCCGGGCTCGACCCGGAGGCCGAGCTGCGCGCGGTGGCCCGCGCCTACCGCGACCAGGTCCGCACCCAGCCGCTCTGAGGCCGCTCTGGGCCGTTCTGAGGGCGCTCCGAGGGCGCTCCGAGGGCGCTCCGAGGTTCGCGGGGCCCGGCCCGGACCCCGAGGCGAGGCCGGGCGCTCCGCCGACCTGGAGCGGTGCGCGGCCGGGTCGTCTCCCCGCCCCTGCCGGGCGACCCCTTGCGGACTCTTTACGATCATCGTTCGGAAACGTCCCGGACGCCGTACCGGTAAGTAGGTCTCGGTAGGCTTCTGAGGCAAACTGTCCTGCGACTTTAGGAGCGCTTCGTGGCTTCCATCGAGGGCGTCACCGCCCGAGAGATCCTTGACTCCCGGGGCAACCCGACGGTCGAGGTCGACATCCTCCTGGACGACGGCAGCCAGGGGCGTGCCGCGGTTCCCAGCGGCGCGTCCACCGGCCAGTTCGAGGCCGTCGAGCTGCGTGACGGCGACGAGCGTTACGGCGGCAAGGGGGTCGAGAAGGCCGTTCTCGGCGTGACCGACGAGATCGCCGACGAGATCCTCGGGTTCGACGCCGCCGAGCAGCGCAGCATCGACCAGGTCATGATCGATCTGGACGGCACCCCCAACAAGGCCCGCCTGGGCGCCAACGCGATCCTGGGCGTCTCGCTCGCCGTGGCCAAGGCCGCCGCGGAGAGCGCCGAGCTGCCGCTCTTCCGCTACCTCGGCGGGCCGAACGCGCACGTGCTGCCGGTGCCGATGATGAACATCCTGAACGGCGGCGCGCACGCCGACAGCAACGTCGACATCCAGGAGTTCATGATCGCCCCGATCGGGGCGGAGACGTTCCGCGAGGCCGTGCGCATGGGCACCGAGGTCTACCACGCCCTCAAGTCCGTGCTGAAGGAGAAGGGCTACGCCACCGGCCTCGGCGACGAGGGCGGCTTCGCGCCGAGCCTGCCCTCCAACCGAGACGCGCTCGACCTGATCCTGGTCGCCATCGAGAAGGCCGGGTACGTCGCGGGCGAGGACATCGGGCTCGCCCTCGACGTGGCCGCCTCCGAGTTCCACTCGGACGGCGTCTACACCATCGACGGCAAGGGCCTGTCCGCCGCCGAGCTGATCGCCTTCTACGAGGACCTGGTCGCGAACTACCCGCTGGTCTCCATCGAGGACCCGCTGGACGAGAGCGACTGGGAGGGCTGGAACGCCATCACCCGCGCCCTGGGCGACAAGGTCCAGCTGGTCGGCGACGACCTGTTCGTGACGAACCCGGAGCGCCTGGGCCGCGGCATCGCCGAGGGCACCGCCAACGCGCTGCTGGTCAAGGTCAACCAGATCGGCACCCTGACCGAGACCCTCGACGCCGTGGACCTGGCCCACCGCAGCGGGTACCGCTGCATGATGAGCCACCGTTCCGGCGAGACCGAGGACACCACGATCGCCGACCTCGCCGTGGCCACCAACTGCGGCCAGATCAAGACCGGCGCCCCGGCCCGCTCCGACCGGGTGGCCAAGTACAACCAGTTGCTCCGCATCGAGGAGCTTCTGGACGACGCGGCCCGTTACGCGGGTCGCGCCGCCTTCCCGCGCTTCCGGCGGTAGTTTCGTCTGGCGGCTCGCGCCCGCCCGGGCGCGAGCCGCACCGCCGGCCACACCGCGTACGGACGCCGATCTCCCCGCCCCAGCCCGGGCGAGGGGGCACCGGCGCGGAGAGGCCGACACAAGGGACCGATACCGGATCGACGCGGGGAGATCGGTCCCCGCCGGTGTCGCGTCCACCGCGCGGGGCACGGTGGACGACGCCACGAGAGCGTGGAGACGGAGGAGGGCGCATGGCGACACGGCCGCAGCTGACGGGACGGGCCGCGGTGCTCGCGATCGTGGTGTGCGCGATCGCGATGAGCCTCGCCTACCCCATCAGGGAGTACGTCGCCCAGCGCCGCCAGATCGCCCAGCTGGAGCAGGAGAAGGCCAGGGAGATCGCCGCGATCAAAGCCCTGGACGACCGCGCCAAGCAGCTTCTCGACCCCGGCTTCATCAAGCGGCAGGGCAGGGAGCGCCTTTTCTACTGCGACCCCGGGCAGAAGTGCTACGTCGTCATGGGAGGCTCTCCCTCGCCGGGCAAGGGCACGGCCGGCGAGCGGAAGGCCGTCGCCAGGCCACCGTGGTACGAGACGCTGTGGGACTCGGTCAAGGCCGCCGACAGCGGCAGGGGGCAGAAGGCGGCCAAGGCCGCCGGGTGACGCCGATACCCTGGGTGTCGTCTTTCAGGGGGTGTCACGAATGGTTGATGATCGCGACGTGGCGGCGGTGGAGCGACAGCTCGGCCGGGCGCCGCGAGGACTGCGCGCGGTGGCGCACCGCTGCCCGTGCGGGCTTCCCGACGTCGTCGAGACCGCCCCGAGACTGCCCGACGGATCGCCCTTCCCGACCCTGTTCTACCTGACCTGCCCCCGGGCCGCCTCGGCCATCGGCACGCTGGAGACCTCGGGGCTGATGCGGGACATGCAGGCCAGGCTCGCCGGCGATCCGGAGCTGGCCGAGGCGTACCGGGCCGCCCACGACGACTACGTGGCGCGCCGCGACAGGGCGGCCGCCGAGGACGGCCTGGAGCCGCTGCCCCGCGACATGCAGAGCACCGGGGGCATGCCCACCCGGGTGAAGTGCCTGCACGCCCTGGTCGGGCACGAGCTGGCGGTTCCGGGGAGCAACCCCTTCGGCCGCGAGGCCCTCGACGCGCTCGGCGACTGGTGGTCCGCCGGGCCGTGCGTCGCCCGGGACGTGACACCGTGTGCCCAAGCCGCGGCACCGACCACGAAGGAGACCGAGTGATCCGCGTCGCCGCGATCGACTGTGGCACCAACTCCGTCCGTCTGCTCGTCACCGACATCGGCAGGGACAGGCTGATCGACCTGGAGCGCCGGATGGAGATCGTCCGGTTGGGCCAGGGGGTCGACGAGACCGGCAGGCTCGCGCCTGAGGCCCTGGAGCGCACGTTCGCCGCGATGCGCGGCTACGCCGGCCTCATCGACCGGCACGGGGCCTCCGCGGTCCGCGTGGTCGCCACCAGCGCGACGAGGGACGCCGCCAACCGGCAGGACTTCGTCGACGGCGTGCGCGACATCTTCGGGGTCGAGCCCGAGGTGATCACCGGCGCGGAGGAGGCGGAACTCTCGTTCGCAGGGGCCACCCGCGACCTGGTGCGGTTCTCGTACGAGACGGGCCTGCCCGCCCCCGACGGCACCCGCCCGCCGTACCTCGTGGTCGACATCGGCGGCGGCTCGACCGAGTTCGTGCTCGGTTCGACACACGTGGAGGCCGCGCTGTCGGTCGACATCGGGTGCGTCCGGCTGACCGAGCGCCACCTGCGCGACGCGGGTGACCCTCCGTCGGCGGAGGCGATCGAGGCGATGACCGCCGACATCGACGACGCGCTCGACCGGGTCGCGGCCGAGGTGCCCGTGGAGCGGGCGCTGACGATGGTCGGGCTCGCCGGATCCGTCACCACCGTCGCCGGAATAGCGCTCGACCTGCCGGAATACGATCCGGAGAAAATTCACCACTCGCGAATTTCCGCAGGTCAAGTACATGACATCGCCGAGCGGTTGCTTGGAATGACCGTTGAACGCCGGGCGGCGATTCCCCTCATGCATCCCGGAAGGGTCGACGTGATCGGGGCGGGCGCGCTCATCCTGGACCGGATAGTGACCCGGTACGGCTTCGGCGATGTCGTCGCCAGTGAGCACGACATCCTCGACGGCATCGCGTGGTCGCTCGCCGATTCATAACAAGACCTAGACATTTCACCTGTTTAGGGAGTATTGAGGAAAGCTTCCCGTTTATGGTTAGGTAAAGAAGCTTTAGCGAGGCTTTGCCGTGGGGCCCGGCACAGCTGTTGTCGGCGCGGCAACCGTCTCCCGAGCGATCTTGCCTCCCAACGAACGGAGCATCCCCTCATGAAGTCCGGACTAGCAAGCAAGCTAGCCGCAGCAGGAGCCAGCGCGGCCATGCTGGCAACCATGGCAGTAGGCATGCTGGCCACGCCCGCAGCGGCGGCCAGTGGATCGAGCCAGGCGGGGAAGGTGGCCTCGGCCGCCGCCAAGCCGAGGCCCGCCGTCTTTGCCGGCACCCCCAAGGCCTCCCCCGCGAAGTACGCGGGTGAGTGCCCCGTCAACGTGACCTTCTCCTCGAAGATCAAGGTGAAGGCCGTCAAGAGCAAGACCACGGTCGCCTACCGGTGGCTGCGTGGAGACGGCTCCAAGAGCAAGGTGAAGTCCTTCACCTTCCGCGGCAAGGGCGTCAAGAGCTTCACGGTCAAGGAGAAGGCCACCTTCAAGGGCAACGTCAAGGGCTGGCAGGCCATCCAGGTCCTTGCCCCGCGCGGCGTGAAGTCCTCGAAGGGCTACTTCTCGGTCGCCTGTGGTTCCGGCGAGGACAAGCACGAGATCATCAACCCCCGCGTCGGCGCTCAGGTGTGGGTCGACGAGGGCAACTGCAAGGCTGTCCTGGTCGGTCGCATCCACGCCTCCGGCGTCCGCTGGGTGCACTACCGCTGGGTCGTCAACGGCCACGTCGTCGACCGTGACTCCGTCCGCGTCGACGGCTCGCGCAAGGTCTTCCACGTGATCAGGCCCCGTGACGACTTCAGGGGCTGGGCCTCGCTGCAGATCGTCGGCCCGGTGGAGGCCTCCTCCAACCGCGCCTACTTCAAGATCTGGTGCAAGGACACGTCGCCGAAGGTCTGGGCCTCCGTCGACGCTCCGGCCGCCTACGAGGGCACCTGCCCGACGACCCGTACGTTCAGCGCCGTGCTCAGCGCGAGTGGTCGCACCACCGTGAAGTACCGCTGGATCCGCGACGGTGTGGCGGGCGACTGGAAGCACGCCTACTTCAGCGGTCACGGCCCGCAGCGTGAGCGGGTGTTCGACAGCTGGACCGCCTCGGTCTCCGGCGAGTCCAGGCGCGCGATCGACATCGCCGGTGGCCCGACCACCGGCACCGCGGTGGCCAAGGTCGTCTGCAAGGTCGCTCCGACCCCCACGCCGACCCCCACCCCCACCCCCACTCCCACCCCGACCGCCACGGCTACCACCACCGCCTGATGGCACGGTAGGTCGAGGTAGCGTGCCCGGCGGCTGACGCCGGGCCGCGTCCCGAGTGAGACGAGAGGCGGCGCCCGCATCCAGCGGGCGCCGCCTCTCGCGTTTCCGCGCCCGTCCTGCGGAGTGCGCGTTCCGGAGACCGTGCGGCGCGAGCGACGGGGTGTGGACCTCGTGGTCTCCCGCGTCGGGCACCATCGAGGGATGACCCACGTTCCTCCCGGATCCGGCTGGCCCGACGATCCCGCCCGTCCCGACACCCCGGTCGCGCACGACCCCGCCGAGGTGCGGAAACTCGCGGGGGAGAGCCGTACCCTCGCGGAGCTCACGGCCGCGCAGTCGGTCTGCCGGGCCTGCCCGCGCCTGGTGGAGTGGCGTGAGGAGGTGGCGACGGTCAAAAGGCGGGCGTTCGCCGAGGAGACCTACTGGGGCCGGCCCATCGCCGGGTGGGGCGACGAGAGGCCCGAGATCCTCATCGTCGGGCTGGCACCGGCGGCGCACGGCGGCAACAGGACCGGGAGGATCTTCACCGGCGACCGCAGCGGCGACTGGCTGTTCGCCTCGCTGTACCGGACGGGCCTGGCCGTACAGGAGACCAGCCTTCGCGCGGGGGACGGCCAGCGGCTCATCGGCGCGCGGATGGTGGCGGCGGTCCGGTGCGCTCCCCCCGCCAACAAGCCCGAGCCCGCCGAGCGGTCCGCATGCTTCCCCTGGCTGTCCCGCGAGGTCGCCCTGGTCTCGGCGGACGTACGGGTGGTCGTCGCGCTCGGAGGCTTCGCCTGGCAGGCGATTTGGCCCGCGCTGAAGGACGCCGGGTACGCCCTGCCGCGGCCGAGACCGCCCTTCGGGCACGGCGCGGAGGTGGAGATCACCTCCCCCCTGGGAAGTTCCGCACATCTTCTCGGCTGCTATCACCCCAGCCAGCAGAACACCTTCACCGGCCGGGTGACCGCGCGGATGCTCGACGATCTCTTCACCAGGGCGAACGCGCTTCGCGGCTTGTGAACTCGATCACAAAGAGAAGATCAGCAGGAATTCTGTTGAGAAGAGTGGGTGTTTCTAGCCGGTAGCGGAAATTCTGGTCAGATTGCCACATGAGCGGCTGGCGCGATCGGAGGCCCGAGCGTATGCTTGTGAAAGGTTTCACAAGCTATGAAACTTAAGGATGGCGTCGAAGTGAACCGCAACTCCAAGCACATCGTGGTCGTCGGTGGAGGCTACGTCGGCCTTTACACCGTGCTGCGCCTGCAGCACACCCTCCGCAAGGAACTCCGCGAAGGAAGCGTGCGCATCACCGTCCTGACCCCCGAATCCCACATGACCTACCAGCCCTTCCTCCCCGAGGCCGCCGCGGGAAACCTCTCGCCCCGGCACGTGGTCGTCCCGCTCCGCCGCGTGCTCTCGAAGGCGACGATCCTCAACGGCAGGGTCTCCAAGGTCAACCACGCGGCCAAGTCCGTCACCTTCGCCCCCAACGTCGGCACACCGCACGAGATCGACTACGACATCGTGGTCATGGCCGCCGGATCGATCTCCCGTACGCTCCCCATCCCCGGCCTGGCCGACGCCGCGATCGGTTTCAAGACGGTCGGCGAGGCGATCGCGCTGCGCAACCGGGTGCTCGAGCTCCTCGACCGGGCCGAGAGCGACGAGGACGAGGCCCTGCGCAGGCGTGCCCTGACCTTCGTCGTGATCGGCGGGGGTTTCGCGGGCGTCGAGGCGCTCGCCGAGCTGGAGGACATGGCGGTCGACGCCACCCGCTACTACCGGAACATCTCCCGCGAGGACATGCGCTGGATCCTCGTCGAGGCCACCGACCGCATCCTCCCCGAGGTCGGCCCCGAGATGGGCGCGTGGACCGCCGAGCAGCTGCGCGAGCGCGGCATCGAGGTCAAGATGAACACCCGCCTCGAGTCCTGCGAAGGCGGCCTGGTCAAGCTCTCCGACGGCGAGGAGTTCGAGGCCGCCACCATCGTGTGGACCGCGGGGGTGAAGCCCAGCCCGGTCGTGAACGCCGGGGACCTGCCGCTCGACGAGCGCGGCCGGATCAAGACGACCTCCCGCCTGACCGTGGCCGGCGTCGAGGACGCCTACTCGGCCGGAGACGTGGCGGGGGTGCCCGACCTGACCAACCCCGGCCAGTACTGCGCGCCCAACGCGCAGCACGCCGTGCGGCAGGCCAAGGTCCTGGCGGACAACATCACCCGGAGCCTGCGCGGGCGGGAGCTCGCCGACTACCGGCACAGGTATGTCGGCTCCGTCGCCGGTCTGGGCCTGCACAAGGGCGTCGCCAACGTCTACGGGATCAAGCTGCGCGGGCTCGCCGCGTGGTTCATGCACCGCACCTACCACCTGTCGCGGGTGCCCACCGTCAACCGCAAGGTCCGTGTGACGGCCGACTGGACCCTGGCGCTCTTCTTCAAGCGCGAGACCGTCTCTTTGGGGGAGATCGAGGAGCCGCGCACGGAGTTCCGCGCCGCGGCGACGAACTGAACCCCCGCCCCGCAGGGCGGAACCGACTCCCGAACCCGGCGGTGGGCGACGAGGCCCACCTCCGGGTTCGCCGTTCCCCGCGGTGTGCTATTCCTTGACCGGGCCCCTCCGAAGCCGAGGCGATCCACGGGTTTCCAATGAAAGTGATGCGACGGTTGCCTTGAGCAGTTACGCATGAGTGGTCCGTTACGTATGATTACGGCGCCCCCGTAGCCCAATGGCAGAGGCAAACCCCTTAAAAGGGTTCGAGTGAGGGTTCGAGTCCCTCCGGGGGCACTCATGACGATCTGCCGGACAAGGCCCATGACCAGTGAAAACCGGGTCGTGGGCCTTTCCTCGTTTATCCGGCCGTCCATGACCGGTGCCGAACGGCCACGGCCGTCCACCCCAAATGCGTCCGCGAAACTTTTGGTTACCCAAATGTGATCGGTTTTCCCGGGCGCGTTCGGGATTCGCCACCGGGCGAGGAGCCCCCGCATCCCGGCGCCCTTCGCGTGGAGGGAGGTGGACGGGCGGGGGTACGGCGCCGCCGTGGCCCGCCCGCTCGGTGATCTCGGCGGCGGGCGCACCGGCGGGAGCCGGACACCCCACCGCGTTTCCCCTCCTGGCAGGTCTGACCGTAACTTGGAAATATGGACGGTAAAAATACCCTCGGGGAGTTTCTCCGTGCTCGACGCGAGGTCACGACCGTCGACCAGGTGGGACTGCCGCGGACCCGTCGCCGGACACCCGGACTGCGCCGGGACGAGGTCGCGATGCTGGCCGACGTGAGTACCGACTACTACATCCGTCTGGAACAGGGGCGGGAGCGCAATCCGTCGGTCCGGGTGCTCGAAGCCCTGGCGCGGGTCTTCCAGCTCGGTCCCGAGGCGGTCGAACACCTTCACGATCTCGCGCACCGCAGGAGCCCCGGCCGCGAGCCGGTCGGCGGTTCCGACCGGTTGCGTCCGGCGGTGCGGCGGTTCATGGAGAGGTGTGATCACGCGGTCACGTTCGTGCTGAACCGCCGGCTCGACCTCCTCGCCAGGAATCCACTGGCCACCGTCCTTTACCGAGGAGTGGGCGGCTGCGACAACGCGCTGCGGCTGGCCTTCCTCAACCCCGTCGCACGCGAGTTCTACCTGAACTGGGAACAGCAGGCCCATGACCTGGTGGCCCACCTCCGCGCCATCGGGGGAACGGGCCACGCGGACCCGTTCGTGCTGGAACTGGTCGAGGATCTCTCACGGGGGAGCGAGGACTTCCGGAGGCTGTGGGCCCGCTACGACGTCCGTAGCAGGACGTACAGGTCCGTTCCGTATCGCCACGGCGAGGTCGGGGAGATGACTCTCAACTATGAGGTGTTCCGCGTCGGCGGTCTCGCGGGCCAGCAGCTCGTCGTCGGCCAGCCCGAGCCGGACGCCCCCTCGGAACGCGCTTTCGACGCGCTGAGAAGGCTCGCCGGAGTTGAGGGGACCCACCCGGCCGGCGACGAACGGCGAGCGGGGCGGGGGGCGACCCGTCTCCCGTGAAAGGGCGCGCGTCCCTGGGCGGGCACCGCGTCGCCCGTCAGACGGTCGGCCGGTGATCGGTGCGGATGCGGTCACGGTTCGATGTGCCGCCCGGCCTGGGATTCGGAAGGGTTCCAGGTATAAAATAGTAACCATGAGGGACGAGGCGAACCTGGAGCCCATGCTCCGGGCCAACGGGATCGCCCGCCAGGTGATCGGTCACATCGGGGACAAGTGGTCCCTGCTGGTGATCGCGGCGCTGGGGCCCGGGGCCCAGCGGTTCTCCCGGCTCAAGACGCGGATCGAGGGGATCAACCAGCGCATGCTGACCCGGACGCTGCGAGCACTGGAGCGCGACGGCATCGTCGAGCGCAACGTCTACCCGACCTCGCCGCCCACGGTGGAATACGTGCTCACCCGGATGGGGCGGGACCTGTCGGTGGCCGTGACCGGCATCTGCGAGTGGGCGCGCCGCAACCTCGACGAGGTCGAGGCGTCGCAGCGGCTTTTCGACGAGCGATCGGCGAAACAGATGTGAGGCCCGGGAACCGGGCGCGCTACCCGTTCGTTGACAACATCGGCGGTAGCCGTACGGTCACTTGGACAACATAGATATCGGCACGATACGGCCGTGTGACAACCGATCTAATACGCTGATCGCGTAGGTCGCAGCGTGGAGGCAGCGATGGAGAGCAAGAACCCCGTATTCAGTCGGCAGGCCAAGGGCCAGCAGCAAGGCTGGGGCGCGCCGACCCCCACCCCTGAGCAGCTTCAGGGCATGTACAACACGCCGTCATACGCGCCGCCCGCACAGCGGACGATGACGATCGACGACGTGGTCGTGCGTGGTTTCATCACCCTTGGCACGCTCGTCGTCTCGGCGGCGGTCGCCTGGGTGCTCAACCTCGGTATGGTCGCGGCGATCGCCGGTGTCATCGTCGGACTGATCCTCGCCCTGGTCATCTCGTTCAAGTCCAGCACCAACCCCGTGCTGATCCTCGGCTACTCGGTCGCCTACGGCGTCGCCGTCGGCGTGATCAGCCACGTCTACAACGATCTGTACAGCGGCATCGTCTTCCAGGCGGTGGTCGGCACGGCTCTGGCGTTCGCCGCCATGCTCACCGTTTACTCGCTGCGCATCATCCGCGTGACGCCGAAGTTCACCAAGTTCGTCGTGGCCGCGGGGCTGGGCCTGATGGGCCTCATGCTCATCAACCTGGTCGCCGGTTTCTTCATCGAGGACGGCATCGGCATCCGGTCGGGCGGCCCGCTGGCCTACGTGTTCAGCATCGCCACGATCCTCATCGGCTGCTTCTTCCTGCTCCTCGACTTCGACGAGGTCGAGCGCGGGGTGAAGAACGGCGCCCCGGAGAAGTACTCCTGGCTGATGGCCTTCGGCCTGACCGTCACCCTGGTCTGGATCTACCTGGAGATCCTGCGCCTGCTGAGCTACTTCTCGAGTAGCGACTGACGACAGCGCCGGGAGGCCCCGCCGGACACGTTCCGGCGGGGCCTCCCGTTTTTCTTGGCGGACACGTGAGTGAACGGAAGGCAACGGGGGATAGACGAACCGCGACGGAAGAGAGCATCTCGGGGCTTGCTATCTGGGCTTTCGTGATGCACTGTCGAGCAAAGGAGCCTATCCGTGGAGGTGCCCATGTCGTTGAACCACTCACTGGAGACGCAGAGCAAGCTGATCGCAAGGGTCCCGGACATCACGGGACGCGCACTCCCAGAGTGGTTCCAAGCAATCGACAACGGCCCGTCGTTCCTTCGCTGTGACGAGCGAGCCACCTGGCTCGCCGATGAGCACGGGCTGACCCACGGCTACGCCGCCGCCATTGTGCACGAGCACGAGCGGCATCGCCGTACCCGTTACCTGTAAGTCGCCTATCTTCGTGAAGCCCGCGCCACTTTCTGTGGTGCGGGCTTTGATGTGCGCCATGATGAGCGCATGGATCATGACAAGGCACGCGGATTCATCCGCGCCAACCACCGCGCGGTCATGCTGACCTCGCACGCCGACGGGCGCCCGCAACTCTCCCCGGTCACCGTGGGGCTCGACGCGGAGGGGAACGCGATCGTCAGCACCCGGGAGACCGCGGCGAAGGTGCGCAACCTCCGCAGGAACCCGCAGGTGTCGCTCTGCGTGACGACCGACGAGTTCTTCGGCGAGTGGATCCAGATCGACGGCGTGGCGGAGATCGTTTCTTTGCCCGAGGCGATGGATCTCCTGGTCGGCTACTACCGTGACATCTCCGGCGAGCACCCCGACTGGGACGACTACCGGGCCGCCATGGAGCGGGACCGGCGGGTGATCCTGAAGATCGCGATCACCCGCGCCGGCCCCGACGTGCACGGCTGACCGGCCGTCCCCGGCGAGGGGACGCCGCGGCCGGACATCGGGGTCTCCGATCGCCCGGCCGGGTTCAGCGGGTCCGGCTGTCTCAGCTGAGGCGTTCCAGAACCATCGCCATGCCCTGACCGCCGCCGACGCACATGGTCTCCAGGCCGATCGACCTGTCGTGGAAGGCGAGGCTGTTGATCAGCGTGGAGGTGATGCGGGCACCGGTCATCCCGAAGGGGTGGCCGACCGCGATGGCGCCGCCGTTGACGTTGAGCCGGTCGAGGTCGATCCCGAGGTCCTGGTAGGACGGGATGACCTGGGCGGCGAACGCCTCGTTGATCTCGACGAGGTCCACGTCGCCGATGGCCATGCCCGCCCTGGCCAGGGCCTGCTTCGAGGCCTCGACCGGGCCCAGGCCCATGATCTCGGGGGACAGGCCGGTCACCCCGGTGGAGACGATCCGGGCGAGCGGGGTGACGCCGAGCTCGGCGGCCTTGGTGTCGCTCATCACGATCACGGCGGCGGCGCCGTCGTTCAGCGGGCAGCAGTTGCCCGCGGTGACGGTGCCGTCCGGCCGGAAGACCGGCTTGAGCTGGGAGACCGCCTCGTAGGTGGTCCCTGCCCGGGGGCCGTCGTCCTTGCTCACCACGGTCCCGTCGGGCAGGGTCACCGGGGTGATGTCCCTCTCCCAGAAGCCGTTGGCGATGGCCTTCTCCGCCAGGTTCTGGGAGCGGACGCCGAACTCGTCCTGCTCCTGCCGGGAGACGCCCTTCAGCCCGGCGAGGTTCTCCGCCGTCTGGCCCATCGCCACGTAGACGTCGGGCACCTGGCCGTCCTCGCGCGGGTCGTGCCAGACCCCCTTGCCGCCCTCGGCGGCACTGAGCGAGCGGGCGTGGGCCTCGCCGAACAGCGGGTTCATCGTGTCGGGCAGCGAGTCGGAACTGCCCTTGCCGAAGCGGGAGACGCACTCCACGCCCGCGGAGACGAACACGTCGCCCTCGCCGGCCCTGATCGCGTGCAGGGCCATCCGGGTGGTCTGCAGCGAGGACGAGCAGTAGCGGGTCACGGTGGTGCCCGGCACGTTGTCCAGGCCGAGCAGGGTGGCGACCACCCGGCCCATGTTGAAGCCCTGCTCGCCGCCCGGCAGGCCGCAGCCCAGCATGAGGTCGTCGATCGTGGTCGGGTCGAGCTGGGGGACCTTGGCAAGCGCGGCCTGGATGATCTGTACGGTCAGGTCGTCGGGGCGGATGTCCTTGAGGGACCCCTTGAAGGCGCGTCCGATGGGCGAGCGCGCGGTCGCGACGATGACTGCCTCGGGCATGTGGCTCTCCTGGGTTCGTGTCTGCTCCTCCAGCGGAGCGTACCGCGCGGTATGCCCGAAGCCACGCCCAGGGGGCGGTGTAACAGAACTTTGTACGGGAAGCACAAGGCCCCCTCCCGCCCGGGGGCGGGAGGGGGCCCGGCCACGAATCAGCCGTACATGCCGGGGGAGGTGCCGTCGCCGTCCTTGATCCCGTGGAGGCCGCCCTTCTCGTCACGCCACATCCGCCAGCCGTTCTGGCTGCCGGTGAACCACAGGGGCGGGGCGCCCGAGCCGGACACCCGCGTGCCGTCGGCGAGCCTGAACTGGCACAGCGAGGCCACCGAGTAGAAGCCGGAGTTCTGGCCCTTGAGCGCGAGTGGCTTGGGATCAGTCACGCAGAAGGACCAGGCCCGCTCGTCCTTGACGTCGGCGTTGCGGCCGGTGGGCAGGTCGAAGACGTTGCCCGGCTTGCCGTGCCGCAGGAAGCCGACCTTCTCCATCCGGGTCGGGAAGGCCAGCCACCAGCCCGACTCGGGAACCTGCTCGGCGGAGATCTGGCCGAGGACCCGGCCGCTGTCGGCCTCCAGCCGGGCGAACCCGCCGTAGCGGCCCTCCTGGTCGACCGGGCGGACCACCGGCGCGAAGCCGGGGCTGCCACTGGGGTAGACGCGGACCACCGACGGGCGCATCCAGTTGACCGTGCCGTCGGCGAGCTTGACGGAGAACAGGCCGAAGGCGGAGACCTTGCTCGTCTTCGGATTGGTGTAGGGGGCGACGTATCCGACGAGGTTTCCCGCGGTCGCGCCGAAGGACCAGCCTCCCGACAGGTCCACCCCGGCGCCGAGGGGCTGCTCGACGGGAACCCGCCAGATGGCCTTGCCCGTCTTCAGGTCGCGCGCCTCCAGGACGGGGTGGCGGGCCAGGCGGAGGAACACCACGCGCGAGGCGTCGGACCACTCGGCCTCGGCGATGCCGGGGATCTTCCACATGACCTTGCCGGTCACCGGATCGAGGACGACGACGCGGGCGCTCGCGAGCGCGGTGTTCTCGGGCACGCACACGAACGCCCCGCACCGCTGCGGGCCGAAGGTGGAGTGCACCGGGCGGCTCCACTTGCGCGTCCCGGTCCTGCCGTCGAGGCCGACGAGCGTGGCCTTCCAGCGGCCCCGCCTGGCGGGGTCGATCGTCACCGCGACGGACTGTCCCGCGGAGGTCTCGACGATCGCGGGGGCGGGCACCCCCATCCCCGGCAGGCGGCCCGCCATGGTCGAGGGATGGGCCCACAGCCTCCTGCCGGTGGCCAGGTCGAGGGCCACCGTCTCCAGCGTGCCGTCGGGCTTCATGGAGGTCGTCGTGGCGACGCCACCGGCGGTGGTGGTGCGGCTGACCGCGTTCATCTCGGTGTTGTGCCAGGTGGGATGGTCCGGGGTGGCCGCTTCTGTGCCGGAGCAGCCGCCCAGGGCCAGAGCTCCGGCGAGCACCAGGGCCGGTTTCGCGAGGGGCCGGATCACGGGTATTCCACTCCAATGCGGGCGAGGCGTTACGGCTTCGCAGCGGAGGGTGACCGTGTTCAGGCGTCGTTGGGCCGCATCCCCGGCCTGCGGCCGAGCATGGTCACCCACCGTCCGTGAGGTCCGGTCGCTCGTCCGGCGACACGGGTCGCGGAGACCTCGGCGCCGGGCTCCTCCGCGGCCTGGGCCGCCGCGAGGTAGATCGACTCAGTGCGCCGGGCCCGGGGCTCGGGCCAGAGTTCCAACGCACTGCATACGGAAGGTAGCACCGCGTAAGCAATCTGGAGATAACCTTGAGCAGATGGGTGATAACGATCAAGGCCGAACATCTCCGCGGGGTTCGTGTCGAACTCCTGTCCCAGCAGGTCCGCGAAGGCCACCGTCCGCCCGCCCGCCTCGACCACGGCGACGGTCTGCGCGGCGGCCAGCTGGCGGCTCCACCGCCGTGTCACCCAGCGGAGCGGCTGCGCGATCGGCCGGACCGTGCCGAGGTCGGGGCAGGTGCCCACGACCACCTCCGCCCCCGCCTTCCGCAGCCGCCTGACCGCCTTCTGCAGATGCCGTACGGCGTGGGCGGGCCTGCTCTGCGAGGTGACGTCGTTGGCCCCGACGAAGATGACCGCGATCTCGGGACGGGCCCTCAGTGCCGTGTCCACCTGCTCGCCCAGCTCCGCGGAGGTCGCTCCCGACCTGCCCGCGACGGTCAGCCGCACCGGCCGCTCGGCGATCACGGCCAGCCCGTGGGCGATCAGCACGGCGGGCGTCTCCGCCGGGTCGGAGGTGCCCAGGCCGACGGAGATGGAATCTCCGAGCATGGCCATCCTGAGCGGCTCGCCGCCGAACGCCCCGTACACGCCGTCCGACGGCGGCCCCTCCATGCCGTGCGGGCGGCCGACGGCGCGGCGGGCCACCAGTGCCTCGGCCAGCAGCAGGCCGTAGGTCGCCGCGCCGAGCGCGGTGAGGCCCCCTCCGCCCAGCGCGGCCGCCGCGGCGATGCGGCGGGCGGTCCTCGCCACTCCCGGTGTCCAGATCACGTGGCGTCGCTCCCTCCGTACAGGGCGGTAGCGTTGCCCTTGGCAACACAGCCGAGTCCCCGCCACCCCCATGGGATCACGGCGACCACAACAACAAGCCGACCAGGCTTTGGTATTTCGAGGTGATATCCCGGTGCGCGTACATGACTCGCTCGTCGAGCTGATGGGCAACACCCCTCTCGTCCGGCTGCACAAGGTGACGGAGGGCATCTCCGCCCAGGTGCTCGCGAAGGTGGAGTACTTCAACCCGGGGGGATCGGTGAAGGACCGCATCGCGGTCCGGATGATCGACGCCGCCGAGCGTTCGGGGGAGCTGCGCCCGGGGGGCACGATCGTGGAGCCCACCTCGGGCAACACCGGGATCGGCCTCGCCATCGTGGCCCAGCAGCGGGGATACCGCTGCCTGTTCGTGGTGCCGGACAAGGTGGCCCAGGACAAGATCTCGGTTCTGCGCGCCTACGGCGCCGAGGTCGTGGTCTGCCCGACCGCGGTCGCTCCCGATCACCCCGACTCCTACTACTCCGTCTCCGACCGGCTGGCCAGGGAGACGCCGAACGCCTGGAAGCCGGACCAGTACTCCAACCCGCACAACACCGAGAGCCACTACCACTCCACGGGCCCGGAGGTCTGGGAGCAGACCGAGGGCAGGATCACCCACTTCGTGGCGGGTGTCGGCACCGGCGGCACGATCAGCGGCACCGGCCGCTACCTCAAGGAGGTCTCCGGCGGCCGGGTCAAGGTCATCGGAGCCGACCCGGAGGGCTCGGTCTACTCCGGGGGCACCGGGCGCCCGTACCTGGTGGAGGGGGTCGGCGAGGACATCTGGCCGGCCAACTACGACACCACGATCTGCGACGAGGTCATCGCGATCTCCGACAGGGACTCCTTCAACATGACCCGCCGCCTGGCCCGCGAGGAGGCGCTGCTGGTGGGCGGCTCCTGCGGCATGGCGACGGTCGCGGCGCTGCGCGTGGCCGAGCGGGCCGGGCCGGACGACGTGATCGTGGTGCTGCTGCCCGACGGCGGCCGGGGCTACCTGTCGAAGATCTTCAACGACGAGTGGATGGCCGACTACGGCTTCCTGACCACCTCCAGCGAGGAGGGCCTGGTCAAGGACGTGCTGACCCAGAAGCGCTCCGGCATGCCGGAGTTCGTGCACACCCACCCGCACGAGTCGGTCGACACGGCCATCTCGATCATGCGCGAGTACGGCGTGTCGCAGCTTCCGGTGATGAAGGAGGAGCCGCCGGTCATGGCCGCCGAGGTGGTCGGCTCGATCCTGGAGCGCGACCTGCTCGACGCCCTGTACCGGGGCCGGGTGCGGCCGACCGACCCGCTGGCCGCCCACATGTCGCAGCCGCTGCCGACGATCGGCGCGGGGGAGCCGGTCTCCATCGCCGTCGAGGCGCTGGAGAAGGCCGACGCCGCGGTCGTCCTCGACGACGGCAAGCCCGTCGGCCTGATCACCCGCCAGGACCTGCTGGCCTTCCTCGCCAACCGCTAGCCGTGCTCCCGGCCGGGTCCCCCGGCCCTCAGGCCCCCGGCTCTCGGCTCTCGGAGACGCGGGGGTCTTCCGGCTCCGCGCCGCCGGGGGATCCGAGGGTTTCCAGCGGGAGGTCTCCCGGGGCGGGGGCCTCCGGGGTCAGAGGGGGAACTCCGCCATCACCTCCCAGGCCCCGGAGGGGGTGGGCCCGGCCATGAGGCGGCCGCCGAGCGCCTCGACGCGCTCGGCCATGCCCACCAGGCCGAAGCCGCCACCGAGGCGGGAGATCCTGACGTCGGCCGCCGAGCCGTAGTTGCGCACCCGCAGCCGTACGGCGCCCCCGGTGGCCGAGGCGCCGCCCACGCCCGCGCCGGTCGAGGTGCTCGCGGAGACGTAGGCGGCACGCCGGCTTCGCGGGTCCTGGCCGTTCCTCGTCCTGGCGCGCACGCTCTCGGCCCACGCGCGCAGGCCGGATCCGTCGGTGAGCCTCAGGTCCGCCTCGACCCAGCCGGTGCCCGGGGCGTGCCTGCGGACGTTGGTCAGCGACTCCTGGAGGACCCGGTGGAGGGTGGTCATCACCTCCTGGGCCACGGTGTCGTCGGTGATGCCCTGGCCGATGTCGAAGGTGACCTGGGGACCCGCGGCGGAGAAGCGCTCGACCATCGTGCGCATGTCCATGAGGGTGCTGCCCGGTGAGCGGGCCGCCTGGTCCTCCGCGCGCAGCACGCTGACCAGGCGGCGCATCGAGGTCAGCGCGTCGGCCCCGGCGTTGGCGATCGCCTCCAGGGAGGGGACCACGGCCTCCGGCTTCTGCTCGGCGACGACCTTGGCGGCCTGCGCCTGCACCACGATCCCGGTGATGTGGTGGGCGACCAGGTCGTGCAGCTCCCTGGCCAGTTCCAGGCGCTCGGACCGCCGCACCGTGTCGACGGCCTCCCGGCGGCGCTCCAGCTGGAAGCGGAGGTAGGCGCCGATCCCGGCGGCGAAGGACCAGCAGACGAAGAGCAGGAAGCCGACGGCTATCGCCGGCTCCGGGCCCATGGAGTTCAGGCGGGCGGTGGAGGCTTCGAGCACGACCATCGTCGCGAGGGAGAGCAGCGCGGCCCGCCGTACCGGCTCGATCGCGCGCAGCCCGCCGACGGTGAGGACCAGCAGCGACCCGATCTCGGCCGCGCCGGGGCTGCCGTCGCCGTCGGTGATCCCGATGAGCAGAGAGGACAGGAACGACACCGTCAGCAGGGTGACGAGCCCGCCGATCCGCCGGCGGCGGCGGCGCACCACCGCCACGACGCCCACCAGGCCGCACACGGGGCTCAGCAGTATCGCCGGGTTGGGGCCGTTCGTCGCCGCGACCACGTCGATCAGCAGGAGCAGGACAAGCCAGCCGATCAACGCTATCTCGCTGAGGCGTTTGACCCAGTAGACCAACCGGCTCGTTTCTCCCACGGTCCCCGAGCCTAGGCCTCGGGGAGGAGATGTCATATCGGCCGTTCGGCCGAACCGTCCCCGCCGGGACCGGCTCTTCAGCGGAGGCGGCGGCGGGAGCCCGTGACCGATCCTTGAGAGGTCGAAGGGGGAAAGAGATGACCATCATCGGGATCGTGCTGCTGGTCGCGGGGCTCGTGGTCGGCGCGGCCCTGACGCTCGCCGACCCGCTCCTGCTCTCGCGGATCAGCGGGGAGCGCGTCGAGTAGGCCGAGTAGGTGGCGCAGGGCCGTGAGGAGCGGCTCCCACGGCCCTGGGACCCCCGCTGCTGCGAGTAGCGTTGACCCCATGAACCATGGATTCGAGACGCTGGCCATCCACGCAGGTCAGGAGCCCGACCCCTACACCGGGGCCGTGGTGCCGCCGATCTACGCGGTGTCCACCTACAAGCAGGACGGCGTGGGCGGGTTGCGCGCCGGATACGAGTACAGCCGGTCGGCCAACCCGACCAGGACCGCGCTGGAGGAGGCCATGGCCGCCGTCGAGGGCGGCAGCCGTGGCCTGGCCTTCGCCTCGGGCCTGGCGGCCGAGGACACGGTGCTCCGTACGATCTGCAGGCCGGGTGACCACGTGATCATCCCGAACGACGCCTACGGCGGCACCTACCGCCTGTTCGCGAAGGTCCACGAGCGCTGGGGGCTGCACTACGACCCGGCGCCGCTGGGCGACCTGGCGGCGGTGGCGGCCGCCGTGACCCAGAAGACCAAGATCATTTGGGTGGAGACGCCCACCAACCCGCTGCTCGGCATCGCGGACATCGCGGCCCTGGCCCAGCTCGCGACCGAGTGCGGCGCGCTGCTGGTGGTGGACAACACCTTCGCCTCCCCGTACCTGCAGCAGCCGCTGGCGCTGGGCGCGGACGTCGTGGTGCACTCGACCACCAAGTACGTGGGCGGCCACTCCGACGTGGTCGGCGGCGCGCTCGTCGCGCGGGACGCCGGGCTGGGCGAGGAGCTCGCCTACCACCAGAACGCGATGGGCGCGGTGGCCGGGCCGTTCGACGCCTGGCTGACGCTGCGCGGCCTCAAGACGCTCGGCGTGAGGATGGACCGTCACTGCGACAACGCCGAGCGGGTGGTGGACCTGCTGCTCGCCCATCCGCGGGTGACCTCGGTGCTCTACCCGGGCCTGGCCGACCACCCCGGCCACGAGGTGGCGGCCAAGCAGATGAAGCGTTTCGGCGGCATGGTCTCCTTCCGCGTCGCCGGAGGCGAGGCCGAGGCGGTCGAGCTGTGCGACCGGACCAAGCTGTTCACCCTGGGCGAGTCGCTCGGCGGCGTGGAGTCGCTGATCGAGCACCCGGGCCGGATGACCCACGCCTCCGTGGCGGGCTCGCCGCTTGAGGTTCCCGGCGACCTGGTACGCCTGTCGGTCGGCATCGAGTCGATCGACGACCTGCTGGCCGACCTCACCCAGGCGCTGGGGTAGCGACGGGCACGGGGAGGCGCAGGGAGGCTCCGGCCGGGCCGTCGCGACGGGCCTGGCACGGGCCTGAGGGGGCCGGGCGGCCGCCGTCCGACAGGGCCGGGGGGCCCGGGGATGGGCTCTGACCGAGCCGCGGGGCGGCCGGGCGGCTCAGACCGGGTCGCCCCAGACCATCAGCACCAGGATGACCATCCAGATCAGCACGATCACACCGGAGAGTGCGGCGATCCGGCCCACCTGCACCTTGGCGTCGTCGTCCGGGTTCTCGCTGGCGAGGACCCGGATGGCGGTGCTCTGGTCCCGGTCCACCATGATCAGCAGTACCGCGGCGACGATGAAGAGCGTCATGGACACCGACAGGTACGGCTTTCCGAGAAATTCGCGGCCCAGCAGCAGCCCGAACAGGAAGACCCCGATGGACGCGAAACCGTAGAGACGCGTGGTCTTGTGCAGATAACGCAGGACGCCGACGTTCTTGGCGCGGATGAATCTGGGAGTGGACATCGTGGCGGCGGTGATCGGCCCCAGAGCGAAGATCGCAAAACCGATGTGCAGCCAGAGCAGCAGGTCTGTCATGCGCCAGACATTAGTATCCGGTGATCTCGTCTGGGTACGGCTCGCGCGGGTCACTCACCTTCGGTGGTGTCGTTCCTGTCGCGCGTGGGCGGGACCATGCACAACTCGAAACAGACGCAGACGATGAGCATCAGCGCCACGAGAACTCCCGCGAGCATCGGGCTCACTTCCTCCCCTTTCGAGAACCGTGTTTTTCCATTACTGGGTAGACGGCGTTTGTTTCGGGGTGGTTGTTACGGAAGGGTCACGGTTGAGGGGGGCGATGTCCGGCGTACGAGATTTTCGATCTTCGCATTCCGCTCGGAGCACGTCCGCGGGGTTAGTAGGATCGTGGGCGAGCTCGTTCCCGTGTGATGAGACCGGCGGCGGTGAAGTCGCGGTCGTGCCGGGCGGGCGTTCCATCGGACAGAGTAAGACGGCACAAGGGAGTGCCCGCCGTGGGTGTCAAACATGTCGAGCCGTACACCGAGGAGTGGCGGGAGCAGCCGTCCCGCTACGCCCGCCTCGTCGTCGAGGCGCTGGGCGACCAGGTCGAGAGCTGGTGGCAGGGGCCCTGCGACCCGCGCACCGTCACCATCCGCCTGATCGACGGCGACGCGCTGGTCTGGGACGAGGAGAGCGGCTGGCGCCGTGGCCGCTACGCGAGCGGCGACCCCGCGACCCCCACGGTCCTCACCGGCGACCGCTATCTCGGCGGCGGCCTCCTGCTCTCCCCCGAGCGGGTCCCCTCCGCGATCGCCGACGCCCGCGCGGGCGTCGGCAACAGCACGGCGTGGCGGCCCTGCTACCGCTCCCACCGCCACCACCGCGACGGCTTCGATCTGGCGCTCGACGGCTACGTCGCCTACGTCAACGCCTGATCCCTCACAGGGCTCAGCGGGTGCGGCGGGACCGCAGGAAGTCGCTGACGACGTACTCTCCCAGGCGGTCGGCGCCGGGGGAGAAGACCCGGCCGCCGTTGCGGCGCCCGACCTCGTTCACGAAATCCTTCAGGCGCTCGTCGTCGGCGAGCATGAAGACGTTGAGCGTCGCCCTGCGCCGGGTCATCTTGTCGACCTCGGCGAGGGTCAGCTCCAGCGTCTCCTGGGTGGGCGGCCACTCGAAGGCCGCCGAGCCGTTGCGCCGCAGGTGGGCGGTGGGCTCACCGTCGGTGACCACGAGCACGACCGGCTCGAAGTCGGGGTGGCGGTCCAGGTGGCGTCCGGCGATCAGCAGGGCGTGGTGCAGGTTCGTCCCCTGCACCATGTCCCACTCCAGCCCCGCCAGTTCGTCGGGCTGCAGCACCCGGGCGTAGTTGGAGAAGCCGATGATCTGCACGGAGTCCTGGGGGAACTTCGAGGCCACCAGCGCCTGCAGCGCCATCGCCGTCTGCTTGGCGGCGGCCCAGGTGCCGCGCAGCGCCATCGAGTAGGACAGGTCGACCAGCAGGCACACCGCGGCCGCCGTGCGCCGCTCGGTCTCGGCCACCTCGAAGTCGTCGACCGACAGGGTCACCGTGCCGCCGCTCCCGCCGCGCCGGACGCCGTTGATCACCGTGCGGACCACGTCGATCGGCTGCTCGTCGCCGAACCGCCAGGGCCGGGTGGAGCCGGTGAGCTCACCGGCCGAGCCCGCGTCCACCTGGTCGTGGTCGCCGCGGCGCCCGCTCTCCAGGGAGGCGAAGACGCGACGCAGCGCGGTCTCTCCCAGCCGCCGTACGGCCTTGGGGGTGAGCTCCAGCTTGCCGCGCCGGCGCAGGAGGTAGCCCTGCTGCTCCAGCTCGCGCTCGATCTGCTTGAGCGCCTCCAGGTCGTCGACGGCCGACCGGCCCAGGGCGCGCCGGATCGCGGCCTCGTCGATGTCGTCCATGCGGGCGCCGGGGTAGTCCTGGCGGAGCGCGGCCTCCAGCTGGGTCAGGTCGGCGAGCTCGTCCAGCGCGCTCACGGCGTCGGACATCCCCATCGGCTCGTTGCCGCTCAGCCGCTCCGGGGTGTTCCAGGCCAGGTCGGGGCGGCGGGCGTAGAGGGATTCGCCCAGGCGGCGCATCTGCTCGTCCAGCCCGGCCTGCTGGAGGGTCTGCTCGATCAGCTGGTCGAGCTCCTCACGCTGGGCCGGGGTCAGGGAGGCCAGCAGGCGCTGGGTGGCCGCGGCCCGCCGGGCCAGGGCGTCGACCAGTTCCTCCAGGTTCCGCGGCGACTCCGGGAACATGTCCCCATATTTCGACATGAACTGCTCGAAGTCGGCCTGGGTGTGCTCGCCCCGGGAATCCCGGTCGAGCATGTCGTTCAGATCGGACATCATCTCCCTGACCCGCTCCATGGCGGCCGGGTCGGGGTTGGCCAGAGACTGCCGCATGCCGCGGAACTGGCTGTCGAGCACCTCCCTGCGCAGCAGGTCGCGCAGTTCCTCGAAGGTCCGCTGTGCGGCGGCCGAGCGCCACCGGTAGGTGCCCAGCTCCCGGATGGCGCTCGCCGTGTCGTCGGGGAGGGCGGCCAGCTCCGCCTCGCGCAGCCGGGCCTCGTCCGAGGGATCGGGGAACAGCTCGGCCCGCTCCTGGCCGATCGCCTTGTCCAGCAGCGCCCTGGCCCGCTCCAGCGTGCCGTCGAGACGGCCGCGCTCGCGCAGCTCGCGGCGCCGCCGCCGCACCTCGCGGAGAAGATCCTCAAGGCCGCGACGGTCCTGCGCGCCCGGCAGGCCCTCCTTGAGCAGGTCGCGCAGGGCGTGCGCGGGATTGGAACCGGACAGGATCGCGTCGCCCATCCGGTCCAGCGCCGAACGGACGTCGTACGGCGGGGCGAGCGGGTCGGGCCCGTCCCGGTACTCGCCATAGCGATAGCTCATGCAGACACCTCAGGTGCGGTAAACCGTCGTGCCGTCCACCTCGTCCTTGGACAGCCGGCGCAGGAGGTAAAGACCCTCCATGGCGAATTCCAGCGCGGCGGCGGCGTGCCCGGGGGACTCGTCGCCGATGCCGAGCTGGGACATGATCCTTGCCAGACCCGGAACCGGGCCGATCCTGCGCAGCAGCTCGGCCGCGGGAACCGTCACCCCCGACTCCACCTGGACGCCCTCGGAGAACTTCTCCAGCAGCGGGTTCAGGTCCGTGCCGCCGAGCGTGCCGCGGAACGTCTCGGCCACCGCCCTGCGCAGCAGGTGCGAGAGCACCTCGGTCTCCCGGCCCTCCTCGCTGACCTCGAACTCCACCTTGCCGCGCAGCGTGTGCACGATCCCCGGCAGGTCGGCGACCCTGGCCACCGCGTGGTCCTCGCCGGTCAGCGCGGCACGCCGTACGGCGGAGGCGGCCGCTGTCTCGGCGGCGGCGATGGAGAAGCGGGCCGAGACCCCCGAGCGGGCGTCCACCGCGGTGGACTCGCGGACCAGCCGGGTGAACCGGGCGATCACCTCGATCAGGTGGTCGGGCAGGTCGGCACCCACCTGGCCGAGCGCGGCCTCCTGGCGGATCAGGACCAGCTCGGTCTCGATCGACAGCGGGTAGTGGGTGCGGATCTCGGCGCCGAAGCGGTCCTTCAGCGGGGTGATGATCCGGCCGCGGTTGGTGTAGTCCTCGGGGTTGGCGCTCGCGATCAGCAGGATGTCCAGGGGCAGGCGCAGGTTGTAGCCCCTGACCTGGATGTCGCGCTCCTCCAGCACGTTGAGCAGCGACACCTGGATGCGCTCGGCCAGGTCGGGCAGCTCGTTGACGGAGAACACCCCGCGGTTGCTCCTGGGGACCAGGCCGTAGTGGACGGTCTCCGGGTCGCCGAGCGTGCGCCCTTCGGCGATCTTGATCGGGTCGATGTCGCCGATCAGGTCGCCGACGGAGGTGTCGGGGGTGGCGAGCTTCTCGCCGTACCGCTCGTCCCGGTGCTTCCAGGAGATCGGCAGCTCCTCGCCCGCCTCGCCGGCCAGGCGGCGGCAGCGGACGCACGAGGGTTCGTAGGGGTGGTCGTTGATCTCACAGCCCTCGACGACGGGGGTCCATTCGTCGAGGAGCCCGGTCACGGTGCGGATCAACCGGGTCTTGCCCTGACCCCGCTCACCGAGCAGGACCAGGTCGTGCCCGGCGAGCAGCGCTCGCTCCAGGTATGGCAGGACGGTGTCGTCGAAGCCCACGATGCCGGGGAACCGCGGCTCTCCTGCCCGCAGGCGGGTCAGGAGATTCTCACGGATCTCGGCCTTTACCGTACGGTGAATATGGCCGCTCGCGCGCAGCTCGCGCAGAGTTCGTGGCTCTGGGATGTGAGGCACGGGATCGAGCCTACGTCCACAACGCCCGATCCGGCACTCTCATCCCTCTTTCGGATCTTGACGATTGCGTGGCGGTCAACGTGAGTGCTTGTCTCGGCAGTGGGGAGAATCGCTCCAAGACAAGGCATCGGACGGCTCCCCCGCCGGGGAGCCGGGACGATCTTGGAAGGGGCCGTCACGCGGGATCTCCGGAGTTCACGGTGTCCCGGCACTGAGGGACGTCACGGCTTCACTACAGGATTCACGGCAAGATCCAAGGCTCAGGGCTTCAGGGCTTCAGGGCGAGTTTCCGGTGAGACCCGGACACTCCCCGGCGAGCCACCGGACAAGGGATCAAGAAGGAGAGGCGAGACGAGTGGCGCTGATGACGAGCCGTTTCGCCGACGGCCTCGCGGTGGGGTCCGATCTGGTCTCCGCGGCCGAGACCGCGGTGCGCCAAGCCCTGTCCGGCCTGTCCGGACCGGCCGACCTGCTCTGCTTCTTCATCTGCGGTGACGATCCCGACGACGTCTCCCGCGCAGGGCTGCGAGCGATGAGCATGGCACCCGGCGCCGCCGTCCTCGGGTGCAGTGCCACCGGGGTCATCGGCGACGGGCAGGGGGTCGAGGTCACCCCCGCGGTGAGCGCCTGGGCCGCCTCCCTGGGCGGGGCACGGCTGACGACCTTCGCGCTCGACACGCTGAGGACCGACGACCGGTTCGTCGTGGTCGGCCTGCCCGACCGTGCCCCCGACGACCACGCCGCCATCCTGCTCGCCGACCCCTACAGCTTCCCCACCGACGGCTTCGTCGAGCGTTCCGAGGAGGTCATGGGCAACCTCCCCCTGATCGGGGGCCTGGCCAACGCCATCCAGGGCCGCGGGGCGGTCCGGCTGTTCGTCAACGGGGAGATCCACACCGAGGGAGCCGTCGGGGTGCTGCTCAGCGGCGCCCTCAACGTCAGCACCGTCGTCAGCCAGGGCTGCCGCCCGATCGGCCCGACGATGGCCGTCACCTCCGCCGAGGACAACCTCCTGCTCGAACTCGCCGGACAGCCCGCCCTGGCGCGGCTGGAGGAGATCGTCAGCGCCCTGGACGAGGACGACCGCGACCTGGTCGCCTCGGGGCTGCAGATCGGCATCGCCATGGACGAGTACGCCGAGAAGCACGAGCACGGCGACTTCCTGATCCGGGGCGTGCTCGGCATCGACCCCGAGCGGGAGGCCGTGGCCATCGGTGACGTCGTGGAGATCGGCCGTACCGTCCGCTTCCAGGTCCGCGACGCCGCCACCGCCGACGAGGACCTGTACGAGCTGCTGGACGCGCACCGCGAGGAGTTCGGCCGGGTGGACGGCGCCCTGCTGTTCTCCTGCAACGGCCGGGGCTCGGCCATGTTCGGCAGCGCCGACCACGACGCCGTCGCCGTCCGCGACACCCTGGGCCCCATCGGGGTGGCCGGTTTCTTCGCCGCCGGAGAGGTGGGCCCCGTGGGCGGCCACAACCACGTCCACGGCTTCACCGCCTCCGTCCTGGTCTTCTCCTCCCACCAGCCTGCCGACCGCTCGTGACGTCCGCGGGAACCCGGGGACGTCCCGAGCGGTCGGGCGGCGAAGGCCGTTACGGCGTCACCGGCGTGCCACCGAAGGTCACGACAAGGCGGCCGTCCGCGGCGAAGGACCAGCCCAGGGTGCCGGTGTAGGAGGAGCAGCGGGAGCCGTTCGAGCCGGACCAGAACTGGTTCGAGCCGTCGGCGTTGCCGATGATCCTGTCGTTCGACCCGCTGTCGCACGAGGTGTTGTCGCGAAACACCGAGGAGCCGCCGTCGAAATTGAAGTTGCGTTCCTCGCTGCCGACGCTGACGTTGCTCGACACCGTCATCGTGCCGGGGTTGCGGTTGTAGGTGAACCCGTGCTTGCCGTTCCCGTACGCGATGTTGCGCTGGATGACGTGGTTGACCGCGATGTCCTCGCCGCCGAGCTTGTAGCCGTTGCGGTCACCGTTGCCGGCCTGGCCGCCGTTGCCGAGGGTCCCGTTGTCGTAGGCGAGGGAGTCCTCGACGGTCACCGCGCCGATCGGGCCCGTGTCGCTCTTGGTGTAGAGGTCCCAGCCGTCGTCGATGTTGTTGTGGGCCACGGCGTAGCGGAAGACGTTGCCCGGACCTGAGGTGAGCTTGGCGGCGAAGCCGTCGGCATCCTCGCCGTCGGAGTCGGCGTTGTCGTGCGACACCGCGCTCAGGACGAGGTTGTTGGACGGCCACTGGCTCTGGGGCGCGCCGGCCACCAGCCGCGAGAGCTGCAGCCCCGTGTCGCGATTGAAGCGCGTCACCGTGCGCTCGATGATGTTGTTGTTGCCGGCGAGGAGGATCCCGTTGTCACCGGCACGCTCGACGACGATGCCGTAGATGTGCCAGAACGACCCGCCCACGGCGAGCCCGCGGTTCGCCGGATCCTCGCTCTGGGCCGAGAAGTTGAGCACCGGAGTCTCGCCCGGGTGGGCGGACAGCTTCTTGCGGGCGCCCGAGGTGCCGTCGTTGCCCGGCGCGATGGTGACCGTCTGCGAGAGGTCGTAGCGCCCGCCGCGCATGAAGATCGTCCCGCCGGGAGCGACGCGGGTGATCGCGGAGGTGAGCGTCGTCGGGGCCGATTCCGTCCCGGCCGCGCTGTCCGTGCCGTTCGGCGCCACGTACAGCGTGTCGCCCGGCGGCTCTGTCGTGCCGCCGGTCTCGACGTCGAGGTGGTCGAGGTTGGGCAGGCCGGCGCTGCCGGTGGGGTTGAACCGGATGGTGTTGGCGCCGGCGTTCAGCGAGACGGTCAACGTCTTGGTGGCCCAGGTGTTCCAGGCGCCGGTGCCTTCGAACGAGGGGGTCTGCACGGTGGTGCCGTTGACGATCAGGTTGGTCGGGCGGGCCGTGGTGCCGTTGGCGAACCGGACGCCCAGGGTGGCCGTGCCGGCCGTGGCGGCGGTCACGGTGAACTGGGCGTGGGCGCCCGCGGCGTTGGTGCCGTTGCAGAAGCCGCTGCCGGAGTATCCGGCGTGGTTGGAGTCGATGGTGCCGGTGCAGACCGCGGGCGAGGTCTCGGCCTCGTAGCGGGTGGTCGCGGCATGCGCGGCGGATTGTGTCAGTCCGACGAGTACGCCGGCGAACAGGCCGGCGCATGCGATGACGGTTTTGAGGCGCATCCTTCGTCTCCACAGGCTCGGTAAGCGCTTTCCCAGATCGAGCGAAGCTAAGCACGCACCGGCGCGCGTGGGAAGGCCCGGATGCGAACGAGACCGCCCGCGGCACCTCGGCCTCACCGGCAGGCGGCAAGTCGGCCGAGGTCGCGGCGGCGAAAAGGGGGAGCGCGCCATCGTCACGCCGGGTGGCCGGGCGGCCGGGCAGTCATGAAAGTTTCACGAGGATGTGGTGGGTGTGAACCGTATGGGGGTGACCGCGCGAGCCCTCTCGCCAGCGTTTTTGCAAACGATTGTTGCAGGAATCGGATCGTGACCAGGAGGAACATTCGGCTCCGTTTGCAGTTTTACCTGAATGTATTGACGTTTCCTCCATGTAACGCGACTGTGTCTGCAATCGGTTGTTCACAGACGTGGTCTCTGGGTGGCCCGCGTGACCGCTGCGTCAAGGTGGCATGCGTTGAGGCAGCGGAGCAGGTGGTTTCCCAGCAGACCTGAGGGATTGAAGAGCTGGAAGGCGCCGTGCCGCACGCGGACGGGCGCGGATCTCACCACGACCCCATCCGGGGACGACCCCCGGGGCTCGCAACCTCTGCTTTGCCATGCCCTGAACCCACACAGATCGCAGAAACGGAGCTGAACGTGCGTAGAAAAGAACACTTCGGCAGGAGACTGGCGGTCATCCTGACCGCCGGCCTCATCACCACCGGCGGGCTGGTGGTCACGTTCAACACGCCCGCCTCGGCGGCCCCCTCCAACGGCAACTACACGCTGGCCAACGCCGGCAGCGGCCTGTGCGCCACCGTACCCGGGCAGAGCACCGGCGACGGCGTCCAGCTGAACCAGAGCACCTGCGCCGACGCCGCCGGGCAGGTCTTCACGCTCACCTCCTCGGGCGGCGGCTACCAGATCAAGGCGGCGCACAGCGGCAGGTGCCTCGGGGTGCGGGACGCCTCCACCAGCGCCGGCAAGGCGGTCCAGCAGGAGTCCTGCACCTCGGCCGCCTCGCAGACCTGGCAGCTCACCGCCTCGGGGTCCAACTACCGGGTGGTCAACGGCAACGGCGGCAAGTGCCTCAACGTCAAGGACAACTCCACCTCCTCCGGAGCCCTGCTGCAGCAGAACTCCTGCGACTCGGTGGCCACCAAGCAGTGGACGCTGCGGCCCGCCGGCGGGGGCGGCACGCCCGACCCCGACCCGGACCCCACCCCCACTCCCACCCCGACCGTGACGCCCACCTCCGGCGGCGGTGACGGCAGCGGTCCGTGGCCCTCGGACACCGGCAGCGTCCACCAGACCACCACCCGCAACGCCGGCACGTTCTTCGACGGCGGCATGAAGCGCTACTACGGCATCGGCGACGGCGGCCAGGGCGAGAGCCAGGACCCGATGTTCGTCGTGGCCAACGGCGGCACCATCCAGAACGTCATCCTCGACGCCCCCGCCGGCGACGGCATCCACTGCGAGGGCTCGTGCACCATCCGCAACGTCTGGTGGAACGACGTCGGCGAGGACGCCGCCACCTTCCGCAGCTCCAGCTCCTCGGCCACCTACCTGGTGGACGGCGGAGGCGCCAAGTCGGCCTCCGACAAGGTCTTCCAGCACAACGGAGCCGGCAAGCTGACCATCCGCAACTTCCAGGTGCACAACGCCGGCAAGCTGTACCGGGCCTGCGGCAACTGCTCCACCTCCTACCAGCGCCACGTCGTGCTGGACGGCATCACCGCCCGCTCCACCAAGGTGCTGGCCGGGATCAACTCCAACTGGGGCGACACCGCGCGCTTCAGCCGGATCACCGTCTACGGCAGCACCACCATCTGCGAGCGCTACAAGGGCGTACCGAAGGGCAGCGAGCCCAGCAAGATCGGTGAGGGCCCCGACGGCACGCACTGCCTGTACTCCGAATCCGACATCACCCGCCGCTAGAGCTTCCGGGCAGGCGGGCGGGCGCTGCCCCCGCCCGCCTACCCGGCGCTCCCGAAAGACGTCCTTGACCGGAACGGCGAGACCACCTCGACCGCCAGAACCCGCAACGGTGGCGGCTTCTCGCGTCGTGTCCGTCGCTGGAGCCGGCCGAGGTGCCGGAAAGGTCAATCTGCAGCGGTCCCCTCCTCCACTTGTCATCCGACTTGTCATCTGACGACCCGGCAATCTTGGAGACCAACGATGCGCTTGACGATTTCTCTCGCGTGCGCCGCTCTGCTGGCCGGCATGCTCGCCGCGCTGCCCGTGAACGCGTTGTACGTCGCGACCACCGGTGACGACACCAACCCGGGCACACTGGCCTCGCCGCTGCGGACGATACAGCGGGCCGTGGACCTGGCACAGCCGGGGTACACGATCGTCATCCGCGGCGGCACCTACGCGCCGGGCACCAACATCCAGATCCTCAAGAGCGGCACGCCGAGCCAGCCCATCACGATGCGCAACCACGACGGCGAAAAGGTCGTCCTCGACGGCGAGAACATGTCCTACACTCCCGGCGCGGTCGGCTCCACCGTCCCCCGCCCCGAACGGGGCGCCATCCACATCGAGGGTGACTGGTGGCGCCTGACCGGCCTGGAGATCATCCACGGCCCGTACGGCATCTTCGGCCTGGACACCGGCAACAACATCTTCGACCGTCTGATCACCCGGGACAACTACGAGTCGGGCCTGCACCTTCAGGGCGCCTCCGGCAACAACCAGATCATCAACCTGGACGCCTACGGCAACCGCGACCCGCGCAAGAACGGCGAGAGCGCCGACGGCCTGGCCATCAAGGAAGGCTCGGGCAGCGGCAACGTGGTGCGCGGCGCCCGGTTGTGGAACAACTCCGACGACGGCCTGGACTTCTGGATGTTCCTGTCCCCGATCACCGTGGAGTCGTCGGTGGCGTGGGGCAACGGATTCAACCGGTGGAACCTGCCCGACTACACCGGAGACGGCAACGGCTTCAAGCTCGGCGGCGGTGACCCCGACCCGCGGGCCGACCACGTGACCCGCAACTCCATCGCGTTCGACAACGCGGTCGGCGGCTTCATCGACAACGGCGACCCCGGCCGGTTCACCGTCGACCGCAACACCGCGTGGCGCAACGGCGGCACCGGCTTCGACTTCGCCGACTCCGACTCCACCCTCACCAAGAACCTGTCGGTGGCGAACGGGACGCAGGTCTCGCTCGGCTCGTCGTCCTCGGGCTCGGGCAACTCCTGGAACCTCGGAGGCACCTGGACCTTCGCCGGCACCGACTCCGGCACGATCAAGGGGCCGCGGGCGGCGGACGGCTCGATCCCATCCTCCGCCTTCCTGCGCCCGGCCAACGGCGCCGACGTCGGAGCACGTATCTGACCTGGCCGGATCCGCGTTCCGCAGGTTCCCGCACAGGTGCGCCGGCCCTGGGCGGCGACGGTCACGAGAACGCGAGGACGCACGCCGTACGATGATCCGCATGTCGGACCCTCAGGTGGCCTATGACGACGTGGTCGCCGCGCGCGAGCTGCTGGCCGACGTCGCCCTGCGCACCCCGCTGCTCCACTCCCACGTGCTCTCCGAGATCATCGGCGGGCCCGTCCACCTCAAGTGCGAGAACCTGCAGCGCTCGGGTTCGTTCAAGATCCGAGGGGCGTACGTCAGGATCGCCGGGCTGACCGGGGAGGAGCGGCGGCGCGGAGTGGTCGCGGCCAGCGCGGGCAACCACGCGCAGGGGGTCGCGCTCGCGTCGGGGCTGGTCGGCACCGGGGCGACGGTCTACATGCCGCAGGGGGCGCCGCTGCCCAAGGTGGCCGCGACCCGGTCGTACGGTGCCGAGGTGCTCTTCGCGGGTGACACCGTGGACGTCGCGCTGGAGCGGGCGAGGGAGCACGCGAACCGGACCGGGGCCGTGTTCATCCACCCCTTCGACCATCCCGACGTCATCGCCGGGCAGGGCACGATCGGGCTGGAGATCGTGGACCAGCTGCCCGAGGTCGGCACGATCGTGATGTCGCTGGGCGGGGGCGGGCTGGCGGCCGGGGTGGCGCTCGCGGTCAAGTCGCTGCGGCCGGGCGTGCGGATCGTCGGGGTTCAGGCGGAGAGGGCCGCCGCCTACCCGGCGTCGCTGGCCGTCGGGCACCCGGTCGAGGTCAGGCCCGCCTCGACGATGGCCGACGGCATCGCGGTGGGCCGCCCGGGTGAGCTGCCCTTCGAGCTGATCCACTATCTGGTCGACAGCGTCGTCACCGTCACCGAGAGCCAGATCTCCCAGGCGCTGGTGCTCTGCCTCGAACGCGCCAAGCAGGTCGTCGAGCCCGCGGGCGTGGCCGGGGTCGCCGCGATCCTGGCCCACCCGCACGTCTTCGAGCCCCCCGTGGTGGCCGTGCTCTCCGGGGGCAACATCGACCCGCTGCTGCTGGCCAAGGTCCTCCGGCACGGCCTGGCCGCCGCCGGGCGCTACCTCACCCTGAGGGTGCCGCTCTCCGACCGGCCGGGCGCGCTGGCGACGCTGCTGGCGCGGCTGGCGGAACTCGGCGCGAACGTGCTCGACATCGTGCACGAGCGGCTGGGCATGCACCTGGGGGAGGTCGAGGTCCAGCTCCAGCTGGAGACCAAGGGGCCGGTGCACTCCGAGGAGGTGCTGGGCTCCCTGCGCGTCGAGGGATACAAGATCATCGTCACGTGAGCCGCCCGGCCGGGCCGCAGGGGCTCCTCACCAGGTGGTCGGCTTCTTCGCGGTGAACAGCCAGGCGTCGAAGAGGGGGCCGAGCTGCTTGCCGGAGATCTTCTCGGCCATCGCGACGAATTCCGGGGTCGTGACGTTCCCGTACCGGTGCGTGGCGCTCCACTCCTTCAGGAGCCTGAAGAACGCCGGGTCGCCGATCCGCTGCCTGAGCGCGTGCAGCGTCATGCCGCCCCGGGTGTAGACGGAGTTGTTGAACAGGTCATCCGGCCTGGCCTGGCCTGGGGCGTAGCTCCAGATCGGGTCGTCGGTCCCCGCGCTGTAGTGCCTGCGGAAGAGCTGCTCGGCGGTGGCCTGGCCGTCGTGCTCCGACCAGAGCCACTCGGCGTAGGTCGCGAAGCCCTCGTTGAGCCACAGGTCCTTCCACCGGGTGATGCTGAGGCTGTCGCCGAACCACTGGTGGGCCAGCTCGTGGGCGATGATGGCGTCGTCGGGGGCGAATCCGCCGTACATGGGCTTGGTCTGGTTCTCCAGCGCGTAGCCGGCGGGGAAGTCGTCGACCACGCCTCCGGTGGAGGAGAAGGGGTAGGGGCCGAAGACCGTGCTCCAGTAGTCGGTGACCCTGCCCGACACGTCGTACAGCTTGCGCAGCGAGCCGCGGAACCTCGGGTCGACGGCCGCGATGTTCTTCAGGCCTCCGGGGGTCCTGCCCTGCAGCATCTCGAATTTGCCCAGCGTCATGGTGGCGAGATAACTGGCCATCGGGTGGCTCTCCCGCCACCGGAACGTCGTCCTGCCCCCGGCGGTCTTCGGCGCGCCGACGAGCTCGCCGTTGGCCAGCGCGGTCAGCCCGGCGGGCACGGTGACCTCGAAGTCGTAGCTCGCCTTGTCCGAGGGGTGGTCGTTGCCGGGGAACCATGTCTTGGCGCCGTTGGGCTGGCACGTGACGAACGCGCCGTCCTTGGTCGGGATGAAGCCGTACGTGCCCAGGTTGGAGGAGCCCCGGACCGGTTTGGGTTCGCCGGCGTACGCGACCTCGACCGTGAACGCCGCGGCCTTCGGGATGGACGCGGCCGGGGTGACGCTCAGCTCGGTCCCGGCCCTGTCGAATCTCGCGGGCCTGCCGTCCACGGTGATCCGGCTGACGGTGAAACCGGAGAGGTCGAGGTTGAAGCTCGCCAGGCTCTGGGTGGCCCGCGCCGAGATCCGGGCCACTCCCGACAGGTGCTTGGACGCCGGTTCGTAGCCCAGCTTGAGCCCGTAGTGGCCGACGTCGTAGCCGCCGTTGCCGTCGGTGGGGAAGTCGGAGTCGCCGATCCCCGGGGCGCCGGGGGTGGCCTCGTGGCCGGCGGCGATGTCGGAGGCGGAGGCGACCGGCTTCAGAGGGCTCACGACGGAGGCGTCCGGTCTCACGGGACTCGCCGAGGGGATGCTCGCCCCGTTCGACGCCGAGCAGGCGACCGCGCCGATGGTCCCGAGCGTGCTGAGAAGAGCGGCGGTCGCCGTGGTGGCCAGCCGTTTGGACGCCATACGTTAAAGCCCCTTTCCCGGCCGGACGGCCGAGCCCGTGGAATGGCACACTACGCGACTGACCTGCGCCGATCAGGCGTCTATGACAAGCGTCCCGGCCGCGATGTCGTGCACGGCCTGCTTGCGCGACTGGAAAAGGATGAAAGCCACATCTATCCAGCCCAGGCAGCAGGTGGAGTACATCAGCCAGGAGACCAGTTCGCGGAGCGCGACCTGCCCGACACCGGCCTTGTGCCCGCTGGTGTCCGCCACGCGCAGCCGGAAGATCTTCTTGCCGAGCGTCTGACCGTTCCAGAAGGCGGTCAGCAGCCAGTAGTAGAGGAAGCCGATCACCGCCACCAGGAGAGTCTCCGCGTAGGGTACCTGCACCGACAGACCACTCTCCGCGCCCGTGACGGTGGTGACGGTCCGGTAGGTGAAGGGCGAGGAGAGGACTCCGACGATGAGAAGGTCGAGGATTCCCGCGAAGAGGCGGCGCCAGCGTCCGCCCAGCCTGATGGCGCCCGGCCAGGGGAAACCGCCGGAGGATTCTCCCGCGGGCGGGTAACCGAAGACGGGATCGGGGCCTCCCTGCCCGCGGCCGGGAAAAGAACCGGAGCCGGGGACGCGGGAAGAACCGGAGGAAGGGCCGTGGGAGGAGCCCTGCCGGTGGCCTGGAGAGGGGCCGGGGTCGGGTTCGTGGCCGGCGCCGGGGCCCGGGCCCTCGTGACCCGGGCCGGGGGGTGCGGGATCGGACCACGGGTCCGATCCCCGGTCGTCCGGCGGTGGCGGTGCTGATCCCATCCAGGGGTGATCACCACAAGAGCGCCACGGCAAAGCCAAGGACGGTTACGGGTTGCCCCGAGCCGCGGCCGGCCCCGGTCGGGGGCCGTCGGCGGGTCCGGACCACAGATCCCCGGCCGCCGGTCGCTCCCCGGAGCGTGGGCCGCCGCCGACGGCCCTTCGCACGCCCCCGGTCGCGGAGTGCTCCCGGGCCGTGGCCCCCGGCGGCCCCGGGGGGCGGGTCGCCGGGGGCCACGGCCCGGGACGCGGGTCGCCGGCGGTCCCGAGGCGTGGGTCGCCGGCGGCACGGTCAGTCCGAGCGGCCCTCGGTCACAGGTTGCCCCGCAGGTCCTGCTCGCGCTCGATCGCCTCGAAGAGCGCCTTGAAGTTGCCCTTGCCGAAGCCGAGCGAGCCGTGCCGCTCGATCAGCTCGAAGAACACCGTCGGGCGGTCCTGCACCGGCTTGGTGAAGATCTGCAGCAGGTAGCCGTCCTCGTCCCTGTCGACCAGGATCCCGCGCTTCTTCAGCTCCTCGATCGGCGCGCGGACCTCGCCGATGCGGGCGCGCAGCTCGGGGTCGTCGTAGTAGGAGGCGGGGGTGTTCAGGAAGCTCACACCGGCCGCGCGCATGTGGTCGACGGTGGTGAGGATGTCGTTGGTGGCCAGCGCGATGTGCTGCACGCCGGGGCCGCCGTAGAACTCCAGATACTCGTCGATCTGCGACTTCTTCTTGGAGATCGCCGGCTCGTTGAGCGGGAACTTCACCTTGCGGGTGCCGTCCGCGACCACCTTGGACATCAGCGCCGAGTACTCGGTGGCGATGTCGTCGCCGATGAACTCCGCCATGTTGGTGAAGCCCATGACCCGCTTGTAGAACTCCACCCACTCGTCCATCTTGCCGAGCTCCACGTTGCCGACGCAGTGGTCGACGGCCTGGAACAGGCGGCCGTTGCGCACGTCGGGGGCCGCCACCAGAGGCTCCGCCGCGACGTAGCCGGGCAGGTACGGGCCGCTGTAGTTGGACCTGTCGACCAGGGTGTGCCGGGTCTCGCCGTAGGTCGCGATCGCCGCCGACACCACCTTGCCGTGGTCGTCCTCCACCACGTGCGGCTCCACGAGACCCCGCGCGCCCTGGGCGAGCGCGTGGGCGTAGGCGGCCTCCACGTCGGGGACCTCGATGGCGAGGTCGATCACGCCGTCACCGTGTTCGGCGACGTGGCGGGCCACCCCGGTGCCGGGACGCACCGCCCCCCGGAACTCGAACCTGGCCGAGCCCGAGGTGAGGACGTACGCCACCTCGTCGCGGCTGCCGTTCTCCGGCCCCCGGTAGGCCACCAGCCGCATGCCGAAAGCGCTGGAGTAGTAGTGGGCGGCCTGCTTGGCGTTGCCCACAGCGAAGACCACGCAGTCCATACCGTTCACAGGAAAGATGTCGCTCATGCGAATACTGTCTGTTTTTCTGGGCTGTTTGTGCAACACTGTCTTCAAGTACTGCGCAAACTGCACACCTACTCGCCGGTCACCGCGGAGTATCTGTACATCATGACGATCGACCAGCTCGACGCCCGGCTCATCGCCCTGCTGGCGGCGGAGCCCCGGCTCGGGGTGCTGGAGTGCTCGCGGCGGCTCGGCGTGGCCAGGGGGACCGTGCAGGCACGCCTCGACAGGCTGACCGCCCGGGGTGTGGTCACCGGGTTCGGCCCGGACATCGCTCCCGCGGCGCTCGGCTACGACGTGACCGCGTTCGTGACCCTGCAGATCCGCCAGGTCAGCGGGCACGATCCGGTCGCCGACCAGCTCGCCGCCATTCCCGAGGTGCTGGAGGTGCACACGATCACCGGCGGCGACGACATGCACTGCCGGGTGGTGGCGCGCAGCAATGCCGACCTGCAGCGGGTAATTGACCTGATCGTTGATGTCCGGGGCGTGGTCAGGACCTCTTCGGTGATCGCCTTGGACACCCCTGTGCCATACCGTGTTCTGCCTTTGGTGGCCGATGTCCCGCGCAAGGGGAAGGGCTAGCCGTACCATGCCAAGCAGGGGCCAGACACCGTTATCCATCGTTTACCCTTAACGGTCCGCAACCGTCGGGGGTCAGCGGCGGGTCCTATCGGGGGGTCACGCGTGTTAAAAGGCGGGACGGGCAGTCCCAGGAGGAAGCTCCTGAGGATCACACTCGTCGTCTTCGGCGTCGGGCTGATCTCGGCGATCGGCCTGCTCGGAGTGGTGTGGGCGATCACCCCCATTCCCGACAGCACGCAGCCGAGGGCCACCGCGCAGGGGTCGGTGATCTACTACCGCGACGGCAAGACCGTGCTGGCCAGACAGGGCGTCAACCGCAAGAGCGTGGCCCTCGACAAGGTGCCGCAGAGCCTGCGGAACGCGGTCATCGCCGCGGAGAACCGCTCCTTCTACGAGGACCAGGGCGTCTCCCTCTCGGGCACCTTCCGCGCCATGTGGTCCACGGTCAGCGGCCAGCAGCTCCAGGGCGGCTCCACGATCACCCAGCAGATGGTCCGCAACTACTACAGCGGCCTCAGCCAGGAACGTTCCATAATCAGGAAGCTCAAGGAGGTCATGATCTCCTTGAAGGTGGACCAGTCGAAGTCGAAGGACTGGGTGCTGGAGCAGTATCTCAACACGATCTACTTCGGCCGGGGCGCCGACGGGGTCCAGGCGGCGGCCGGCGCCTACTTCGGCAAGGACGTCGGCAAGCTCACCCTCGCCCAGAGCGCCTACCTGGCCGCGGTGATCCAGCAGCCCTCCAGGTTCGCCGACCCGCAGGGCCCCGACCTCTACGCGGCCAGGGACCGCTGGAGGTCGGTGATCGACGGGATGGTGGCCACCGGGGCCATCACCTCCCAGGAGGCCGCCGAGGTGACCTTCCCCACCCTCCGCAAGCCCAGGGCGATCTTCGCGCCCAAGGGGCAGGAGGGCTACATGCTCGACCAGGTGACGGCCGAGCTCAAGAGCAGGGGCTACACCGACGAGGTCATCAACCAGGGCGGGCTGAAGATCGTCTCGACCTTCGACAAGAACCTGATGGCCGCCGCCGAGCGCGCCGTCACCTCGGTCCTGCCGGACGACACCCCGAAGAAGGTCCGCACCGGGCTGGCCGCCGTCGACCCCGCCACCGGTGAGGTCGTGGCCTTCTACGGCGGGCGCAGCTACACCGCCAACAAGTTCGACAACTCCTTCTCGGCCAAGGTGCAGGCCGGATCGACGTTCAAGGCCTACACGCTGGCCGCGGCCCTGGACAACGGCTTCGGCCTCGACACCAGGGTCGACGGCAACTCGCCGCTCCGGATCGCCTCCGCCGACATCCCCAACTCCGGCGGCTACTCCTACGGCGAGGTCAACCTCGTGAAGGCGACCCAGAGCTCGGTGAACACCGCGTTCGTCGACCTCGCCCAGAAGGTCGGCCTGAACAAGGTCGTCAAGGTCGCCGAGCAGGCCGGGATCCCCGCCGAGCAGCTCGACCCGCACCGGGGCGCCGCCACGCTCCCGCTCGGCGTGGCGTCGGTGAGCGCCGTCCAGAACGCCTCCGGCTTCGCCTCCTTCGCCGCCGAGGGCGTCCACCGCGAGGCTCACGTGATCCGCTCGGTCACCGACGCCGAGGGCAAGGTCGTCAAGAGCTCCACCAAGGGCAAGCGCGCCTTCGGCGAGCAGGCCGCCATCGACGCCACCTACGCGCTGACCCAGGTCGTCGAGGCGGGCACCGGCTCCGCGGCCCGCCTGTACGACCGTCCCGTGGCGGGCAAGACGGGCACCACCGACGAGTCGGCGGCCGTCTGGTTCGCCGGGTTCACCCCGCAGCTGGCCGTGGCGGTCGACATGTTCCGCGACGACAACAAGCCGGTGACGGTGAACGGCAGCGCCCTGTACGGCGGTTCCTACCCCGCGCAGATCTGGCGTGCCTTCATGACCGAGGCGATGGAGGGCAAGCCGGTCAAGGAGTTCAAGGAGCCGTCCAACTACGGCTACTCCGGCTCGTACGGCGGCTACGGCCCCGACGACGAGTACGGCGACCAGCAGGGCGACGGCCTGGACAGGAGCACGCCCGGCCCCGGCGAGACGGGCACCCCCGGCCCCGACCAGAGCGCCACCCCCGACCAGGAGACCCCGGGGCCCGACCAGCCCCCGACCCCCGAGGATACCGGCGAGGGACCGGGCGGTCCCGGCGACGGCCCCGGGCCCGGCCGGGGCGACGACCCGGACGGGCGTGGCGGCGAGGGCGGCGACGGGAGCGGTGACGACTTCGACCTCGACGGTCTGGGCCACCGGCTCGGCGACCCCGTCCAGGGCAACTGACGAGACCCGGGGCGACCGGCGAGGGTCCGGGGGCGGTCACGCGGACGGCGATCTGCCCGGCGACCCCGTCCAGGGCGGCGGCCCCCGGCGTCCAGGACGACGGACCTCGGCCGCTCCGGCGGTCCCCGCCCGATTCCGACGACCACCCGGTCCGTCACGCCCGGTCCGTCACGCCTGGTTTGTCACGCCTGGTTTGTCACGCCCCGCTCGCCAGCTCGGCTCGCAGGGCAGCCGGGGTGGTGACGGGCATCCTGCAGGTGAAGCCACGGCACACGTAGGCCGCGGGCTCGCCGCCCACCAGGCCCCTGCCGGCCAGGAGCGGGACCTCCCCGGCACCGGCACCGTCATCGACATCGGAACCAGCGCCGGCACCGGCGGAATCGGGCTCGCCGAGCGCCAGGACCAGACCGGGCAAGGGTGACAGCAGGGCCGTCCTGTGCAGGGCCGCCGTCGCCGGATCGCCCGCCGGGCCCACGATCGCGACCTCGATCGGGCCGGACAGCGCCGCCTGGGCCGCGGCCAGCCCCCACCCGGCGAACCGCGCGTGCTTGTCGGCCAGCACGGTGACCGTGCCCAGGGCCGCCTCGGCCGCCTCCCGGTGCCGGGCCGAGCCGGTCAGCGCGGCGTACGAGAGCAGCGCGCCCGCGGCGGCGAACTGGCCGGACGGGGTGGCGTTGTCGGTCGCGTCCCGCGGGCGCTGGAAGAGCCGCTCCGCGTCGTCGGCGGTGTCGTAGAACCCGCCGGAGCCGTCGGAGAACCGGGCCAGGACGGTGTCGAGCAGCGCCTCGGCCCGCCGGAACCAGCGGACCTCCCCGGTCACCCCGTACAGGGCGAGCAGGCCCTCGGCGAGGTCGCCGTAGTCCTCCAGGACTCCGGCGTTGGTCCCCGCCCTGCCGTCGCGGGAGGTGCGCAGCAGCCGGTCGCCGTCCAGGTGGAGCTCGTCGACCAGCACGGCCGCCTCGCGGGCCGCCGCGACGAGGTCCGGCCGCTCGAACAGGGCACCGGTCTCCGCGAGGGCGGCGATGGCCAGGCCGTTCCAGGCGGCCACCACCTTGTCGTCCCGTCCCGGCCGTACCCGGCGGGCCCGCGCGGCCAGCAGCGCGGAGCGGACCCGGGCGAACCGCTCGGCGTCGCCGGGGTCGGGGTCGGCGAGGAGCTGCAGCACCGAGGTGCCGTGCTCGAACGTCCCGGTCACCTCGAACAGCTCGATCGCCCAGAGCCCGTCCTCCTCGCCGAGGACCTCGCGGATCTCCTCACCGGTCCAGGCGTAGAACTTGCCCTCCACGCCCTCGCTGTCGGCGTCCAGGGCGGAGGCGAAGCCCCCCTCGGGGGTGCGCATCTCGGCCAGCAGCCAGTCGGCCGTCTCCAGCGCCACCCTCCTGCCCAGGGCGGAGCCGGTGGAGCGCCACCAGTGCGTGTAGACCCTCAGGAGCAGGGCGTTGTCGTAGAGCATCTTCTCGAAGTGCGGGACCACCCACTCGGCGTCCACGCTGTAGCGGGCGAACCCCCCGCCGAGCTGGTCGTAGATGCCGCCCCGCGCCATGGCCTCCAGCGTCCGCCCGGCCATGGACGTCGCCGCGTCGGCGGTCGCCCGCCGCTCCCCGTCCTCCATGTCCCGCGTGGTCCCGGTGGCCGCCGCGCCGTAGCGCAGCAGGAACTCCAGGGCCATCGACGGCGGGAACTTGGGTGCTCCGCCGAAGCCGCCGCGGACCGCGTCGAAGGACCCGGCCAGGCTGTGCACGGCCCGGGTGAGCGTGTCCGGCGTGGGCAGCGGCCCGGACGGCAGCGCCGACCGCTCGTTCAGCGCCTCCACGATCTTCGAGCCCTGCTCCAGCACGGCCTCCCGCTCTTCGGTCCAGGCGCTCGACACCCCGGCCAGCAGCCGCTGGAACTGCTGCCTGGGGAAGTAGGTGCCGGTGTAGAAGGGGTGGCCCTCCGGGGTGGCGAAGACCGTCATCGGCCACCCGCCCTGACCGGTCATGGCCTGGGTGGCCGCCATGTACACCGCGTCGACGTCCGGCCGTTCCTCGCGGTCGACCTTCACGTTGACGAAGCGCTCGTTCATCAGCGTGGCCGTGGCCCGGTCCTCGAAGGACTCGTGAGCCATCACGTGGCACCAGTGGCACGCCGAGTAGCCGACGCTGATCAGCAGCGGCACGTTCCGCCGGACGGCCTCGGCGAACGCCTCCTCGCCCCATTCGAACCAGTCGACGGGGTTGTCCGCGTGCTGCAGCAGATAGGGGCTCGTCGCGTCCTTCAAGCGGTTCATAACGACCTTTCCTGCGTACGCGGTGCGTGCGTCCTCCTCGCGAGGTGCGCGGAGATCGCGCGTCGCGGTTGTACCCACACGATCCTTCTCACACTAAACCGGGAGAGGGACGAGGCCGCGAGCATGGGCGGGCGGCCGAAATTTTAGGCCGCGGATGGCGTGCGCGGGTGCGTCGCTCCCGTACGCCCGCCGGTGGCTCTGGTGGGGTTTGCGGGGGACCCCCGGGGTGCCCCTCTCCTCGGCGGCGGCACGCGGCTCCGGACCGGCCTGACCCGTACGTGAGGCGGACAGGACTGGCCGGGCGCGAGCCGGGAACAAGGGGGCCGTGATGGTGAACAGGTCGGTTGTGCGGAGCGGCGCCGGGCGGATCGCCGCGCCGGGAACGATTCTGGGCATCGGGCTGGGAGGGTTCGTCGACGGCATCCTGCTGCACCAGATCCTGCAGTGGCACCACATGCTGACCAGCACGAACACCGACAACATCGGAGTGAGGTACTACCCGGCGGACACCGTTCCCGGGTTGCGGATGAACACGCTGTGGGACGGGCTGTTCCACGCGTTCACCTGGCTGGCGGTGCTGATCGGCCTCGGCCTGCTGTACTCGCGGGTCCTGCACTCCCGCGGCCGGGTGTGGAGATCGCGGGAGCTGTGGGGCTGGATCCTCGTCGGATGGGGGGCGTTCAACCTGGTGGAGGGCATCATCGATCACCATCTGCTGGGCATCCACCACGTGCGGACCGGCCCGTACCAGACCTGGTGGGATCTGGGATTCCTGCTCCTGGGCGCGGCGCTGGTGGCCGGCGGGTGGCTGCTGCAGCGTGGCGGCGGCCCGGTCGAGCTGTGCGACGAGGGCGGGCGCGCCCCCGCCGCGCCGACGTCATGATCGTCCTGGCGTCTGGGGCCCACGAGGTCCACGAGCACGGCGGCGGCCTGGCGGCGGCGCTGCCGCCGGCGGTCCTGGCCGTGGTGGCGGGCGGGTACGTGCTGCTGGCGGCGCGGCGCGGTCGCGAGCCCAGAGGCTGGAGCCGGTGGCGGACGGCGGGTTTCCTCGCGGGCGTCGCGCTGGCCGCCGCCGCCGTGACCGGGCCCGTCGCCGCGTTCGCCGAGACGGACTTCCGCGGGCACATGCTGCAGCACCTGCTGATCGGCATGCTGGCGCCGCTGGGCCTGGTGCTCGGCGCCCCGGTGACGTTGCTGCTGCGCTCGCTGCCGCCGGTCCACGGACGGCGCCTCGTCGCCGTGCTGCGCTGCCGGGCGATGCGCCTGGTGGCCGACCCGTGGATCGCGCTGCTGCTCAGCGTAGGCGCCATGGTGGCGCTGTACTGCACCCCGCTGTATCGGATCATCTCCACCGGCGCGCTGCCGCACCACCTGGTGCACGTGCACTTCCTGCTGTCCGGTTGCCTGTTCGCCTGGGTGATCGCCGGCCCCGACCCGGCGCCGCGGCGCCCGCCGGTCCCCCTGCGGCTGGTCGTGCTGGGGGTGGCCATCGCCGTACACGCCACGTTGTCGCAGCTGATGTACGCCGGGCTCGTCGTCGACGTGCCGGTGCCGGTCGCGCAGCTGCGCGGAGCCGCGGAGATCATGTACTACGGCGGCGACATCGCCGAGCTGCTGCTGGCTTTCGCGCTGGTGAGCACCTGGCGCCCCGTCCGGGCCACCGCCGCGCGCCGGACGCGCGCTCCGGCCGCCGCGTCCGGCGTCTCCTGACCCCTCCCGTGGCTCCCCCGGACGGGCGCCCTGACCCCTCCCGTGGCTCCCCCGGACGGGCGCGGTGCCTCGGGTGCGCGAGAGTGACACCGGGCGGGAAGGTGTGTTCACCGCTCTTCCGGCGTAGGCTCACTGGGCGTGGATCTCGACTTCGTGTGTGTACACGCCGGAAGGGCGGCCTCCGAGCTGACCCGGCGTGATGTTGCCCGTGCGCTGCTCGCCGTGCCGTCCGGCGTGGCACTGGTGGCGCTGCCCGATCTGAGGCGGGCGCTGCTGGCGGCGGGCAACCCGCTGTCGGTGCCCTTCTGGGACTCCGCGAAGGCGACGCTCAGCGCGATCGAGTCCGGCGGCGCGACCGTGGGGGACGTGCAGCGCTGGATGGAGTCCACCGGCACCGAGCCGCTCCTGCTCACCCCGAGCTTCTTCGTCTGGCCCGAGGAGGACGAGCGAGGACCGGTCGGCGAGGAGATGTTCCACGGGCTGGTCGCCTACCTGGAGGAGCGGGTCGCCGCCGGGGAGATCGATCCGGACGCGCTCGCCCGGGGCGACGAGCAGGCCAGGGAGGCCTACGCGGATCTCCAGGAGCGCTGGCTCACCGGCCCGCTGCCCGACGGGCGGATCCCCGGAACCGCGGTCTCCGACGAGCAGGACGAGGAGCTGTTCGCCGCCTGGGACGAGGAGGAGGCGTTCGCGCTGGCCGAGCTGCGGCGCATCCTGGCCGAGCTGCCCGACCCCGAGCGGCCCGTCAGGGAGCTGCAGGCCGCGGCCACCCGGCTGCGCGAGGTGCTGGGCAGGCCCGGCTATCCCGGCAACGTGCTGCGGGCCTGCGCCGGGTACGAGGGGGAGCCGCTGCCGGCCGACGACGAGGAGCTCTGGCTGACCGTCACGGCGGGCATCGCGGGGCCGATCTCCGACCTGCCCGACGAGGAGGACCGGCTGGAGGTCTTCTCCGACCTGGACGGGGAGCTCAGCCACGAGGACTCGGTGCTGGCCGCCCTGTGCGCGATCCACCACGCCGACTGGCTGGCCGTGGTCGCCGCCCTGGCCAGGCGCGGCCCCGGGGTGCTGGCGTCGCCCGAGCGGATCGCCAGGCTCATCGCCGAATCGGAGGACATCGACGTCGACCTGGACGAGCCGGAGGACCTGGAGGCGGCCGAGACGCTCTTCAGCTCGGTCACCCCGCTCTGGGCGTGCCTCGGGATCGTCGACAGGACCGAGGTGCTCACCTCGCTGGGCCGCTGGGGGCTGCCCAGGGCGCTGGAGCGCGCCTGGTCCTCGACGGACACCCTCGGAGACTGACGGGCGTTCCCGTACGGCCAGAAGAGGCCGGTGAGCCGTCGTGTACGGCCAGAAGCGGCCGGTGAACCGTCGCGATCCGTGGTCGCGCTTCGTGACGGCGGTCCTTGACGACGGCCTGTGACGACCGCCCGTGACGGCGCCGTCCGCCGGTCGGCGGACGGCCCGGCTCTCGCGCGGCTCCGGGCGGGAGCCGTGAGGTCAGGCCTCCTCGTCGAGGAGGTCGAGGTAGCCCTCGGGGACCAGATCCTTGTACTCGAGGTGACGCCGGATGTAGCGGGCGATGAACGGGCAGAGCGGCACGACCGACCGGCCGGACGAGCGGCTCGCGTCGAGAGCCGCGGAGGCCAGCCGGCTGCCCAGGCCCTTGCCCTCGTGCTCGGGGAGGATCTCGGTGTGGGTGAAAATGATCTTTCCGGCGCGCAGGCGGTACGCGGCGAACCCGGCGACCTCGCCGTCCAGCAGGATCTCGAAGCGGGAGGCCTCGGGGTTGTCGGAGACCTCGATGTCGTCGGCCATGGTCGTTCTCGCTCGCTCTCGGGGTTTTCGGCTCGGCTGATCCCGCCCTTCGCGCGTGTCGCGCGGTGGCCGGTCGGGACCGTGGATCCGGCGGGGCCGGGGGCTAGGGAGCGGTCGGCGTCGTGGTGGTGTCGGCGCCCTTCCGCTCCCTCAGCTCGGCCTCGGAGGGGACCTCGATCCTGGAGATCTGCTTCCTCATCGACTTGACCAGCATGTACAGGGCGAACCCCAGGCCGGCCACGACGAGGAAACCCAGGAGACCCGGGCTGACGTCACCTTTGGTGACGGTGTCGAATGCAATCACATGTCAAGTTTGCCACCGTCACCCCATGGTCGCGTCAGTGGCAGGCGTGCGAGACCGTGTCCGCCGGGACATCCGTGTGGACACCGGTGAACAGGTCGTCCTCGGGAAGCTCGACGTCCACGAGCGAACGGGCCAGGTGGTAGTCCTCGGTCGGCCAGACCTCGCGCTGCAGGTCGCGCGGGCAGACGAACCAGAAGCCGTCCGGGTCGACCTGGGTGGCGTGCGCGAGCAGCGCCTCGTCGCGGAGCTCGAAGTAGTCGCCGCAGGGGACGCGGGTGGTCACCGGCCACTTCTGCGGGCGGTCCTCCCAGCGGGAGATCCACTCGGCGTACGGGGAGCCGATGCCGCGGTCGTTCATCGCCTCGTGCAGCGCCTCGAACCGGTCCTTGGTGAAACCCATGTGGTAGTAGAGCTTCAGGGGCTGCCAGGGCTCGCCGGCGTCCGGATAGCGGTCGGGGTCGCCTGCCGCCTCGAAGGCCTCGACCGAGACGCGGTTGGTCATGATGTGGTCGGGGTGCGGGTAGCCGCCGTCGTCGTCGTAGGTCAGGATCACGTGCGGCCTGAACTCGCGGACGGCCGCCACCAGCGGCTCCGAGGCGATCTCCAGCGGCTGCAGCGCGAAGCAGCCCTCGGGCAGCGGCTCGCTCTCGTCCTCCGGCAGGCCGGAGTCGACGAACCCCATGAAGCGCTGCTGAACGCCGAGGATCTCCCGGGCGCGCTCCATCTCCAGGCGCCGGACCTCGCCGATGTTCTCGAGAATCTCCGGACGCTCCATCTTGGGGTTCAGGATCGACCCGCGTTCGCCTCCGGTGAGCGTACAGACCAGCACGTCCACGCCCTCGGCCACGTAGCGCGCCATGGTGGCGGCGCCCTTGCTCGACTCGTCGTCGGGATGCGCGTGAACGGCCATCAGCCTGAGCGGTGCACTCACGGGCTCGGTGTCTCCTTATGTCGGTCGCGCGTCGGATCGTCGCCGGTCGCCTCGCGGACGGCCCGCCTGGCCGTGTCTTCCGCTCCGCTCGACGTGGTGCCCCCGCGCGCCCTCGGCTTACGTCACTCTAGGGAGAGGTTAGTTTCTCTTGGGCGGTCGCGAGGGCGAGGCCCCCGCAGGGGACAATTGTCTCGGATAACACCGAGGTAGTGCAGGGAGATTCCGTCATGGCCACCAGCGAAGCCGAGAAGGGCCGTCAGGACGGTCCTGTCCTCGGCACCCCGGGCGACTTTCCCGACCGCCCGGAGCGCAGGGGACGCTTCGTCGTGCACGCCGTGATCGCGATCCTCTGCGCCGTGTGCGCGGGGGGATGGGGCTACGTGATGTGGGCGTCCAAGGGCAACACGGAGGTCATCGACCAGGTCATCGCGTTCGACGCCACCCGCGGCGATTCTCTGCAGATCACCTTCGAAGTGAACAAACCATCCGATCGCGCGGCGCTCTGCCGCCTGCGGGCCACGGACGTCAGCCACGTCGAGGTCGGCAGCAAGGAGGTCAATATTCCGGCTGGTGAGGGGTATGTTCGGCTTACCGAACGGCTAGAGACCAGTGCTCAGGCCACTTCCGGTCATGTCCAGTACTGCTATCTCGTATAGTGAGACATTTGGGGAGGCGGTCGAGGGGTTAACTTGTTAGCCTTTCGAAATTCGACCGACCGCAACCCCCCAAGCACCAAGCACGAAGCCCCCGAGGAAGCAAGGAGAACCCGTGGCCGACTCCCACAGCGAGAGCGTCACCTGGCTCACTCAGGAGGCGTACGACCGCCTGAAGGCTGAGTTCGAGCACCTCTCGGGGCCCGGGCGCGTCGACATCGCCAAGAAGATCGAGGCGGCACGCGAGGAAGGCGACCTGAAGGAGAACGGCGGCTACCACGCCGCCAAGGACGAGCAGGGCAAGATGGAGGCCCGCATCTTCCACCTCCGCCAGATCCTCGACAGTGCCAAGGTCGGCGAGGCGCCCCGCACCGAAGGTGTGGTCGGTCCTGGAATGACGGTCACCGTCCGTTTCGAGGGCGATGACGAGGAGGTCGCCTTCCTGCTGGCCTCCCGTGAGGAGAGCGGCGCCCCGATCGACGTCTACTCGCCCAAGTCGCCGCTCGGTGCGGCGATCAACGGCAAGAAGATCGGCGAGAAGGCGACCTACACGATGCCGAACGGCCGCTCCAACACGGTCGAGATCCTTGAGGCCGTGCCGTACATCGGCAACTGACCTCCCCATACTCCGATCGATTCGCTGATCCGCCGGGACGGGTGTCCTGGCGGATTGCCGTGTGTCAGAGGATTTGGCAGGGTTTCGTAAGTCGTGCGGCCACATTGCAGATAGGGCGCTTTTCGATGGGTTCGCGTGCATTGGAGGGCGCTCTACGGCACCCTCGTAGGGCTGGAGTCCGCGGGGAAGGGGAGATGTCGTGTTCGATCGGCGGCCACGTGTCTCCGACCTGATCCGGGAGGCCCGGCAGGATCTCGCCTACCGCCCCCGCCTCCGCTACAGCCACCGCACCGCCCACCTGATGAGGCGGGTCGTCCCCGTCCTGGCCGTCCTGCTCGTCGGCGTGCTGGCCACCGGCCTGATGGTCTTCGCCCAGATGCCGGAGGCCGAGCCGGAGACGATCACGATGCGCAGGTCCGTCGCCACCCTGCCGACCCAGGTGGCGAAGCCCGCCCAGGGCGGGCCGGCGGCACCGGAGCCGGTGGCGCCGCTCACCTCGATGCGGCAGCCGCACCTGTTCGTCGTCGCGCACCGGCCGCTCAGCGCGACCGTGGTCGCCAGGATCGCCCAGCTGTCCGGGGTACGGGCGGTGGAGCGGGCCGACGCCGCGGAGGTGATCCTGGACGGCAAGCCGGTGCAGACGCTCGGGGTGAACCCCTCGACGTTCCGCGCGTACACCCCCAAGCCGACCGCGCGCTCCGACAGGCTCTGGCGGAACGTCTCGGCGGGGGAGGTCGCCGTCTCCTTCGTCCTGGGCAACGACGGGGGCATGCCCCTGGGCAAGACCTTCACCACCGCCGGGCGCAACCTGCGCGTCGGGGCCTACGCCACGATGGGCATGGGCGCCATCGACGCCGTGGTCTCCCGCCCGACCGCCCGCGCGCTGGGCATCCCGGAGAACAACGCGCTCGTGGTGAGCGCGCCGAAGGCCGACTCCGCGAGGCTGCGCCTCACCCTCCTGCGCGCCCTGCCCAAGGGGGCGCAGGTCGCGGTGATCAACCCGGTGCTGAGGGCCCCCGGCAAGACCGCCGCGGAGACCCCCGGCAAGGCCGTGACCTGGTCCGCGAGCTCCTTCATGACCGCCCCCCAGGTCACCACCGCGCTCACCGCCGCGATCGGCAAGCTCGGCCGCCCGTACGTGTGGGGCGCCGAGGGTCCTGACAGCTTCGACTGCTCGGGCCTGGTCCAGTGGGCGTACGCGCAGGCGGGGATCAAGGTGCCCCGGGTGACGCACCAGCAGTTCGTCTCAGGTCCCCAGATCCCGCTCTCCGAGGCCCAGCCCGGTGACCTGCTGTTCTGGCGGCACGACCCCACCAACCCCGGTTACGTCTCGCACGTGGCCATCTACTGGGGAGGCGGCAAGATGCTGCACGCCCCCAGGACCGGCGACGTGGTCAAGCTCGTCCCCGTCACCACCCGCAACTTCGCCGGGGCCGTACGGATCAGCCCGCAGGTCGCCGCCCGGGTCCGCTGATCCGCGTCCTCCGTTCCCACCCGTTCCCACGCCTCCCGCACGTTCCCACGGGGTTCCGCCTGCTCGGGTTCGGCGCGGCGCGATGCTGGCCTCGTTCGATGAAGCGTTGTAATCTAAATTACATGGGAAAAGATGAAGCGGTGGCGAAGCTGCGCGGCTGGTTCGCGGGGAGGCTGCCCGAGGAGTGGTTCGAGGGCGGGGTGGAGATCGTGCTGGACCGCGAGGAGATCGCGGTGGTCGGCAGGCTCCGGGCCCCCGCGCTCGATGACGACGTCTCGGAGGTGGAGCGCTCCGCCGCCATGGAGGGCGGGATCCTGCGTTTCCGCGAGGAGACCAGGGAGCGGCGCGTCGAGATCGCGCTCGAGGCCGAGCAGCGCTTCCGCAGAAAGGTCTCCTGGGGAGTCGCCGTCGGCGACAAGACAGTGATGTTCACCACACTCTCGGTGCCTGTCATGACCCGGCTCAAGCAGTCGGAGCGTCAGGTGCTCGACACCCTCGTCGCGGCCGGGGTGGCCCGCAGCCGCAGTGACGCGCTCGCCTGGTGCGTGCGCCTGGTGGGCAACCACACCGACACCTGGCTGGCGGATCTGAGGGACGCGCTCCAGCACGTCGATCGCGTCCGGGCGGCGGGTCCGGACGTGAATTCCTGAGCCTGGGCAGCGGAAATGACCAATGAATTGGTCTGAACCTGTTCGCCGATTGGTTTAGACCTTTCTCATTGGCCTATACCACTGCCGATGCGGCTTTTTTAGATTCACTTCTTTTGGGTAGGGGTTTCAAAACCTTGCGTCTCCTGCCAGGCCATACGCCGTAGGAGGCGCCGGGCCTGGAGCGCCATGACGCGTGATCGTGCGAATTCACTGGTCTATGCCAATTGGATTGAGCGCGGTTCGTTCGTCAATGATGTTTTGGCCCGGAGAAGTGTAAAGGAGCCCCAGTAGTGTCCGTTACCGTAGATGTCACCGCCGTCAGCCCGACCAGCCACGAGGAGCTTGCCGGGTGGGTCAAGGAGATCGCCGAGCTGACCCAGCCGGACCGGATCGAATGGTGCGACGGCTCCGAGGCCGAATGGACCCGCCTGACGAACCTGCTGGTCGAGCAGGGCACGTTCACGCGTCTGGCCAAGCGGCAGAACAGCTTCCACGCCACCTCCGACCCCAGCGACGTCGCCAGGGTCGAGGACCGGACCTACATCTGCTCCGAGCGTGAGGAGGACGCGGGGCCGACCAACAACTGGATCGCCCCCGCCGAGATGCGCCGTACCTTCGGCGAGATCTTCAAGGGCAGCATGCGCGGCCGGACGATGTACGTGGTGCCGTTCTGCATGGGCCCCCTGGGCGGTGAGATCTCCCAGCTCGGCGTGGAGATCACCGACTCGCCGTACGTGGTCGTGTCCATGCGCGTCATGACCCGCATGGGCGACGACGCCCTGCGGCTCATCGAGGAGCGCGGCGGCTACGTCAAGGCCGTCCACTCGGTCGGCGCCCCGCTGGAGCCCGGCCAGGACGACGTGCCGTGGCCGTGCAATCCCACCAAGTACATCAGCCACTTCCCCGAGACCCGCGAGATCTGGTCCTACGGCTCCGGGTACGGCGGCAACGCCCTGCTCGGCAAGAAGTGCTACGCCCTGCGCATCGCCAGCACGATGGCCCGCGACGAGGGCTGGCTGGCCGAGCACATGCTCATCCTCAAGATCACCCCGCCCTCCGGGGAGACGCGTTACGTCGCGGCGGCCTTCCCGAGCGCCTGCGGGAAGACGAACCTCGCCATGCTCCAGCCGACCCTCCCCGGATGGAAGGTCGAGACGATCGGCGACGACATCGCCTGGATGCGCTTCGGCGACGACGGGCGGCTGCGCGCCATCAACCCCGAGGCGGGTTTCTTCGGCGTCGCCCCCGGAACCGGTGAGTCCACCAACGCCAACGCGATCAGGACGCTCTGGGGCAACAGCATCTTCACCAACGTCGCCCTCACCGACGACGGCGACGTGTGGTGGGAGGGGCTCACCGACCGGCCCCCGGCGCGCCTGACCGACTGGAAGGGCCGCGCCTGGACGCCGGACTCCGGCGAGCCCGCCGCGCACCCCAACGCCCGCTTCACGGTCCCGGCCGCGCAGTGCCCGACGATCGCCCCCGAGTGGCAGGACCCCGATGGGGTGCCGATCTCCGCGATCCTGTTCGGCGGGCGCCGGGCCAGCGCGGTCCCCCTGGTCACGGAGTCGATGAGCTGGCAGCACGGCGTCTTCGTGGGGGCCAACATCGCCTCGGAGAAGACCGCCGCCGCCGAGGGCAAGGTCGGCGAGCTGCGTCGCGACCCGTTCGCGATGCTGCCCTTCTGCGGCTACAACATGGGCGACTACTTCGCCCACTGGCTCGCGATCGGCCGGCGGGAGAACGCCCGGCTGCCGCGCATCTACTACGTGAACTGGTTCCGCAAGGACGACGGGGGCAGGTTCATCTGGCCCGGCTTCGGCGAGAACACCCGCGTGCTCAAGTGGATCGTCGACCGCCTCAACGGCCGGGCGGAGGCGGTACGGACCCCCATCGGCCTGCTCCCCGCCCAGCTCGACACCGAGGGCCTCGACGTCTCCGAGGAGAACATGCGGACGCTGCTGAGCGTCGACGAGGAGATCTGGAGGCAGGAGGCGTCGCTCATGCCCGCCTTCTTCCAGACCTTCGGCGACCACATGCCCAAGGAGCTCTGGGAGGAGTACGAGGCCCTCGTCGCCCGCCTGGGCTGAGTGCCGCCGCTGAGTGCCGCCTGGGCCGCGTGCCCGCCTGGATCGAGTGCCAGGCCGGACGGGGTGTCCGCCTGGCCGGGCGCCCGCCCGGGTCGATCGCCCGCCTGGATTCGGTGTCCGCCCGGGTCGATCGCCGGGCGGGGCACCCGCGCAGGGGAAGGCGCGTCCGGGGTCACCGGCTCCGGCCGCGCCGGGGCCGGTGACACGTGTTTCGCCTGGTGACCGACATCTCACCGGGTCGCCGTCGAAGTCGGGTGAAACTTCTGCCAGGCTGTGCGCGTCTACCTGGGTACACGGGACGTCACTCCTGTGGCCCACCTTCCCCCCAAGGAGGCGGACATGGAGTTCTCACTGTTCGTCATCGCCTTCGCCGTCGGCCTGGTCATCCTCTCCACGGCCTTCGCGTTGCACCGCGAGCACCGCCGGGTTCGCTCGGCCATGGTCGGCCACTACGGCGGGCCACCGAACCCGTACGAGCTCGCCTATCTCTCCGGAGGGCCGCGCCGCGTGATCAACACCGCGCTCGGCCTGCTGGCCAGGGCCGGGGCGATCCGGATCTCGCGCGGCGGCCAGGCCAGCCTGGTCGCCGGGGCACGGCCGTCTCCCGACCCGATCGAGCACGCCGTCATGGAGTCGCTCCACCTGCGCGGAGGCTCGGCCCCGGTGGGCGAGGTCCGCCGCGCGGTGGCCGAGGGGCAGAGCGTCGACGGCCTGCGCTACCGCCTGCTGGGGCTCGGCCTGCTGGTGCCCGAGGGCGCGCTCGACCACGCCCAGGTGCTGCTGGGCCGGCTCCAGATCACCTCGATCATCGAGGTGATCGTCGTGGCGGGCATCCTGCTCGCGGGAGCCACCGGGGGACTCGGCACCTTCGCGCTGCTGGTGGGCATGTTCTCGGTGATCGGTGGTTTCTCCGTCTACGCGCGGCAGAAGCGGGCGCTGCGCGACGTGCTGAGCCACGCCGGTCACGAGGTGCTCGCCTCCGCCCGCCGGACCTACGCGCGGGGCGCCCGCCCTGTCGCGCCCGATCTGGCCTTCGCCGTCGGCATCCCCGTCGCCCTGTACGGCCTGAGCGAGCTCGGCGAGCCCGGCCTGGAGGAGGAGCTCCAGCGCCAGGCCGCGGGCGGTTCGAGCGGCTGCGCCACGGGCGCCTGCGGCGGCGGTTCGAGCTCGGGGGACGGTTCCTCCTTCGGCGGTGGCGGTGACTTCGGCTCCGGTGGCTGGGGTGACTCCGGCGGGTCGGGTGACGGCGGTGGCGGGTCCGGCTGCGGCGGAGGGTGCGGCGGTGGCGGTTGCGGTGGGTGAGCGGCGTCCGGCCCCGGCGGTGAGGACGGCCGGTGCCGCAGGAGAGGCAGTGGCGGCCCGGCGGGCAGGCCGGAACGGTGACGCCTCCGATGGCGGCTGAGTCTCCGGCGCTGGGGGTGGGCATCGGCTGGCGGCCGGAGATCGACCTGACCGTGGAGCGGCTGCCCGGGGTCGACTTCGTCGAGGTCATCGCCGAGAACATCGGCCCCGCCAGGCTCCCCGAGTCGCTGCGGGTGCTCCGCGCCCGCGGGGTTCCGGTGATCCCGCACGGTGTCGGGCTGGGCGTCGGCGGCGCCGAGCCTCCCGACCCGCGGCGGCTGGCGCACCTGGCGGACTGCGCCCGCGCCCTGGACGCGCCGCTGGTCAGCGAGCACCTCGCCTTCGTACGGGCGGGCGGGATGGAGGCCGGGCACCTGCTTCCGGTCCCGCGCACCCGGGCCGCGCTCTCCGTCGTCGCCGAGAACGTGCGGCGGGCGCAGGACGCGCTTCCCGTACCGCTGGCTCTGGAGAACGTCGCGGCCCTGTTCGGCTGGCCGGAGGACGAGATGACCGAGGCCGCCTTCCTCGGCGAACTGGTGGAGATGACCGGCGTCGGGCTCCTGATCGACGTGGCGAACCTCTACACGAACCAGGTCAACCTGGGCCTGTCGGCCACCGCCGCGCTGGACGGCCTCCCGCTGTCCGAGCTGGCCTACGTCCACGTCGCCGGAGGCCACTCCCGCCAGGGGCTGTGGCACGACACCCACACCGCCCACGTCCCGCAGGACGTGCTGGACATCCTCTCCGAGCTGTGCGCCCGGGTCGATCCGCCCGGTGTGCTGCTCGAATGGGACGACGACTACCCCAGCGACGGCGCCCTGGAGGGGGAGCTCGACCGGATCCGCGGCGCGATGGCCCGTGTCTGACGACGCGGTGCCCGGGGACGCCACCGGCCGGGTGCGGGAGCCGGGCGGCCACGAGGGGCGGGCGGCCGTCGAAGGGGTTCGAGGGACCGCCAGGGAGCGGGAGGCCGCGAGAGAGTCGCTGGAGGCCGGGGAGGGGCGGGGGGTGCACCGGGAGCCGGAGACCGGCGAAACGGCGCGTGAGGCCCTTGCCAGGGCTCAGGAGGCCCTGGTGGCGGCCCTGGTGGCCGGGCGGGAGGCGCCGCGGGGGTTCGACCGGGAGCGGCTGCGCGTCCAGGAGGCCGGCCTGATCTCCAAACGGCGCAGGGCGGTGGCCAGGCTACGGCCCGACCTGGTCGCGTCGCTCGGCGACGGCTTCGCCGGGGAGTTCGACGCGTACGCGAGAGGCCGCCCCAAGCCGCCGGGCGGCTCACACGCCGACGCCCGCGACTTCGCCGACCGTCTCCGCGCGGCGGGACGGCTGCCAAAGGAGCCCGTGACCCCCGAGCCAGGCCCCGTGCCCCGCCGGTGGTCGCTCTTCGGCAGACGCCGTTGAACCGCGCGTCGAGCCGGTCGAACCGGCCGCGTCGAACCGCGTGCGTCGAGCCGGGTGCCGCCGGGCCGGAGGCGCTGAGCCGGGTGCCGTCCCACATCGAGCGTGCCGGACCGGGCGCCGCCGAAACTTCTGGTCCTCCCCGTTCGTCCACTGGGTAGTGAACCTGGCGCAGGGACGTCATCCCGGAGGCCGTCATGCAGACCGTACAGATCATCGTCGTGGTGGGTCTCGCGCTTCTCGGCGTGTCGGTGCTGATCGCGCTGCGCCTGGCCGTGCGCCCCTCGCGCGTCTACGAGGGACCCGAGCTGACGCCGTACGAGCTGGCGCTGCTCGCGGGCGGCCGGCCCCGGGTGGTCGACACCGCGCTGGCCTCGCTGACCGCGACAGGGGCGGTCAGGGCGCGGCGCGACGGGCGGCTGACGCAGGTGTCGGGCCAGGTCGGTGTGCTCACCCAGCCGGTGCAGACCGAGATCCTCGACCACCTCAGGGGGCAGGGGGACGGCGTGCCGGTCTGGGTGATCAGGGACAGGGTGGCCCAGGGGGCCGCGGTGACCATGCTGATCGCGCGGCTGAGGGACCTGGGGCTCGTCGACGCGCCCGGTTCCGGCCGGGCCGACCCCACCCACCCCAACCGCGCGGGGAAGACCGCGCTGGCCCACTACCGCCTGCGCCACCGCGAGGACAGGTCCCTGCCGCCCCGGGCCGGCGGCCACGTCGACCACGTCGAGCTGAGCATCCTGGGCGTCGCCCTGCACGGCCTGAATCAGTGGGAGGACGGACGGCTGTCGGCCGCCCTGTCCATGGACGGCCCGCCACCGCCTCCCGCGCCACGACGCGGCTCCCGCCGTCGCGGCGCCTCCGACGCCTCGGCGGGTGCCTCCTACGGCTTCTTCGGCGGCGGGGGTGGGGACGGCGGCTCCGATTCCGGCTCAGGTTCCAGCTGCGGGGGCGGGGGCGGGGGCGGCTGCGGCAGCTCCTGAGGGCCCTGTCCGGCCGGGGCGCGGTCGGTTAGGTTGGGCCGACACCTGCCGGCCGACACCGGCCGACACCGGCCGACCAACATAGGCCGGCCGATCCAGGCCGGCCGGCACGTGCCGACCCATGATCGGGCGCCTGCATCGGAGTGACCGTGGGAAAGTTCGTCGATCACGAGACCTGGCCGTTGCGGCCCGAGGACGAGGGGCCGCACCCGGCGGGCCCCGAGCCGCTGTGGAGCGAGTCCGTCTATCTCGACTTCGCGGCAGAGGACGGCTCGCTCGCCGGTTACGTCAGGCTCGGCCTGTATCCCAACTGGAACCGCGCCTGGTACTGGGCGTGCCTGGTCGGCAGAGACCGGCCGGCGGTGCTGCTGGCCGACCACCACGTCCCGCTGTCCGTCCCCGGTCCTCCCTCGCAGGACGGGGCGGGGACGCGTCCCGGGGTCCTCGCGGTGCGCGGCGAGGGTGGCGGGGGGTTCCGGGCCGCCCACGACGTGACGGACCCCATGCGGTCCTTCCGGGTGACCCTCGACGCAAGGGCGGCGGCCGTCGTGGACGACCCCGCCATGGCGTACGGGGACCTCGGGGGCGCCGGGACGACCCCGCTCGCGTTCGACCTGGAGTGGCGGAGCGGCGGCGACCCGTACCCGTACCGCTTCATGTCCCGCTACGAGATCCCCTGCGCGGTCGCGGGGACGATTCGGGTCGGCGGGGACGAGGAGATCGCCTTCTCCGGGTACGGCGAGCGCGACCACAGCTGGGGGGAGCGCGACTGGTGGCAGATGTCGTGGCTGTGGAGCTCGGGGCGGCTCGACGACGGCACGTTCTTCCACGGCATGCGCGCCAACGTCGGCTTCGAGATGCCCTGGCCGTGCTTCACGGTCCCGCCGGGCGGGGGGACCGAGGAGCGGGAGGGTTTCACCGCGGCGAGCGAGTTCGGCGCGGACGGCTTCCCGTCGGGGGCGCGGCTGGAGGTGCCCGGCATGCCGATGACGGTCGTCCCGCTCGCCTTCGCCCCGGTCGCCATGACGTCCCCCGACGGGGAGGTCGCCCGCTTCCCGCGCGCCCTGTGCCGGTTCGAGGCCGAGGACGGGCGGTCCGGGTACGGCTGGACCGAATGGCATCAGCCGCCCGGCTGGCGGGGACATGGATGGCGTTGATCGTGTTTTGGCGGACTGGGCCAGGGATACCCTCTCTGAGGTGGGGGGACTGCGTTGTCTTGATGGTTCTTATCTGACCGTTACGCCGGTGGCGTGCCGTGACAGTGTCGGCACGCCGTACGAGATCACCCTGCAGCTGCACCGCGACGGCGCGCTGTACGGGACGGTGGGCGAGCGGTGCGGCTGGTTCCTCACCCGGCTGGCGCGGGGGGTCGCCGAGGCGCGCGCGGGCCACGAGGCCCGGTGGCCCGACCCCGACGACCGCTTTCCCGGCGACACGGAACTGTTCGCCTTTCGTTACCGGGCCAGGAACGGTGTCGTCGGCGGCGGCGAACTCCGCTGCCAACTGCGGACCATCCCGGTCTGGGTCCCGGGGCTGCGAGGGCCAGGCGGGGAGTGGCGGCTCACCAGAAGGGCTTTCCTGGAGGCATGGGGCGGCGGCGGGATGGGGATGCGCGCCGTTCTGACATCCTCTGAGCTGGGTGTTTTCGTGGAGGCGCTCGTCGCGGAGGCCGAGGACTGCCTGGGGTCCCGCAAGCCGGGCGAGCCCGCCAGAACCCTGTAGAGGGGGCGGAGAGGTCCGCGGGGCGGCGATAATTGCCTGTCAGTGCCCATTCGTGGCGGGTGCTGAGGGAGGGGCTTCCATGGGCGTGCGCGATCTCGTCTACCGGGTGTACGAACGCAGGCTTGAGGCGAAGCTGTCCCGTCAGCGGGAGATGGCTCCCCGGCACGTCGGCGTGATCGTCGACGGCAACCGGCGCTGGGCGCGCTCGATGGGCATCGACGATGTGAGCCGCGGGCATCGCAAGGGCGCCGACAAGATCTCGGAGCTGCTCGGCTGGTGCCGTGAGGCCGGGGTCGAGGTCGTCACCGTGTGGCTGCTGTCGAGCGACAACATCAACCGTTCCAAGGACGAGCTGGACCTCCTGATGAAGATCATCGAGGACGTCGTCCAGGAGCTCGTGGCCGACGGATGGCACATCAAGCCCATGGGCGCGCTCGACCTTCTGCCCGATCACACGGCCCGTGTCCTCAAGAACGCAAAAGAAGCGACATCACATCGTCCCGGTTTGATTGTGAACGTTGCTGTTGGGTATGGAGGAAGGCGTGAGATCGCTGATGCGGTGCGCTCCCTTCTCCAGGAGCACGCGAGCAAGGGCGCGAGTATCGAGGACCTCGTCGAGGTCCTCGATGTCGAGCACATCGCGGAGCATCTCTACACGCGCGGTCAGCCCGACCCGGATCTGGTCATCCGGACCTCGGGAGAGCAGCGGCTCTCCGGCTTCCTGCTCTGGCAGAGCGCTCACTCCGAATTCTACTTCTGCGAGGCCTACTGGCCTGACTTCCGCAGGGTCGACTTCTTGCGTGCTCTCCGCTCCTACGCCGCGCGGCACCGCAGGTACGGTTCCTGAAACTCCACATGAACGGCCCCTTTCGGTCAGTCTTAAGCAGTTGGAAGTCGGGCATTCAGGACGTACCGTAAGAAGTAGGAGAGCACAGCTCACCTACGCCGGAGAGGGCCCGCCTTTGCGTCACGACCTGCTGAGGAGGGCCGGTCAACGGTCCCTGCTCGACGTTCTCGTGAGCGGGCCCGGGGCCGGTCCGCATCCCAGCTCATGGCAGGGCGCCGTCCATGGCGCCCGGGGGAGAACGCGTGGCAAACCCTTCGTCCTCACCCACGTCGCCGGCAGTGCAGCGGCGCACGTACGTCCTGGACACCTCGGTGCTCCTGGCGGATCCAACGGCGATGAGCCGTTTCGCCGAGCATGAGGTCGTCATCCCGATCGTCGTCATCACCGAGTTGGAGGGCAAACGCCATCATCCAGAGCTCGGATACTTCGCGCGCAAGGCGCTAAGGTCCCTCGACGAACTCCGGGTGACGCACGGACGACTGGACGAGCCCATGCCGATCGGCGAGGGCACCATCCGGGTCGAGCTCAACCACAGTGACCCGTCCATCCTGCCCGTCGGGTTCCGGCTCGGCGACAACGACACCCGTATCCTGACCGTGGCGAAGACCCTCGCCGCGGAGGGCGCGGACGTGGTGCTGGTCTCCAAGGACCTGCCGATGCGGGTGAAGGCCGCCTCCATCGGGCTCGCCGCGGACGAGTACCGCGCCGAACTCGTGGTGGAGTCCGGCTGGACCGGCATGGACGAGCTCCAGGTGACCTCGGAGGATGTCGAGACCCTCTTCGAGCACGGTACGGCCGACATGGTCGAGGCCCGTGACCTGCCCACCCACACGGGTCTGCGCCTGCTGTCCAGCAAGGGTTCCGCGCTGGGCCGGGTGCTGCCCGACAAGTCGGTGCGGCTGGTGCGCGGAGACCGCGAGGTGTTCGGCCTGCACGGCCGTTCCGCCGAGCAGCGCATCGCGCTCGACCTCCTGATGGATCCCGAGGTGGGCATCGTCTCGCTGGGCGGCCGGGCGGGCACGGGAAAGTCCGCGCTCGCCCTCTGCGCCGGCCTGGAGGCGGTCCTGGAACGCCGCCAGCACCGCAAGGTCATCGTCTTCCGTCCCCTGTACGCCGTGGGCGGCCAGGAGCTGGGCTACCTGCCCGGTTCCGAGAACGAGAAGATGGGCCCGTGGGGTCAGGCGGTCTACGACACCCTGGGCGCGGTCACCACGCCCGAGGTGATCGAGGAGGTCATGGACCGGGGCATGCTGGAGGTGCTCCCGCTCACCCACATCCGCGGCCGGTCGCTCCACGACGCCTTCGTCATCGTGGACGAGGCGCAGTCGCTGGAGCGCGGGGTGCTGCTCACCGTGCTGAGCCGGATCGGCGCCAACTCCCGGGTCGTCCTCACCCACGACATCGCCCAGCGCGACAACCTGCGGGTGGGCCGCCACGACGGCGTCGTGGCGGTGGTGGAGAAGCTCAAGGGGCACCCGCTGTTCGCGCACGTCACCCTGACCCGCTCGGAGCGCTCGCCGATCGCGGCGCTGGTCACCGAGATGCTGGAGGACATCACGATGTGACGGGGCGTCCCGACGCCACTGCCGGAGCGCGGTCGCGGGTGCCGTACGAGCACCCGCGACCGCGCTCCGCGCGTTACGGCGCCGGGTCTCTCGTGAATACGGTCTCTCGTGGTGCGGGTCTCTCGTCGTGACGGGGCCGGGCGGGGCGGGATCCTCAGGGCGGCAGCCGCACGCCGGGCGCCGCGAGATTGCGGTACTCGAAGCAGCCCCGGTCGCCCATCGTCTCCGGGGTGCCGGGGAAGAGGCGGGTGACCTCGACGCTCCAGATGCTCTCCTGCTTGTTCTGCCGGATGGTGCAGGTGATCTGGGCGAGGGCCTCCTTGGAGACCTTGCCCTCACCCGTGATGATCACGTTCAGCCGGTAGCCCAGGTTGTCGTCCGGCTCGTTGCGCTGGTCGGTGTTGTCCGAGTAGCGGGTCGTCTTGGTGTCGTAGTGGCTGAAGTCGTTGAGCGCGCTGGTCAGCCCCGCCTCCGGCGGCTGCTTGCCGGCCCGGAACAGGGTGTCGATGATGTTCTTGGCCGAGTCGGAGACCACCGGGACCTTGACGGGCTCCAACCGGCCGTCGCGGAGCAGATAGACCGTCACCCACGTGGGGCTGTAGCTGATCACCGGCGGGTGGCCGTAGTCCTGGACGTCGGTCGGGGAGATGCCGCAGCCGCAGAGCACCAGGGCGGCGGCGAGCAGGCAGGCGAACCACCTCGCGCCGGTGGGCCGTCTCGTACCGGGGACGGCCGGGCGGGCGGGCCTTCTCCTGCCGGGGGCGGCCGGGCCGGTGGACTCGCTCATGCCCGGGCCGTACGGGCGGGTGGGCCGTCTCATGCCGGGGGGAGCCAGACAGTGAAGAGGGTGCCCGGCCGCTGCGCGCGGACCGAGATCGTGCCCCCGTGCAGCTGGGCGTTGGCCCGCGCGATGGACAGGCCGAGCCCGCTGCCGTCACCCCGGGCGCCGGCCTTGTAGAAACGGTTGAACACGAAGGGCAGGTCCTTCGCGGGGATGCCCTTGCCGTGGTCGCGCACCTTCACCTCCAGGCCGTTCGGGGTGCTGCGGGCGGTCACCATCACCGGGAGCTCACCGTGGCGCAGGGCGTTGCCCACCAGGTTGGCCACGATGACGTCGAAGCGCCTGGGGTCGACGGAGAAGGTCAGTCCCTCGGGGACGTTCACCCGTACCCGGTCCGACCAGCCGCGCGTCTCCAGGCAGTCGCAGACCACGTCGACGATGTTCACGGTGTCCATGTTCAGCGTGGCCGTCCCCGAGTCGAACCGGCTCGCCTCGATGAGCTGCTCGATCAGGGTGCGCAGCCGCGCGATCTCGCGCAGCACCAGCCGCACGGCCGCCGCGGGCTCGGGCGGCAGCCGGTCGGCCTCCTCGGAGAGCATGTCGGTCACCGCGGTCATCGCGGTCAGCGGGGTCCTGAGCTCGTGGGAGACGTCGGCGACGAAGCGGCGGGACATCGCCTCCAGCGCGCGCAGCTCGGTGACGCTCCGCTCCAGGGCGGCGGCGGTGTCGTTGAACGTGGCGGTGAGCTCGGCGAGCTCGTCCTGGCCGTGTACGGGCAGGCGGGTGTCGAGGTGGCCGGCGCCGAGCGCGCGGGCCGCCGAGCCGAGCCGCCTGACCGGCAGCAGGAGCTGGCGGGCCGACACCAGTCCCAGGGACAGCGCGATGATCAGCATGGCGACGCCGGCGACGGCGAGCGGCTGCCGCAGGCCGTTCAGGAGCCGCTCCTCCTCGATCAGGGGGGCGAACACGAAGACGGTCATGCCGGTGGGCTGGGCGGTGTGTATGGGCTCGATCCGCCAGACGGGGGTGCCGATGAGCAGCCACATGTCGCCGCCGATGGTCATGCGCTTGGCGACCATCCGCTGGGTGGCCCTGGCGGCGAGGTCGGCGGGGACGTCCTTGGGGCCGAAGTCGCCGTCGGGGTAGGGGTAGTTCTCGTAGCGGACCACCACCCTGCCGCCCTGGGGGCGCAGGCTCTTCTGCAGCGCGCTGATCTCCTCGTCGGTCGGCGGGCTGTCTCCCGGCCAGAGCGCGCCGACGGGCAGCCTGCTGCCCTCCAGGATGTCGCGGACCTCCTTCACCGCCACGTGCTCGGCCCGCCTGATCATGCTGTTCTTGACGAACTCGTAGCCGATTCCCGCGACGACCGCGGAGGCGGTGACGGCGATCAGGGTGAAGGTGATCACCAGGCGCCCGCGCAGGCCGGTGTACATCCGCCGCGCCGAGGGAGGGAACGTCCGCTTCGAGGGAGGGAACGTCCGCTTCGAGGGGGGGAACGTCCGCTTCACGGCGGGCTGAACCGGTAGCCGAATCCCCGTACCGTGTGGATGAACTCGGGCTCGGCGGGAACCGCCTCGATCTTGGCGCGGACCCGCTGGACGCAGGCGTCGACCAGCCGGGAGTCGGCGACGTGGGTGTGGTCCCAGACGGCCCGCAGCAGATACCTGCGGTTGAGCACCTGACCGGGGTGGCGGACGAGTTCGAGCAGCAGGCGCAGTTCCGTGGGGGTGAGGTGGACCTCGCGGCCCCCCAGCGCCACCTTGAGCGCGCCCCGGTCGATGACCAGGTCGCCGAAGGTGATGCGGTCGGAGGCGACCGACTCCATCCGGCGCAGGACGGCGCGGATGCGGGCGTCCAGCACCCGGGGTTCGACCGGCTTGACCACGTAGTCGTCGGCCCCCGCCTCCAGTCCCACGACCACGTCGAGGTCGTCGCCCCTGGCGGTGAGGAGGATCACCGGCAGCTGGTCGAGCCTGCGGATGCGGCGGCACACCTCGACGCCGTCGATGCCGGGCAGCATGACGTCCAGGATGGCGATCTCGGGGCGACGGGTCCTGATGTGCTCAAGGGCCTCCTCACCGCTGGCGTACGCGGTGACGGAATGGCCCTGCCGGGTGAGCGCGAGCTCCAGCCCGGTACGGACCGAGGGGTCGTCTTCGACGAGGAGGATGCCTGCCACCGGGTAATCATTCTCCCAAGGCTCGGATGGATCTGCCGGGTCACAAAACCCAGACATAAGGCAAACAGTACCTGAACGTGGTGGTCAGACCACGATTCGGGCAATTCACTGATCGTCAAAGGGGGTCAAGGGGCCCCGTACGGCAAAATGTGAGCAAAATCACTCCCAAGCTTTCCTTGCCGGGAAAGGGCTCGTGGCCTGGTGGTTAGGACGTGAGAAACCCCGGCGAACCTGGCCGGACGCCGACCGACGCCGACCAACTCCGCCGTTCCGGTTGCGGACCACCCCCCTCCCCACGGCAAGCTCATAGGTCGTGAGTCCAGGATCACAGCAACTGAAGGAGCGCTCGGCGCCCCGCCCCCGCCGCGCGAACCGCAGGGCGGCCAAGGGGAAGGGCCTCGACGGTCCCAGTTCGAAGCGCGGTATGACCTCCAAGCGCGTGCTGATCCTGGGCGCCGCGCTCGTGGTCCTGGTGGGTGGAGGCGCCTTCACCGCCTACACCGCCGTACAGAACGCCTCGGCGCCGCCGACGAAGCCGCTCAGCCTGGACGAGATGGCGCAGATGCTCGGCTCCGACCCGTTCGGCTCCGACCTGGAGTCCGACATGCTGAAGGCCCAGGCCGCCCAGGCGCTCAAGGCCGACAAGATCGCCGCCGAGCGCGAGAACCGCAAGGCCCTCAACCAGGTCAAGATCGTTGACGAGGCTCCGGGCGGCGGCGGGTTCAACCCGCAGCAGCTCCCCCCCGGCACCTCCAACCCGACCGGCAACAGGGCGCTGGGCAAGCAGATGCTGGAGGCCAGGGGCTGGGCCGGCGAGTGGGGCTGCCTGGAGAAGCTCTGGATGAAGGAGAGCGGCTGGAACGAGCGCGCCATGAACACCTCCAGTGGCGCCTACGGCATCCCGCAGTCCCTCCCCGGCCACAAGATGGCCAGCGCCGGAAGCGACTGGCAGACCAACGCGGCCACCCAGATCGAGTGGGGGCTCAGCTACATCAAGGGCCGCTACGGCTCGCCCTGCGGCGCGTGGGCCCATTCCCAGGCCAAAGGCTGGTACTGAGAGACCAGGAGTCGGCAAGTCTGACCCTCTCCCGGCGCCGCGCGCCGCACCCTTGGCCGCATGGACGTGAAGGTCAGCGTGGTGGTGCCGGTGCACAACCCCGGTGATGGCGCCGACGCCTGTATCCGGTCGGTGCTGGAGCAGTCGATGGCCTCCGGGAACTACGAGGTCATCTTCGCCGACGACGGCTCCGACGACGGGGCCCGGCAGCGCCTCGACACCCTGGCGGCGGCGCGGTCGAACGTCAGGGTGCTCCACCTCGAGCGGACCGGCTCGCCGATGCGCGGCCGCAACGTCGCCCTCATGGTCGCCAGGGGCGAGTACGTCTACATGCTGAACCAGACCGACCGCCTGGAGCGGGACGCTCTGGAGCGCATGTACTCGCGCGCCGTGGAGACCGGGGCCGACATCCTCCTCGGGCGGCTGATCAGCGACGAGAGGCCGCCCTCCACGGTCTTCGACACCGACCGCGAGAACGCCGACATCGTCGGGGACCGGCTGCTCACGCTGCTCACCCCGCACAAGCTCTTCCGCAGGGCCTTCCTCGACGCCGAGGCGCTGAACTTCTCCGACCCCGGCGGGTGCCTGGCCGAGCAGGCCTTCGCGCTCCGCGCCTACCTGCGGGCCAGGAGAGTCGTCGTCATGGCCGGCCAGGTCTGCTGCCACGTCACCGAGCGGCCCGACCCGCCGGAAGACCCCTACGTCTGGGCCGCGGAGCTGCGCGAGCTGCTCGACATCATCGACGACGAGGTGCCCGAGGGACGCCGGCGCGACCGGATGTACGCCCAGTGGTTCCGCACCGCGGTGCTGCGACGGCTCGGCGGGGGCAGGTTCGTCACCTCCTCCACGGGCCGGGCGGCCACCTTCACCACCCTGCGCGAGCTGGTCGTCCAGCGCTTCCCCCCGCGCCTCGACCTCCTGCTGCCCGTCCCGTTGCGGGCCCGCGCCGCGCTGCTCCGCGCGGGCAGGCTCGACCAGCTCGTCGTCCTGGCCGGGGCCATGCGCGGCGTCCGCCTCCAGGCCGACCTCGACGCCCTCACCTGGGACGACGGCGCGCTCGCCCTGGGGCTCACCGTGGAGATCATGCAGGCCGACGGCACCCCGATGCGCTTCGTCCCGTACGGGGACGACGGCCTGCTCTGGCAGCCCCCTGTCCCCCTCGACGGGCTCCGCCTGCCGCCCGAGATGGCCGACGTCAGCCAGGCCGCCGCCAGGGCGCGGTTCGAGGTCTACATCAGGCACGAGGACACCGGGGTCGTCCACTTCCTGCCCTCGGAGTGCTCGATGATCCGCAGCCGTCACCGCAACGGGGTCAGGCTCCAGGTCACCGGCGAGGCCCGGCTGGACGTCGACTCGGCGGCCATGGGCGGCCCGCTGCCCCCGGGGCTCTGGGAGATGCACGTGCGCATGTACGGAGGGGCGCAGCAGGCGCGCACCCGGGTGACCGGGTCGCCGCTGAACTGCACCGGGATGGTCGCCGACTGCTCCAGGCGGCTGATCGTCCCCTGGTGGTCCGACCGGGGGGAGCTGGGGATCTGCGTGGAGCCGCGCTCGTTCCCCGAGTCGATCGTCCTCGTCTCCCCGGGCACGACGGTCATCAGGCAGCGCAAGCACGTCTTCGTCGTCGTACCCGTGCCGTACGTGCCGCCGAGCGGGGGGCCGCCCGCGGAGCTGGTGTTCCGCCAGACCGCGGGCAGGGAACGCGAGGTCACCGCCCCCGCGCTGGTCGAGCCCGGCGTCCCCGGGGAACTGGCAGGGAGGCTGATCGCCAAGATCCCGACCCGGCTGGCGTACCGGGAGGGGTTTCTCGCGCCGGGCGTCTGGGCGCCGTTCCTGCGGGTGGACGGCAAGGAGACCGGGCTCCGCTTCAAGGTGGAGATGAACCGCGGCGGCCGGGTGGAGATCCACAGGTCCGCCGCCGCCAGGCTCTCCGAGCCCTGGTACCCGCTGCTGAAGCGGGTCGCGCTGCGGATACCGCTGGTCAGGAACGCGGTCCGGGTGACCAGGACCGTCCAGCGGCGCTACATGCTCAACTGACAGTCGCCCGGCGCCGCACAGCCCGTCGGGGGCGGTGTGGCGCCGGGCGGCGGCGTGTCATACGGGTGGCGTGTCACACGGGTGGTGTGGCGCCGTGCGGTGGTGTCACGCGCTCAGGCGGCACTCGTTGGGCAGGTCGCCGGTCGAGGGCCTCGGCAGGGTCGCGCTCGGCGGCGGGCTCTGCCTGCGCTCCACCCAGTCCTCCAGGGTCTCGAACGCGCTGCGGAAGCACGGCAGCAGCGGGCGGAGCCTGTCGGGGTAGGAGGCGTAGAGGCTGTCCACGTGAGTGCCGTCGGTGATCCGGTAGTAGCGGAACGGCCGGTGCTCGCCGACCATGTCCGCGTAGACGTCGCCGGAGCGGGAGATCGGCAGCAGCGTGTCCAGCGTGCCGTGGATCGTGATCAGCGGCTTGCCGATCCGGCCGGTGAGCCCGATCTTCCTCACCGCCGCGTACGGCTTGCGCGCGTCGTAGTCGTAGTCGGCGTCGCAGGCCGGGGTGCCCGAGGCGCAGAAGGGGGTGCCGGCATCGGTGTCGCCGTCGAAGGAGGGGTCGAGCTCCTCGCGGTAGACGCGCTGGGTCAGGTCCCAGTAGTACTGGTGGTGGAAGGGCCACAGGAACTCCGAGCCGCGGGCGAAACCCGCGTCGTACATCGCCTGGGTGTCGCCCGCCGGGTAGGCCCGCAGCGCCGGGGGCAGATAGTTGAGCAGGTTGTCGCCCTTGACCCGCCAGAGCGTGCCCTCCCAGTCGATCCCGCCGTCGTACAGCCAGGCCCGGTTCTCCAGCTGCCAGCGGACCAGGTATCCGCCGTTGGAGATGCCCGCGGCGTAGGTCCGCTGGGGAAGCCTGCCGTAGCGCTGAGCGACGACGGCCTTGGCCGCGATCGCGACCTGCGTGACCCGGTCGTTCCACTCGGCGATCGCGTCACCGGGCTTGCGGCCGTCCTTGTAGAAGGTGGCGCCGACGTTGCCCTTGTCCGTCACCGCGTAGGCGTAGCCCTTGGCCAGCGCCCAGTCGGAGACGGTGAAGTCGTTGGCGTACTGCTCCCGGTTGCCCGGGGTGCCGGTGACCACCAGCCCGCCGTTCCAGTTGTCGGGCAGCCGCAGCACGAACTGCGAGTCGTGGTTCCAGCCGTGCGTCGTGTTGGAGGTCGAGGTGTCGGGGAAGTAGCCGTCGACCTGGATGCCGGGCACTCCCTTGGGGTTGACCGCCCCCGCGGGGTGCAGGCCCGCCCAGTCGGCCGGGTCGGTGTGCCCGGAGACGGTCGTGCCGGCCGTCGTGAGGTCGTCCAGGCAGGCCTTCACCTGGTGCTCGGCACCCGGCACCGCCACCCGGTCCAGCCGGGCGCAGTGCGCCGGTGAGATCCCCGCGCTCGCCGCCGGCGCCCCGGCCAGGGCCACCAGGGCGGCGAGCCCGGCGGCGGCGAATCCCGCTGTCGTCCTGACACCGCGACGCGAAGCGTCGCCATTGATGCCATTGATGCTGCGCATTGGTCAGCTCCGCTTCAGGTGGTCGGAGAGGGCGGCGCGGAACTCGGCGGGCCGCTCGATGTGCGGGCTGTGGCCGCAGTCCAGGACGATCTCGGTGTACGGGCCGTACCGCTCCAGGACGGCTCGGGTCTGGGTGACCATCGGCTGCGCGGGGGTGCCCGGCGAGCCGGGGACGGCCCCCAGGGCGCCCAGGTGGGCCAGGTCGAACAGCGAGGTGTCGGAGACGATCACGTCGGCCTCGCCCCTGATCCACAGGATCGGCGGCTTCGGGTCGATCGTGTGCAGGTCGTCGATCCGGAAGTGCGTCGGGGCGAACGAGTTGAGCACGCCCCGCGTACCGGGACGGACTCCCGGCCACTCCTCCGACGCCGCCGCGTCACCCGGGTAGTGGTCCTCGCCGACCCTCGTGGACAGCATCGACGCGACCAGGGCGTCCTCGTCCTCGATCACCGTGCCGGGCTTCACGTACGTGGTCCGCATCACGTTCCTCGGCGAGACCGGGGAGCCGTCCGAGGTGTCCCCTTCCGCGAGCAGCTTCACGAAGTCGGGGTTGGCCGCCCCCGCCCCGCCGCCCGTGCCGTCGGGGTGGTTCAGCACGCCGTCGGCACCGTGCGTGCCGCCGAAGCCGTACGGGGAGATCGGGTTGACCAGGGTCACGCTTCGCACGGCGGACGGACGGTCGCGCAGCGCCTGCAGCACGACCCCGCCGCCCATGCTCCAGCCGACCAGGTGCACGCCGTCCAGCCCGAGGGCGTCGAGGAGGGCGAGCACGTCGTCGGAGTAGTCCCGCAGGCCGCGGGTCGCGTCGACCGGGGCGGGCTCGGTGTCGCCGAAGCCCCGCAGGTCCACGGCGAGCGGCCGGTGGCCCGCCTCCGCGAGGGCGAGCATCGTGCCCCGCCAGAAGGCGGCGCTCGACACGTTCCCGTGCACGAACAGCACGGTCTCGCCGCTTTCCACAGTGTTTTCGGCGTTCCCGGCGTTCCCGGCGTTCCCGGCGTTCCGGTCGTTCCCGGCGACCGACAGGACGTTCTGGGTGATCCGGCCGGTGGGCACCGGCCGGTTCTCGATGCGCATCAGATGTCTCTCCGTACCGGTCAGCGAGTGGTCTTGGCCTCGTCGCGGGTGCCGATGGTGACGAGGTCGCGGCCACGGGTCTCACGCGAGACGTACACGGTGATCAGGGTGAGCACGGCGGCCCCGGCCACGTACAGCATGATGGGGAGCGACGACTTGTAGGCGTCCAGCAGGGCGACCGCGATCAGCGGGGCGAGGGCGCCCGCGACGATCGAGGCGAGCTGCGAGCCGATCGAGACGCCCGAGTAGCGCATCCTCGTGGCGAACAGCTCGGAGAAGAACGCGGCCTGCGGGCCGTACATCGCGCCGTGCAGGATCAGCCCGACGGTCACCGCCAGAGTGACGGCGGCGAAGTTCTTCGTGTCGATCAGCGGGAAGAACGCGAAGGACCACAGCCCCACCCCGGCGGCGCCGAGCAGGTAGACGGGCCGGCGGCCCAGCCTGTCGGACAGCGCCCCCCACATCGGGATCGAGACGAAGTGGATGGCCGACCCGATCAGCACCGCGTTGAGCACGACCGGCTTCGCCAGCCCCGCCTGCGCCGTCGCGTAGACCAGCACGAACGCGGTGATCACGTAGTAGGAGACGTTCTCCGCGAAGCGGGCGCCGATCGCGATGAGGACGTCGCGCCAGTGGTGCCTGAAGACCTCCACGATCGGCAGGGACGGCGCGGGCTCGGCGTTGGCGACCGCCTGCTGGAAGACCGGCGACTCGCTGATGGAGAGCCGGATCCACATGCCGACCAGCACCAGCACGCCGGAGAGCAGGAATGGGATCCGCCAGCCCCAGCTCACGAACGCCTCGTCCGTCTGGACCGCGGCCAGCACCGCCAGCACGGCGGTGGCCAGCAGGTTGCCGCCGGGGGCGCCCGCCTGCGGCCAGGAGGCCCAGAAGCCGCGGCGCGCGGCGTCGCCGTGCTCGGAGACGATCAGCACCGCGCCGCCCCACTCGCCGCCGAGGGCGAAGCCCTGGACGAGCCGGAGCAGGGTCAGCAGCAGCGGCGCCGCCATGCCGATCGCCGCGTGGGTCGGCAGGCAGCCGATCAGGAAGGTCGCCCCGCCCATCAGCAGCAGGCTGACCACCAGCAGCTTCTTGCGGCCGAGCCGGTCGCCGAAGTGCCCGAAGACCAGCGCGCCCAGCGGGCGGGCCACGAAGCCCACCGCGTAGGTCAGGAACGCCAGCAGGGTGCCCGTCAGCGGCTCCGACTGGGGGAAGAACAGCTGCGGGAAGACCAGCGCGGCGGCGGAGCCGTACAGGAAGAAGTCATACCACTCGATCGTGGTGCCGACGAGGCTGGCACCCACGATCTTTCCGATGGGGGTACGGGTTTTCTCTGCCATCTCACTCACCAAGGGGAATCGCTGTTGGGGGGGATTCCGGCTACCGTACGTAGTGACCGGCGTCACTCCTATGGGTACGACCGCCATAGCCGACGGGCGCCCTATGTGGATGTGTGAGACCGCCCCGCCGCGAGGCCCGCCGGCGGCCGGATCAGCCGCTGAGCCGGTGCAGGCGCAGGGCGAGCTGGATCTCCAGGGCCCGCTCGGGGGCCTGCCAGTCGTCGCCGAGCAGCTGGCCGATCCGGTCCAGACGCTGGGTGACCGTGTTGACGTGGATGTGCAGGGTCTCGCTCGTCCGCGACAGCGAGCCGCCCGTGCCGAAGTACGCGGTGAGCGTCTGGATCAGCGCGGTGCCCCTGCGGGCGTCGTAGTCGATCACCGGGCCGAGCGCCGAGGCGAGGAACGCCCCGATGTCGCGCCCCTCGCCGACCAGTAGCCCGACGAAGCCCAGCTCCCTGGCGCCGGCGCCCTCCCCGGCCCTGCCCAGGGCCACCAGGGCGTCGGCGCAGCGCTGCGCCTCCCGGTGCGCGGCGGCCACCTCCGCGGTGCCGCGTACGGGCCCTCCGGCGCCCGCCGTGGCCGGGTGGCCGAGCGAGGCGCTCAGCTCGGCCGCCACCCGCTTGGCCAGGGGCCCCGGCCGGTCCCCGGGAAGCAGCAGGACCACCTCGTCGCCGCGCTGCGCCGCGAGGCCGTGGTGCAACGTCGCCTGGGAGGACGCCCAGAACGCGGCCCGCTCCCGCCCGCCGCCGTGGCGGACCACGACCACCACGTGGTCGTGGTCCAGGTTCACCCCCACCCGCCGGGCGCGGTCGGCCAGGCCGTCGAGGGCGGGCCGCGAGATCAGGTCGTCGAGCAGCTCACCCCTGACCCGGCCCTCCGCCTCGGCCACCGTACGCCTGAACAAAAGCAGCAACGCGGTCACCAGCGCGGCCCGCTCCAGGATGCGCTGGTCGGCGTCCGACACCTGGCCGCCGTTGCGCAGCACCAGCGTGCACAGCGGCTCCGCGCCCACGTCCACCGACGCGACCAGCAGGTCTCCCTGCCGCACGGTGCGCCCCAGCGCCCTCGACGACCGCGCGGCGTCCGCGATCACGTCGGCGGCCTTCCGCGTCCCTCGCCTGGCGGTCGGCTTCGAGCCCGGTCTCCGGCCCGTCCCCGAGTTCGTCCCCGATCCCGTTCCTGAGCCCGTTCCCGAGCTCGTCTCCGGGCCGGACGCCGGGTGGTCGAACGCCGCCTCGCCCAGCGCGCCCTCCTCCAGCACGCCCGCGTCCCCGGCGATCGGGTGCCCGGCGTCGTCGAGCACCGTCAGCGAGCCGCCGAGCACCTCCGTCACCACCGCCGCCACGTCCTCGACCCCGCCGCCGCGCAGCACCAGGCCGGTCATCCGGTCGTGCGCGAGCGCGGCGCGCTCCACGGCCTGGCTGTGCGCGTTCACCTGCCGGTTGGCCTCGCTGAGCTCCTCCAGCGCGTTCCTGGTCTCCTGCAGCAGCCGGGCGTTGTCGATCGCCACCGCCGCGTGCGCGGCCAGCGAGCCCAGCAGCACGACCTCGTCCTGGGTGAAGGGGCGCACGCTCCGGTTGGCCGCGAACAGCACCCCGATCACCCGCGCGCCCAGCTTGAGCGGTACGCCGAGGATGGCGACCAGCCCCTCTTCGAGCACCGCGTCGTCGATGTCGGTCTTGTGCCGGAAGCGCTCGTCGGCGAAGTAGTCGGCGGTCGAGTACGGGGTGGCGGTCTGGGCCACCAGCCCGCCGAGCCCCGCGCCCATGGCCAGCCGCAGCGCCCGGAACTTCGCCGACACCGAGCCGTCGGTCACCCGCATCCAGGTGTCGCCCCGCTCCGGGTCGTGCAGGGTCATGTAGGCGGCGTCGGTGCCGAGCAGCTGCCTGGCCCGGTGCACGATGGCCTCCAGGACGGCGTCCAGATCCCGCAGCCCGGCCAGGTCGCCCGCCGTGTCGAACAGCGCCGACAGCTCCGCCTCCCGCTTCGCCCTGCGCCGCAGCAGCGCCCGCACCTTCAGCGCGGCGAGCTTGGCCTCCTCCAGCTCCGCCAGCGCCTCCGCGCCGGCCCCGCCGGTCCTCGCCGAGAGAACGGGTCCCTCGAACTCGACCGCCGAAGCCTCCCTGGCCAGCAGTTCGAGAAAGACCCGTGCGCTCATACCGACCATTCTCCGATGCTCGCGACGCCGCTCAGGTCCGGCTCCTTCCCCCGTCGGCTCGATCTCCGGCGCCGGTCCCGCGGGTTCACCGGGCTCAGCGGGCGGTCCAGCCGCCGTCTATGGGGAGGGAGGTGCCGGTCATGAAGGAGCCGTGCGGGCCGCAGAGGTAGGCGACGAGCTCGGCGACCTCCTCCGGTTCGATCAGCCGCTTGACGGCGGCGGGGGCGAGCATGATCTGCTCGACCACCTCGTCCCTGCCGATGCCGTGGGTGCCGGCCTGGGCGCCGATCTGGTTCTCCACCAGGGGCGTGCGGACGTAGGCGGGGCTCACGCAGTTGGAGGTGACGCCGTGGGGGGCGCCCTCCAGGGCGATCGTCTTGGACAGCCCTTCGAGGGCGTGCTTGGCGGTGACGTACGCCGACTTGTAGGGCGAGGCGCGGAGCCCGTGGACCGAGGAGATGTTGACGATCCGGCCCCAGCCGCGCTCGTACATGCCCGGCAGGACCTCCCTGACCAGCAGGAAGGGTGCCTCGACCATCACTTTGAGGATCTTGGAGAACACCTCCGGGGGGAACTCCTCGATCGGGGCGACGTGCTGGAACCCGGCGTTGTTCACCACGATGTCCGTGCCGGGCGGGATCGCCCGGACGAAGTCCGGTTCCGACAGGTCCGCGACGACGGGTGTTCCCGAGATCTCCGCGGCGACCTTCGCCGCCGCCTCGGCGTCGATGTCGACCGCCAGCACGTGCGCGCCGGCCGCGGCCAGCCGGTGCGCGCAGGCGCGCCCGATCCCGCTGCCCGCCCCGGTCACCACGGCTTGCCGACCCGCTAGGTCAATCATGCTGCCGAATCTAGGCAATGACCCGAATCCCGGCCCATGTCGCCCACCCCCACACTCCACCGTACGTTTATGTGGCGGGTATCCGTCCCGCCACGGCTTCATCCTGCGGCGTGCCTCCGGGGGCCGCGTCGGTGGAAGGTGGGAAGCGGGTCAATGTCCCGGAAGCCATCGGGTAAAAAGCGACCGTCTCGCGTGCTTTTTCCAGTACGTGAGGTTGGTGCGGGTGGTCAACGTGACCGGGTGTTCCGGGCCCAATACCCGTTCGATCACCGGTACCAGCACCGCGAACTGGTCTCTGGCGTCGACCGCGTTCCCTGTCTCCCCCGTCAAGTCGGCGAGGTGGATACGGACGATCAGCGTGATCGGGTGTTCTGGGCCCAGTGTCCGTTCGATCATCGGTACCAGCACCGCCAGCTGATCCATCCCGCCGGCCGCGTCATCCGTCTCGCTCATCCACACAGCGAGCCAGGCGCGGGCCTTCAACGTGTCCGGGTGTTCTGGGCCCAGTACCCGCTTGAGCAGCGGTACCAGCATCGTGAACTGGTAGCGGGCCCCGGCCGCGTCTCCCGTCTCTCCCGTACAGATGGCGAGATCATTGCGAATGCGCAGCGTGAAGGGGTGTTCGGGGCCCAGTATCCGTTCGGCCAGGGGTATCAGAGGCGTGAGGTGGTCCCGGGCGCCGGCCGCGTCTCCCGTCTCTCCTGTCCAGCGGGCGAGACCCATCTGGATGCCCAACGTCATGGGGCTTTCCGGGCCCAGGGCATCCTTGGCCGCCGCTGCCAGCAGTGTGAACCGGTCCCGGGCGCCGAGCGCGTCTCCCGTCTCTCCTGTCCAGCGGGCGAGACCCATCTGGATGCCCAACGTGTACGGGTGTCCGGAGCCCAGCACTTGTTCGATCAGCGGTGCCAGTGTCGCGCACCTGTCTCGGGCACCGGACGCGTCCCCTGCCTCCCCCGTCCACCGGGCGAGACTCGTCTGGATGCTCAACGTGGTGAGGTGTTCGGGACCCAGCGCCCGTTCGGCCAGCGGTGCCAGAACGGTGAATCGCTCCCAGGCGCCGGCCGCGTCTCCCGCCTCTCCCATCCAGGAGGCGAGGTTGGCGCGGGCGTCGAGTGCGGTGAGGTGTTCGGGGCCCAGTATCCGTTCGGTCAGCGGTACCAGCACGATGAACAGGTCACGGGCCTCGATCACGTCCCCCATCTCCCCGATCAATGAGGCGAGATTGACGCGAGCAGTCAACGTGTCCGGGTGTTCGGGGCCCAGGGTGTCGTGCATGACGGCGTGGCGCCGGTGTTGCAGGGGGTGGGCGGTGCGGTGGGCACCGGTGGCGTGTAGGTAATCGATGACGGAGCCCATGGCGGGGGACTCGGGTGCCAGGACGGCGAGGGCGTGGGCCAGCAGCCGGGCGTAGGTGGGCCAGGAGGAGGGATGCTCGGGTTCCGGGGGCAGCGCGGCCCGCAGCAGGGTGGCCGCGAGGGCCCTGTCGGCGGCGTGTTCGTCCTCGGTCAGCTCGTCCACGACGGCGGCCTGGACCTGAGGTTGCACGTTCACCCCCAGACCGTCCGGAGACAGGTCGGCCACGCCGTAGGAGAACAACACCTCCAGCGCGCCGGTGAGGGCGGCCTCCCCGGCGCCCTCCAGTCCGTTCAGCACCGTGCGCGGCAGGTCTGCGGGTGCGTAGCAGGCCAGCACCCGCAGCACGCGGATCGCCAGAGGATCGGTGTGCTCGATCCGCGCGCGCGTCAGCGCCCACGCGCGGGCCACCGCCCGATCGGCGTCGGAGCGCCGGCGCGATCCGGGGTCCGGGGCGTCCTCGGGGACGGTACGCAGCAGGCGCAGGTAGCGGGGCAGGTCCACCCCGGGCGTGTGGGCGATGTAGGCACCGGCCTGCCGGAGCGCCGGGTGCGACCATTCCAGTTCCGCGGCCAGTTCCGTGGCCTGGGCGCGGTCGGCGCCGGTCGCGGTGCCGATCGTGGTCAGCAGCAGCTTCACGGCGTCCGCGGGGGGCAAAGAAGTCAGCACCCCCCAACCTTGTCGCCAAAGGGTGATATCGCACCACGATGTCGCAAATCCGTTATCTCGCCCGCTCAGACCCCAGAGCGTCCTTGAGCCGCAGGTGCCGACAGAGCATGGCTTCCCTGCGCGGATCCGTACCCGTCGCGACGGGGGTCGCGCGGCTCTCAGATGGTGACCGGGTACATGAGCGTGAGCTCGTCGCCGGGGAGGCCGCGGATGCCCCAGTTGACCTTGGGAGACTCCATGATCACGATTTCCAGGTCCTCGGCGGGGAGGTCGAGCGCCTCCCCGGCCCTGGTGAACAGGGTGCGGATCAGCGAGCGCTTGGCCTCGTCCGACCGGCCGCTGAAACAGGCGATCTCCACGATGAGGTACCGCTCGCTCCGCTGCGGGCAGATCATGTCCTCGGCGTCCAGCAGCAGGAACCGGTGGAACCGCTTGTCCTCGGGGAGTTGCCAGACGTCCACCAGGCAGCCGTGGACGGTGTCGGAGATCTCCCGGCGTCGGTCGGCCCACACGTCCCTGCGGCCGTAGAACTTGATCTGGGTCATGTCCCGAGTCTCCCAGGCAACCGATCTACGGTGCCGGCCGGGGCGCCGGTCCACGACCGGCCGCCGGGACCGCCGGTCCACGGCGTCGGCCAGGTCACCGGTCCGCGACGGGCGAGGGCGCGGTCTACGAGGGCGGCCGGGTCATGGAGAGCACGTCGAGCAGCTCGTCGAGCCGTTCCTCGGTGAGGGTGCCGTTGGAGACGTGTCCGCGCTCGATGACGACCTCGCGGATGGTCTTGCGCTCCGCCAGGGCCTGCTTCGCTATCTTCGCCGCCTCCTCGTACCCGACGTACGGGTTGAGCGGGGTGACGATCGACGGCGACGACTCCGCGTACTCGCGCATGCGGTCGACGTTGGCGGTGATGCCGTGCACGCACCGGTCGGCCAGCAGGCGGGAGGCGTTGGCGAGCAGCCGTACGGACTCCAGGACGTTGCGCGCGATGACCGGGAGCATCACGTTGAGCTCGAACGTGCCCGAGGCGCCGGAGAAGGCGATGGCCGCGTCGTTCCCGATGACCTGGGCGGCGACCATGGTCACCGCCTCGGGGACGACCGGGTTGACCTTGCCCGGCATGATCGAGGAACCGGGTTGCAGGTCGGGCAGGTTGATCTCGCCGAGTCCCGCGCGGGGGCCGGACCCCATCCAGCGCAGATCGTTGGCGATCTTGTTGAGTGAGATCGCGACCGTGCGGAGCTGGCCGGAGAGCTCGACGACGGCGTCCCGGGCACCCTGGGCCTCGAAGTGGTCGGGAGCCTCGGAGAACGGCAGTCCGGTGGCCTCGCGCAGCCTCTCGATGACCTTGGCCGCGAAGCCGGGAGGGGTGTTGACGCCGGTGCCGACCGCCGTGCCGCCCAGGGGCAGCTGGGTGAGGCGCGGGAGCGCGCCCCGCACCCGCGCGATGGCGTTCTCGATCTGCGTGGCGTACCCGCCGAACTCCTGTCCCAGCGTGACCGGGGTGGCGTCCATCAGGTGCGTGCGGCCGGCCTTGACCACGCCGTCGAACTCCAGCGACTTGTCCCGCAGCGCGGTGGCCAGGTGCCGCAGCGAGGGGATCAGGTGGTACGAGACCTCGGTCGTGGCGGCGACGTGGATGGACGTGGGGAACACGTCGTTGGACGACTGCGAGGCGTTCACGTGGTCGTTGGGGTGGACGGGACGGCCGAGCCGCTCCTCGGCGAGGGTGGCGATCACCTCGTTGGCGTTCATGTTGGAGGAGGTGCCGGAGCCGGTCTGGAAGACGTCGACGGGGAACTCGCCGTCCCACTCGTTCTCCGCGACGTCGGTGGCGGCCTCGGCGATCGCCTGAGCCAGTTCCTTGTCGAGCACCCCCAGCTCCGCGTTGACCTCGGCGGCGAGTGCCTTGATCAGGCCGAGCGCCGCGATGTGCGGGACCTCCAGCCCGCGCCCGGAGACGGGGAAGTTCTCCACCGCCCGCTGGGTCTGCGCCCGCCACTTCGCACCCGCGGGAACCCGTACCTCACCCATCGAGTCATGCTCGATCCGATACTCGCTCATGAACCCAGTCTGCGTCCTGGAGGGGGAATCAAACCGGGTGGGGAGGGGGTGGGTACGGGGTTCTCCTCGCGGGCCGTGCTCGTCACGGTGCTCGGAAGTGCTCGTGACGGTGCTCAGAAGAAGGCGGCCACCGTCAGGATCATGATCACCACGAGGGCGATCGCCGCCACGCCCATGAGGACGAGGACGCCGATCCGGGTCTTCTGCGACGGCGGCTTCCTCGGCCCGGGGCGGCCGGGGTCGGGCCGGGCGTTCTGGTTCGCGATCGCGAACAGGTCGGTGCCCAGGCCAGGGGAGCGGTAGGCGCCGTCGGACGCCTCGGGGCCCGGCGGACGCCAGGGCTGCGCGGACCCCGGTCCACCCTGGTCGGGCGGGCCGCCGGCGCCGGGCGGCCGGTTGCCGGGGAAGAGCCTCAGCGGCGGAGGGGGCGCTTCGGAGTCAGGGGACCCCGGGCGTCCCTCGCCGGAGGCCGCGACCTCCGGATCGACCGGGGGGAAGCCGTGCGGCGGGGTGGCGGAGAGATCGGGCCTGCCGCTCACCGGGAACCCGTGGGGCGGGGTGGCCGCGGACTCGCTTCCCGGTCCTCCGAAGGCCGCCGTTTCCTCGGCCGGCTCGTCGAAGGCACCCGGCCCGAACGCCCCGGGCCTCCCGAAGGCGCCACCGGGGGTCGCGGGTCCTCGCGCGACGGGGGTGCCGAGACCGGCGGGACCCTTTCGTCCCGCGACCGGCCTGCCCGGCTCCGCGAGCGGCGGCCGGTCCGGGTAGGGCGAGGTCGTCGGACGGCCGGAGGCCGATGCCGGGGAGGCGGTGGGTCCGGAGGGTTCGGTGGGCGCCGTCCCGCCGGGGATGCGCAGGCCGTCCTTGGGGCGGATGACCACCATGGTGCGGTCGGCGTCGAAACCGCCGGCGCCGTCCTCGGGGGCGTCGGGGCCATCCGGCTCCTGCCCGGCGTCTGCGGTGTCTTCTGCGTCTCCTGCGTCTCCGATGTGGCCGGTGTCCTCCACGAGGGGGGTCTCGGAGGCCGGGGGAGACGGTGCGAAGGCGGGGGCGGAAGGGGCCGCGGCGGGCGCCGGGGGCGGGGGGATGGACTCCGCGAGGTGCGAGGGGGTGTCGGCCACCGCCCGGAGCAGCGCGCCCGCCTGGGCGGCCGTCAGCCGCGCCGTGTGGTCCTTCTCCAGCAGCTGTTCGAGCACCGGGCGCAGCGGTCCCGCCTGGGTCGGCGGGTCGACCTGCTCGCTCATCAGCGCGGCCAGGGTCTCCGCCACCGAGGACCGCTCGTAGGCCGGGCGGCCCTCGACCGCGAAGTACAGCGTGGCGCCGAGGGACCACAGGTCCGACTCGGGCCCTGTGTGCTCGCCGCGTGCCCGCTCGGGCGCGGTGTATCCGGGGGAGCCGATCACCATGCCGGTCTTGGTGAGGCTCGTGTCGCCCTCCGCCTTGGCGATGCCGAAGTCGGTGAGGACCACCCGGCCGCTCTCGGTGATCAGCACGTTGCCGGGCTTCACGTCGCGGTGCAGGACCCCCTGGGCATGGGCCGCGCGGAGCGCCCCCAGCAGGTCGGCCCCGATCTCGGCGACGAGGCGGGGTGGGAGGGGACCTTCCTCCTCGATCACCTGCTCCAGGGAACGCGCCTGCACGAGCTCCATGATGATCCAGGGGCTGCCGTCCTCGACGATGGCGTCGTGGACGGTGGCCACCGAGGGGTGGCTGATGCGGGCGGCCGTACGACCCTCGCGGATCATCCGTTCCCGAAGTTCGGTGCGCTGCGCCTCGCTGAGGCCGGGCTCCTGGCGGATCTCCTTGATGGCGACCTCACGGCCGAGGGAACGGTCGTGGGCTTTCCAAACGGTGCCCATCGTGCCCCGGCCGAGCGGCGCGATCAGCTCGTAACGGTCCGCGAGCACACGCGTCTGCTGTTCCGGCATGAGAAGAAGATAGCCATTCCACCTTGAGAAGCGCTTTACCCGCGCTTACGGAGTTCCCTCGGCCAGAGAAGACGCGGGAGGACCAACCTTATGAAGGGTGTCATAAAACGGACAATTGGGCGATAGGTTGGCGAAATCTCCGTCGGCTTCCGGTGGACGCCCTCGCCGGGACGCCGGTGCGCGCGAAGCTGGGGCGTCGGCCCCGACGCGGGCCCCGACGGCGGCGGGGGCGATCCGGGCGAGGAGGGCCGCGGTGCCGGGGGCGGCGCGGAGCCGACCCGGTGCAGCCCGCGATGCTGCGAGCGGCGGCTGAACGGCGGAGCCGACGCCCCGTCGGACCCGCCCGCGGACGGCCTGCCGTCGGGCCGCCCGGGGGGCCTGGGGAAGGACTCCTCGGCCATCCCGCCGGCCGCCACCCTGGCGAGCATCATCGAGGCCCGTCCAGCCTCGAGCCGGGAGTTCGGGTCGATCGTGAGGAGGCCGCGCAGCACCGGCGTGAGCGGTCCGGCCCGCTCCATGGGGATCGGCTCGCCACTGGTCAGCGCGGCGAGCGCGGCCGCCGCCGTACGGCGCCCGTGCAGACCCCTGCCCTCGACGGCGGTGTAGAGGGTCGCGCCGAGCGACCACAGGTCGCCGGACGGGCTGGCCTTGGCCCCCAGCACGCGCTCGGGGGCGATGTATCCGGCGGAACCCAGCACGATGCCCGCCTGGGTGATCGACACGTCGCCTTCGAGCGCGGCCAGGCCGAAGTCGGTGAGCACGGCCCGGTCGTCGGTCACCAGGACGTTGCTCGGCTTCACGTCGCGGTGGAGGATCCCCTTGGCGTGCACGGCGCGCAACGCCCCCAGGACCTGCCGGCCGATCTCGGCCACCTGGCGCGGCGGCAGCGGCCCGTGGTCCTGGAGGAGCTGCTCCAGCGATCGGGCGCGGAGCAGCTCCATCACGATCCAGGGGCGCTCGTCCTCGGTGACGACGTCGAAGACGGTGATGACGGAGGGGTGGGCGACCATCGCGGTCGCGCGCCCCTCGCGCTCGGTCCTGGCGCACAGCTCGGCACGCAGCTCCTCGTCGAGGACCAGGGGGAGGCGGACCTCCTTGACGGCCACCTCTCGGTTGAGCAACTCGTCGTGTGCTCGCCAGACGGTGCCCATGCCACCGCGCCCCACCGGTTCTGACAGCCGGTAGCGCGCTGCGAGAAGGTATCCGGGCGGCGCACGCATGTGGTGCAGCTTACCGATTTGCGTAATGCGACCAGTAGAGACCGGGCCGAATCTTCTTGCCAACTTGGGTCAGATTTTCGCGCTCGTGACTGTTGAGAAACTTTGCGTGACATCTGCGCAGTCGACCGGAGTCCATAACTTCTCCCCGTAATCGAGCCGTATGTTGCGGTACTGGAGGTAAAAGGGGCCGTTCGGCCCACGTGGATCCCCTGCAGGGAGCACCGGCAGGGCCGCGAAGCAGACGAAGCAGACGAAGCAGACCTCGCGCACACCGCCGCACGGCGCTCCGACGTCGAGCTCGTCGGCCTCGGGCGCCTGTACGGCGGATCCTGACGGGGCGCCGCCCCGCCGGGGGAGACGGTCAGCGGCGGCCGATGGTCAGGACGGGGCCGGTGGAGTCGGTGAAGAAGTCCTCGCCCTTGTCGTCCACGACGATGAAGGCGGGGAAGTCCTCGACCTCGATCTTCCAGACGGCCTCCATGCCCAGCTCGGGGTACTCCAGGACCTCCACCTTCTTGATGCAGTCCTGGGCGAGGCGGGCGGCGGGGCCGCCGATGGAGCCGAGGTAGAAGCCGCCGTGGGTCCGGCACGCGTCGGTGACCTGCTTGGAGCGGTTGCCCTTGGCGAGCATGACCTTGGAGCCTCCGGCCGCCTGGAAGCGTTCGACGTAGGAGTCCATCCGCCCGGCGGTGGTGGGACCGAAGGAGCCCGAGGCGTAGCCCTCGGGGGTCTTGGCGGGCCCGGCGTAGTAGACCGCGTGGTTCTTGAGGTACTCCGGCATCTCGCCGCCCGCGTCCAGCAGCTCGCCGATCTTGGCGTGCGCGATGTCGCGGGCGACCACCAGCGGCCCGGTCAGCGACAGGCGGGTCTTGACCGGGTATCGGGTCAGCTCGGCGAGGATCTCCGGCATCGGGCGGTTGAGGTCGATCTTGACGACGTCGTCCGAGAGGTGGTCGTCCGTGGTCTCCGGCAGGAACCTCGCCGGGTCGGTCTCCAGCTGCTCCAGGAAGACCCCCTCGGGGGTGATCTTCGCCAGGGCCTGGCGGTCGGCGCTGCAGGAGACCGCGATGGCGACGGGGCAGGAGGCGCCGTGGCGGGGGAGGCGGATGACGCGGACGTCGTGGCAGAAGTACTTGCCGCCGAACTGCGCGCCGATGCCGAGCTTCTGGGTGAGCTCGAAGACCTTGGCCTCCAGTTCGGTGTCGCGGAAGCCGTGGCCCGAGGGGGAGCCCTCGGTGGGGATGGAGTCCAGGTAGCGGGCGCTGGCGTACTTGGCGGTCTTCAGGGCGAACTCGGCGGACGTGCCGCCGACGACGATCGCCAGGTGGTACGGCGGGCAGGCGGCGGTCCCGAGGGAGCGGATCTTCTCCTCCAGGAACTGGAGCATCCGCTTCTCGTTGAGCACCGCCTTCGTCTCCTGGTACAGGAACGACTTGTTGGCGCTGCCGCCGCCCTTGGCCATGAACAGCAGCTTGTACTCGTCGGGGTGGCCGCCCGGGTCCTCGGCGTAGAGCTCGATCTGCGCGGGGAGGTTGGAGCCGGTGTTCTTCTCCTCCCACATGGTGAGGGGGGCCATCTGGGAGTAGCGCAGGTTGAGCCGGGTGTAGGCGTCGTAGACCCCGCGGGAGATGTGCTCGGCGTCGGCGCCGTCGGTGAGCACGTGGCGGCCGCGCTTGCCCATCACGATCGCGGTGCCGGTGTCCTGGCACATCGGGAGCACGCCGCCCGCCGAGATCGACGCGTTCTTCAGCAGGTCGAGGGCGACGAAGCGGTCGTTCCCGCTCGACTCGGGGTCCTCGATGATCTTGCGGAGCTGGGCGAGGTGGGACGACCGCAGGTAGTGGGAGATGTCGTGGACGGCGTTCTCGGTGAGGAGCCGCAGCGCCTCGGGCTCGACCTCCAGGAACCTGCGGCCCGCGGCCTCGACGACCCGTACCCCCTCGGCGGTGATCAGACGGTACTCCGTCTCGTCCGGTCCCATGGGAAGCAGGTCGGTGTAGTCGAACTCGGGCATCGTCGTCGATCCTCCGTGCGGGCGCTGTTTTCCCTAGAGGGTACGGCCTCGCCTTCACGCTCCGTCCTCGTGGTCGGTGCGGCGACCTCCCTCCCCCGAGCCGCGCGCAACCGGATGGACATATGACACTAAATCGGCATATTTGGGGCAAGCATTAGTAGGTTATGCGTCTTTTGTGGATATATGTCCGAATGTACGGGGAAAGGGGAAGGGAGCCGGGCCGAGCGTCCGGCGGAAGCTGGGAGACAGCATGAATATCGGAAACACCGTCCTGGCCGGAAACATCATCCTGCTGGCAATCGTGGCCGTCTTCGTGGTGGCCGGTCTCGGCGTGTCACTGATAGCCATCACGCTGACGAGCATCAAGGAATCCAACGGCCGTACCCCCCAGTGGCCGGTGAGCTGGCCGGAGCCCCCGATGACCCTCTCCCGGCAGCGGCTGAAGGTCGCCTCCGGGCGGGCGAGCCTGCCCTCGCAGCAGGTGACCCTGTCCCTGCGGCGGGCCGGCGAGCCCGCACGGCGGATCAGCCTGCCCCAGCGGGTCGAGATCCCCCGGCAGCGGCCCGCTCCGCCTCAGCCGGTCGACGTACCCCCGCAGCGGGTGAGCCCGCTGAGCTGAGGCCGATGACGATGCCGGTGACCACGAGCGCGGCGCCGAGCAGGTCGGGCACCGACGGGGCGCCCAGGCCGAGAACGGCGCCGGTGACGATGGCACCGACCGGGATCAGCCCGGCGAACAGCCCCGCCCTTCCCGGGCCGAGCCGGGGCAGGGCGTCGTACCAGAGGAAGAACGCCACGGTCGTCACGATCAGCGCCTGATAGGCCAGGCCCGCTGCCTCGGAGACCGTCGGCACGCGGAACATCGCGGTGCCGTCCGCGAGCAGACCGGCGACCACCAGCATCGGCACGGCCAGCGTCACCGAGTACGCGGAGACGCGCACCGCGCCCAGCTTCGGCAGCAGCGGGATGGCCAGCATGGAGAAGCAGAGCTCGCAGCCCAGCGCGGCCAGTGACCAGAGCAGCCCGGCCAGGTCGCCGCTGCCCAGCCCGGCGGCCACCGTCGCCCCGGCGGCGACCAGCGCCGCCGCGCCGAGCAGCCGGGGCGAGGGGCGCCCGCCGAGCAGGGCCAGCGCCAGCGGCACGGTGCCGAGGACGGTCCCGACCAGGGCCGGGCCGCCGTGCCGGGTGGCCTCGACCACGCACACGTTGAAGATCACCAGTCCCGTCAGGGAGAGCGTCGCCAGCAGTGCCGTCTCGCGGGCCGTGAGCCGTACGAACCGCAGCCCCGCGACCCGGGCGACGGTGATCAGGGCCGCGGCCGCGAGCAGGTGGCGCAGAGCCTGGCCGCCGTAGACCGGGTAGGCCCCGACCACCCCGGCGACCCCCGCCAGGGTGCCCACCAGGAACATCGCCGTCGCGGCCTGGACCGGGCCGCGCGACTCCCGCAAGGTGGTGGGGCGGGCGGTGCTGACATCCACGTTCATGTGCGGAATGCTAGGAAGCCAATGGCACCCCTGTCGGGTCCAATGTGGCAGCGAAACAGAGGACCAATTGGCCGATCTGCACCTCGTCGTCGACCGGGCGGCGGGCGGCGTCGCCGCCCAGATCGCCCGCGAGCTGCGCGAGGCGGTACGCCGCGGGCGGCTGGCCGCGGGGGTCAGGCTGCCCGCCAGCCGCGAGCTGGCCAGGGACCTCGGCCTCTCCCGAGGTGTGGTGGTCGAGGCGTACGAGCAGCTCGTCGCCGAGGGGTTCCTGATCTCCCGGATCGGGGCGGGAACCGTCGTGGCCCCCGCCGCGGGCCGTACCGCCGCCCTCCCCGTCCCTCCCGCCGGTCCCGACGGCCCTTCCCCGACGCCGGAGGGCCCGCCGCGCGCCGGGTCCCGGACCGCGGAGGCCCGCGGCGCGCGAAGGGAGCGCGAGCCGTACCACGGGCGCCGCTCCACCGCGCCCGACCTGGGGGCGTTCCCCAGGGAGCGATGGCTGGCCTCGATGCGCAGGACGCTCGCCGCGCTGCCCGCCGAGGCCCTGGACTACGGCGATCCCGGCGGCGTCCCCGCGCTGCGCGAGGAACTGGCCGCCTATCTCAGGAGGGTCAGGGCGGCCGATGTGAGCCCGGACAACCTGGTGATCGTGGGCGGGGTGGCCCAGGGGATCAGCCTCACGATCCAGGCGCTCGCGGGGAGGCTTCCCCGGGGCCGGTCGCCCCACGATCTCGGCTGGTTCGTCCGGCGGGCCTCGCGTCCGGCGCCGCCCCCCGGCCGGATCCGGCTGGCGGTCGAGGACCCGGCCGGGGGACGCCAGCTCCCGCTGCTGCACGCCGCGGGCGCGGACCTGGTCGCCGTCCCGGTGGACGGGGAGGGCCTCGACGTCGAGGCCCTGGCCGCGACCGGGGCGCGCGCGGTGCTGCTCACCCCCGCGCACCAGTACCCGACGGGCGTCGTGCTCTCGCCCCGCCGCCGCGCCGAGCTGATCGAGTGGGCCGCCGCGACAGGAGCGGCGATCCTGGAGGACGACTACGACGCGGAGTTCCGCTTCGACCGCGACCCGGTGGGCTGCCTGCAGGGCCTCGCCGCCGACCGGGTGATCCTCATCGGGAGCGTCAGCAAGTCCCTGGCCCCCGGGCTCCGCCTGGGCTGGGTGGCCGCGCCGCCCGGGATCGCCGAGTCGCTGCGGCTGGCCCGCGGCGAGCTGGACCTGGGCTCGCCCGTCCTGGAGCAGTACGTCCTGGCCGACTTCGTCACGACCGGCGGCTACGACCGGCACCTGAGAAGGATGCGCCGGGAGTACCGCGCCCGCCGCGACGCCTTCGCGCTGGCGCTCGGCGAGCACCTTCCCGAGATCACCGTGCGGGGCGTCTCCGCCGGGCTCCACCTGCTCGCCGAGCTGCCGTACGGCTGGGACGAGGCGGCGGTGGCGGAGACGGCCCAGGACTGCGGGCTCGCGGTCGAGCCGGTGGGCCCGATGCGGCACGCCCCGGGCCCGCCCGCGCTGGTGATGGGCTTCGCCCGCCTGCCCGCCCGCCGCGCCGACGCGACGATCCGCGCCCTCGCGGACGCCCTGCGCCGTCGCCCCGCCCCATGAGCAGGTCTCCCACCTGCGGATACGTCCGCTCCGGAGCTTCCGGTGCGGCTCGATGGATCGTCTGTATGTCCTGACAAATTCTTGACGGCTTCTGGCTCGTCGCTTAGAACTGGAGATCGACCGCTTTCTTCTTCGGAGGCACGATGCGTGTTGGACTACTGGGACTCGGCAGGATCGGGGTGTTCCACGCCGCGACCCTGGCGGCGCATCCCGGGGTCGACGAGCTGGTGGTGAGCGACGCGGACGGCGGGCGGGCGGCGGAGGTGGCCGCCAGGCTGGGAGCCCGGGTGGGGGACGCGTTCGACAGCGACGCGGTGGTGATCGCCACTCCCACGGTGACCCACGCCGAGCTGCTGATGCGCGCCTGCGCCAAGGGGGTTCCTGCGTTCTGCGAGAAACCGGTGGCGCCCGGCGTACGGGACACCCTCCGCGTGCTCGACGCGGCCAGGCGGAGCGGCACGGTCGTGCACATCGGCTTCCAGCGGCGCTTCGACGCCGGATACGCCGCGGCGAGGAGGGCACTGGCCGGCGGCGAGCTGGGCACGCTGTACCGGGTGCACATGGTGAGCGCCGACCCCCACCCACCCGACCCCGGATACATCCCGATGTCCGGTGGCATCTACCGCGACTGCCACATCCACGACTTCGACATCCTGCGCTGGGTCACCGGCAGGGAGGCCGACACCGTCTACGCGACCGGCGCCAACCGGGGCGAGGCGTTCTTCGCCGAGGCGGGCGACGTCGACAACAGCGCCGCGCTGCTCACCATGGACGACGGCACGCTCGTCACCCTTCAGGGGTCGCGGTACAACGGCGCCGGGTACGACGTGCGGATGGAGCTGGCGGGCACCCTGCGGACCTGGGCGGTCGGCCTCGACCCGCGCGTGCCGCTGACCAGCTCCGAGGGCCTGCAGCCGCCGGGCGAGCCCTGGCCCGACTTCGCGGCCAGGTTCGAGCACGCCTACATCGCCGAGCTCGACGCGTTTCTCGGCGCGGCGCGGGGGGAGACGGAGAGTCCCTGCACTGTCGAGGACGCCCTCGCGGCGCTCTACCTCGCCGAGGCCGCGGAGCTGTCCCGGCGCGAGGGTCGTCCGGTGCGCGTCACGGAGGTGATCGTGTGAGAAGAGGCGACCCGGTGAGAGAGACCGGCTCCGCCGACGGAGGCGGTCCGGTGCGAACGGCCGGCGCGCCCATTTCCTGGGGGGTCTGCGAGGTCCCCGGCTGGGGGCGGCAGCTGGATCGTTCCCAGGTGCTCGCCGAGATGAGGGAGCTGGGCCTGACGGCCACCGAGCTCGGCCCCGAGGGGTTCCTGCCGCCCTCGCCGACGCGCTGCCGCTCCCTTCTCTCGGAGTACGGGCTGCGGGCGGTGGGCGGGTTCGTGCCCGTCGTCCTGCACGAGGCCGACCACGACCCGCTCCCGGTCGTCCGGGCCGCGATGCGCGCCTTCATGGACGGCGAGGTGGACGTGGTCGTGCTGGCCGCCTCCACCGGCGGTGAGAGCTACGACGCCAGGCCGGAGCTGGACGCGGCCGCCTGGAAGACCCTCATGGGCAACCTGCGCCGGATCCTCAAGAACGCCAAGGAGTTCGGCAGGACCGTCACCCTGCACCCGCACATCGGGACCGTGGTGGAGAACCGGGAGGAGGTCCAGCGGGTGCTCGACGACAGCGCGATGCCGCTCTGCCTCGACACCGGCCACCTCCTCGCGGGCGGCACCGACCCCGCGGAACTGGTCTCCCAAGCCGCGGGGCGGATCGCGCACGTCCACCTCAAGGACGTGGACGCCGCCGTGGCCGGGCGGGTCAGGGCGGGCGAGCTGACCTACACCCGGGCGGTGAAGGACGGCCTCTACCGCCCGCTGGGCCGGGGTGACGTGGACCTCCCCGCCATCGTCGGCGGTCTGACCGGGGCAGGGTACGACGGCTGGTACGTCCTGGAGCAGGACGTCGTGCTGGGCCCCGCCGACGGCGACCCCGGCGGCCCCGACGCTCCCCGGGGTTCCGGCGACCCCAAGGAGAACGTCCGCGAGAGCCTGGCGTACCTGAGGAAGCTCACCGGCGACGAGACCGGGCCGTCCAGGAGTGGCGGGACCGGGAACGGCGGGCCGGGGAGCGGCGGGACCGGGAGCGGCGAGCCGCCCGGCGAGGGACGCGCATGATCGAGGTTCTGGCCATGGGACGGGCCGGAGTCGACATCTACCCGCTGCAGGTGGGGGTGTCGCTGCGCGAGGTCGAGACCTTCGGCAAGTATCTGGGCGGCAGCCCCACCAACGTGGCCGTGGCCGCCGCCCGGCTGGGCCGCTCCAGCGCGGTGATCACCAGGACCGGGGACGACCCGTTCGGGCTCTTCGTGCACGACGCGCTGCGCGAGTACGGGGTCGACGACGGCTTCGTCACCCCGGTCGCGCACCTGCCCACCCCGGTGACGTTCTGCGAGATCCGGCCGCCGGACGACTTCCCTCTTTACTTCTACCGCTTCCCCAAGGCCCCGGACCTGGAGATCTTCCCCGAGGAGCTGGACCTGGAGGCCGTCGCGGGAGCCCGGCTGTTCTGGGCGACCGTCACCGGGCTGTCCCAGGAGCCCTCCAGGAGCGCGCACCTCGCGGCCTGGCGGGCCAGGGGACGCGTGCCGCACACCGTGCTGGACCTCGACTACCGCCCGATGTTCTGGTCCGGCGCGGAGGAGGCCCGCGAGCAGGTGCGCGAGGCCCTGCGCCACGTCACGGTGGCGGTGGGGAACCAGGACGAGGCCGAGGTGGCGACCGGCACCCGCGAGCCGCACGAGGCCGCCGAGGCGCTGCTGGCGGCGGGCGTCGAGCTCGCGATCGTGAAGCGGGGGGCGGGCGGGGTGCTCGGCATGACCGCGGGCGAGACGGTGGAGGTGCCGCCGGTACCGGTGGAGGTGGTCAACGGCCTCGGCGCGGGAGACGCCTTCGGCGGCGCCCTCTGCCACGGCCTCCTCGAACGCTGGCCCCTGGAGACCACGCTGCGGTTCGCCAACGCGGCCGGGTCCATCGTCGCGGGACGGCTGGCCTGCGCCCCGGCCATGCCACGGATCGACGAGGTGATGGACGTGCTCGGCGCGAGCGGTGACGGCCGGACAGGGCGGGGAGGCACATGAACGAGCGAGAGCACCGGACGCTCCTCGACACGCGGGCGCGGTTTCCCGGGCGGATCGCCGAGGCGGCGGCGGCGCGGCGGCGCGGGAGACCGCTGGAGGAGCGCGACCGGCTCCTGATCATCGCCGCGGACCACACCGCCAGGGGCGTCGTCGGCGTCGGCAGCCGTCCCGGGGCGATGGAGAGCCGCGTCGAGCTGCTGGAACGCCTGTGTGTGGCGCTGTCCAGGCCCGGCGTGGACGGCGTGCTCGGCACCCCCGACATCGTCGAGGACCTTCTGCTGCTCGGCGCGCTGGAGGGCAAGGTCGTGATCGGGTCGATGAACCGGGGCGGCCTGCACGGGTCGGCCTTCGAGTTCGACGACCGCTTCACCGCCTACGACACCTCCTCGATCGTCAGGACGCGCCTGGACGGCGGCAAGATGCTCTGCAGGATCGGCATGGACGACCCCGCCACCGCCCGCACCCTGGAATCGTGCGGCCGGGCCGTCACCGAGCTGGCCTCGCACGACCTGGTCGCGATGGTCGAGCCGTTCTGGTCCCGGCGGGCGGGGGGCGCGGTCACCCACGACCTGTCGCCCGAGGGGGTCATCCGGTCCATGCACGTCGCCCAGGGGCTCGGCGCGACCTCCGCGCGCACCTGGCTGAAGATCCCGGTCGTGGACGGCATGGAACGGGTGATGCGGGCCACCACGCTGCCGACGCTGCTCCTGGGGGGCGACCCGGGCGGCGCGCCGGAGCTCACCTACGCGGCCTGGCGCGAGGCTCTGCGACTTCCGGGCGTGCGGGGTCTGGTGGTGGGCCGCGCGTTGCTGTATCCCTCCGATGACGACGTGGCCGCGGCCGTCGACACCGCCGCGGCGATGCTGGAGGTGACATGAACGGGAGACCGGGCCGCAACCGCGACGGCGAGGGCGCGCGCAGGAGACCGGATCGGAACCGCGACGGCGAGGAGCGGCCATGACCTTCGTTCCCGCGGGAAGCACCGCGCGGGCGCCGTGGGCACTGTCGATCACCCCGGAGGCGGCCGGGTGGACGTACGCGGGGCTCCGCGTGCTCTGCCTGTCCGGCGAGGGCGTGGAGTTCGACACCGGTGACGAGGAGATGCTGATCCTGCCGCTGTCGGGCACGTGCGTGGTCGAGTGCGACGGGGAGCGGCTCACACTGGACGGCAGGACCTCGGTCTTCCACGCGGTCACCGACTTCGCGTACCTGCCCGTCGGCGCGACCGCGCGGATCACCGGCGAGGGCCGCTTCGCCCTCCCCGCCGCCCGCGCGACCAGGCGTTTCCCCGTACGGTACGGCCCCGCGCGGGCGGTCCCCGTCGAGGTGCGCGGGACGGGGCCGGCCAGCCGCCAGGTCAACAACTTCTGCGCCCCCGACGCCTTCGACTGCGACAGACTCGTCGCGGTGGAGGTGCTGACCCCCGGCGGAAACTGGTCGTCGTACCCGCCGCACAAGCACGACACGGCCTCTGAGCACGAGGCCGTGCTCGAGGAGATCTACTACTTCGAGGGCGGCCCCGGCTACCAGCGGGTGTACGGCACCCACGACACCCTCGCCGAGGTGGCCGCCGGAGACGTGGTGCTCGTCCCCAGCGGCTACCACGGCCCGTCGATGGCGGCCCCCGGCTACGACCTCTACTACCTGAACGTGCTGGCCGGGCCCGCGCCCGAGCGGTCGATGGCCTTCTGCGACGACCCCCGGCACGCCTGGATCCGCTCCTCGTGGGCACAGCAGCCGATCGACCCGAGGCTTCCGATGACAAAGGCCCTGTAGGACCTTGTGAGGGATTGCGATGAGACTCACCGTGGCACAGGCGCTCCTGCGGTTCCTCGCGAACCAGTGGTCGGAGCGCGACGGAGTGGAACACCGGCTGGTGGCCGGATGCCTGGGCATCTTCGGCCACGGCAACGTCGCCGGGATCGGGCAGGCCCTGGCCGAGCGGGGGGCCGGCACGGACGGCGACCTCCCGTACTACCTGGCGCGCAACGAGCAGGCCATGGTGCACACCGCCGTCGGCTACGCGCGGGCCCGCAACCGGCTGTCCGCCTTCGCCTGCACCTCCTCGATCGGCCCCGGCGCCACCAACATGGTCACCGGGGCGGCGCTGGCCACGATCAACCGGATCCCGGTGCTGCTGCTGCCCGGCGACGTCTTCGCCACCCGCGCCGCCGACCCGGTCCTGCAGCAGCTGGAGGACCCCCGCTTCCCCGACGTGACCGTCAACGACGCGCTGCGCCCCGTCTCCCGGTTCTTCGACAGGATCAACCGGCCCGAGCAGCTCCTCGCGGCCCTTCCGGCCGCGATGCGGGTGCTGGCCGACCCGGCAGAGACGGGCGCGGTCACCCTGGCGCTGCCGCAGGACGTGCAGGCGGAGGCGTACGACTGGCCCGAGGAGCTGTTCGCCCGCCGGGTGTGGCACGTGGCGCGGCCCGTCCCCGAGCCCGCCGCGCTGGCGCGGGCGGCCGAGCTGGTCAGGCGGTCGCGGCGGCCGTTGATCGTGGCGGGGGGCGGGGTGGTCTACAGCGAGGCGTGGGAGACGCTGGCCGCGTTCGCCGCCGACCACGGCGTCCCGGTGGGGGAGACCCAGGCGGGCAAGGGAACGCTGCCCTACGACCACCCCTGCGCGGTCGGCGCGATCGGGCACTCCGGCACCGCCGCCGCCAACGACCTGGCCCGCGACGCCGACCTGGTCATCGGGGTCGGCACCCGATACACCGACTTCACCACCGCCTCCCGCACCCTGTTCGGCGAGGCCGCGTTCCTCAACGTCAACGTCGCGGCCTTCGACGCCGCCAAGCACTCCGGCGAGATGCTCGTCGCCGACGCCCGCGAGGCACTGCGCGCCCTGGACCTCGGCGACTGGAGCGCCGACCTCGGCTGGACCGCCAGGGCGACGCGCCTGACCCACGAGTGGCAGGAGCAGGTCTCCCTGCTGACGACCGGGGACGCGCTGACCCAGCCGGTGGTGCTCGGCATGGTCAACGAGGTGGCCCGGCCCTCGGACGTGGTGGTCAACGCGGCCGGATCGATGCCCGGTGACCTGCACAAGCTGTGGCGGGCGAGCGACCCGAAGTCCTACCACGTCGAGTACGGCTACTCCTGCATGGGCTACGAGATCGCCGGAGGGCTCGGGGTGAAGCTGGCGGTGCCCGAGCGCGAGGTGTTCGTGCTGGTCGGCGACGGGTCCTACCTGATGATGGCCCAGGAGATCGCCACCGCCGTGCAGGAGGGCGTCAAGCTCGTCGTGGTGCTGGTCGACAACCGGGGCTTCGCCTCCATCGGCGGGCTGTCGGAGGCGGTCGGCGCGGGGCGCCTGGGCACCGCCTACCGGATGCGCGGGGCCGGGGGCGCGCTGGACGGGGCCCTCCTCCCGGTCGACCTGGCCGCCAACGCGGCCAGCCTGGGCGCCGACGTGATCCGCGCCGACGGCCCCGAGTCCCTGCGGGTGGCCCTCACCAAGGCGAGGGAGGCCGTCGGCACCACCGTCGTGTACGTCGAGACGGTGCCGGGCCCCGGTCCCCAGACGACGGCCTGGTGGGACGTCCCGGTGGCGGAGGTGTCGGGGCTGCCGGAGGCGCGGCGGGCCCGCGCCGCCTACGAGCAGGCCAAACGGGACCAGCGCACCTACCTGTGAGGTCCTTTTTGGGCTACGGCCGTGCGGCGGGTTCCGGGTCGGGCCGGAAGCCCCTGGCGAGGAACACGATCAGGGCCACCAGGACGGCGGCGGGCACGAAGGCCACCCGGATGCTCACCGTGTCGTTGAGCGTCCCGACCACGGCGGCACCGACGAGGAAGCCGACGTAGTTGAACATGTTGACCCGCGCGATCGCGGTCTCCGCCCCGGCACCCAGCCGGCCCGCCGCCGAGAACGACAGCGGGGCGATGACGGACAGGCCGACGCCGATCAGGCCGAACGACACGACGGCCACCGCGACGCCGGGCGCCACGACGACCCCCAGCGTGCCCACGGCCGCGATCACCGCGCCCACCCGGACCACCGGCGCCGGGCCGTACCTGCGGACGGCGAGATCGCCGGGGACCCGGGCCAGGAGCATGGTCGCCTGGTAGACGAAGTAGGCGAACGGCACCAGCCAGCCGCTCGCCGCCAGGGCCTTCTCCATGTAGACGGTGCTGTAGTTGGAGACCGCCGCGTCACCGACGTACAGGAACGCCATCGCCAGGCAGAGCGGGATGATCGGCCGCCACGGCACCCGGGCCGCCACGTGCGCGGCCCGCTCGGTGGACCCCTCCTCCTCCCGCCCGTAGAGGCGGGGAAGCATGGTCACCGAGATCACCGCGCCGATCAGCACCGGGACGGAGAAGGACCAGCGCAGTTCCACGCCGAGCTCGCTGAAGGCGGAGTTGAACCCGGCCCCCAGCATCGAGCCGACGCTCCACACGGCGTGGAAGCCGGTCAGCACGCTCACGCCGTACCGGCGCTCGACCGCGACCGCCTGCATGTTCATCGCCGCGTCCACCGCGCCGAGGAACAGGCCGAACACGGCGCTGAGCGCGTACAGGCCGACGAGCTGGTCGTTCCAGCCCGACAGGATCACCGCGGTGCAGACGCCGACCTGGGAGATCCGCAGGACCGGGGCGCTGCCGTACCGGTTCGCCAGGGGGCCCGCGACCGCGCTGCCGACCCCGGCGATCACCGGCACGAGCAGCAGGACCAGGGTGAGGTCGCCGTCGCTGAGCCCGAACTTGTGCTGGAGGTCGATCACATGGGTGAGCAGTGTGGCGAGGCAGAGGCCCTGGACGAAGAAGGCCGCCCAGGTCGCCACGCGCGCCTGCCGGTCACGTGGGGTCGGCATGACGACCTCCGGGGAACATGAGGGGGATTCAAGTTCACGTCAGGGTATGGGCGGGCCATCCGAGGGTCAATGGCCGGTCACCTGCCGGTTTCACCGGCCATTGACCGGCAGGCGACCGGCAGGCGACCGGCAGGCGACCGGCACTGCCGAGGCCGGGGAAACCGGACGGGGCGCTCGAAGCCTCAGGGGCCGGAGTTCGCCGCGTCCGGGATCGGGGCGACCGGAAATCCCGCCGGCGTGGCCCGGAGGTTGGGGCTCGCGGCGCCGCGGGCCCCAACCTTCTGGCCATGCCGGAGATCTCACGTCCCTGCCGGAGCCCCGGCAGGGATTATGGTCGAAGGGTGGAGAGTCCCCGTCCCCCCGCCGTCCGCCGTTACGCCCCCGAGCCACGTCCCGCCGATCTGAGGGCCGGAGACACCGACCGCGAGAGGGTGGCCGCCGTGCTGGGCGACGCGCTCGCCGACGGGCGCCTCGACCACGAGGAGCACGGCGAGCGCACCGAGGCCCTCTACCGGGTCCGCACGCTGGGAGAGCTCTCCGCGCTCACCGCCGACCTGCTGCCGCCCGAGGAGCAGCCGCTGCGCACCGACGTCCGCCCGGTGACGGCGTTCTTCGGCTCCGAGGAACGCTCGGGCCGCTGGGTCGTGCCGACCCGGTTCACGGCCACCGCGATCTGCGCCAACGTCAAGCTCGACCTGCGTGACGCGCTGCTCCAGTCCAGCCACGTGACCCTGCACGTCACCGTGATGGGCGGCACCCTGACCCTGATCGTCCCCGAGGGGGTGCGGATCGAGATGCCCGCCTCGGCGTTCATGGGCGGGAAGAAGAACCAGGTCCCGGCCTCGCCCGATGGGCCGGTCATCGAGATCACCGGCGTCGTCACGCTCGGGAGCATCGTGGCCAAGTCTCCCAAGCGTCCTCGCCGCTCCTGGTTCCGCCGCTGACGCCGCTTTCCGGGCGTCACCGCTCTCCGGGGTCGAGGGCCCTTCGCCGCCGACCGCCGACCGCCGGTGTCCCGTTCCCGGCCCCGTCGCCGTTCCCTGGCGTCGCCGCTCCCCGGGCGGGGGCTCTCCGCCGAGAGCCCCCGCCCGGGGAGCGTTTCACCGGGGCCGCTCCCGGCTCCGGTGCCGTCGCTCAGCTGGCGCTGTCGAAGTTGATCGCGCTGTAGGCCCGCAGCTTCCAGAGCTGGTGCTCGCTCTCGATCTTCCGTATCGTCCCGGAACGGCCGCGCATGACCAGGGAGTTGGTGATGGCCCTCCCCGCGCGGTAGCGGACGCCCTGCATCAGCTCGCCGTCGGTGATCCCGGTGGCCGCGAAGAACACGTCGTCGGACCTGACCAGGTCGTCGGTGCTCAGCGTGGCGTCGAGGTCGAGGCCCGCGTCCAGCGCCCGGCGGCGCTCGGCGTCGTCCTGCGGCCAGAGCTTGCCCTGGATGACGCCGCCCAGGCACTTGAGCGCGCAGGCGGCGATGATGCCCTCCGGGGTGCCGCCGATGCCGAGCATCAGGTCGACGCCCGTGCCCACCCGGGCCGCCATGATCGCACCGGCCACGTCACCGTCGGTGATGAGCCTGATCCGGGCGCCGGTCTCCCGGATCTCACGGATGATCTTTTCGTGGCGGGGCCGGTCGAGGACGACCACGGTCACGTCCGAGGGCTCGCCGCCCTTGGCGCGGGCCACCGCGGCGATGTTGTCGGCCACCGGGGCGTTGATGTCGACCGACGAGGCGGCCTCGGGGCCGGTGACCAGCTTGTCCATGTAGAAGACGGCCGACGGGTCGTACATCGAGCCGCGCTCGCTGACCGCGATCACCGAGATGCCGTTGGGCATGCCGAGCGCGGTGAGCCGGGTGCCGTCGATCGGGTCCACGGCCACGTCGCACGCCGGGCCGCTGCCGTCGCCCACGTGCTCGCCGTTGTAGAGCATCGGCGCGTTGTCCTTCTCACCTTCGCCGATCACCACCACGCCGCTCATGGACACCGTGTTGATCAGCTGGCGCATGGCGTTCACCGCGGCGCCGTCGGCGCCGTTCTTGTCACCCCGCCCGACCCAGCGGGCACCGGCCATCGCGGCCGCCTCCGTGACCCGGACCAGTTCCAGAGCGAGGTTGCGATCGGGTGCGTGTTCTCCCGTGGCGAGGGCGTCGGGAACGGACGTCTCATCGGACATGGTGGGAAACCCCTCTCGTGGTCAATGCAACGATCGTAGTTGGCACCCCTCTGACCGGTCGGCGGAGGATAATGTGCCCACCATGAGCAGCGACACGGAACGACTGGTGAAAGGCGTGGGTGCGCGGACCTCCGAGCGGGGTGCCGCCACGCGCGTCGCGCTCCTGTCCGCCGCGAGGGAGATCTTCGTCACGAGCGGTTTCGCCGAGACCGGGGTCACCGACGTGGTCGCCCGCGCGGGAGCGAGTGTCGGAAGTCTTTACCACCACTTCTCCGGAAAGGCCGACCTCTACCTCACCCTCTTCGAGGAGTTCCAGACCCGTCAGACCCAGCGGACCAAGCAGGCGGTCCAGGACTCCAGGGCCGACGGTGAGAGCGACCCGATGCGGCTGTTCATCGCCGGGGCCCGCGCCTACCTGGAGGGCTGCCTGACCGAGCGGGAGATCTCCGCGCTGTTCCTGCGCGGGGACGGGCCGCCGGGGTTCGAGCTGATCATGCGCGACCGGCTCAGGCAGTGGGCCAAGCGCAACGCGGCCCTGTTCGAGGGCGACGAGGGAGCGCTGGTCGTGGTCCTCACCGGCGCGCTCGCCGCCGCGGTCTCCGAGGTCGCCCTGTCCGACGACGAGGACGCCTCCCGGGCCCTGGCCGAGGACGTGCTGACCATCATCGCCCAGATCCGCCGCCCCTGAGGCCGGACCGCCCTCCCGAACGGATAGTGTCGACAGTCGTGCGAAAGTTCACTCAGGGCTTCTACGGCTACGTGTTCGCGATGGCGGTCTGTCTGGGCGCCGTCGGCCTGTTCCTGCTGGTCACGCCGCAGAGCAGAACCGAGCACATCCCCAGGGTCGACTACTCGATCGCCCTGGCCGACCTGCGACGCACGGCGCCCTTCCAGGTGTGGGCACCCGAGCCCGTCGCCGCCGGATGGGTCCCGAACAGCTCCAGGAACACGAACGTCAACGGCGTCACGACCTGGAGGCTCGGCTTCGCCACCGCCAAGCGCTTCCACGCGATGCTCGCCCAGAGCAACGAGAAGCCCGCTGCCGGGTTCGCCAACCGCCTCTCCAACACCTCCACGGTCACCGGCACCGTCCAGATCAACGGCGTGACCTGGGAGCAGCGCCTCCGCGAGGACAAGAACCAGCGTTCCCTCGTCCGGTTCCTGCCGGACGTCACGATCGTCGTCACCGGCACCGCCCCGTGGGACGAGCTGTCCGCCCTGGCCGGCTCCCTCGAGCAGCAGCCGAAGGTCACTTCCTGAGGTCCGCCCACCCGGAAGGCCTCTGAGGCGCGGGAGCGCTCGGACCGGGCCGCTCAGAAGGCTCAGAAGGCTAAAAGGCTCAGAAGGGGGCGTCTCCGGCGGAGTCGGGCTGCCGCCGCTGCGCCATGGCCGCCGCGAGCTTCACCCTGGCACCCTGGAGCCACTCCTCGCAGACCGCGGCCAGCCTCTCGCCGCGCTCCCAGAGCTCGATCGACTGTTCCAGGGTGAGCCCGCCCGCCTCAAGGCTGCGGACCACCTCGGTCAGCTCCTCGCGCGCCTGCTCGTACGACGGTGTCTTCTCATCGGCCACGCACCCCACCTTAGGTCGTGTCCCGGGGATCTTCAGCCCGTGACGTCCACCCGGCGTGGTCCCGGCGCGGCCGCACCGGTGAGATCCGCCCGGCGGCGCCTCGCCGTACCGCCCGGCCCCGCCAGGGGTGATCCACCGCCGCCTCCCCGGTCGCTCCACCGTGGCGTACGGCTGGGAGGATGCTCGGATGAACGTTCGCGACGCGACCCCGGAGGACATCCCCGAGCTGGTGCGTCTCCGTGAGGTCCTGGCCGACCGGATGGCCCAGGACGGCACCTACCCGATCGACGAGGAGTGGCAGGGGGCCTACGCGGAGAGCCTCGAGGAGCGGCTGGGCAGTTCCGACACGGCCGTCTACGTGGTGGACGCCCCCCAAGGACTGGCGGCCTGCGGGGTCGGCCTCATCTTCCAGCGCTTTCCCGGCCCCTCCCTCCCCGACGGCCGCTACGGCTACGTCCAGGGCATGGCCACCGACCCCCGGCACCGGCGCCGGGGCCACGGCCGGGCGATCATCGGAGCCCTCCTGGAGTGGTACCGCGACAGCGGGGTCCGCAGGGTCGACCTGCACGCGACCTCCGACGCCGAGCCCCTCTACCGGCAGTTCGGCTTCGTCGACGACGGCTACCCCTCGCTCACGTGGCGGTCTCACTCCTGACCGTCACCCGGTCGTCGGGGAAGCGCACCGTCAGCTCGTCACCGGGGGAGACCTCGCTCGCGAGGCGCACGACGTCGCCCGAGGGGCGCTGCACGATCGCGTAGCCGCGCTCCAGCGTGGCGGCGGGGGACAGCGAGACCAGACGGGCGCGCAGGTGCTCCAGCGAGTCCTGGGCGCGGTCCAGGGAGGCGGTGAGGGAGCGTCTCGCCCGGTCCCTGAGCTGCTCGGCCTGCTCGGCCCTGCGCTCGACCTCGCGCACCGGGTCGGCGAGAGAGGGCCGGGAGCGGGCCGCCGCCAGCCAGGCCGTCTCGCGGTCGAGCCAGCCGCCCGCCACCCTGCGGCCCCGGTCGCGGAGCTGGCGGATCAGCGTCATCTGCTCGCCGACGTCCGGCACGACCTTCTTCGCCGCGTCCGTCGGCGTGGACGCGCGCACGTCGGCGACGAGGTCGAGCAGCGGATTGTCCTGCTCGTGGCCGATCGCGCTGACCACGGGCGTGCGGCACGCCGCGACCGCCCGGACGAGGGCCTCGTCCGAGAAGGGCAGCAGGTCCTCCATCGACCCCCCGCCCCGCGCGACCACGATGACGTCGACCTCGCCGTCCGCGTCGAACTTGCGCAGCGCCTCGGTGACCTCGCCGACCGCGTACGGCCCCTGCACGGCCACCGGCTCGACCTTGAACCGCACGGCGGGCCAGCGGCGCCGCGAGTTCTCCAGCACGTCGCGCTCGGCGGCCGAGTCACGACCGCAGATCAGCCCGACCGTGCCCGGCAGGAACGGCAGCCGCCGCTTCCTGTCGACGCCGAAGAGCCCCTCGGACGCGAGCAGCTGGCGCAGCCGCTCCAGCCGCGCCAGCAGCTCGCCGACCCCGACCGGCCGCAGCTCCAGCGCGGTGAACGCGAAGGAACCCTTGTTGACCCAGAAGTCGGGCTTCAGGTGGGCCACGATCCTCGCGCCGTCCACCGGCCGGGGGAGGGTCGCCTCGTACACGCCACGCGGACAGGTGACCCGGGCCGACACGTTGGCCACCGGGTCGCGCAACGTCAGGAACACCGTGCCGCCGCGGGCGGTCAGCTCGGTGATCTGTCCCTCGACCCAGACGGTGCCGAGCTTGCCGATCCAGCCGCCGACCATCTGCAACACCGTGCGAACCGGGAGGGGCTGCTCAGGGGTGGTCTTCGAGCTCATGGCCGGGAGCCTACGCGCCGGGCGTGACTATTCCGCGGTCTCCAGCTTGGCCAGGCGGTTCTCGTACATCCGCACGACGGCCTCGCGGTTGGTGGTGGCCCGCTCGTAGGTGATCAGTTCCAGGATCTGCCCGGCCGTCCTGCCGCGCATCCGCGCCCGCAGGGACGCGACCGTCAGCTCCGCGTAACCGGGCAGCGGCTCGGCGGGCGTGCCGGTCGTCGCCGTGGAGGAACCGGTCGCCTCGGCCGCCTCGGGAGCCGCGGCCCTGGTCTCCGCCACCTCGACCACCGCGGCGTCCGCGGTCTCGGGCTTCGCGGTCTCGACCCTCGTCACCTCGACCTTCACCGCCGAGGGGGTCTCGAGCACGGCCTCCGCGGGGGCGTTCGACGTGCTGCTCTCCGCGGCGCTCGTCAGGGCGCCGCTCTCCGCGCTCTCGGTGGTGTTCTCGGCCACGGTCTCCGCGGGGGCGGCCTTGGTGGTCTTGCGGGTCCTGGTCGCCCTGGCCTTCGGAGCGGTCTGGGCGGCCTCGGGCGCGGTGGCCTCGGACTGCGCGGCCTTGGACTTCCCGGCCTTCGAACCCGCGGGCTTGGAACTCGCGGCCTTGGAGTCCGCGGTCTCGGGCGCGGCGGCCTCGCCGGCCGGAGCCTTGGCCTTGGCCCGGGTGGCCCTGGGCTTCCTGGCGGGGGTCTCGGCGACCGCGCTCACCTCGGCGGCCTGGGGCTCCGCGGCCTCGGGCTTCGCGACGGGAGCCTTGGCCCGGGTGGCCCTGGGCTTCCTGGCGGGAGCCTCGACCTCGGGGGCGGGTGCCTCGGCGGCGGTGGTCTCCGTGGTCTCCGCGGCCTTCGCGGCCTTCGCGGCGGTGCTCTCGGTGACCTCGAGCTCGGCGGGCTCGGCGGGCTCGGCGGGCTCGGTGGGCTCGGTGGGCTCGGTGGGCTCGGTGGGCTCGGTGGCCGGGGCCTCCGTGGTCTTCGCCTCCGGGGCGGCGGGGGCCTGCACGGGCTTCGGCTCCGCGGCGGCGGGGGCGTCCGCGACGGTCTCGGCGGGCTTCGCCGTGGCGGTCTCGGCCTCCGGAGCGGCGGGTGCCTCGGCGGTTCCGGCGGTGGCCGGGGCGTCGACGGCCTCGGCCCTGGCCTCGGGAGCCTTGACCTCGGGAGCGGAGGGCGTCGCGGTGTCGGGCTTGGTGGGGCTGAAGATGACCGGGTCGGGAGTGGTCCTGGTCCCGTTGCTCTCGGCGGCGGGCCTGCCCGCGGCCTTCTCCGGGCGCGGCGCGAAGATGACGGGCTCGCGGCGGGTGGGCTCCCCCGCCTGGTCCGCGGCCTTCTCGCCGGTCTTCGCGGGACCGTCGCCGGCCGTACCGAAGGGCTCGCCGGTCTCGCCCTGGCCGGAGGTGCCCTTGAACCTGTTCCGGACGCGGTCGCCGAGGAGCAGGGCCTGGCCGACCCCGCTCAGCGCGCTCTGCAACATGTGCAGCGGCAGGTCTTTTGCCTTTTGTGTGACATTGCGGATCATGTCGGGGACTGACATATCGTCTCCCTGGGAGGTCTGTATCGAGAAGGCTAGTGTGGCAAGACTTGTGCCGCATGAACCTGTGGGACGTATGGGCTGTCTCGCGGGCGTGTCCACGTAGCATAAGAGCATGACTTCAGACACCCCCGCGACCCGACGCGTACTAGTGGCGAAGCCCCGTGGTTACTGCGCGGGGGTTGATCGTGCGGTGCAGGCCGTGGAGAAGGCGCTGGAGCAGTACGGCGCCCCGATCTACGTTCGTAAGCAGATCGTCCACAACACCCACGTGGTCAAGACGCTGGAGCAGCGCGGGGCGATCTTCGTCGAGGAGACCGAGGAGGTGCCCGAGGGCGCCATCGTCGTCTTCTCCGCTCACGGGGTCTCCCCGGCCGTCCACCAGGAGGCCGCCCTGCGCAGCCTCAAGACGATCGACGCCACCTGCCCCCTGGTGACCAAGGTGCACAACGAGGCCAAGCGCTTCGCCTCCCAGGACTACGACATCCTCCTCATCGGCCACGAGGGCCACGAGGAGGTCGAGGGCACCGCGGGCGAGGCGCCCGACCACGTCCAGCTCGTCGACGGCCTGCACTCGGTCGACACCGTGCGGGTCAAGGATCCCGAGCGGCTGGTCTGGCTGTCACAGACCACGCTGTCGGTGGACGAGACGACCGAGACGGTCTCCCGGCTCAAGGAGCGCTTCCCCAACCTGATCGACCCCCCGAGCGACGACATCTGCTACGCCACCCAGAACCGCCAGGTCGCGGTCAAGGAGATCGCCGCCCAGGCCCAGCTGGTCATCGTCGTCGGCTCGGAGAACTCCTCCAACTCCAAGCGGCTGGTCGAGGTCGCCCTCGACCACGGGGCCGACGCCTCCTACCTGGTCGACGACGCCTCGCTCATCGACGACGCCTGGCTCGACGGCGTCACCACGGTCGGCGTGACGAGTGGCGCCTCGGTGCCCGAGGAGCTCGTCGCCGAGGTCCTGGCCCGCCTGGCGCGGAACGGTTTCGCGGACGTCGAAGAGGTCGAGTCCGTCCACGAGAGCGTGCGCTTCGCGCTCCCTCACGAACTGCGCAAGGACCTGCGCGCCACGGTCTGATCACGCTGATCACGGGTCCGGATCACACGGCTCCGGATCAGGCGCCCACCTCGGGAGACCCCGTCACCCGAGGGCCCCTCAGGCGAGGCCTCGCTCACGGGCGAGGCCTCCGTCCGGCCGCTACTGACCCTCGCGCGGGGTGCCGTACACCTTGGGCTCGAAGTATCCCTCGGGCTCGGGGGCGAAGGCGGTGCCGCCGCCGTCGCCGCCGCTCCTCGGGCGGGGGACCGAGGCCTTGGTCGCCTTGAGCTCCTCGCGCAGCTCGCGGACGCAGCGGGTCAGGCCGCGGCGCCAGGCGATGACCAGCACCAGGAACGAGCCGCCGAACAGCCAGGGGGCTCCCTGCGACAGCGCCGTGTACATGCCCAGGCCGAAGGCCTGGACGGGGGTGGGCGCGAACAGGGAGCGGACCGCCTCGATGAACGCGGTGGTCACGAAGAAGACCAGGGGCGGGGACACCACCAGCGACAGCAGGTCCCGGCGGTTCACGAGCGACGCGGCGGCCACGCAACCGGCCACGAACGCCGCCCCGGTCAGCGCCGCCACCCCCAGCAGCGCCTGCAGCAGGCTGCCCACCAGCGTGGACGCCAGTACGAAGGCCAGCGCGCCCCGGACGGTCAGCCGGATGCCCGCGGCCCGGTCAAGCTCACTCATGCGATCACCCCGCCGGCCGGCTGCACGCCGCCTCGCTCGTCCACCACTCGCCCCCTTGACCCTGCCCGGCCCTCGCGGACCTCCGCGTCGTCGACCCCGATGTCTCCAGTGTCCGGCCGCCGGAGCCGTCAGGGAACAGTTTCTAGGGCAGGTCGTTGGCCAACCTACCGTTCAGGCGGGATACGAGAGGTGAGCTTGGCTCCTCTTGCGCGAGCAGTTCCGGCGAGGTCAGGGCACGCGGCAGGTCCTCGACCGCCTGCGGCGTGTCCAGGTCGGTCTCGACCAGCCCCAGGTCGTTCAGCTTGCGGGCGCTCACCAGCACCCGGGTCTCCAGCGAGCCGACCGTCCTGTTGTACGACTCCACGGCCCGGCTCAGCGAGCGGCCCAGGGCGTCGACGTTGCGTCCCATGCTGCTCAGCCGCTCGTACAGCTCCTTGCCGACCTCGAAGATCGCCCGCGCGTTCTCGCCGAGCGCGGCCTGTTGCCAGGCGTACTGCGCGGTGCGGAGCATGGTGATCAGCGTGGTGGGCGTGGCGATGTGGACCCGGCGCCGCATGGCGTACTCCAGCAGGGCGGGGTCGCGTTCCAGGGCCGGGGCGAGGAACGCCTCGCCGGGGATGAACAGCACCATGAACTCCGGCGCCGGGCTGAACGCCTGCCAGTAGGGCTTCGAGGCGAGCCGGTCGACGTGGTCGCGCACGTGCCGGGCGTGGGCGTCGAGCCGGGCCGACCGGTGGTCGGGATCGGCCGACTCGGCGGCCTCCAGATAGGCGGACAGCGAGACCTTGGAGTCGACCACGATGTTCTTGCCGCCGGCCAGCCTCACGATCATGTCGGGCCGCAGGACACCGTCCGGCGTGGTGACGCTCACCTGCTCGTCGAAGTCGCAGAACCGCTGCATCCCGGCGATCTCGGCGACCCTGCGGAGCTGGAGCTCCCCCCACCTGCCCCGCGCCTCGGGCCGCTGCAGGGCCCGTACCAGAGAGCTCGTCTGGGCGCGGAGCTGCTCGTTGCTCTCGCGGACGACGTCGATGTGCTTGGCCAGCTCGGCGTGGGCGGCCCGCTGGCCTGTCTGGGTGTCGCGCAGCTGCGTCTCGACGCGGGCCAGAGTGTCCTTCAGCGGCTCGATCAGGTGCTCGACGGCCTGCTTGCGCTGCTCCAGCTCACCGGCCGCCTCGGCCCGGTTGGCGGCCAGCCTCGTCTCCGCCAGTTCCAGGAACCGCAGGTTGTTGACGTCGAGCGCCCGGCTCGACAGGGCCTGGAACCGTTCGGAGAGCTGCCCCTCGATGTAGGCGACCTTCTCTTCGGCGATCTTCGCGCGGGCCTCGGCGTCGGCCAGGCGCGCCGTGACGTCCGCGGCTCCCGAGGAGGCGCGCGCCCGGCCCAGCAGGAACCCGATCGCGAGTCCCGCGGCGAGGCCCACCGCGAGCTGGAAGGAGAGCGCCATGACATCCACCCCGGCATGATTCCAGGCCCGGCCACTCCTGGCGCGCCGACACGCTCCCGAAGCCGGTCCGCTCCCGAAGCCGGTCCGCTCCCGAAGCCGGTCCGCTCCCGGACCGGAACCGGCTCCGTCCGTGCCCGTGACTCTGACCTGTGACCCGTCCGTGGCGGGTAGCAGTGGGTCATTCCGCGTAAACTCGGCTCACGTGAGCCTGAGCATCGGCATCGTCGGATTGCCCAACGTCGGCAAGTCAACGCTTTTCAACGCGCTGACGAAGACCGCCAACGCCCTGGCGGCGAACTATCCGTTCGCCACCATCGAGCCCAACGTGGGCATCGTCGGCGTTCCCGACCCGCGTCTTGAGAAGCTGGCCGAGATCTTCGGATCCGCCAAGATCCTGCCGGCGAAGGTCGAGTTCGTCGACATCGCGGGTCTGGTCCGCGGCGCCTCCGAGGGACAGGGGCGAGGTAACCAGTTCCTCGCCAACATCCGTGACACCGACGCGATCTGCCAGGTCATCCGGGTCTTCAACGACCCCGACGTGACCCACGTGGACGGCGGCGTCGCCCCCGGTCGCGACATCGAGACGATCAACACCGAGCTGATCCTCGCCGACCTGCAGACGCTGGAGAAGGCGATTCCGCGCCTGCAGAAGGAGTCCAGGACCAACAAGGACCGCAAGGCCGCGCTCGACGCGGCTGAGGCGGCGTTCAAGCTCCTCGACGGCGGCACCACCCTGTACGCCGGGGCCAAGGGCGCGGGCATCGACTCGAAGGACCTGCGCGAGCTGCACCTGCTGACGGCCAAGCCGTTCCTGTACGTCTTCAACCTCGACGCCGACGAGCTGGTGGACGAGAAGCTCCGGGCCCAGCTGTCGGCGCTCGTCGCACCGGCCGAGGCCGTCTTCCTCGACGCGAAGATCGAGTCCGAGCTCGTCGAGCTCGACGAGGCCGAGGCTCTGGAACTCCTGCAGTCCGTCGGCCAGGAGGAGTCGGGGCTGACCCAGCTGGCCAGGGTGGGCTTCGAGACCCTGGGGCTGCAGACCTACCTGACCGCCGGCCCCAAGGAGACCAGGGCCTGGACGATCCGCAAGGGCGCCACCGCCCCCGAGGCGGCCGGGGTCATCCACACCGACTTCCAGCGCGGCTTCATCAAGGCCGAGATCGTCTCCTTCGACGAGCTCGTGGAGGCAGGATCCATCGCCTCCGCCCGCCAGGCGGGCAAGGCCCGCATCGAGGGCAAGGACTACGTCATGCGCGACGGCGACGTGGTGGAGTTCCGCTTCAACGTCTGACCGCCCGCGTGTCACGAAGGAGGTCCCGGCCCGCCGGCGGGGCGGCCGGGCGTTCCTTCCCGTGGCGATGACAGATCCGGACGCCTGTCCACCCCATCAGAGGATCCATCCCTGGCCGGGCGTGCTGAGTCACGTTATTTGGGGGTTGTGACCCTGGGTGACGTATTTAGTGTTAAATGCGCAGGTCGCGACAGTCCGGGAACCGTCCAGTTAGCAATGGGTGGCGTTTGAGTAATCAGCCCATGCGCTGGCCAGGGGTAATGCGCTTTTCGCGGGTCATCGGCGACATCGGCGGCCTCGTCGGCGTTCCAGACCCGGTTTGCTCAGTCATCGCGATGCCTGCAGCATAGGCGTGGCTTTCCTGGAAGAATCGGCTGGGCGGCTAGAGTAAGTGCGTCACCATGGCCAAATGGGATCGGCGGCGATACGACCCCGCACCGGCCGAGGATTGACGCGAGCGGAGGCGTGATGGCTCGAAGGTCGACGGTCCAGCGTGATCCTCGGATCGCTGGCGACCCCGAGCTGTCGGCATACCCGGACTTTCCCGACGATTCCGATCTCGATCGCGCTCCGGCGCGCGGGCGGGGCGCGTCGCGCGGACGCTGGTCCGGCGGAGGCGGTCGCTGGCTGGTGTGGACCGGCCGTGCCGTGCTCTGGGCGCTGATCATCGTCATCGTGGTGAACGGGGTCCGCGCGCCCTTCGAGCGCTTCACCCAGCAGAACGCCCCCTCCGGCGCGGTGTCCGTGCCGGACGGCGGATTCCCCACGGCCCAGGCGTCCGCCTTCGCGGCCCAGTTCGCCGAGGTCTACCTGAACTTCGACGGGGCCCGCCTCTCGGAGAGGGAGTCGAGACTCGCCCCCTACCTGCCCGAGGGCGCCGAGGCGCAGTTCGGCTGGGACGGTTTCGGCAGGATGAGCGCTGGAGCGGTGCAACCGTACGGGATCGAGGTCGTCGACGCCGACAACGCCGTCGTGACCGTCGCCTACCAGTCGGATGACCGCCGCCAGCTCCTGTCGGTGCCCGTTTACCACGACCGGGCCGCGAAGAGGTTCGTCGTCGCCGGGCGTCCGGGCATCCTGCCCGCGCCGAGGGTGGCCGACCTGCCGCCCAAGGCCGCGCCCGAGCGCGACCGGGCCGCGGAGCAGGAACTGCGCACCACGCTGGAGGACTTCTTCAGGGCGTACGCGGGTGACACCACCGCGCTGCAGCAGTACGCCGACGCCGGGGTCACCCTGCAGGGGTTCGGCGGCGCGTTCACCTTCCAGCAGCTCAAGGACTTCATGGTGCCCCTCGCGGGGGGAACCACCCGCAAGGTGACCGCGACGGTCCTGTGGGGTGTCCCGTCGAAGGCGGAGCCGTCCGCCGAGCCGGAACCCGCCGACCCCGGCCAAACAGGAGGCAAGCTGGAACAGTCCTACTTGCTCACCATGGTCAAGCAAGGCGACAAATGGTTCGTCAAGGACATCCGCGGCGCATACCGATCCGTGGCGGGGTAACGCATGATCGAATGGTGCCGGTCCACGGTGAGCAGACCCCCCCTGATCGATGAGCCGCCGGTCCGGGTCCCCGCGCTTACGCGCCGCGGGCCCGTCGCCGCCCGGCGGGCACGATCGTGAGTACGGAGGACAAGAAGTGATTCTCAAGACCATGCTGCTGAGCGCGATAGAGCTCGCTCAGCCCACAGCTCCTCCGGCGGGCGTCAACACCGAGGGCCTCGCTGACTTCCTCCGCAGCTTCTTCGCCCCGCTCTTCCTGGTCATCGTCTCGGTGGTGGCCCTCTTCTTCCTCTTCACCCGTGAGATCACCAGGTTCGTCCAGTTCATCATCCTGGCGATCGCCATCGGAGTGATCTTCTACGTGCCGAACATCATCGAGGTGACTGCCAAGGCGATCGCGGGCGCACTGGGCATCTCGGGGGGTTGAGACCGGGTTCGAACGGTCAAACAAGGAGAGGCGGAGAGGAGGATCACGTGGATCTGCCCACGTACACCAATATCTGGAGGATCGAGAAGCGGCTCTACAAGCTGTACGACCTACGGCTGCCGATGCCGCTCCCGATCGTCTGGATCGGTGGGTTCGTGGGAGTGCTGGCCCCGTGGTCGCTGCTTCTCTACCTGCTCGGCCTGCCCTTCGCCGCCCCCTGGCACGTGCTCTACCTGGTGCCGCCCGGTGTCGTCACCTGGCTCTCCACCCGGCCGGTGATCGAGAGCAAGAGACTCACCGAGCTGCTCCAGTCGCAGGCCCGCTACGTGGGGGAGCCGCGCACCTGGTGCCGGATGGCCCCTCTCTCCGAGCCCGCCGAGGTCACGCTGACCGGCCGGATCTGGCGGGCCGCGCCGCAGCACGCGGCCGTACGGGTGAAGGCGTCGCGCAAGGCCAGGCACGCCCACTCCAAGCGCGCCGCCGCCCGCTCGCGCGAGGTGCGTCCCGCCGTGGCCGCCGCCGCGGCGGCCGCCGCCACCGCTCCGGTGGCCCGCGAGCGCGTCGCCTGGGCCGAGGTCCACGCCCCCCGCCAGGGCACCGCCCCGGCTCTCGGCCGGCCCTCGGCCGTCGAGGCGCCTCGGGCCGTCGAGACTCCCTGGGCCGTTGAGACGCCCCCGGTCGCCGTCCCCGCCGTTCTCCCGACGCCTTCCGCGCCTTCCGCGCCGCGCGCGCCCCTGCCCGTCGTGTCGTCCCTCTCGGTGCCGGTCGCGACCCCGACCTCCGATCCCGCCGAGCCGGGGACCGCCTCCGAGGTTCCCGCCTCCGAAGCCTTCAAGGACTCCGGGGCCTCCGAGACCGCCGCGTCCGGCTCCGGGGCCGCCGCGTCCACCGAGGACGCCGGGTCCGTGTCCGGTACGCCGGTCGCGGGCTCGGTCTCGCGGCCGTCCGCCGACCGCTTCACCGGACGGTCCGGGGGGCGGGCGGACCGTGTTCCGGCGGCCGGATCCGCCGAGGGGCAGGTGAGCGATTCGAGGGCCGAGGCCGCGGCGGCGTCCGGCGCGACCGCGGCTCCGGCCGCTCCCATCGGCACCGAGGCGCTGCGGCGCCTGCGCAAGCTCGCGGCCTCCGCCGAGGCCCAGCGCGCCGCCACCGCCCCGATCGCGCCTCCCGCGTCGACCCCGCCGGTCGCGCCTCCCGCCGTGTCCGCAGCGTCCGCAGCGTCCGCAGCGTCCGCAGCGTCCTCCGAGACCGTCGCCCCCACCCCGAAGCCCTCGGCCCGGCAGCGGCCGGAGGCCCCGGCCGTGCCGCCGCCCTCGGTTCCCGAGCCGCCTCGGGTGCAGGCGCCCGCCCCGGCCCGTGCGGTGCCCGCCGAGCGGCCGGCCGTCGTGCCCGACCCCGCCCAGAAGCCCTCCGCCCCGGCCGTTCCGTCCTTCGTGCCGAGGTTCGTCGGACCGGCGCCGATCGGGCACCGCGCCGCGGAGGCGGCCGGGCTCCCGCAGGACAGGCAGGACAGGCAGGACGAGGAGAGCGCGCGGCGCCAGCACCGCAAGGGGCAGCCCGCGCCGATCGGGCGGCCGGCCGGCACGTCGCAGGCGTGGCCGCCGGAGAGGAACGCGGGCGCGCAGGGAGGGCCCGGTGCCCCCGCGGGTACCGGCGTCCAGGGAAGCGGCATGTCGATCCGCGCGGTCCCGTCGGGATCGGCCACGGCGGATCCGGTCACCCCCGCGGTGCCGGTGACCGGTTCCCCGCGCGGCGAGGCCGAGACCAGGGTCCGCCGGGTGGAGTCGGTGGTCGGCCGGGACTCCTCGGGCGGCTGGCGGCGGCTCGCCCAGGTGGTGATCGGACCCGGCGGCGGTGGCCGTACGGACGGCTCGGAGATCGACGAGGCGCGGGCCAGGGCGGTGTTCAGCGGCAGCCGCCGGGTGGTGGTCCTGGGATGCACCGGCGGTGCCGGGCAGACCACGACCGCGCTCATGCTCGGCCACACCCTCGCCCGTTACCGGGAGGACCGGATCCTCGCGGTCGACGCCAGCACCGGCTCCCACGCCCTGTCCGGCAGGATCCAGGGAGAGTCGCCCGAGACCCTGAGCTCCCTGCTCTCCGGGCTCGACAACGTCCAGGGATACCTCGGCATGCGCGCCTACACCAGCCGCTGCGCCTCGGGGCTGGAGGTCCTCGCCGGAGACAGCGACGCCGGCGCCGAGCAGCGCCTGTCGGACCGAACGCTCTTCTCCGACCGGCGGCTCGGCCAGGCGATGGACATGCTCGACCGGCACTACAAGACGATCGTCGTGGACCCGGCGGCGGCCCTGGCCGCGCGGGTCCTCCCCTACGCCGATCAGCTCGTCCTCGTCGTCCCGGCCAGCGAGGACGGGCCGGACGCGGTGGCCATGACCTACGAGTGGCTCGACGGGCACGGCTGCGCCGACCTGCGCCACCGGGCGGTCATGGTCGTCAACGGGGTGAGCCGCCGCAGCATGGCCGACGTGGAGCAGGCGGAGGCGGTCGCGCGGGGCAGGTGCCGGGCGATCGTCCGGGTTCCCTGGGAGGACGCGCTGGCCCCCGGCAGGGCCGATCGGGTGGAACCGTCCCACCTGAGGGCACCGGGCCGCCGGGCGTACCTCGCCCTGGCCGGTGTCGTCGTGGCGGGCTTCGGAACGGTTCAGGCGGGTCGACCCAGCGAGGAGGAACTAGCCCAGTGATCCCCCGGGCGCGAGGAGATGTGGTGAACGGGCGAGACGAGGTGCAGGTGGTGAGCGGGCAGGCCGGCGTCCGGGTGAGCGGGTCGGACCGGGCGCGGGTGAACGGGCCGTACGAGGTTCGTACGGCCGGACCGGAGCAGACCGGTACGGGCCGCTTCGGCCGGGCTCGTCAGGGCGGGCCGGGTGAGGCGCGGGCGAGCGGGTGCGACGGGATCCGGGCCGGCGAGGGGTCCGGAGGCCGCGGAGGACACGGACGCCGCGGAGGCCGCGGAGGCGGGGCCGCGCGAGCGGTGGGGGAGGGGCTGTGAGCCGCGCCTCCCGGACGCGCAGCCGCCTGGCCGTCCGATACTTCGACGATCGGATCCTGCTGACCGACTCGTCGGTCTGGGCCTACTTCAGGCTTCCCACCGTGAGCTACGAGTTCATCACCCCCGAGGAGCGGGAGGCGCTGGCCACCAACATCACGATCGCGCTGGCCGCCATCCGCATGCCCGACGCCGAGGTCCACCTGCGCGTGGCGCACCGCACCTACCCCGCCGCCGAGTGGGCGATGGCGCTGAACGCCACCTCCGACGAGGGGCCGGGCTGGCGCGACTACCTGGAGGACATGTACCGCCACGTCTGGGCCAAGGACTTCTGGACCAAGGAGGTCTACCTCGGCGTGCGGCTCGGCACGCGCGGGCGGCAGCTGGGCACCGGGGTCCTCTCGCAGCTCTTCGGCTTCTACCAGCGCAGCGAGAAGGCCCTGGGCATCGAGGACGACCACGTCCCCAAGGCCGAGATCGCCAAATGGTCCGAGCAGGCGGAGCGGCTGGGCAGGGCGCTGTCCGCCAGCGCGCTGTACGCCAGGCACGCCACCTCCGTCGAGCTCGCCTGGCTCTTCCAGCACGCCACGACCGGGTCCCTCGGCGACCCTCCGGCCTCGGCGAGCCCCAAGCGCCGGTGGGGGCAGGGGGAGATCGAGTCCCTCGTCGAGGGGCAGATCCACAACGGCAGGGCACTGCTGCGCATCGAGCAGCCGCAGGGCGACTCCTACGTGGCGCACATGTCCTTCGCCCGCTTCCCCGACCTCATGCCCTTCCCCGACGGCGAGCCGTGGATGCACTTCGCCGACCAGCTGCCCTTCCCCGTGGAGATCAGTTCGAGGATGCGGCTGATCCCGCCGGTCAAGGCGAGCAAGGACGTGGCGCGCAAGCTCGCCCACGCCCGCGACATGGACATCCACATCCGCGAGGCGGGCGCGGAGGCGCCGCTGGCCCTGGCCGAGCAGATCGACGCGGCCCGGATGCTGGAGCACGGCATCACCAAGGAGCGCCTGCCGTTCGTGTACGGCTGGCACCGCCTGATCGTGTCGGCCCCGACCGAGGAGATCTGCGTGCAGCGGGTCGAGGCGGTCGTGGAGCACTACCGCGACATGGGCATCGACATCGTCAACTCCACCGGCGACCAGTTCTCGCTGTTCTGCGAGACGCTGCCGGGAGAGCGGGTCCGGGTCAACGCCTACGCGCAGCGGCAGCCGCTGCGCACCATCGCGGGCGGCATGGCCACCGCCACCGTCGACCTGGGCGACCGGGTCGACGAGAGCGCCTCGGGCTGGATGGGCCCATACGTCGGGGAGACCCTGGGCCGGGCCCGCAGCATCGTGCACTTCGACCCGCTGGTGGCGGCGACGCGCAACCGGCCGACGGCCATCGCCATCACCGGCGAGCCCGGCGGCGGCAAGACCACGCTGGCGCTGCTGATGATCTACCAGATGGCGTTGCGCGGGGTGACGGTCGCGGTCATCGACCCCAAGGGCGACGCCGACTCGCTGGTGCAACTGCTGAAGAAGCGGGGCAGGAAGGCGCGGATCATCCCCCTGGGCTCGGCGGCTCCCGGCCTGCTGGACCCGTTCTCGTTCGGCGACGACCTGGCGGCCAAGAAGACGATGGCCACCGAGACCCTGCGTCTGCTGCTGCCCCGCATGTCGGAGGAACGCGAGTCGGCGATGATCCAGGCGGTCGCCGCGGTGTCCAACGCCGAGGACCCGTCGCTGGGCAAGGTCGTCGACTTCCTGGAGCGGACCGAGGACGCCGCCTCCAAGAACCTGGGCGCGGTGCTCCGCTCCATGTCGGACATGCATCTGGCCAGGCTCTGCTTCGACCCCTCGGGCGGCGACCAGATCGACACCGAGGGCTGGACCACGGTCTTCACCCTGGGCGGCCTGACGCTGCCCGACGCCTCCACCGGTCGCGACGACTACTCGTACGAGCAGAGGCTGTCGGTGGCGCTGCTCTACCTCGTCGCGCAGTTCGCGCGGGGTCTGATGAACGGCCTGGACCGGCGGACGCCCAAGGCGATCTTCCTGGACGAGGCGTGGGCGATCACCTCCACCCCCGAGGGCGCCAAGCTGGTGCCCGAGGTCAGCCGGATGGGCCGCTCCCGCAACACGGCGCTGGTCCTGGTCTCGCAGAACGCCGGAGACCTGCTGAGCGAGCAGGTGACGAACTGCCTGTCGTCGGTCTTCGCGTTCCGCTCCACGGAACGGGTCGAGGTGGAGCACGTGATGGCGCTGCTCGGGGTCGAGCCGTCGGAGGAGCACAAGGCGGTGCTGCGCTCGCTCGGTAACGGCGAATGCGTCTTCCGGGATCTGGACGGTCGCGCGGGCCGTATCGGGGTGGACCTGATCTCGGATGAGCTGCTGCGCTGGCTGGACACGAATCCGACCCACGACAAACCCGACGAGAAAGTGCATGATCTTCCTGGGGGCGACAGAGTCGGTAGGCCGGGGGCTGCGGCGCTGGAGGTGCGGTCATGAAAGGCTCCCGCAAGGGGCTTGAGGGCTCTCGTGAGAGACGGTCCCTCAAGGGGCCGAAAGGGCTTGGCGTGCACGGCGGGCTTCGTGGGCCTCGCGAGGCGACGGGCTCCCGCGAGAGGGGTTCCCGCAGGGGACGGCTGGGCAGGCGGATCGCCATCGGGCTGGTGGCGCTGGCCGCCTTCCTCGCGCTGCCGCTGGTGTTCCCCGCCGACACGTCCACGGCCGTCGCCGCGGCTCCCTGCGACATGTCTCCCGACCTGTCCCCGGACATGGTCGCCGGAGGCGTCGACGGCCTGATCCAGCCGCCGCTCCCCGACGCCGCCCAGCCGGGAGCCCAGCCGGGCGCCCCGGCGGCACAGGCCCCGGCGGTGCAGGGCAACTACGCGACGTACGGCATGAGCGGCCAGTTCTGGCACACCCACCTGCTCGGCTGCGACGACATCGCGGCGGTGATGGGCAACGCGATGGCCAACACGGTCTTCCTGTGGGCCAAGGCGCTGGACCGGCTGACCATCACGACCTACCAGGCGGCGGCCACCGAGGGCCCGCTGGAGTCGATCAAGAACGTCGTCGACGACATGGTGGTCCGCCTGGCCGACGCCATGTACTGGCCGTACCTGCGGCCGCTGGTGATCCTCGGCGCCATCTGGCTGGCCTGGTACGGGCTGATCCGCAAGCGCGCCACCACCACCGCCGAGGGCGTCATCTGGATGGTCCTCGCGGTCACCGTGGCGGTCTGGTTCTTCAGCCGCCCCGGCGATCTCACGGGGCTGGGCAAGGTCGTCACCGACAAGACCGGCGAGGTGGTCAACTCCGCCTTCTCCGGGCTCCCCGGCGCGGGCGGGACCTCCTGCCTGCCGGCCAAGGGCGACACCAACCCGCAGGTCAAGAGCGGAGGGTACGGCCAGAGCGGCGTGCCCGGCGTCGAGCAGAACTCCGACGCGCTCTGGTCCACCCTGGTCTGCAAGCCGTGGCTGATGGGCCAGTTCGGCACGGCCGACGCCGACGCGCCCATCATCAAGGTGTTCGGCGCGAAACTGCTGGAGATCCAGACGATCGACGCGGCCGAGATGAAGGCCGAGCAGATACCGGAGGCGAACTCCCACCAGGCACGATATGAGACCGAGGTCGCCGACAAGCTGCAGAACACGCCGGTCTTCCCCCTTTTCCAGGGCAAGGACTGGACGAGCCGCCTGGGAGTCGCGATCGGCGCCCTCATGGCCGCGGTGGTCGCGGGACTGCTGATCTTCCTGGTGGCGGTCTCGCTGCTGGTCCTCAAGGTCGGCTTCCTGCTGCTGCTGATCCTCGCGCCGGTCTTCCTGCTGATCGGCGTCCATCCGGGATCCGGGCGGATCATCGCCATGCGCTGGGTGGAGATGCTGATAGGCACCCTGCTCAGACAGGCCGTGCTCGCCCTGGTCCTCGGCGTGCTCGTGTACGGCTACGCCCTGATCATCTCCACGGCGATGCCGTGGGGCATGCAGGTCATGTTCATGGCGATCCTGACGATCGCGGTGTTCTTCTACCGGCGGCCGTTCCAGCACCTGTTCTCGTCCATGGACGGGCACACGCTCACCACCCGGATGCTCGGCGACGCGGCGACCGCGCCGACCCTGCAGCGGGCCGCGTCCGTGCTGCCGCCGGTCGCGGCGGCCAGGGCGGGCCGGTGGGGCATGCGCAAGGCCGAGCCGATGCTGCAGGCGGCCGCGATGGCCGGCGGAGCCTCCGTCGGCGCGGCGGCGGCCGCCTCGGTCGCCCAGGGCAGGGTCCGCGGCGAGGACGGCGGTGCCACGCCGGCCACACCGTCGGGCACCCGGGTCCCGGCGGGCGCGCAACCGGCTCCGCTCGACACCGACTCCCAGGCGGCCGGGCGGCGCAGGGGCACCGGCAGGCCGGTCACCGCGGCCCGCCCCGGCGCGGCGCCGCCGCTCAACCTCTCCGGAGCCGGTACGGGAGGCGGCGCGCCCCCCACCAGGTCCGGAGGCTCCTCCGGGCGCGGGTCGGGCGGCTCGGCCGGCTCGGGCGGGTCGAGCGGCTGGTTCGGCGGCCGTTCCGGCGGCTGGGCCCCGCAGGGAGGCTCGGGCGGCCGGTCCTCCTCGGGCGGCGGGTCCTCCTCGGCGGGCAGGTCGTCCGGTGCGCCGGCGGTCAGGCCCTCGGCGCCCTCGGCGGGCAGGTCCTCGGGTTCCTCCGGTTCCTCGGGGGGCGGTCGCTCGGGCACGAGCATCTTCGGCGGCGGCTCCTCCCGGGGCTCCTCGGGTTCCGGCTCCTCGCGGGGCGGCTCCGGCTCGGGATCGCGTAACGGCGGCGGGTCCTCGCGTGGCTCCTCGGGTTCAGGCGGTTCCGGCGGGAGCATCTTCGGCGGGGGTGGCTCCTCGCGGAGCTCGGGTGGTTCGCGGAACCGGGACTCCGGAGGCAGGTCATCCGAGGCGCCGCCGCTCTGGATCACCAGGCGGGCGGAGCGCGGTGGGGAGGCCGGTGAGCCGCCGCCGTTCTGGCTGCGCCCGTCCAACCGCGGCAAGGACTGACAATGATCGAGGGAGGCAGCCGGCGGGGAGCCGTCTTCGCGGTGCTGGTCGTGATACTCGCCGCCGTCGGCGTCTACCTGACCATGTGGTCGGACACCGGAGGGGGCCCTGAGGACCGGGCGGAGCCGGCGGGGGTAACCCGTACCGTGGCGGCGGGGCAGGAGCCGGCCGCGGAGCCGGCGCGCCCGGCGGCGACGGCCAGCAACGCGCCCTTCGACGTCTACTCCTACCTGCCGATGACCAAGCAGGAGCTGGCAGCGGCCGCCGACTACGCGCAGCGGTTCACCGCCGAGTACGGCACCTTCAGCTACGACGAGGATCCGGCGGTCTACGGCGACCGTCTCAAGGGATACGTCACGGCGGAGTTCTCGGGGGCGCTGCTGCGGACCGTCACCTCGCCGGGCACCGTCGAGGCGAACAAGGCCGACGAGGTCGTCTCCGTCGGGACGGCGCGCGTGAAGGGGATCCGGCAGATCGACAGCGCCTCGGTGGTCTTCGTGGTCGTCGGCACCCAGAACGTCACGGCCAGGAGCGGGGTGAACGAGAGGACCGCGGAGTACGCCGTCACGCTCATCCAGGTCGGCGCGGAATGGCGGGTCCACGATCTCCAGCCCGCCGACTCCGGCCAGGAGGGGGACGACCAGCCCTTCGAGACCGGCGCGACCGGATGACCGGCGGGATCGCGTACCGGCGCGGCGGGACGGGCGGCGGGGCCGCGTACCGGCGTGACGGGGTCGCGCACGGCTGCGCCGGGTCGGGCGGCGGGGCCGCGTACGGGCGAGAGCGGATGCGCGGCGGGACGGGCGGGGCCGCGTACGGGCGAGAGCGGATGCGCGGCGGGACGGGCGGCGAGGTCGCATGAGGGACGGCAAACACCTCCGGCTCGCGCTGATCCTCGGAGTCGCCGGGCTCTGCCTGATCACGCTGATCATGGCGCCGATGATGATGATCAGCAGTTTCCCGTCCTTCCCGTCCGTCACCGGGGAGACACGGCCCGACTGCGGGGAGGACGCGCGGGCGGCGGAGGACCTGTCGGAGACCGCGACGTCCGACATCCCCGAGGAGTATCTGAAGCTGTACCGCGAGCACGGCCGGAAGATCGGCGTGCAGTGGAACGTGCTCGCCGGGGTGGGCAAGCGCGAGACCAACCACGGCCGCTCCACGCTCCCCGGCGTGCGGAGCGGCACCAACTACGCGGGCGCCGCCGGGCCGATGCAGTTTCTCATCAGCACGTGGGGCGGCAAGGCCAAGATCAAGATCCCGTCCACGTTCAACGGCTACGCCTCCGACGGCGACGGAGACGGCTGGGCCGACGTGTACAACCCGGCGGACGCCATCCTAGGCGCGGCGAAGATGCTGAAGCGGAACGGCGCGCCGGAGGACGTGCGGCGTTCGCTGTTCGTCTACAACCGTGCCTGGTGGTACGTCGACCAGGTCATGGAGATCGCCGGGAAGTACGCCAAGGACGGCGAGGTCACGACCCCGCCCGAGGCGGACGAGAGCTGCGACGAGCCCATGCTGGAGGCGGCGCCGACGAGCACGGTGGCCGCGATCCTCGAGTACGCGCTGGCCCAACGCGGCAAGCCCTACATCTGGGGCGGCACGGGCCCGGCCGGCTACGACTGCTCGGGGATCATCTACATGGCCTACCGGAGCGTCGGCCTGACCATCCCGCGCACCACGTTCGGCCAGTGGCCGTTCGGCATAGAGATTCCCGAGGGGGAGGAGCAGGCGGGGGACCTCGTCTTCTTCAACTCCGGGCCAGGAACCGGCCCAGACCGTCCCGGGCACGTGGGAATGGTGGTCTCTCCGGGCAAGATGGTCGAGGCGAGATGCCGGTTGTGCGGGCCGATCAAGGTCACCACCTACCGGGAGCGCACCGGGATCGTGGGATTCACCCGGCCGTTGCAACATCCTCAGATCCTCGCGCAGATCAAGGCGCGGGAGCAGGGCTGACAGAATCGGGAGCCATGGAAAAGGTCGTTGTGGGCGCAGCCATCGTCGACGGTGACGGAAAACTGCTCGCCGCCCAGCGTGCCGACCCTCCCGAGCTGGCCGGAGGGTGGGAGCTTCCCGGGGGGAAGGTAGATCCCGGCGAGGACGAGCACACGGCGCTGGTCAGGGAGTGCCAGGAGGAGCTCGGCGTGCTGATCGAGGTGGGCGAGCGCGTCGGCGGCGACTGGGCGCTCGCCGGCGGCTACGTCCTGCGGGTCTGGCTCGCGGTGGTCGCCGAGGGCAAGCCCGAGGCGAGGGAGCACCTGGATCTGCGCTGGCTGGGCGCGGACGAGCTTTACGAGGTGGCGTGGCTCCCCGCGGACCTTCCAATCGTCCGGGCGGTACAAGGTCGTCTCAACGATGGGCAAGGTCGGTTCAATAAGGATTGATCGACTCCGCAACGTGACATAACTGCTACTGGACGTGGCGATGTCGCGTGTCCGTACCCGGGGAACGGAGATATGCGGTGACCGTATGGTGGCGTGGTGCTGGGTTAGTGTCCGCTGTTGGAGCGGGGGTGCTCATCCTCGGATCCACGGGGGTGTACGCCGTCCGGATGGACGAGCCGGCCGCGCCGCCCCTCGACCTGGCCGCCGTCGCCGACACCGGTACGTGGGCGCCGGGAAGCCGCGCCGATCAGGCGATCCGCTTCCGCATCCGCCTGCAGGGACCGGGCTCAGACGCGCGGCTGGCGGTCCTGACGACCCCCGCCGAGACGCTCGCGGGCATCGAGTGTCCTGAGGAGACCAGGTCCTCGGCACCCGTACCCAAGGGGGCGGGGGTGTGCGTGATCGGCGCCCTGCCCGCCCGGGGCGGCTCCGTCGACGTGCTGCTCGCCGTGCCGCGGCGCCCGCAGGACGTCACGGTGACCGCCCTGGCCCGGATGAGCGGGCCCGACGGCGAGCCGGTGACGCAGCAGGCCCAGAGCACGATCAAGAGCTCGGACGCGGCGATGCGGCCGGGCGGGGGTGCCGTCGCGTGGCCGGAGACGCTGGAACACGCCCGCGCCGCGAGGGAGGACAGGTCCGCGGGCGCCCGCGGTGTCGGGGCGCCAGGTGCCGCCAGCATGGTCCTCAAGGTTCGCCGGACGGCCGGGGAGGTCGAGGGTGCTCCCCTGTCCGCACCGGACACCCCGCAGGCCGCAGAGGCCGCAGAGGCACTGAGGGCCGAGCGGCGCACGTCGGCGTTCCTGCTCGATCTTCTCGGAAAGTCGTTCGTCGCCCCGGCCGCGGGGCCGGGCGCGGCGGGTACGGGGGCGAACGGCACCGCCGCGCTTCCCGGCCCGGCGGCTTCCGCGCTTCCCGCCGGGCCGGGAGCGTCGCCGAGGGCCGGCGCGCCGCTGAGTCCGCGGGCGGGTGCGCTTCCCGGGGGCGCGGGAGCGACGGGAGGCCCGGCGGCCTCCGACGAGACGGGGGTCACCGCGCCGGGCGGGCGGCAGGAGGCCGGATCCCCCGCGGCCGCTCCGGTGGCTCCCGCCCCGGTCCGGGTCCCGGGGGCGGGCACCGCTCCCGGACGTCCCGCGGGTCCGGTCACCCCGGGTCTTCCGCCGGAGGGAACGCCGGAGGGAACACGGCTTCCGGACGGCACCGCGGTCCCGGGCGTCACGCCCGAGGCCGGTACCGGCGTGCCCGGTCAGGGACAGGCCGCCGTACCGCCGGAGGGAGTGCCCGCCCCCACGCTTCAGGGACAGAACGGCAGGCACCACTCGGCCGTGGGCTCCCAGACGGGTCGCAAGGCGGCCGGGCGGAAGGCGCGCGCGCAACGGCACGCGGCCGGCCGGTCCGGTGCGCGTGGGCAGGGAGCGGGCCGGTCGGCCCTCCGGCACGCGGGTCCAGGCCGGCCGGGAATCGGCCAGCCGGGAATCGGCCTGCCGATGACCGGCCTGCCCGGGGGACCGCAGATGGGGCCGGGCCTCCAGGCGCTCGGCCCCGTCCCCCCGGGGGGCGGGCAGAAGATCGCCGGCCGTCCCGGAGCGCGCCGGCCGGTGGTCGGGCCGATGGTCCCCGGCTATCCGGGGGTCGGCGGGCAGCCCGCGATGCCGGGACAGGGCATGGGGCAGCCGATGATGCCGGGCTATCCGGGGATCGGGCAGCCGGGTACGGGACAGCCCGGCGTGCCGCCGCGGGGGGCGGGCGGGCCGATGGGCGGGCCGATGGGTGGGCCTCTGCCTCCCGGCCACCCCGGAGCGGGTCAGCAGCCGGGCGGGCCGCAGATGCCGGGCGCACAGCAGATGCCGGGCGCGCAGCCGGGCGGGGCGGGAGCGCCGGGGCCCATGATGCCGCCGGTCTCGATGGGAATGGCGGGGGCGGGCCAGATGCCCGGTCTCGTGAACGGCCTCCAGCTGCCGCAGGCGGGTCCCTTCCCCGCCGCGCAGGTGCCCCTTTCGCAGGACCCGCGCCCGCAGGGCGCGCCCCTCCCACAGGACGTCGACGGTCCGAGCGGCCAGGTCCAGCCGGTCGCCGAGTCAAGCCCGCTGCTGACAGGGGTTCGGGGTCTCCCGGCGGTGGGAGCGGCGGTGGGAGCGCTGCTCGGTCTCCTGTGGCTGCAGAGAAGGATCCAGCGCCGCCGCCGGTCGCGACACGTTTTGTAAAACGTGGTTTGCTGTTACTTTTGCCCAACTAGTATTTACTTTGACGTGTTCATGGTTGATTTCGCGGAGGGCACCGGTGACGCGAGCACGGCGCAGGGCAGCTGTCTCCGCCGTTGTGATGTCCGTGGGACTCAGCGGCGCCGTCCTGCTCGCCCTGGCGCCGCTCACCGGATCCTCCGCGGCCGGCGCGACCGTCAGGGTGATGGGTGTCACCCCGTCGCAGGTCGAGGGCTGTGACGTGGATCCGGCCGGGCCCTGCGAGGAGCCCACGCCGATCGTCACCGTCACGGTCACCGAGGACCCCCAGGGCGGCGGCTCCGAGGAGACCGCGGTGCCGCAGAAGACCGTGACCACCACGATCACCGTCCCGGCGTCGCCGAAGCCTCCCAAGCCTCCCAAGACGTCCTCGGCCCCGCCTCCGCCCCCGCAGGAGACGGGGGTCGTGCAGCCGCCGCCGGACCAGAACACCGTCCCTCCGGTGACCCCGCCCGCCGAGACCCCTCCGCCGGAGAACAACGACCCCCAGTTCCCGCCGACCAGCCCCGAGCCGAACCAGCTTCCCGCCGCCACGCCCACGCCGTCGGACACCGCGGCGCTCGACGAGAGTGCCTCCGGCACCTCCGTGTACGAGATCCGCAACGCGGGTTCCGAGTTCGACGGAGCCACGCTGAGCCGCCAGCTCGGCATCCCGGCGCTGATCCTGGTGCTGCTGGTGCTGTTCGCCGTCCTGATCTTCGAGGGCAGGCTGCGCCGCCTGGCGCACGCCGCGGCCATCCGCCGGGTCGGTCCGCGCGGGATGGGCCGCGACCCGATGGAGCCGATGGCCTACCCCGGCGGTCCCGGCTACGGTCCCGGCCCCTACCAGGGCGGTACGGCCTACGCGCCGATCATCAGCTTCGTGCCCATGCAGATGTACGCCCCGGTCTACCCGGAGGGCTACACCCCCGAGCGGTACCCCCACGGGTACGACCAGACGACGGCGTACCTGCCCGCACCCGGCTACGAGCAGCAGCCGGCCGCCGGCCACGGTGACCCGCACGACCCGCACGCCCCGTACGACCCGCAGACCGGCCACGTGCAGCCGGGGCGGCCCGGACAGGCGCCCTACGGCCCGACGGCCCAGGACGGCTCACCGGCCGCCTTCCCGAGCACCTCGCGGTTCGACTCCGGCGAGGGGCACCTCCCGCAGGGGGCGCCGGAGTTCCCCGGGGCGCCGTTCCCGCAGGAGCCCGCCCGGGGCGATCTGGGAGCCGACGGTCCGCGAGACGACCTCCGGCCGTTCGGCTCCGGTCCCGTTCCCGCTCCCCAGGACGCCTCCGTTCAGGGTCCCTCGGCGGATCGGCCCCTGCCCGGCGGTCCCCAGGACGGCTTCGCGCCGTCCGGACAGGAAGCGCGGAGCGAGGCGGGGGGTCCCGCTGGGGAGACGGCCAGGCCCTTCGGGCCCGAGCCGCAGGGCGGTCCCGCCCAGGGCCCCGGTGAGAAGGGTTCCGGCGACCGGCTTCCCGCCGAGCCGACCCCGACGGCGGTCTATCCGCTCCCCGGCCAGGACACCGGCAAGAAGAAGCGCGGCCTCTTCCGCCGTTCCACCTGACCCCGAACGGGCCACCTGACCCCGAACGGGCCACCTGACCCCGAACGGGCCACCTGACCCCGAACGGGCCCGAACGACCGCGAACGATCCTGACCGTCCGGGAGCGATCCCCGCGACTCGGTCGCGGACGGAGCGGGAAGCAGCGGGCTCAGCGGCGCGGCCGGGTTGAAGAGGAACGACGTCGCACCCGAGAAGAGCGGCGGCCCGTGCCGACGAGGTCAGGCGGAAGCGGACACAGCGGCTGTGGCATGACCGACGACGGCGGCACGAGAGAACGGTGACCGGCGGGAACGGCGGCGCGAGGAAACGGCGGTGCGGGAACCGGTGGGAACGGCGCGAGGAAACAACGGGGTGACACGAAGGCGCCGCCCCCGGGAGAGTCCGGAGACGGCGCCTTCGTGAGCGGCGAGGAGGGTCAGGTCTTCGAGCCGGAACGCTTGAAGATCTTGTTGCCCAGCCAGACCAGCGGGTCGTACTTGCGGTCGACGACGCGCTCCTTCATGGGGATCAGCGCGTTGTCAGTGATCTTGATGTGCTCGGGGCAGACCTCGGTGCAGCACTTGGTGATGTTGCAGTAGCCGAGACCGTGCTCCTCCTGGGCGGAGTCCTTGCGGTCGGCCACGTCGTACGGGTGCATGTCCAGCTCGGCGATCCGCATCAGGAAGCGCGGACCGGCGAAGTTGGTCTTGTTCTCCTCGTGGTCACGGATGACGTGACAGACGTTGTTGCACATGAAGCACTCGATGCACTTGCGGAACTCCTGGGACCGCTCGACGTCGATCTGCTGCATGCGGAACTCGCCCGGCTTCACGTCGGCCGGAGGGGTGAAGGACGGGATCTCCCTGGCCTTCTGGTAGTTGAACGACACGTCCGTGACCAGGTCCTTGATCACCGGGAACGTCCGCATGGGCGTCACGGTGATCGTCTCCTCCTCGGTGAAGGTGGACATCCGGGTCATGCACCCGAGCTTCGGCTTGCCGTTGATCTCCATCGAGCACGAGCCGCACTTGCCGGCCTTGCAGTTCCAGCGGACGGCCAGGTCGGGGGCCTGGGTGGCCTGGAGCCTGTGGATGATGTCGAGGACGACCTCGCCCTCGTTCACCTCGACCGTGAAGTCCTCGAGCTTGCCCTCGCCGCCCTCGCCCCGCCACACGCGGAACTTCGCCTTGTAACTCATGGTTACTCCTTGGCCAGCGCGTCAAAGGCGGCCAGCTCTTCCTCGGTGATGTACTTCTTCAGCTCGTCGCGGTCGAAGAGCTTGATGAGGTCGTCCCGCATCGGCGGCTGGACCTGCTCCTGCACCGTGACGCCGGAGCCGTCCGGGGTGAGACCGCAGCGCAGGATCTTGGTCCGCCACTCGGACGACATGCCGGGGAAGTCGTCGCGCGTGTGACCGCCGCGGCTCTCCTGGCGCAGCAGCGCCGCCTTCGCCACGCACTCCGAGACCAGGAGCATGTTGCGCAGGTCGAGGGCGAGGTGCCAGCCCGGGTTGTAGATGCGGCTGCCGGCCGCGCCGACGCCCTGGGCCCGCTCCTTGAGCTTCTCCACCGCCTCCAGCGCCTCGGAGACCTCCTCTGCCTTGCGGATGATGCCGACCAGCTCGTTCATCGTCCGCTGCAGCTCGTGGTGGACCTCGTAGGGGTTCTCGCCCGCGCGCTCCAACGGGGCCAGCGCCTCCGCGCTCGCCTCGGCCACGGCCTCCTCGGAGATCTTCGGCCGGGCCGCCAGGCCGTCCACGTACGAGGCCGCTCCCGCGCCCGCGCGGCGGCCGAACACCAGCAGGTCGGACAGCGAGTTGCCGCCCAGCCGGTTGGAGCCGTGCATGCCGCCGGAGACCTCACCGGCGGCGAACAGGCCGGGCACGTCCGCCGCGCCGGTGTCGGCGTCGACCTCGACGCCGCCCATGATGTAGTGGCAGGTCGGGCCGACCTGCATGGCCTCCTTGGTGATGTCGACGTCGGCCAGCTCCTTGAACTGGTGGTGCATCGACGGCAGCCGCTTGATGATCTCCGCGGCCGGGAGGCGGGTGGAGACGTCCAGGTAGACGCCGCCCTGGGGTGATCCGCGGCCGGCCTTCACCTCGGAGTTGATGGCCCGCGCGACCTCGTCGCGGGGGAGCAGCTCCGGAGGGCGGCGGTTGTTGGCCTGGTCGGTGTACCAGCGGTCGCCCTCCTCCTCGCTGGTGGCGTACTTGTCCTTGAACACCTCGGGGATGTAGTCGAACATGAAGCGCTTGCCCTCGGAGTTCCTCAGCACCCCGCCGTCGCCGCGGACGGACTCGGTGACGAGGATGCCCCGCACCGAGGGCGGCCAGACCATGCCGGTGGGATGGAACTGGATGAACTCCATGTTGATCAGCTTCGCGCCGGCCAGCAGGGCCAGCGCGTGGCCGTCGCCGGTGTACTCCCACGAGTTGGACGTGACCACGTACGACTTGCCGATGCCACCGGTGGCCAGCACGATCGCGGGGGCGTCGAACAGGATGAGCTTGCCGTTCTCCCGCCAGTAGCCGAAGGCCCCGGAGATCGCGCCGCTCCCGCCGGGCCCCGTCTCCTTGAGCAGGCGGGTCACCGTGCACTCCTGGAAGACCTTGATGTACGCCTCGGCGTCGCCGTGGAGCCTCTCGTCCTCCTGCTGGAGCGCGACCACCCGCTGCTGCAGGGTGCGGATCAGCTCCAGGCCCGTGCGGTCGCCGACGTGGGCCAGCCGCGGGTACTCGTGCCCGCCGAAGTTGCGCTGGCTGATCTTGCCGTCCTTGGTGCGGTCGAACAGCGCGCCCCAGGCCTCCAGCTCCCAGACCCGGTCGGGAGCCTCCTTGGCGTGCAGCTCGGCCATCCTCCAGTTGTTGAGGAACTTGCCGCCGCGCATGGTGTCACGGAAGTGCACCATCCAGTTGTCGTCGCTGTTGACGTTGCCCATGGCGGCGGCCGCGCCGCCCTCGGCCATGACCGTGTGCGCCTTGCCGAACAGCGACTTGCAGACGATCGCCGTCCGCTTGCCCTGCTGGCGGGCCTCGATGGCCGCCCGCAGACCCGCACCGCCGGCGCCGATGACGACGACGTCGTATTCGTGACGCTCGATTTCCACAGGAGATCCTTATGCGAACGAGAAGGCGATGATGCCCTTGGCGACCAGGCGCACGTACAGGTCGGCGCCCATGACGGAGAACATGGAGATCAGCGCGAGCTGCGAGTGCCTGGCGTTGAGCTTGGAGACGAAGCCCCAGGCCCGGTAGCGGATCGGGTGCTTGGAGAAGTGGTTCAGGCGCCCGGCCGTGATGTGCCGGCAGGAGTGGCACGACAGCGTGTACAGGTTGATCAGGACCGCGTTGGCGATCAGGATCCAGGTGCCCAGGCCGGCCGGCTTCTCGATCAGCGCCTTCACCGCGTCGTACGCGAGGACGAGGCCGATGAGGATCGCCGCGTAGAAGAAGTAGCGGTGGATGTTCTGCAGGATCAGCGGGAACCGCGACTCGCCGGAGTACTTCGTGTGCGGCTCGTTCACCCCGCAGGCCGGGGGCGAGAGCCAGAACCCCCGGTAGTAGGCCTTGCGGTAGTAGTAGCAGGTGAAGCGGAACCCCGCGGGAAGGCCGAGGATCAGCAGGCCGGGAGGCAGGGTGTACCAGTCGCCGAAGGGGGCGAGGCCGAACAGTCGCGCGTCCGGCGGACAGCTCGTCGCCAGACAGGGCGACGCGAACGGCGCGTGGTACGGCGATACGAAGTAGTTTGTATCAAAGATCGCCCATGTGGCGTAGACGAGGAATGCCGTGAAAATGATGAAAGTGACCAGCGGATAGCGCCACCACTGGTCGGTCCGCAGGGTGCGCTCCTTGATCTGCGCACGTTGCCTTCTGGCCGGGCTCTCGGCCGTTGTCTGGGTCATCGAGACCTCTCCACCTCCCGCGGACCCCGCTCGCCCAGGGGTCCGGGTTGTTTCAGTTGTGCCGCGCGTCCGGGCCATCGTCGCGCCGGCTCACACGTGCGCGCGCATGTTGGTGGGGGATACGTTACGACGACGTCCAGGGGTTGTGTGTAAGGGGTCTCTCACAATTTCACTGACTCGGTGTGATTCCTGTCACGTTCGCGTGGCAGGAGTCCCTCGCCTGCGACGTCTCACGAGGTGGACGATCACAGGGAGGTCTCGGGGGGCCGTGGGGACGGATGCGGCGGGTGGGCAACCCCTGTTTTTCCGCCCCCGCGGGCCGTCAGTAGTGCTGGCTGGAGTTGGGCAGCTTGACGACGGTCACGAAGAAGTCGTCGATCCGCCGGACCACGCTGATGAACTGGTCGAAGTCGACCGGCTTGGAGACGTAGGCGTTGGCGTGCAGGTTGTAGCTGCGCAGGATGTCCTCCTCGGACTCCGACGTGGTCAGCACGACCACCGGGATCCCGCGGAGCTTCTCGTCGGCCTTGATGTCCTGGAGCACCTCCCGGCCGTCCTTGCGGGGCAGGTTGAGGTCGAGCAGGATCAGGTCGGGCCGGGGCGCGTCGGCGTAGTCGCCCTCCTTGCGCAGGAAGGCCATGGCCTGCTCGCCGTCGTTGACCACGTGCAGCTTGTTGCGGACCTTGTTGAGCTCGAAGGCCTCCCGCGTCAGCAGGACGTCGCCCGGGTCGTCCTCGACCAGGAGTACGTCGATCCAGCGCAGGTCATTCATCGGTGTCTCCTGTGGGAAGGGTCCAGCGGAAGGTCGTGCCCGGCGTGGCGGTTTTCCCGACGTTCTCGCTGTTCTCGGTCTTTTCGGCGATTGAGGTGTTCTCGACGTTCTCGGTGTTCCCGGTGTTCCCGGCGCTTTCGGCGTTCTCGCCGCCTCCGGCGCCTTCGGTGTCCACCCAGATGCGGCCACCGTGGTACTCGACGATCTTCTTGCAGAGCGCCAGCCCGATGCCCGTGCCCGCGTACACGTCCCGGCCGTGCAGGCGCTGGAAGATGAGGAAGATGCGGTCAGTGTATTTACTGTCGATACCGATGCCGTTGTCGGTGCAGGAGAACTCCCACATGTCCCCGTCGCGCCGCACCCCGATGTGGATCACCGGCGGTTCCTGCGAGTGGAACTTGATCGCGTTGCCGATGAGGTTCTGGAAGAGCTGGGTCAGTTGCGCCCGGTTGCCGTACACCTCGGGCAGCTCGTCGTGGGTCACCGTCGCCCCGGCGTCCTCGATGGTGGCGCCGAGGTTGTTCAGCGCGGCCTTGAACGGCACGGTGGCGTCGATCCTGGTGCGCTCGCCGCCCAGCCTGCCGACCCGGGAGAAGTCGAGCAGGTCGTTGATCAGCATCTGCATGCGCTTGGCGCCGTCGACGGAGAAGGCGATGTACTGCTTGGCGCGCTCGTCGAGCTGGTCGCCGTAGCGCTGCTCGAGCATCTGGGTGAAACTGGCCACCTTGCGCAGCGGCTCCTGCAGGTCGTGGCTGGCCACGTAGGCGAACTGTTCGAGCTCGCCGTTAGAGCGCTTCAGCTCCGCCGCCTGGTCCTCCAGCTTGCGCCGCGTCTCCGAGGACCGGCGCCACTCGGCGAGGATGCGGCGGCGCATCGCGTCGACATGGCCCGACAGCTCGGACAGCTCGGCCGGGCGCTCCACCCTGAGCTTGTGGTCGAAATCGCCCTGGGCGACCGCGCGGACCTGCTGGTTCAGCTCGGCCAGCGGGCGGAGCACCGCGTACCGCACGATGAGCACCGCGGCGATCCCGGCCACGACCAGCGCCGAGGCCACCCCGATGAGCGCGACGTACAGGGCCCGCCAGCCGAGGTCGAACCGGACGACACCGGCTTCGTGCAGCCGGTTCAGGTGGCTCTGGAGCCCCGCGAGGGACTGGCGGACCTCGTTGAACCGGGTGGCGTTGATGGAGGCGTTCTGCCGGGCGGCGTTGGTCTTCAGGGTCGGCACGGCGGCGATGACAGCCTCCGCGTAGTCGCGCCGCCAGGCGTCTCCCGTGGCTCTCAGCTCGGCCACCTCGGCGGTGACCGCCTGCCGTTCCGGCATCCGGGGGAGCAGCGCGACGAGCGCGTCCAGCGAGGTCTTCTCCGCGGCGATCGCGTTCCGGTAGTCCCGCAGGGAGGTCTCCTCGTTGGTCCTGCCGTACGCCCGCACCGAGCTCTCCTGCGAGGTCATCGCGTTGGAGATCTCCAGAAGGCGCAGCGCCGCCGGGTCGACGACGTCGACCAGCGACTCCCTGGCCTCTCGCGTCTCCTCGATCGCCTTGATCGTGATGACGGCCGAGATCATGAAGACCAGCGCGATGCCCACCCCGGCGAGCGTGAACCAGCGTCCCACCGGAAGGTTCCCGAACCCCTTCGCGGGGGTGAGCGCGGGCAGGGGGCGAGGACTGAGGCCGTGATCCGGGCGCTCCGAACGGTCAGGACGGTCCGAACGGTCGGTCATCGTTTTCCGCTTCGAGAGATGAGCACGGTCGCCAGGTCGTCGCTGAGCGCGTCGCGGTTCAGCTCGATGACGCGTTCGATGAGCCGGTCGAGCTCGATCCCGCCCTGCTCCTGGACGAGCCTGAGCAGGCCCTCGGTGCCGAGCAGGTCGGGCCCGCCGCCCACGGTGGCCTCGATCAGGCCGTCGGTGTAGAGCAGCAGCGACCAGTCGTCGCCGAGCGGAACGTCGATCGCCGTCCACTGGACGTCCTGGAAGATTCCCAGCGGGGGCCCCGAGGGGGTGCCGGGCACCACGCCGATCACGCCGTCGCGGATCAGCAGCGGCGGCGGGTGGCCGACCACGTGCATCCGCGCCCGGTCGAGCGTGGAGTCGATCGTGGCGATGCACAGAGTGGTGAAGATCTCCGCGGACTTGCGCTCCAGGCGGAGCACCGACTCCAGGGTGCCGAGCAGCTCGTTGCCGGTGTGCCCGGCCAGGACCAGGGTCCGCCAGGCGATCCTGAGCGCGACACCCAGGGCGGCCTCGTCGGGGCCGTGCCCGCACACGTCGCCGACCACCACGTGGATGGCGCCGTCGGGGCTCTGCACGGTGTCCCAGAAGTCACCGGCCAGAAGGGCGCGCCTGCGCCCCGGCAGGTAGCGGGCCTGGTGGTCCAGGACCCCGGGGGCCAGCAGCGGGACCGGCAGGAGCCCGCGTTCGAGGCGGGAGTTCTCCTTGGTGAGCAGCTCGGCCTCGACCAGCCTGCGCTGGGCCAGGTCGGCGCGCTTGCGCTCTATCGAGTAGCGGATCGCCCGCGCCAGCAGGCGGGCCTCCACGTCCTGCTTGACCAGGAAGTCCTGGGCGCCGGCGGCGACGGCCTCCACGCCGACGTGGGTGTCGTTCAGGCCGGTCAGCACCAGCACGGCGGCGTGCGGAGCCATCGACAGCACCTGCTCCAGCGCCTCGAGGCCGGTCGCGTCGGGCAGGGAGAGGTCGACGAGCACGCACCGCACGTCCTCGGTGAGGCGCTCCCGGCTCTCGGCCATGCTGCGCACCCAAATGATCTTGGGTGGGTTGTCCGCCTCGCTGAGCAGCTCCTCCACGAGGAAGGCGTCGCCCGCGTCGTCCTCGATGAGGAGGAGTGTGAGCGTTTCATTGGCGGGGGCGGTCACTGACGCCTCTTCGTGAGATCGGGAGAACCTGTCGACGCTACGTAGAATAGTGTGACACCGGGACTTAGAGGGTGTTGATCAGTTCCTGTGATCCACGCGGCCGATATCGTGACCTGCCGCACGTCAGGAACGCGCCACAACGGCCGTCGAGCACCCGTCGAGCGCTCGCCCGGCCGCCGGGGCATCCATGGCCGCTGCCCGGCCGCACGGCCCGCAAACCCCCGCCGTCGCACGCGGCGGGCGCCCGCGCCGCGTGCCGCGGTGACGGTTTCCGGAGCGGATCCGCCGGACGGGGCGGGCTCTCGGTCACCGGTCCTCGGTGGTCAGCTCTTGACCGGTTCTCGGTGGTCAGCTCTCGGTGATCAGATCGAGTCCCTGGGGAAGGCTGCCGTCGCGGGCGGCCTCGGTGAGGAAGAGGAGCAGGGCCGAGCGGAAGGCCTGCGCGGCGCGGGTGGGCTCGACGTCCTTGCGGTGCGCGATGGCTATGGTGCGGCGCAGCCCGGGGGGTGCCAGCGGCGTCCCGGTCAGTCCCGGGCGGCCGTCCAGCACCATCGAGGGAACCAGTGCGATCCCCAGCCCGGCCTCCACGAAGCGCAGCACGGCGTCCATCTCGCCGCCCTCCACCGCGAACCTGGGCTCGAACCCGGCCTGCCTGCAGGCGCTGAGCGTCGCCTCCCGCAGGTCGTACCCGCGCCTGAACATCACCATCGGCCGCCGCCGCAACTCCTCGATGCGCACGTACGGCCGGCGGGGGTGATCGTCGGAGGGGGAGGCGACGACGAGGTTCTCCCGCAGGATCTCCTCGGTGACGAGGGCGGGGTCGTCGCTGTGCAGGGGCATGATGATCAGCGCCAGGTCGAGCTGGCCGCGGGCGAGGGTGCGGACCAGGTCGCGGGAGCCGCCCTCCTCCACGAACAGCTCGATGCCGGGGTAGGCGTGGTGGAACCTGGCCAGCGCGTCGGCGAGCAGCCCGGCGCAGAGCGAGGGGGTCGCGCCCAGCCGGACCCGTCCTCGGCGCAGTCCCGCGAGCTCGCCGACCTCGCTCCTGGCGGTCTCGGCGTCGGCCAGCATCCTGCGGGCCAGCGGCAGCAGCGCCTCACCCGCCGGGGTCAGCGTGACGTTCCCCCGGGCGCGGCTGAACAGCGGCGCGCCGAGCTCGGCCTCCAGGGCCTTGATCTGCTTGCTCAGCGAAGGCTGGGCGACGCGCATCCCCTCGGCGGCCTGGGTGAAGTGCCGGGCCTCGGCGACCGCCACGAAGTAGGCCAGTTGCTGGAGCTGCACGTTTCCCTAGCGTAGGGGCTCCTTCGCGTACGGCCCCCCGGTGTGCGCGTTGCCGGGGGGCGAGTCGCCGGGCGGGCGCAGTCCTGGGCGCCGAGGACCCGCCGGGGACCTCGAGCGCCTGGAATCCCGGACGCGGGACCCATAGCGCACGGGTCCTGCGGCCTCGGATCCGGGGCGGGCGGTGGCGTGCGAGACGATGTGAGGATTTGGCGGGGAAGTTGTGAGATTGCTCGCACCACCCCGGGGCCGCGGCCCCGGAAGCCGCAGGACGCAGAGTCAATAGCCGCAGGCTATGGAAACCACATCCATGATGACTTGGACGCCGGTAAACCCTCCTACCTAGCGTGACGAACGTGACTGCCACGATTGAGCGCGGATCCGCCACCGCGTCGGTGAAACCCACGGCGGACGCCCCAGCGAAGCCGGCGCCGCCCAGGCGGCGGGGCGGTTTCCTCCGCTCCTCCAACGGCAAGAAGGCCGTGATGGCCGTCACGGGCGCCTTGATGGTGCTCTTCCTTGTCGGCCACATGGTCGGAAACCTCAAGAGCTTCTTCGGCGCCGAGTCCTTCAACTCCTACGCGGCCTTCCTGCGGACCGTGGGCGAGCCGATCCTCCCGTACCGCACCCTGCTGACCCTCATCGAGGTCGGGCTGGTCGTCACGGTCGGGCTGCACATGTGGTCGGCGATCTCCCTGGCCCGGCGGGCGCGCAAGGCCCGCCCGGTCAGGTACGCGGCCAGGCGCAAGTCCCGGGCGAGCGGCTACGCGGTCCACACCATGCGCTACGGCGGCGTCGTCATCGTGCTGTTCGTGGTCTACCACCTGCTGGACCTGACGTTCGGCGCGGTCAACCCGGCGGGTGCCGGCTCCACCCCGTATGAGCGCCTCGTCGAGGGCTTCGCGCCGTCCCGCTGGTGGATCACCCTGTTCTACGTGCTCGCGGTCGTCATGGTCGGCCTGCACCTGCGCCACGGCCTGTGGAGCGCCTTCCAGACGCTCGGCCTGGCGGGCCGCCGCAGCTACCGCTCGCTGAAGGCCACCGCCACCGGCCTGTCGGCGCTGCTGGTCGTCGGCTTCCTCGCGGTCCCGGTCGCGGTCGTCATCGGAGTGATCAAGTGAGCGGGGCCCGGCGTGACGGGCACGACGGCGTACGAGGAGCGGATCTCCCGTACGGCGGACGAGAGGCGGACCTTCCGCATGGCGAGCGAGGAGCGGTGAGCGGGGCATGACCACGGGATACACAGAGGGTGCGCCGATCCGCGACACCAAGGCCCCCGACGGCCCGATCGAGGACCGCTGGGAGAAGCGCAAGTTCGGCGCCAAGCTGGTCAACCCGGCCAACAAGCGCAAGCTCAACGTCATCGTCGTGGGCACGGGGCTGGCGGGCGGCTCGGCCGCCGCGACCCTCGGCGAGCTGGGCTACAACGTCAAGTCCTTCTGCTACCAGGACACGCCCCGGCGCGCGCACTCCATCGCGGCCCAGGGCGGCATCAACGCGGCCAAGAACTACCGGGGCGACGGCGACTCGATCTACCGGCTGTTCTACGACACGGTCAAGGGCGGCGACTTCCGCGCCCGCGAGTCCAACGTCTACCGGCTCGCCCAGGTCAGCGTGAACATCATCGACCAGGCCGTGGCCCAGGGCGTGCCGTTCGCCCGCGAGTACGGCGGCCTGCTCGACACCCGCTCCTTCGGCGGCGCGCAGGTCTCCCGCACCTTCTACGCCAGGGGTCAGACGGGCCAGCAGCTGCTGCTCGGCGCCTACCAGGCGCTGGAGCGGCAGATCGCGGCCGGGACCGTCGAGATGCACACCCGTCACGAGATGCTCGACCTGATCGTCTCCGACGGCCGGGCGCGCGGCGTCATCGTCCGCGACATGGTCACCGGCGAGATCGAGCGGCACCTGGCCGACGCGGTCGTGCTGGCCAGCGGCGGGTACGGCAACGTGTTCTTCCTGTCGACCAACGCCAAGGGCTGCAACACCACGGCGATCTGGCGGGCGCACCGGCGCGGCGCGATGTTCGCCAACCCCTGTTACACCCAGATCCACCCGACCTGCATCCCGGTCAGCGGCGAGTACCAGTCGAAGCTGACCCTGATGTCGGAGTCGCTGCGCAACGACGGCCGCGTGTGGGTGCCGCTGGAGCGGGGCGACACCCGCCCGGCCTCGGAGATCCCCGAGGAGGAGCGCGACTACTACCTGGAGCGCATCTACCCGGCGTTCGGCAACCTGGTCCCGCGCGACATCGCCTCCCGCGCCGCCAAGAACGTCTGCGACGAGGGCCGCGGCGTCGGCCCCGGCGGGCTGGGCGTCTACCTCGACTTCGCCGACGCGATCCGCCGGCTGGGCCGCGACGCGGTGGAGAAGAAGTACGGCAACCTCTTCGAGATGTACGAGCGCATCACCGGCGAGGACCCCTACGCCCAGCCGATGCGCATCTACCCGGCCGTCCACTACACGATGGGTGGCCTGTGGGTGGACTACGACCTGCAGTCCACGATCCCGGGCCTGTTCGTGATCGGCGAGGCCAACTTCTCCGACCACGGCGCCAACCGCCTCGGCGCGTCCGCGCTGATGCAGGGCCTGGCCGACGGCTACTTCGTGCTGCCGACCACGATCGGCGACTACCTCGCGAACGGCCCGTACGGAGAGGTCGACGAGGAGGCCGTGGCCGAGGCCGAGGTCGCGGTGCGCGAGAAGATCGCCAGGCTGCTGTCGAACGACGGGGACCGCACCGCCGACTCCTACCACCGCGAGCTGGGCAAGATCATGTGGGACTACTGCGGCATGGAGCGCACCGAGGAGTCGCTGCGCAAGGCCCTGGAGCGGATCCCCGAGCTGCGCGAGGAGTTCTGGAGGAACGTGAAGGTCTCCGGCGAGGCCGGAGAGCTCAACCAGGCGCTGGAGCGGGCCGGGCGGGTGGCCGACTTCTTCGACCTGGCCGAGCTGATGTGCATCGACGCGCTGCACCGCACCGAGTCCTGCGGCGGCCACTTCCGCGCCGAGTCGCAGGACGCCGACGGCGAGGCCCTGCGCGACGACGAGCACTTCGCCTACGTCGCCGCCTGGGAGTACGGGGAGCAGGGCCCGATCCTGCACAAGGAAGATCTCGACTACGAGTACGTCAAGATGAGCCAGCGGAGCTACAAGTGAATCTCACTCTCAAGGTCTGGCGGCAGAGGGGCCCCGAGGACAAGGGCCGCATGGTCACCTACCGGGTCGAGGACGTGTCCCCGGACATGTCCTTCCTGGAGATGCTCGACGTCCTCAACGAGCGGCTCATCCTGGAGGGCGACGACCCGGTCGCCTTCGACCACGACTGCCGCGAGGGCATCTGCGGCATGTGCGGCATGGTCATCAACGGTGTCGCGCACGGCGAGCAGGTGGCCACCACCACCTGCCAGCTGCACATGCGGCACTTCGAGGACAACGCGGTCATCACCATCGAGCCGTGGCGCGCCGCGCCCTTCCCGGTGGTGAAGGACCTGGTGGTGGACCGCTCGGCGTTCGACCGCATCATCCAGGCGGGCGGCTTCGTCTCCGTCCCGGCGGGATCGGCCCCCGACGCGCACAGCGTCCCGGTGAAGAAGGCCGACGCCGACGCGGCGTTCGACGCGGCCACCTGCATCGGCTGCGGCGCCTGCGTCGCCGCCTGCCCGAACGGCTCGGCCTCCCTCTTCACCGCCGCCAAGATCACCCACCTGGGCCTGCTGCCGCAGGGCCAGCCCGAGCGCGACTCCCGCGCCAAGGCCATGGTCGAGCAGATGGACGCGGAGGGCTTCGGCGGCTGTACCAACACCGGCGAGTGCACGGCGGTCTGTCCCAAGGGCATCCCGCTGGACACCATCGCCCAGATGAACCGCGACTACCTGCGCGCCGCCAAGTAGGTTCCCCGGAGACGGGAGTCGCCCCTGTCGGGGGCGGCTCCCGTTTTCCCGTTCCGGATCGGGGTCGCCCCTGCCTGTCACCGGCACGAACCGATCGCAGAGGAGAGAACCCGCGATGAGTCCCGAACCGACGCCGCCCCAGGCGATCGCCGAGCACATGGCCGGGCGCATGGCCGAGCACATGGCCGGGCGCATGGTCGAGATCCCCGCCGGGAGGACCTTCCTGCGGGACGAGGGGACGAAGAGGATCTGGAAGGTCGAGATCGAGGCCTTCCGGCTGGCGCCGCATCCCGTGACCCGCGAGCTGTACCGCGCCGTCCTGGGCGAGGGGCCCGCGAGTCCCGCGAGTCCCGCGGGCCCTCGGACGCCGGTGACCGAGGTCTCCTGGATGGAGGCGGTCCGGTTCTGCAATCTCCTCTCCCGGACGGCGGGGCTCGACCCCTGTTACTCGACGGGCGAGGACCGCGACGGGCAGGACGTGGTCTGCGACTGGGGTGCCGACGGCTATCGCCTCCCCTCCGAGGCCGAGTGGGAGTACGCGTGCAGGGCCGGGACCTCCGGCGTCCGCTACGGGGAGCTGGACGACATCGCCTGGCACCGGGGGAACTCCGGCGGCGAGGTGCGCGACGTCGCGACCAGGGCGCCGAACGCGTGGGGCCTCCACGACATGATCGGTAACGTGTGGGAGTGGTGCTGGGACCTTTACGATCCCGAGGTCTACGGCCCGTACCGCGTGTTCCGCGGCGGAGGCGCGTACGACCTCCCCCGGGGATGCCGGGCGTCGTGCCGCCGCAAGAGCCACCCGACCTTCCGCGTCGACGACCTCGGGTTCCGGCTCGCCCGATCCCGCTGAGCGCTCAGCGGGACACGGAGAACGGCGCGCGGTGAGCGGGTACGCGCTCGCCCGTCGGCCGCGTACCCGGCCTCTCGGGTCAGTGCGGCTGGCCGAGCTCGGCGACGATCTCCTGTCGCAGGCTCGCGGCGTCGAGGCCCGCGTCGGCCAGCACCTTGCTGCCCAGACCCCGTCCCTCGCGCAGGATGCCCAGGAGGATGTGGCCGTCGCCGATGTAGTTGTGCTTGAGGCTGATGGCCTCGCGCAGGGACAGCTCCAGGGTCTTCTTCGCCCGGGGGCTGAAGGGGACGTGGAAGCCGCCGAACACGCGGCCCCGCCGCTCAGTGTCGGGCCTGCGGTCCAGGGCGCCCGGCCCGAAGGCCGCCTCCACCTTCTCCCTGATGGCCGACAGGTCGATGCCGATCGACTCCAGCGCCTCGGCGTCGAGCGCGTCGCCCGGCTTCTGCGGGGTGAGGCGGACGACCGACCGGTAGGCGCCGTCGTGGTCGAGGCCGTGACGGCCCAGCACCCGCGCGGAGAGACTTTCCGGCTGGCCGAGCAGGCCGAGCAGGAGGTGCTCGGTGCCGATGACGTCGTGCCGCAGCCTGCGGGCGTTCTCCTGCGCGAGGGTCACCGCCTGGCGGGCCTCGCGGTGGAACCGTTCGAACATCGCTATCTCTCCCGTCTCAGCAAACCTCGGCCACCCGCGTACTTCTTGTGCACCGCCTGCCGGGTCACTTCCAGGCAGTGCGCGATCTCCTGCCAGGACCAGCCCTGGTCCCGTGCGTTCTCCACCTGGAGGGCCTCCAGCCGGTCGACCAGCGTCCGCAGTGCCCGCACGGCCCGCAGGCCCACGGCCGGATCGCGGCTACCGGCGTCGGATGCCAGTTGCGCCGTATCACTCATGTCGTCAATCTAAGTTGACATGAGCCATTTGTCAACTCTGATTGACGGCGACACGCCCGAGGGGCCGAAAATGATTTGCCTGGTCAGGGCGGAGTTTGTGACCCTTGCAGAGCCATGCGCTCCTTACCCGCCGCCGATCCCGGCGTTCCCGATGCCCGCAGCCCGGTCAGATACCTGCGGTGGGTGATCCGCATGCAGGGGGGCCCGATGGCCCTCGGCATCGTCTACGCCATCCTGTGGTGGCTCGCGATGGCGCTCGTGCCGTACGCGATGGGCAAGGGGATCGACGCCATCACGGCCAGGGACGTGTCGTCCCTGACCACCTGGGGCGGGGTGGTGCTCGCCCTGGGGATCGCGCAGGCCGTCACGGGCGTCCTGCGCCACCGGATGGCCGTCTACAACTGGCTGGCCGCCGCCTACCGGACCGTCCAGGTCACCGCGAGGCAGTCGACCCGGCTGGGCGCGACCCTGCCCAAGCGCATGTCCACCGGCGAGGTGGTCAGCGTCGGCAACTCCGACATCGCCCACATCGGCAACGCGGTCGACATCATGCTCCGGGGCAGCGGCGCGATCGTCGCCATCGCCGTCGTGACCGTCATCCTGATGAGCAGCTCGCCGCCGCTGGGCCTGACGGTCCTGGTGGGCCTGCCCCTCATGGCGGTCGCCGTCGCCCCCCTGCTCAGGCCGCTGCACCGCCGCCAGAACGCCCACCGCGACCTGCAGGGCGACCTGTCCACCCGCGCCGCCGACATCGTCACCGGCCTGCGGGTGCTGCGCGGCATCGGCGGCGAGCGGGTCTTCGCCGACCGTTACGGCGCCGAGTCCCAGCGGGTGCGTCACGCGGGCGTGCGGGTGGCCGCCGTCGAGTCCCTGCTGGAGGGCGCGCAGGTCCTGCTGCCGGGGCTGCTGGTCACCGGCGTGACCTGGCTCGGCGCGACCTTCGCGATGCGCGGCGAGATCAGCGCCGGTCAGCTCGTCGCCTTCTACGGCTACGCCGCCTTCCTGATCGCCCCCGTGCGCACCCTCACCGAGGCCGCCGACAAGCTGACCAAGGGGCACGTCGCCGCCCGCAGGGTGGTGCGCATCCTCGCGCTGCGGCCCGAGGTGGAGGGTGGCACCGGACGCTCCGAGGGCGGCCTGCTGCGCGACGTGGCCTCCGGGGTGGCCGTGCGCCCCGGCGTGCTCACCGCCGTCGCGGCGGCCGTTCCCGAGGAGGCGGCGACCATCGCCGACCGGCTCGGCCGCTACAGCGAGGGCGACGTCGACTTCGGCGACGTGGCGCTGGAGACCCTGCCGATCTCCGAGGTGCGCCGCCGCGTCCTCGTCGCCGACAACGACGCCAAGCTGTTCGCCGGGGTGCTCAGGGAGGAGCTCGACGTCACCGGCCGGGCCACGGCCGAGGAGCTCGGCCATGCGCTGCGGGCCGCGTGCGCCGAGGACATCGTCGAGGCGCTGCCCGGCGGTCTCGACGGGCGCGTCGCCGAGGCGGGCCGGGAGTTCTCCGGCGGCCAGCAGCAGCGGCTCCGGCTCGCCAGGGCGCTCACCCTCGACCCGGAGGTGCTCATCCTCATCGAGCCCACCAGCGCGGTCGACGCCCACAGCGAGGCGCGCATCGCCGACCGGCTGGCCAAGGCCCGCGCCGGCAAGACCACGCTGGTCTGCACGACCAGCCCGCTGGTGCTCGACCGCACCGACCACGTCATCTACGTCGAGGGAGGCGTCGTGCGCGCCGAGGGCACGCACCGGGAGCTGCTCGCCGCCCACCCGGGTTACACCGCCGTCGTCACCAGGGGGGAGACGTCATGAGCAGGCAGATCCTGCCCGTCGCCGACCAGGCGCAGGTCCGGGCGTACGCCCGCAGGCTCACCCTGAAGTACCCCCGCGACCTGACCGTGGCGCTGCTCCTGCACGCCCTGGCCGCCGTCGCGGGCCTGGCGGTGCCGTGGCTGCTCGGCGGTCTCGTCCAGGGCGTCCACGACGGCTCCGGGATCGACGTCACCCAGGTGGCGCTGGCCATCGGCGGCTTCGTGGTCGCCCAGGCGGTGCTGGTCAGGTTCGCCGTCTACGCCTCCTCCAGGCTCGGCGAGAAGGTCCTCGCCGAACTGCGCGAGGAGTTCGTCGAGCGGGTGCTCGGCCTGCCGCTGTCCACGGTCGAGCGCGCCGGGTCGGGCGACCTGATCTCGCGGACCTCGCGTGACGTCGACTCGCTGTCGCGCACGGTGCGGCACGCCGTGCCCGAGACGCTGATCGCGCTGGTCACCTGCGTGATCACCGTCGGCGCGCTGGTGCTGGTCGGGCCGTTGCTCGCGCTGCCCTCGCTGCTGGCCGTCCCCATCCTGTGGATCTCCACCCGCTGGTATCTCAAGCGGGCCAGGGACGGCTACCTGCGCGAGAGCGCGGCGTACGCCGACATGACCGACGGCCTGGCCGAGACGGTCAACGGCGCTCGCGCGGTGGAGGCCCTGGGCCTGCAGAGGCGGCGCCACCAGCGCACCGACGCCGACATCGCCGAGTCGTGGGCGGCCGAGAGATACACGATGGGGCTGCGCACGGTCTGGTTCCCCTCGGTCGAGCTCGGCTACGTGATCCCGATCGTGGCGACGCTGGTCATCGGCGGCATCTTCTACATCCGGGGCTGGGTCTCGCTGGAGCAGGTCACCGCCGCCACGCTGTACGTCCAGCAGCTCATCGACCCGCTCGACCGGCTGCTCATGTGGATCGACGAGCTCCAGGTCGGCGGCGCCTCCATGGCCCGCCTGCTGGGCGTCGCCGAGGTGCCCGACGACCGCGAGGCCGGCTCCGCCGCCCCCGAGGGCAGCGAGCTGAACGCTGACGACGTCCGCTACGCCTACCGCGAGGGCCACGACGTGCTGCACGGCATCGACCTGACGGTCAGGCCCGGCGAGCGGCTCGCCATGGTCGGCCCGTCAGGGGCCGGCAAGTCCACGCTGGGACGCCTGCTCGCGGGCGTCCACGGCCCCCGCACCGGCGCGGTCACGGTCGGCGGCGTCCCGCTGGTCGAGCTGCCCCTGGACGACCTGCGCGGCCATGTCGCCCTGGTGACCCAGGAGCACCACGTCTTCCGGGGCACCGTACGCGACAACGTGCTCATCGCCCGGCCGGACGCCGACGACGCGCGGGTCCGCGAGGTGCTGGAGGCCGTCGACGCCTGGGAGTGGGTCGAGGCCCTGCCGGAAGGACTCGACACGGCCGTCGGCTCCGGCGGCGAGTCCGTCCCCGCCGCCCAGGCGCAGCAGCTGGCCCTGGCCCGGCTGGTCCTGGCCGACCCGCACACCCTCGTCCTCGACGAGGCCACCTCGCTGATCGACCCCCGCGCCGCCCGCCACCTGGAACGCTCGCTCGCCGCCGTCCTCGACGGCCGCACGGTCATCGCCATCGCCCACCGCCTCTACACGGCCCACGACGCCGACCGCGTCGCGGTGGTGGAGGACGGCCGCATCAGCGAGCTCGGCTCCCACGACGAGCTGGTCGCGGCGGGAGGCTCGTACGCGGCGCTGTGGAGCAGCTGGCACGGCACCTCCAGGTGAGAGCGGGTTTCTGTGGCTCTCACCTGGAGGTGCCGTGCCCGGTTCGTCGCGCCCGCTTCCCGGAAACCGGGTCAGGGGGCGGCGAGGATGGGGACCTTGCGCTGGATGAGGGCGGCGAGGGCGGCGTGGCCCTGCCGGTTGAGGTGCAGCACCGCGACGCCGCCCTCCTGGCCGGGGGCGAGGGCGTCGAATCCCCGGTAGAACGGGTCGGTCGACTCGCACAGCGAGTGCCCGGCGAACTCGGGGCGCAGGGTCGTCGAGTTCAGGTGCGGGCCGACGAACCGGATGTCGACCCCGCGTGCTCTGGCGGCCTGCGCGGTCCTGGACAGGGTCGCGTCCAGCGCGCCGGAGACCTTCGCCCCCGCCAGACGCTCCTCGGCGCTGAAGATGCCGGCGTCGCAGATCGGGTCGAGTGGTACGCCGGTGGCGTTCTGGCCACGGGTGACCGCCCTGCCGTACCCGGTCATGACGATCTGGGCGCGAGGGCTGCGACGCCTGATCTCGGTGAGGAGGCCGCTCAGGGACCGCTTCAGGGCGGGCATGCGGTCGAGGATCGCGGCGGTGGGCGCGCCCGTGCAGTCCGCCTGGACGCACACGTTGCCGTATCCGGCGAAGTCGACGTCGTTGCCGCCGATGTTCAGCGTCACCAGATCGGTGTTCCGGCGGAGCGCGTCGAGTTGCGGGGGTTCTCCCTTGAACGTCTGCCGCAGATCCTGGATGGCCGCGCCGCTGCACATGACGTTGGTGAATCTCACATTCGTGCCGCGCTGCCGGAGCTCCTCGACGAGGATCGCGGAGGAGGAGTTGCGGCTGCGGTAGCAGGTCCCCTCGGTGCCCGGCTCGTAGTCCCCGGCTCCCGTGCCGGATCCGTAGGAGTCGCCCAGCGCCACCACGTCGAAGGACGGTGTGACACCGGCCGTCGCCGCGGCGGCGGGAGCCGTCGTCCCGGCGGCCAGGACGAGGCCCGCGAGGCCTGCGGCGATTCTCGTGCGAGTGACCATCATCAGTGGTGCATCCTCCCGTGAAGACGACGAAGGCCACGGCGACAGGAACTACCCCACCCCCGTGGCGCCCCCCTGCGAAGCGTGCATTCGTGCCGATGCGTCCGTGGTCCGGAACCTGGTCTGGAGGACAAGGAATCCCGTCTGCTGTACGGACCACTCGCGACCGGTTTGGGCACTTATGTTAGGACCGTCGTGTTGACGAAATCTTGAAAGACGGCAGATCCGGTATAGCGGGCCGTCCGTAATGGCCGGGAGAGGCGTGCCTGGCACGGCCGAAGCGCTTCAGCCCGGGAAGCTACACTCTCGCCCCATGGGTATAGGCCGCATCCTCTTTCTCACCTTCGGCTCCATGGTGCTGTTCGTAGCCTTCTTGCTGGCCATGGACGAGGGGGATCCCATGAACATGCCACGGGCACAGGTCTTCGCGCTGGGGGGTGTCGCGTTGATGGTCGCCGGCGCCGCCTGCGGAGCCGCGGAGCGCCGGACCGCTCGCCTTCCGCAGCCTCCCCCGCAGCCCCCGGCTCCGCAGCACTACCCGCCGCAGGGGCACAACCCTCAGCAGGGTTACGCCCCGCAGGGCTACCTCGCCCCGCAGGGCCACAACCTCCAGCAGGGCTACGTCGCCCCGCAGGCGTACAACCCTCAGCAGGGCTACACGGTTCCGCTCCCTCCCGGCCAGAACCACTGAGGCCCTCGGTGAGGCTCAGACCAGAGCCTCACCGAGGAGGGCTCAGACCAGGGCCTTCTTCAGGAAGTCGACCTGGAGCAGCAGCAGGTTCTCCGCCACGGCCTCCTGCGGGGTCATGTGGGTGACCCCCGACAGCGGCAGCACGTTGTGCGGGCGGCCCGCGGCCAGCAGGGCCGAGGACAGGCGCAGGGTGTGCGCGGCGACCACGTTGTCGTCGGCCAGGCCGTGGATCAGCAGGAGGGGACGGTCCAGCTTCTCCGCGTCTGCGAACAGGGACGAGGAGTCGTAGTGGCCCTCGTCGGGGTGGCCGAGGTAGCGCTCGGTGTAGCAGGTGTCGTACAGGCGCCAGTCGGTCACCGGGGCCCCGGCGACGGCCGCGTGGAACACGTCGGGGCGGCGGAGCACGGCCAGGGCGGCCAGGTAGCCGCCGAACGACCAGCCCCTGATGCCGACCCGCGACAGGTCCAGGTCGTCGGGGAAGCGCGCGGCGGCGCCGTGCAGGGCGTCGATCTGGTCCTCCAGGACCGGGGTGGCCAGGTCGTGCAGGACGGCCCGCTCGAACTCGGGGCCGCGGCCCGGGGTGCCCCGGCCGTCGGCCACGACCACCGCGAAGCCCTGGTCGGCGAACCACTGGCTGGTCAGGTGTGCCCCGGCCGCGGCCAGCACGCGCTGGGCGTGCGGTCCGCCGTACGGGTCCATGAGGACCGGCAGCCTCGCCGAGCCGGGCACGTGCCCGGTGGGCAGGAGCACGGCGGTGGCCAGGTCGCGCTCGCCCGCCCTGATCAGGGAGACCCGCAGGTCCAGGTTGGGGCGCTCGGCGTGGGAGGTGATGTGGCCGCGGGGCGTGCCGTTGTGCAGGACGCGGGTGACCGAGCCCTCGCTGTCGAGGGTCTGGCCGGTGATCACGAGGGTGCCGCCCGCGGTGTGGCCGCTGTAGACGCCGCCCTCGGCCGGGCTGACAAGGGTGATCTGGCCCCTCCGGTAGGCCCAGACGGCGATCTCGGTGGGCTCCCCGCTCGCTCGGAAGAGCACGGTCTCGCCGTCGATGTCGAGGATCTCGCGGACCTGGAGGGTGGGCGGCGTGACGGGGGAGTCGCCGACGATGAGGCGGTGGCCGCCCTCCGACGTGGCGGCCCAGACGAGGCTGCCGTCGGACAGGTGGCCGGGGACGCCGGTGACGACGTCGACCCAGGCGGGGTCGGTGTCCTCGCGCACGACCGTGGAGGTGCCGGTGGCCGGGTCGACGTCGAGCAGCCGCGTGGTCCGCTGGTCGCGCGTCATGGTGACGATCGACAGGCCGTGGGCGTCCCAGGTGGCGTTGACCAGGTACTCGTCGTCGAAGGGCACGGCGATGCGGGCCCCGTCGAGGGTGAGGACGAAGAGCTCGACCCCGGCGTTGGGCGTGCCGGCGGCGGGGTAGCGCTGCTCGGTGGCGGGACGGGCCGGGTTGGCCGGGTCGGCGATGTGCCAGCGCTGCACCGGCGACTCGTCGGCCCGCTCGACCAGGATCGCGTCGCCGGACGGCGACCACCAGTAACCCCGCATGCGGTTCATCTCCTCGGCGGCGATGAACTCGGCCAGGCCGTACGTCACCTCCGGGGACTCGGGGCGGGCCAGCGCGTGGTCGACCTCGTCCTCCAGGTCCTGGATGTGGAACGCGCCGCCGGTCACGTAGCCGACGTGGACGCCGGTGGGGGACATCCGGGGATCGATCACCGGCCCGGAGGTCTTCAGCCGCCGCACATGCGCGGTCTTCAGGTCGACGACGTAGAGACCGCCTGAGAGCGCGAACGCCGCGACGGTCACCGCGGCGTCGGTGCTGTATCCGACGATGCCCCCGGCCTGTTCCCGGCTCCGCTCGCGGCGCGCCCGCTCCTCGGGCGGCAGGTCCTCCTCGTCGGCCGCCAGGGCGCGCGGATCGACGATCAGCCGTTCCGCGCCGCTGAGGACGTCGTACTCCCACAGGCAGGTCACCGGGTCGAAGCCGCTCCTGGTCCGGAGGAAGACGACGCGGTCACCGCCCGGGGCGATCGTGAAGCCGCGCGGCACTCCGAGGGTGAATCGACGGGTTCTGGCGTGCAGGCGAGGGAAGCTCTCACTCATACGAGCCATCTTGCCAGTTCCGCATCGAGTGTCTTGTTTCCGAGGCGCGGACGGACCGGGAATCCGGCGTTCCGCACGATGGGCGGCGTCGATACCCTCGGACGCATGACTGATCGGCGCCTGATGCTCGTGCACGCCCATCCGGACGACGAGACGATCGGCAGCGGAGCCACCATGGCCAGGTACGCCGCCGAGGGCGCGCGCGTCACGCTGGTGACCTGCACCCTGGGGGAGGAGGGGGAGGTGATCCCCCCGGAGCTCGCCCACCTGGCCGCCGATCGCGACGACACCCTGGGCGAGCATCGCGTCGGGGAACTCGCCGCGGCCTGCGCGGCGCTCGGCGTCACCGACCACCGGTTCCTGGGCGGTCCCGGCCGCTGGAGGGACTCCGGCATGATGGGCGTCGCCTCCAACCACAGGGCGAACGCCTTCTGGCGGGCCGACCTGGACGAGGCGGCGGGCGAGCTCGTGAGGATCATCCGCGAGGTGCGGCCCCAGGTGCTCGTCACCTACGACGAGAACGGTTTCTACGGTCACCCCGACCACATCCAGGCCCACCGCGTCGCCTGGCGGGCCGTCGAGCTGGCCGCCGACCCGGCGTTCGAACCGGTGTCCGGATCAGGGCCCGGAGCGGTCTCCGGATCGAAAGCCGGACCGGGATCCGGATCGGGGCCCGGACCGGGGGCCGGACCGGGGTCCGATGCGGGCTCAGGGGCGGGCGGGCCGTGGCGGGTCGCCAAGATCTACCACACCGCCATGCCCCGATCCGTGATGTACAGGACCGAGGAGGCGATGCGGGAGAGGGGTGCCCCCTTCCTCGCCGAGCCGGTCGACGACCTGCCGTTCGGCTGCGAGGACAAGGACGTCACCACCGAGATCGACGCCCGCGCCCACGTCGGCCGGAAGATCGACGCGATGCGGGCGCATGCCACCCAGATCAGCGTGAGCCCGCCCTGGTTCGCCCTGTCCAACAACGTCGGCCAGGAGGTGCTCGGGGTCGAGCACTTCATCCTCCGCTCCGGCGAGCCGGGGCCCGCCGGTCCCGGAGCGCCGGTCGAGGCGGGAGGGCTCGGCGAGCCGTACGACCGTGAGGACGACCTCTTCGCCGGGATCCACTAGCCTCGATGCTTGTGATGGAGCAGGTACCAGGTGTGCGCGAGCCCTCGGAGACGGTCGTCACCGTGGCGGCCAACGCCGTGCTCGTCATGCTCGGGCTCCTGGTGGGCGTCCTCGGCGGGTTCCAGCACTCCTGGTACGTCAGGCCCGTCCCGGTCTCCGCCATCGGCTGCCTCGCCCTGCTGTTCGCGGTGACCTACGGGGCGGGCCGGATGACGCACGGCAAGGCGGCACCCCTGTCGTTCACGGCGGGCTGGGCGCTGGTCACCGTGATCTGGATCTCCGCACGGCCGGAGGGGGACCTGGTCATCGCCAACGACCTGTCCGGCTACCTCTACCTCTACGGGGGCCTGGTGGCGGTCGTGACGGGGGTTCTGCTCTCGCCGTCGGCCGCCATGGCCGGGTCGTGGCTGCTCACCCCGCACGGGTACGGCTCCGGACCGCGATCCTCGCCCGTACCGCAGGCACCGCCGGGCCCGCAGGTACCGCCCGGCCCGCAGGCCCCGCCCGTACCGCCGGGCCCGACCGCTCCCTGACGGCCTCGTCACACGCGAGAAAAGCCGGGAAAGGCCAGAAAAGGCCAGAAAAGGCCAGGAAAAGCCGGGAAAAGCCACTGTCGCCGGTCGGCCGGATGGCGCACAATCCCGGTATGCGGCGGTTGCATCGGGTACGGCGGACGCTCAACTACGTCAACCTGTCCACCCCACTGGGGCTGCTCCTGGCACGCCTCGGCCGTGCCCGGGTGGCCGCCGGGCCCGACGGGCTGATCCTGGCGTACGGCTACCGCTTCCGGTTCCCGATCGCCTCGGCGTTCACCGTGGGCAACGTGGTGCTGACCAAGCACCCGGAGGGGTTCCTCACCGGTGCCCTGCTCAGGCACGAGGATCGGCACGCCTCCCAGTACATGTGCTGCGTGGGCCTGCCGATGCTCCCGCTCTATCTCGTCGCGGTGGCCGTCTCCATGATGATCTGCGGCAACCAGGCCTCATGGAACCTCTTCGAGCGGCTGGCGAACCTGGAGGACGGCAACTACACCCGCAGATCTCCCTGGTGGTTTCACACTAGACCCCCGCAAAAGGAATGAATCTCTCTGGGAGGGGATCTACAAGGGGTGAGCTGTTGATGACCGAAGGGGGCCGCCCATGTCACAGACATCCCACCCAGCAATCGCCTCCCACGTGCCCGCGGAACCCGAAGGCCTTCTCGAAGAGCCCCCGCGGCGTTCCGGGTGGTCGGCTCGCTTCACCACACGACCGGTACGCGCGCTCAGGCAGCTGGGCCGGACCGCCGGCCGGGCGGTCCGGGATCGGCCCGCCGGGCGGCGGGCCGCGGTGCCCGGGGCGGCACCCCGCCCTCCCGAACTCCCCGAGCGGTCCGCGCGGCCGGTGCCCTGCACGGGGTCCGCGCCTCCCGTGCGACCGGCGCCGCCGAGGCGGCCCGAGCCCCTGCCGCGGAGGTCGTGGCCGGGTGGTTTCAAGGACCGGCTGACCTCGCCGATCCCGACGTTCCAGGAACTGCTGGCGGTCGCCTGGCACGGCACGCTCCGGCCCGGCGTCGGGGACGAGGACCGCATCCCGGTCCACCGGGACGGGCTTCCCCTGGCGACGGGTACCGACGCGGTCGTCACCTGGGTGGGGCACGCGACGTACGTGGTGCAGATCGGCGGGCTGACCATCCTCACGGACCCGGTCTGGGCGAGGAAGATCGCCGGCATTCACCGGCCCCGGCTCACCCCGCCCGGGGTCGCGTGGGCTGACCTGCCCCGGATCGACGCCGTGGTGATCAGCCACAACCACTACGACCACCTGGACGCGCGGACCGTGCGGCGGCTGCCGCGCGCCACGCCCGTCCTCGTGCCGGCGGGGCTCAGGTCCTGGTTCACCCGGCGCGGGTTCCGAGACGTCACCGAGCTCGACTGGTGGGAGAGCACCTGGGTGGGCGGCGTCCGCTTCGACTTCGTCCCCGCCCACCACTGGAGCCGCCGGTCGGTGTGGGACACCTGCAAGTCCCTCTGGGGTGGCTGGGTGATCGCCTCCGACGACCAGACGATCTACTTCGCCGGGGACACCGGGTACGGCGAGCGCTTCGCCCAGATCGGGGCCCGCTATCCGGGAGGCATCGACCTGGCCCTGATGCCGGTGGGGGCCTTCGAGCCCCGCTGGTTCATGAAGGCCGCGCACGTCGATCCCGCGCAGGCCGTACGGGCCTGCCAGGACGTGGGGGCCCGCAGGATGGCGACCATGCACTGGGGCACGTTCGTGCTGTCCGGGGAGTCGCTTCTCGCGCCGGTGGAGGAGGCCAGGGAGGCCTGGGCGGAGGCCGGGCTGGACCGCGCCGACCTGTGGGACCTCGCCATCGGGGAGTCCCGCGTCCTGACGACCTGACGACCTGACGGCCTGACGGCCTGGCGATCCGGTGACCCGGTGACCCGGCGGTCTGATGACCTGACGTCCCGCGTCCTGACGTCCCGCGTCCTGACGGCGGGCGGCCCGAAGGGCGGGCCGCCGGGCCGCGGACGCGCTCGTCCCGCGGCCCGGAAGGGGCTCCGCGCCGTCAGGGGCTGAGCGTCAGGGTGTGGGTGGCGGCCTTCTCGACGGAGTCCCGGCGGGCGAGCATGGGAACGGTCTCGCCGTCCGCCCACAGCGGCGCCTGGTCCCAGTAGTTGTCGTGGAACGCGTGGCCGGAGGCGCCGGTCAGGTTGATCCACCGGGATTTGTCCAGGTCCGCCAGGTCCACCACCATCCGCATGGACGGCAGCCAGCTCACCGCGTAGCCGTCCCGCACGTCCCATCCGGCGGCGTTGACCGCGTCGTCGCTGCCGGACACCGGGAACGGGCCCCGGTTGAACAGCCACTCGATCGGGCCGATTCCCGAGGTGCCGAAGCTCTGGTGGACGAGCTCCAGGGAGTGCAGGTCGCCCCAGCGCCAGTTCTTGACGTCCGGGCCGAGCAGGTCGTTCAGCTCGTCGTAGGCCCTGGCCATCGCCCGCCGCAGCATGTCGTCGCGGGTCTCGGCGCCCGGGGTGGCCGTGTCGTTCCAGAACGCCTCGTCCGGTTTGTCGAGCATGACCCGGACGACCTCGAACCAGCGGTCGCCCCCCTGGGGCTGGGCACCCTCGGGAAGATCGTCGTTGAAGGTCTCGACGAGCAGGTGCCGCCAGACGGCGTTGAAGTACATGGCGGGCCCCGACTCCGCGCCCTGCGTGCGATCCCACTCGCGCAGCAGCTCGCGGGCGTCCTTGGCGGGCCCGGCCATCTCGACGTCCAGCAGCTTGGGCACCAGGAACCGGGCGAGGCCGTTGTCGCTGTCCTGCTGCAACTCGCTCATCGCGGCCACGTCCACCTTGCCGCCGTCCTTCACCGCCTCGCGGAGGCGGTGAAGGATGCGCTGGGAGCGGTATCCGTACGCCCAGTCCTTGGTGAGGGTGTACGGGTAGCGGGTGGGGTCGATGACCGCGTTGTTCGCGGTCACGATGTAGCCCTCCGGCGGGTTGTAGAGGCTGGGCAGCTCGTTGAAGGGGATCGTCGACTGCCAGGCGTACTCGCCGGTCCAGCCGGGCACCGGCCAGGTGCCGTCGCCGCGGCTCCGCACCGGGATCCGCCCGGGGGCCTGGTAGCCGATGTTGCCCGCGGTGTCGGCGTAGACCAGGTTCTGCGCGGGCACCTCGAACCTGCCGGCCGCGGCCCTGAACTGCTGCCAGTCCTGCGCGGTGTTCAGCGCGAAGATCGCGTCAGCGGTCCGGCCAGGCTCCAGGGCCGTCCATTTGAGCGCGACCGCGTCGGCCTGCTCCTTGAAGACCGCGTCCATGCCCGGGAGCGTGTTCCTCACGTTCTCCATGACGTCGGAGATGATCGGCCCGTGTATGGTGTCGCGCACCTTGAGCCGTACGTCGGCGCCGCCGGCCACCTTGATCGTCTCGGTCCTGGTGGTCAGCGGCTTCCACTCGCCCATGAACAGGTACGAGTCGTTCCTGACCCGTTCCAGGTAGAGGTCGGCGACGTCCGGGCCCAGGTTGGTGAAGCCCCAAGCGATCTTGTCGTTGCGGCCGATGACCACGCCCGGCACGCCGGAGAAGGTGAACCCGGTGACGTCGAACGGGCACTCGGCGCTCTTGACGCGGCAGTGCAGCCCGGCCTGGTACCAGACCGAGGGCATGCCCGGCCCCAGGTGGGGGTCGTTGGAGAGCAGCGGTTTGCCCGACGCGGTGTGCTTACCGCCGACCACCCACGAGTTGGAGCCGATGCCGTGGCCGCCCGCCGGGTCGCCCATCAGGCTCGGCACCGCGCGGATGGCCTCGGCCGCCCGGGTCAGCGCTCCCGTCGCCGGAGCCACCCCGGACTGCTCGGTGTCGACCTTCTTCGGCTCCTGGCCCTGGTCGAACCCGCGCTCGCCGACCGAGCCCCGGGTGACGATCGGCTGGTGGGTGCCGTACGGGTAATCGGGCCAGAGCTGTTCCACCCGGCCGCGCGGCAGCTTGCTCGCCGCGAGTGCCCGGCCGATCTCGTCGGCCATGTTGGAGCGCAGGTCCCAGGCCATCGCCTTGAGCCAGGCCAGCGAGTCGACCGGGGTCCACGGCTCGGGCCGGTAGTCCGGGCTGGTCGCCCGCAGCAGCACGTACTCCAGGCTCCTGTCGGCGAAGCCGTCGTTGCGCGCCATCCAGGCGTTCACCCCGCGGGCGTAGGCGTCCAGGTAGTGCCGGGTCTGCTCGCCGAGCAGCGGCAACTCCTTCTCGGCCACCTTCCGCCAGCCCATGGTCCGGATGACTTTGTCCTCGGTCAGCGTCGCCGAGCCGAACATCTCCGACAGCCGGCCGGCGGTCACGTGGCGGCGGAAGTCCATCTCGAAGAAGCGGTCCTGGGCGTGCACGTAGCCCTGGGCCAGGAACAGGTCGTCGGGGGAGTCAGCGTAGATGTGCGGGATACCCGTCTTATCGCGATATACGGTGACTTTCCCCTTCAAGCCTCTCACCTTGAGCTCGCCGTCGAGCTGCGGGAACGACGCCCGCACGCTCCACACGCCCGCTCCGGCGAGTAGCAGCCCGAGCACCAGAAACACGGTGAGCACCCGTGCCAGCCACGTGAGCGGGCGGGGCATCCAGGCGTACGGGCGAAACCTCACAAAAACCTCCTAGGCGACAAGCTCCCGCAAGTGTGGCACCACCCCCGTGGTGTCGGCGCAGCCGTAATTGTGAAGATGCACGCATGAGACTTTCCACGGCCGACCTGGTCGACGCCCACGGCTCGGCGGTCGCGAGCTGCCTGACCCAGTTCCGCTCCTACAGCCCGAGTCCCCGGTTCGCCGGGCCGATCGCGACCGTCCGCTGCCTGGAGGACAACGCCCTCGTCAAGCGGGTCCTGGCCACCCCGGGCGAGGGCCGAGTGCTGGTCGTGGACGGCGCGGGATCCCTGCGCACCGCCCTGATGGGCGACGTCATCGCCGCCTCCGCCGTCTCGCACGGCTGGTCCGGCGTCGTCGTCAACGGTGCCGTCCGTGACACGGCCGCCCTCGCCGGACTGGACCTGGGGGTCAAGGCAATCGGCTCGAACCCGGCCAAGAGTGCCAAGGAGGGCACCGGCGAGCTCGACGTGCCGGTCACCTTCGGCGAGGTCGTCTTCACCCCCGGCGCCTGGCTCTACAGCGACGAGGACGGCATCCTCGTCAGCCCCACCGAACTCTCCTGAGGGTCTTCCCGCGACCTTGGCGGGCCCCTCCCTGACCAGGGGCCCTTCCCCGGAACTCTCCCGGGGGTCTTCCCGCGACGCTGGCAGGCCCCTCCTGACCAGGGGCCTTCTGCTCATTCCCGGAAGAGCCTTCCGCGCCTTTGGCGGGCCGCTCCTACGAGGCCCGGTCCGACGGCCGGGCGCCGGCCGTCAGATCGGGCCGATTCCCCAGTGGTGCACGGCGCGGTCGCCGGGGGCCAGCCGGATGACGTCCTCTCCGGTGCGGAAGGCGTTCGGCGGGCAGGTCATCGGCTCCACCGCCAGCCCCTGGCGGCGGTGGCCCTCCGGCAGGGTGTCGCCGGTGTAGAGCTGGAGCCACTCGACGCCCTCGCCCGCCCACAGCTCGACCCCGGTCCCGTCCGGGCCGGCCAGCGTGACCCGCACCCGCCCGTCGGCGCCGCGCTCCAGATCGGTGAACGCCGTGTCGAGTTCCGTCCCGCCGATCGGGCGGGCGGTCCTGAAGTCGTACTCGGTGCCCTTGACGTCGTGGCGGCCGGTGGGGATCTTCCGGTCGTTCACCGCGATCCACTGGGCGGCGGGCAGCTCCAGGAGGGCGTCGTCGAGGGCGCAGAGGGTGCCGAGGGACAGGTAGGGGTGGGCTCCGAAGCCGTACGGCGCGTCGGTGGCGCCGACGTTCTCCGCGCCCACCTCGACCTCCAGGCCGTCGGCGCCCAGGGCGTACCGGATGGAGAGGTCGAGGACGTGCGGGTAGCCGAGCTGGGGGAACAGCCGCAGCCCCAGCCGGATCGAGGCGTCGTCGCGGGACAGGACCCGCCAGGGGAACGACCGGGAGAAGCCGTGGATCGCGTTGCCGGTCTTGGGCTCGCTCAGCGCGAGCTGCCGGTCCTCGCCGTCGAAGGTGTAGCGGCCGTCCTCGACCCTGTTCGGCCAGGGCAGCAGCGGCAGCCCCGCCCCGCCGAGCGGGGACTGGTCCTCGGGGAAGTCGACGACGAGCGGCCCGCCGTCGAGGGTGAGGCTTCTGAGGCCCGCCCCGAGCTCGGTGATGACGGCCTGGAAGCCGCCGGCCGCGATGGTGTGCTGGGCGCCGGTGGGCGCGATGTTTGTCACCCGGCAATTCAACACCTAACGCCCGTCGCTTCCCGTCCATACCGCCCCTGCCCGCCCTCGATCCCGCGCGTCACCCGCCCGCGCCGCGGGTCTTCCGGGCCTGGCACGTTCCCGCCGGCCCTACAGCACCGTCTCCAGGACCGTGGACTGCACGGCGAAGCCGTTGGTCCGGTAGAAGCGGACGGCCGCCTCGTTGCTCGCGTAGGCGGTCACCCCGGCGTACCTGGCGCCGTGGTGGCGGGCCCACTGCCTGAACTCCTCCACCAGCCTGGACCCGATCTTCCGGCCGCGGTAGGACGGCTCGACGTACATGCTTCCCAGCGTCGCCACGGTGACCGGCCGCATCGCGGTGGGCCCGGACAGGGTCCCGGTCAGGTGGCCGACGATCCGGCCGCCGTCCTCGGCGACCATCACCAGGCGGTCCGGATCGTCCAGCGCGTCCACGAAGCGGGCCCGCCCGTGCTCCTGGGGCCAGTTCACGTTCAGTGCGGGGTCACGGGTCCCGGCGTCCTCGGCGAACAGCGCGGAACTGCAGGCGACGATCCCGTCCACATCCGCGATCGTGCCGGGTCGTACGGCGACGACGATCTCACTCATGATCAGGACGCTATCGGTCGCGACCGACATTACGAGTGATCTGCTGCTTTCGTCCCTCCCGGCGGGGCGGACGTCAGGCCCAGGTCTGGCCCTCCGGGGTGTCGGTGACCTTCACGCCGAGGGCGGCCAGCTCGTCGCGGAGGCTGTCGGAGGCGGCCCAGTCCCTGGCGTCGCGGGCCCGCGCGCGCCGCTCCAGCAGCTCGGTGGCGCCCTCGGGCAGGCTTCTCGGCCTGACCGTCCTGCCGATGTCGAGGGAGAGGTCCAGGGCGAGGACCTGGTCGAGGTGCAGGAACGCCTCGAAGCGGGAACCGGGGGAGATCGAGTCGTCGCGCTCCAGCTCGCGCAGGAGCCGCAGCGCCAGCGGGGTGTCGAGGTCGTCGTCGAAGGCGGCCTCGACCCGGGAGACCCGGTCGGCGGGCATCGGGCCGCTCGGCGACTCCGACCACTCGGCCACCTGGCCGCGCCAGCGCCGCAGGGTCTTGTCGGCGGCCCGCAGGGTGTCCCAGGTGAGGTTCATCTGCTGGCGGTAGCGGTGCTCCAGCAGCGCCAGCCGCACGGCCAGCGGGTCGAGGCCCGCGTCCGCCACGTCCTTGAGCAGGACCACGTTGCCGGTGGACTTCGACATCTTGCGCCCGTCGAAGAGCAGGTGCTCGCCGTGCACCCAGTGGCGCACCACCTCGTGCCCGGCGGTGGCGTCGGACTGGGCGCGCTCGTCCTCGTGGTGCGGGAAGCGCAGGTCGATCCCGCCGGTGTGCAGGTCGATGCGCTCGCCGAGGAACCGCAGCGACATGGCCGAGCACTCGATGTGCCAGCCGGGGAAGCCGCGGCCCCACGGGGTCTCCCAGGTCAGTCCCTGGTCCGAGGGCTTCCACAGCGCCCAGTCGGCGTGGAACCGCTTGCGCGGGTCGACGGCCTCGATCCGGTGGCCCGGCCTCAGCCGGTCGAGCCGGTTGCCGGAGATCTCCCCGTACGTCGGGAAGGAGGCGGCGTCGAAGAAGACCGACCCGTCGGGCACCGCGTACGCGTGCCCCTTCTCGATCAGCTTGGCGATCATCTCGATCATCAGGTCGATCGTCTCGCTCGCCCGGGGCGAGTGCTCGGGCGGGCGGATGTTCAGCGCGGTCGTGTCCGCCACGAAGGCGTCCTCGTAGAACCGCGCGACCTCCAGGACGCTCCGCCCCTCGGCCCTGGCCTGGGCGAGCACCTTGTCCTCGCCCGAGGGGTCGATCGCGGTGTCGTCCACCAGGTGCCCGACGTCGGTGATGTTGCGGCAGGCCACCACCCGGACCCGCTGCCGCTCGCTGACCCGCCTGATCAGGTCCGACAGCAGGTAGGCCCGGAGGTTGCCCACGTGGGCCGACCGGTAGACGGTCGGGCCGCAGGTGTACATCCGCAGGGAGCGGGTCCCCTCGGGAACGATCCGCTCAACCCGGCGATTCCGCGTGTCATACAGGCTCAGCATGGGTCGAGCCTACGCAATCCTGTCCGGCCCCACCGCGTGGAAGCCCACCCGGGCCCGGTCGTGTCCGGGCCCGGGGCGCGACGCTCAGCCCTCGAGGAAGGCGAGGATCTCGCGGTCGCCCCGGTCGCGCAGGCGGGCGATCACCTCCTCGCGGGTGCAGCCCTCCGGCAGGCCGATGCGGGCGCCGATCAGGCGGATGCCCTCGGCCTCCGACGCCACCGGCGCCGTGTAGCCGATCAGGTGCAGCGCCCGGTTCAGCGCGGGCAGGGCCGGCGAGGCCGCGGGCAGGTAGCGGGTGAGCAGCTCGCCGCCGTCGGAGACCGTGAGGAAGACGTGGTCGCCCTCGGAGGCGTTGGCGGCGATCAGGACGGGGCGGATGGACCCCATGGTCGGCTGGTTGTGCCAGCTGATCACCACGTCCCCCGACGGGGTGGAGGCGGTCAGCTGGCCGCCGGGGGCCATGCCCAGGTGCGCGGCGAAGCCGGTCGGCAGCGGGGAACCCGAGCCGCGCAGGTGCTCGGCGTTGACGTCCACCCGGTGCCACCAGCGCCCGTCGCGGCTGCGGAAGCAGCGCCGGGTCTCCGAGACGTCCCGGCGCGGCTGGTAGTCGGCCTGCTCGGCCCCGGCCACCCTGATCCACCCGCGCTGCGTGCGCTCGAAGCCGGGCCCGCCCGCGTACGCGCGGACCGAGCTCTCGCTCACGTCGTAGCGCCCGGTGAGGTTGGTGACGATCGTGTTGACCGACGCCTCGCCGTTGGACCGCTCGATCTCCCTGACGATCATCTCCCGGATGCCCAGATACTGCTCGCCGCCCCAGCGCGACAGCCCGTACTTGTTCCGGTCGACCCGCAGGAAGCGGTCGTCGGCGGTGAGCTGGTTGCGGATGCCGACGAGGCTGTAGTCCTCGCCGATGCGTTCCTGGATCTCCTCTGGCGTCAGCGGGCCGCCCGCCACCGCCAGCACGGCCTCGGCCTTGTCGTTGACGCTGCGCGGCCACGGGACCACGTGGTTCTCCAGCACCCGCAGCTGGGGCACCGCGATGAGCCAGCGCTCGGCCACGTCCTCGCGGATGCCGAGCTGGCTGGCCATTGTCACGGCCTCGTCCAGCGGGCGCGGCCCGTCGGTGAACAGCTGCCGGGTCTTCTCCCTGAGCTCGTCCGCCCCCCCGGCGACCAGCCAGCCGTCCACCTGCTCGTAGCCGGTCAGCAGGGTCCGTACGAACCGCCAGGAGGGGATGCCCAGCGTGGCCAGCTCGGTGCGGTGCCACGGCACGGCGGCGGCCAGGTCGTCGGCGGGCACGGCGGAGCCCAGCCGGCCCCGCAGCCACGACACGTGGGCGATCAGCGGCGCCGCGTCGTCCTTGGCGAGCCAGGCCTCGACGTGGTCGCGCAGGTCGCGCTCGATCTGCCGGATGCGCTCCCTGGTGACCGAGAACCGCTGGGCGAGGTCGTCGAGCGTGGCCCGCTGGGAGGCGTACAGCCGGTCCCTGGCGATGGCCCGCTGCCGCTCGTCCAGCGTGGCGAAGACCTCGTCGATCAGCTCGGGCAGCGGCCGGTCGGGCCGGGAGGGGCGGATCCTGGCGACGCTCTCCTCGGTGACCGGTTCGAGCAGTCGCTCCAGCACCCCGGTGAACAGCTTGTGCACCACCTCGCGGCCGAGCCCTTCGGGCGTGCGGACGCTCGCGGCGGGGTCGGCGAACCTGAGCAGGGGCAGAACGTCACCGAGCATCAGGTGACCCCAGCACGCCAGGGCGAGGTCGGTCAGGCGACCGGCGACCTCGGACGTCCCGATGGTCGAGCAGGCGGTGTCGAGCGGAAGCGCCTGCCACCACGCCTCGGGGAGGCGGGGGTCGGCCGCGATCGGCGCTACCTGGCCGGGAGAGGTCCAGCGCAAGGGTGGCGCGATGTCGCTCAGGCTGAGGTTCATTGAGGTCCAACCGGCAAAGGGGAATATATCCGCAGTTCAGACTATGTGGTCAGGTAGGAAGGAAGGGACTGGCCCGTCCGTAATGAGAAACGTAGAGGAGTTCCCTCGCCCGGGTGCAGGCCACGTAGAGCAGGCCGCGTTCCCGCTGGAGATCATGTGCTCTGGCGGCGGGATCCTCGCCGACCGGGGTCAGGGAGTCGGGGTCGGGCACGATCCCGTCGGCCACGCCGATCACCGCGACCCGCCGGAACTCCAGCCCCTTCATGGCGTGCAGTGTCGTCACCCGTACCCCCAGATCACGCAGAGCGGCCCGTGCGTCACGCACGAGGCCGGCGGTCCTGGCGGCCACCGCTATCTCCTCGGGCGTCACACCCTCATTCACCCACTGTCCCACCTGTGCCACCAGACCCGTCAGCTCATCCTGCGGTGAATCGTAGGCGCGGACCATCGGCCGGAGCCCGTGCCGGGTGCCCCTGAAGCCGTAAAGCTCCTGCACACCCTTGACGAGCCCGTCGGCGGGACCGCCCCCGCGCAGCCGGACCCCCCAGGACAGGATCTCCCGGGGAAGCCGGTACGACACCCGCAGGCGCTGCTGGATCGCGTCGATCCCGACGGCGCCGAGCGTCACCCGCGTGTCGAAGATGCGCTGGTGCGGGTCGCCCACGATGAACATGTCGTCGCGGGCGTGCGGCACCGCCGCCCGCAACAGCCGCCACTGCGCCGGGTGCAGGTCCTGCGCCTCGTCCACCACGATGTGCCGGTACGGCTCCCGCGCCGGCTCCGTCTCCTCCAGCAGGTCCCCGGTCGTCTGGCCGAGCAGCGTCGACGCCTCGGAGGCCAGCTGCAGCAGGGTCCGCTTGCCGCGCTCGCGCAGCTGCCCGGTGACGTGCTCGATGGCCTTCCACACCGAGGTGCGCTCCCCGGCCGCCAGCTCGACGCTGCGGCCCGGGCGGGGGGCGTCCAGGTACTCGTCCAGGGTCCGCAGGTTCTGCGCCAGGACGACCTGCTCCCACTCGCGCAGCAGGAACGCCGGGCTGTGACCGGTCTCGGTCTCCTCCCAGAGCGCGGTCAGCTCGGCGGCGCCGACCAGGGCGGGCGGGCGGCCCTCGGCCTCGGCGACGATGCGGTGGGCCAGCCGGTCCACGTTGCCGACCTCGATCCGCTTGCGGATCACCTCGTCCTCGATCAGCTGGTCGAGCCTGGCCGCGAGCTCGGCGCTCAGCCCCTGGGAGAAGGTGACGAGCAGGATCTGCCCGCTCGCGCGCCCGGCCAGGTAGGCCGCCCTGTGCAGGGCGACGAGCGTCTTGCCGGTGCCCGCGCCGCCGGTGACCAGCGTCGGCTGCTGGTAGGACTCCCAGTACGCCAGCCGGTGCTGCGGCGGGTGCAGGAACACGCACCAGCCCGGCGCGTCGAGCACGCGGTTCAGCTCGCGCGGGTCGTCGGTGAAGACGGCGCGGTCCGGGCTGCGCAGGAGCGCGGCACCGAAGTCCTCGGGATTGATCGGCTCGGGGTCCGCGGCGACGGCGCGGCAGTTCTCCAGCTCCCGCCAGGCCCCGGCCATCGACTCGCCCCTGGCGAGCGCCGCCAGCGGCTCGTACTGCGTCGGGGGCAGCAGCGGTTCGAGAGCCTCCAGGGTGAGCTGGTCGGTGATCTGCCTGACCAGCGGCAGGAACCGGCCGTCGACCCCCAGCTCGGCCAGGTCGCTGTCGCAGAAGTCGGAGAACAGCCGCGTCGCGGACGCCTCGGCCGCCCTGCGCACCGCGGGCCGCACCCGGTCCAGCGCCTCGGCGTCCCACATCTCGACCACGCCCAGCGCCGTGTTGACGCCGAACCGGTAGCGCTGCGCGTACGCCCACGCCTCCGCGTCCGGCAGCACGGTCAGCAGCCAGTAGACGTCCCGCTGCTTGACCACGACGCCCCGGTGCCGGTCGGCCAGCCTCAGGGTCGCCACCCGGGGGTCCCTCGCCCCCCTGACCCGCTCGGGGTGCGGAGCGCCCGCCACGTTCTGCAGGAACCTGCGCGCCGAGACCACGACGTCCCGGCGCACCGGCTGGGCCAGGGCGCCGAGTTCGACGGGGAAGTCCGGGGAGATGGCGAGGCGGGGCATGGGTCAGGCCAACAGCGACAGGAGATCGCGGTCCCCGCGTTCTCGCAGCCGGGTGAGGAGTTCCGGGGTGGCCACGGGTCCCGTCATGCCGACCCGGGTGGCGATCACCCGCCCGGCCTGCTCGGGGGTGCCGCCCGTCGCGGTGTAGCCGACGAGCCGCAGTGCCCGCGCCGTCGCCTCCACCTCCTCGCCCGCGGCCGGCAGGTGCCTGGCCCGCAGCACGCCCTCGTCCGACAGGGTGAGGAACAGGTGGCTGCCCTCCTTGGCGCCCACGTCCTCCAGGAGCGTCATGAGCGACTCCAGCACGGGCCTGTCCTGCCAGCTGAGGACCAGCTCCCCGACCGCGCTGCTGACCGTACGGCCGTCACCTGGCGACATCCCGAGGTAGGCGGCGAACCCGCTGGGCAGCGGGCACTCGGCGCCCCCGAGGTGTTCCGGGGTGACGTCGATCCTCAGCCACCAGCGGCCGTCCGGCTGCCGGAAGCAGCGCCTGGTCAGCGAGACGTCCTTCAGCGGGCGGAACGGCGCCTTCCTCGGCTCCTGCCCGGAGCTCCCGCCGTTCGCCCCGCCGATCCCGCCGGCCCCGCCGCTCAGGTCGCCGGGCTTCTCCGCGGTCAGGGCCGGGGCGCCGTTCGAGCGCTGGGGAGGCCGTTCGCCCGCGCCGAGGATCCGGAGCTGCGGGACGTTCTCCAGCCACTCCTTGGACACCTCGGGGTGGATGCCCAGCGAGGAGACCATGTCGAGGGCCTTGTTGATGGTGAGCGGCGGCTTGGCGCCGCTGATCATGTCGCGGGTGCGGTGGCGCAGCTCGGTGATGTCGCCCTCCACCAGCCACTCGTCGACCAGGTGGTAGCCGGGGAGGGTGGCCAGCACGAACTGCCAGGCCGGTACGTCGAGGGAGTGCAGCTCCTGGGCGTGCCAGGGGACCGCGTTGATCAGCCGCTCCCTGGGCGCGGCCTTGCCGAGGATCCCCTTCACCTCCTCCAGGTGCTCCCGGTACGGGGCGGCCTCTTCGGAGGCGGTCCACTCGTCGAGCTCCCGGCGCAGGTCGGCCTCGATGTCGCCGATGACCTCCGGGGGCACCGCGAAGAGCTTGGCCAGCGCCTCCACGGTCGCCGGGGCGTCGCTGAACAGCCTGTTCTGCGCCACCGCCCAGCGCTTGTCCTCCACGTTGGCGAAGACGCCGTCCACCAGCGCGTGCAGGCTCTTCGGCGCCGGCCGCACCGGCGGGCGCGCGGCTCCGTCGTCCTGGTGGTCCTCCGCGTCCTCGTGGTCCTCGGCGTGCCCGTGGTCCTCGTGACTCTCCGCGACCGGTTCGGGGACGTCCTCCACCTCGGGAACGTCCTTCACCTCGGGGGTGTCCTCCGCCTCGGGGGCGCCGGCGGGCACGGGGTCGCCCGCCCGGTCGTCCTCGCGGCCGTCCCCGGATTCGGCCGCGGGCCCGGCGACGGGCTCGGCCTCGGAGACGGCCTCCGCCTCCGCGGGCCCGGTCCCGGCGACGGCTCCCGCTCCGGCGGGCCCTGCCGCGGAGACGGCCTCCGTCTCCGCGGGTCCGGCCTCTGCGGCGAACCCGGCCTCTGCGGCCCTCACGTCCTCGGGGGCGGGCGCGAACCGCTCTTCCCCCTCGGAGGTGCTCGACGGCCGGTTCCTCCTCGCCGAGGCGGGCTGGAAGAGCGACCCGGGGGCCTCCCGGGGGCCGGCGTCCGGATCCGCCGTGCGACGGGCCTCGGGCACCGGCAGGGCGTCGCGCTCCCGGGGGGGCTTGCGCTTCGGCAGGGCCACGGGCTCGGCGAGGGCCTCCGGCTCCGGCGCGTTCCCGGAGTGGGCCGCGACGGGCGGAGCGTCCTGCTCCGGGAGATCCTCGGCGGCGGGCTCGCTCGCGGCGGATCGGTTTCCGGCGGGCTCGCTCGCGGCGGGCGCGGGGGAGGCCACCGGCTCGGGGGAGACCACCGGCTCGGGGGAGGACTCGGAGGTCTCACGCGGGGAGACGGGCGTCCGGGCGGCTCCGGCGGTGGGCGTCGCCGGGACCGGGACCGCGTGTGCGGGGGCCGCCAGGCGCGTGAAGACCGCCGTGAAGAGGGCGTGCAGCAGCGGGACCGGCTGGATGAACGGCTGGTCGCGCAGGTCGTGGCCGGTCAGCGCGAGAAGGCCCGGCCAGGACCCGGCCCGGTCGAGGGCGATGGCCGTGCAGGGCTCGTCCGCGTCGTCCGGGTCCAGGACGTGCAGGGCGGGGAGCACGTCACCCACGGCGGCGGCCGGCCAGTGGTTCAGGGCGACCGAGGCGAGGATGTCGGCCAGCCTCTCCGGGCCCAGTACGGCGAGCACGCGGGCCATCGGCAGGCTCCGCCACCAAGCGTCCGGTAGGTCGGGCTGTTCGCGCAGAAGTGGGATCGTGGCCGCGTCGCTCCAGCGCAGCGGCGGCACGAGGTCACTCAGACAGAAGTTCATCCGTTCCCTTCACCAGCCCCTCAAGCCGCCCGAGTCACTCCATGTGGCCGGGGAACGAGACTCATGGAACAGACCATAGTCTGGCAAATCGCCGCGGCACATTGGGTCGGTTCAGCGGCGTACGGCCGCAAACCTCAGTCGCACGTAGTCGGCCATCCAACCGCTCTCCCGCCGGAGGGCGGGGGCCGCCAGCTCGTTCACCCGGCGGAGCAGCGGGTCGATCATCTCCGCGGGCACCTCCTTGAGCAGCGAACCCGCGAACATGCGGACCCAGTCGGCCGCCCCGCCGGGGCACTCGTCGAGCGGGGTCGGCCGGTCGAAGTATTCCAGCAGGCGGACGGTGAAGCCGCCCTTCTCCAGCCGCGTGGCGTACTCGGCGGGGGTGGGGAAGTACCACGGCAGGTCGGGCTCGCGCAGCCCGTACTCCCGCCAGGCGGTGGACAGCGCCGCCGTCAGCGCGGCGCAGTTGCCCGCGCCGCCCATCTCGGCCACGAACCGCCCGCCCGGGGTGAGGGCCTCGCGGACACTGGTGATCACCGCGTCCGGCTCCCGGCCCATCCAGTGCAGGGCGGCGTTGGAGAAGACCGCGTCGTACGGCTGGGCCACCGTGAAGTCGCGGCCGTCGCCGACGATGAAGTCCAGCCCCGGATACTGGGCCAGGGCCTTCTCGATCATCGCCTGCGAGCCGTCGATCCCCAGGACGCGGGCGCCCCGGGAGGTGATCTCGGCCGTCAGCATCCCGGTGCCGCAGCCGAGATCCACGATGCGCTCCCCCGGTTGCGGGTCGAGAAGCTCGACCAGGGGGGCGCCGTGCGCTGAAACGTACCCAAAGCTGCTGTCATAGGCGCGAGCGCTCCACCTCATCGAGCTCGGGGTGTCGTATCGCAAGACGATCAGCTCACATTCTGAGACGCGAGGCCTCTGTCGGCCTCTCCAGACACTTTAGAGCCTCTGGGAAGTCACGACATATCAGTCTCGGCAGCCTCAGGTTCATCTCACCTTCTTGACCCATTCGCGCTGAAGGTAGGCCCTGGCCCTGTCGATCTCCGGGATGGAGAGGATCACGGGCTTCGCGCTGGTCGCGGGCAGTTTCGCGGCCAGCTCGCGGTCAAGGGTGCCGCGCATCTGCAGGGCCTCCATCCTGGCCGGGCGGGCATAGCCCTTCAGGAACAGGTTCTGACCCTTGTCGGAGAACAGGAACTCCTGCCAGAGCCGGGCCGCGGCCGGGTGCGGGGCCTGCTTGTTGATGGCCTGGACGTAGTACGAGCCGAGCACGGCGTCACCGGGAATCGCGACCTTCCACGCCTTGTCGACGGCGGCCCGCTCGGCGTTGTGGTAGTCCCAGTCGACGAGCACCGAGGCCGCCTTGGGCGTGGCCGCGAGATTGCCCTCGCCCTTGAGGCGGTGGAAGAACTCCACACCCCGCTCGGCCCTCGCCTCGCCGCCCCGCAGGGAGACTGCCATCACCCCGTTGAAGGCCGCGGACACCTCCCGGGGGTCGCCGGGAAGCGCGACTCTGTGTCCCGGTTTGAGCAGGTCGGAGAAGGACGCGGGGGCCGCCACCTTATTCGGGTCGTAGCCGATGGACATGTAGCCGCCGTACCCGGCGTACCAGAGGCCCCTGTGGTCCTTCAGCCGGTCGGGGATGTCCTGCCAGCCCTGGACCCTGTACGGGGCGAAGAGGGCGGACTTGGCCGCGGCGACGTCCATGCTCAGGTCGAACACGTCCGGCTTGAGCGTGGCCGCGGCCGCGATCTCCCTCGCGCTGCTGGCGTCGGGCTCCAGCTGGTTGACCTTGATCCCGTACTCCTCGGAGAAGGTGTCGATGATCTCGCCGTAGTTCACCCAGTCGCGCGGCAGCGCGATCACCGTGAGAGCCCCCTCCTTCCTGGCCGCCTCGACGAGGCGCTCCATTGTCGAGAAGCCCTCCTTCAGGGAGGCGGCCTGCGTGTTGAGGGGCGGGAATTGGACGTTCTGAGGAGCCGGGGCGCCACATCCGGCGATCGTGGCCGTGAGGATCACGGCGGCTGCGGCGCTGGTACGTACGGTCACGAACGGAATACTCTCCGCTGTCATTCGTCTGGTCGAGCAGGCGCGGCCCTTATTGGCGAACGGCTTACACGTGTCTTGGCGAGCGGCTTACCCGGCGGGGTCCGGCCGTCGTCCGCACGCGCCGCGCGGGGACTCCGCCGGTGCCCGAGAGCCGGTGCCCGAAAGTCGGTGCCCGGGTCGGGTGCCCGAGAGCCGGTGCCCGAGGTCGGCCGGGTGGGCGGCCCCGGTCACACGCGCGGGCGAGGGGACTCCGGGCCGGTCACGCGCGCGGGTGCGGGGTTCGCGGGGATTCCGGGACGACCTTCGCCGCGGCGAGCGTCTCCTCGTCGATTTCCACCAGGACGCCGTTTCGCCTGCGCACGCCGAGCACGCCGTCGCGCCAGAACTCCAGCTCACCCACCGCGTCGCGGAACCCTTCAGGAACCCGTCTCCGAGTGGTGACTCTTTTGCCCACGTCGGAAGGGGTTATGGTGATGTTCAGGCGAGCGCTGAAACCAAGGGCCATCGGCTTTTGCCCCCTCCCGTTTCAGACACATGGCAGGCACGGCAATACTAGGGCGTAGCAACTCGCGGTCGAAGTCGTGCCTAGGTGCGTAAAGAAGAAGGAGCCCGAGGTGACCTACGTCATCGCGCAGCCTTGCGTGGACGTCCTGGACAAGGCGTGCATCGAGGAGTGCCCCGTCGATTGCATCTACGAGGGTGAGCGGATGCTCTACATCCACCCCGACGAATGCGTTGACTGCGGCGCGTGCGAACCCGTCTGTCCGGTGGAGGCCATCTTCTACGAGGACGACCTGCCCGAGCAGTGGAAGGACTTCTACAAGGCGAACGTGGACTTCTTCGAGGACCTGGGGTCGCCCGGCGGCGCCTCCAAGGTCGGCAAGATCGAGAAGGACCACCCGGTCGTCGCGGCCCTGCCCCCGCAGGCCGAGAGCCACTAGGAGCGGGTGCCGGAGGGAGGCGGCCATGACGGCCGCCCTCCTCCGGTCCCGTCTCAGGCAGACCCGCCCCAGCGAAGGACGACGGCTGATCACCATGAACGCCATTCCCGACCCGTCAGAGGCCACGAGCGTCCCGGCGAGGTTCCGATGAACGGTCTGCCGGACTTCCCGTGGGACCGGCTCACGCCGCTGAAGGAGCTCGCGGCGTCGCACCCCGACGGGATCGTCGACCTGTCGGTGGGCACTCCCGTCGATCCGGTGCCCGCCGTCGTGCGGCAGGCCCTCGCGGACGCCTCGGACAGTCCCGGATACCCGCTGACGTACGGCACCGAGCGGCTTCGCTCGGCCGCCGCCGGATGGCTGCGACGCAGGCACGGCGTGATCCTCGACCAGGCGAACGTGCTGCCGCTGATCGGTTCCAAGGAGTTCGTGGCCTGGCTGCCGACGCTGCTCGGCGTCGGTCCGGGGCAGCGGGTGGTCCTCCCCGAGCTGGCCTACCCCACCTACGACGTGGGGGCGCGCCTCGCGGGCGCCGAGCCGTACGCCACCGACGGGCTGCTCACGCTCGGGCCCGAGCGGGTGCCGCTGGTCTGGGTGAACTCCCCGTCCAACCCGACCGGCAGGGTCCTGCCCGCCGAGCACCTGCGCAAGGTCGTCTCGTGGGCGCGCGAGCACGGCGCGGTCGTGGCCTCCGACGAGTGCTACATCGAGCTGGGCTGGGAGGAGCGGCCGGTCTCGATCCTGCACCCGGACGTCTGCGGCGGCTCGCACGAGGGGCTGCTCGCGGTGCACTCGCTGTCCAAGCGCTCCAACCTGGCCGGTTACCGGGCCGGGTTCGTCGCGGGCGACCCCGCGCTGATCAAGCGGCTGCTGGAGATACGCAAACACGCGGGCATGATCATGCCCGCGCCGGTCCAGGCGGCGATGGCCGTGGCGCTGGACGACGACGAGCACGCCGAGGAGCAGCGGGCCCGGTACGCCGCCCGCCGCGCGGCGCTGCGTCCCGCCCTGGAGGCGGCCGGTTGGAAGATCGAGCACTCCACCGCGGGCCTGTACCTGTGGGCCTCCAACGGGGCGGGCTGCTGGGACCAGGTCCGCGCGCTGGCCGGCAGGGGAATCCTCGTCGCGCCCGGCGACTTCTACGGCACCGCGGGCGACCGGCACATCAGGATCGCCGTGACGGCCGGTGACGAACGCATCAGTGCGGCGGTGCGCCGCCTCCAGTAGGATCGCGCGGCATGACCACCGAGGTCGCCGTGATACTCGGATTGAGTGTGGCCACGCTCGTCCTGCTGCTCGGCGCGTTCTTCGCGACGACGCGCCAGGACAGGAAGGCCGGCGATTCCGAGCGTTCCGGCGAGACCCCCCTCCTCTCGGCTGAGGCCGCGCAGCCGCAGGCCCAGCCGTCCATGGGCCGTGTCGGCATCGACTACCCCGACCCCCGCACGATCAAGGTCGGTGACACGATCGACTGTCAGGGGGTGCGCAGCCGCGTCCTCGGCGCCCTGTACCTGTCATGGCAGGGCAGCCAGTGGACCGAGTACCTCCTCGACGACGGCACCCGGCGCTACCAGTGGCTGTCGATCCAGATGCGCGAAGGCCTGGGCGGCGAACCGCCGCACCTGGAGGTGCTGCTGTGGACGCCGGTGCCCACCGAGGGCATGATCCCCGCCAAGGCCACGCTGAGTGTCGAGGGGGTCGACTTCTTCCCCGTCGACCGGGGCACCGCGGCCTTCCGCGGGGAGGGCGTCACCTCGATGCCCGAGCGGGGTCTGCTCGACTTCGCCGACTACCGGGCCGCCGACGGCCGCCTGCTCAGCTTCGAACGCCTCCAGGGCAAGCGCTGGAGCTCCTCCCACGCCCAGCCCCTCGCCCCCGGCACGATCAGGATCGAGAAGAAGCAGGGCGGCGGCTAGGAGAGCTGGACCTTTCTGGCGGAGGACCCCGGCTCGGCCTTCCAGCCGTCGTGGCCCTTCGACGAGACCCACGACTGGCCGTCGTAGCGGATCCTGGACAGCCCGAACGTCTTGGCGTGCGCGATCGACCAGGCGGCCACCAGCCAGCCGCGCCTGCGCGAGGGGGCCTCGAAGGCGTCCCCCGGTCCCAGGGCCCTGGCGAGCCCGCGCTCGGCCCCCCGCTCGTCGGGGAGAGGGGTCTTGCCCGCCGGGGCGGGGAACCAGCAGTGCACGGCCTTGGGCACGCGCCCGGTGAACCCCGCGGCGAGGATCTTCCCGTCGTCCTCGTGCTGGGCGTACGCCGACCCGTCGGCCGAGCGCTGCACCTCCTGGGCAGCCTCGTGGAGCGGCATCCTCCGGTAGCCCTTCACCTTCACCAGCGCGGCGAAGAACTTCCCCGAGGCGTAGACGGGGTCGACGAGCTGCTCGGGCCTGCCCCAGCCCTGGGAGGGGCGCTGCTGGAACACGCCGACCGAGTCGCGGTCGCCGCCCGTCAGGTTCTCCAGCTTGGACTCCTGCATGGCGGTGGCGTAGGCGATCACCACGGCCCGCTCGGGCAGTTTCCTGCGGGCCGCCACGGCCGCGATGACCGCCGCCACCTTGGCCTGTTCGAGATCCAGCTCCAGCGAGCCCTCCGGTGTCGTGATCTTGCATCCCTCGCCGAGGTCGACGAGCGGTGTCACCCGCCTGAGCAAGGTGAAGAGACCCACGGTGATGGCCACCGCGAGCACGGTCACGATCACGATGATCGCGATGACCCCTTTTGAGAAGCGCCGTCGCACGGTCAAGAACCTACAGGCCCCCAGCGATTGCGCGGTCTGGTAGAACCCCGCGAACATAGGCTCCGGGCCATGACCCAGAGCGATGTCAGCCCGTTGCCCGCGGCCGTCGACGAGCTGTGGTGGCGCAGGGCCGAGCTGAGCCCCGCCGACGCCGAGGCCCGTGCCGTCGTGGTGGGCGCGGTGGACATGCTCGACAGCGGCAAGGCCAGGGTGGCCGAGGTCTCCCGCACCGGCGAGGTGGTCGTGGACGAGCGCGCCCGGCGGGCCGTCATGCTCGCGTTCCGGGTGCTCGGCATGGTCAGGTCCCAGGTGGGCGACTTCCACCACCACGACCGCGTCCCGCTGAAGACCTCCGTCGAGGGGGTGCGCGTCGTGCCGGGGGCGATCGCCCGCTGGGGCTCCTACCTGGCGCCGGGCGTCGTGCTGATGCCCTCGTTCGTCGACATCGGTGCCCACGTGGACGAGGGCAGCACGGTCGGCACGTGGGTCTCGATCGGCGCGGGCGCCCAGATCGGCAGGAACGTCCGCCTGTCCAGGGGAGCCGGCGTCGGTGAGACCGGTGGCCAGGACGGCGCGGAGGACCCCCGCGCCACCGGGGAGCCGTCGGGGACGGTGCCCGTGGTCGTCGAGGACGGCGCGCTGATCGGCGGCGGGGCTGTGATCGTCGACGGGGCCCGCGTGGGCCGGGGCGCCGTGGTCGGCGCCGGGACGGTCCTGTCGGGCTCGACCCCGGTCGTCGACGTGCGGACGGGTGAGGAACTGGGCCGCGGGCGCGTCCCCGACTGGTGCGTGGCGACCGGAGGTACCCGGTGGCGCGAGTTTCCCGGCGGCGGCTTCGGCCTGCGCTGCGTCCTGGTGCTCGAACGCCTGGAGGAGGGCCACCGGCCCGGCAGGGCCGAACTCGACCGCCTCCTGCACGGGTGACCGCCTCCCGCGCGAGCGGGGCCGGGGCGGGCCGGATCCCGCCGGGGTGCGGCGGGTCCCCGTTTCCCGCTCCCCGTTTCCCGCGGAGCCGGACTCGGCCGGATCCCGTACGAGTACTAGGGTCGCGGGCATGAGTACGCGTCTGGACCTCACACAGGATGTCGGGGAGCTCACCGCCGGGATCGTGGACGTCGAGTCGGTCAGCGGCGGCGAGAAGGCCCTGGCCGACGCCGTGGAGGAGGCGCTGCGGCCGCTCCGGCACCTGACCGTCGAGCGCGACGGGGAGTCGATCGTGGCCCGCACCCACCTGGGCCGCGGCGAGCGGGTGGTGATCGCCGGACACCTCGACACCGTCCCCGTCGTCGGCAACCTGCCCAGCCGGGTCGAGGGCGACCGGTTGTACGGCTGCGGCACCTCGGACATGAAGGCCGGCGTCGCGGTCGCCCTGAAACTGGCGGCAGGTCTTCCCGAGCCCAGCAGGGACGTGACCTACGTCTTCTACGACTGCGAGGAGATCGAGGCCGAGCGCAACGGTCTGCTCCGGCTCAGCCGCAGGCACCCGGACTGGCTCGCGGGTGACTTCGCCGTGCTCATGGAGCCCACCGACGGCGTGATCGAGGGCGGTTGCCAGGGCACGCTCAGGGCCCAGATCGTCACCCGGGGCAAGCGGTCGCACAGCGCCAGGTCCTGGCTCGGGGTCAACGCCATCCACGCGGCCCAGCCGGTGCTCGCGATCCTGAACGCCTACGAGGCCAGGCTTCCCGTCGTGGACGGGCTGGAGTACCACGAGGGCCTGAACGCGGTGGGCATCGGCGGCGGCGTCGCGGGCAACGTGATCCCCGACGAGTGCGTGGTGACCGTGAACTACCGCTTCGCCCCCGACCTGTCGCTGGACGAGGCGCGCGCCCACGTGAGCGAGGTGTTCGAGGGGTACGAGGTCCGCTTCACCGACGCCGCCGCCGGGGCGCGGCCCGGCCTGACCCATCCGGTGGCGGCGGCCTTCGTCGAGGCCGTCGGCGGCACGCCGCGCGCCAAGCTCGGCTGGACCGACGTCTCGCTCTTCTCCGGCCTGGGCGTGCCCGCGGTCAACTACGGTCCCGGAGATCCGAATCTGGCGCACCAGAAGGACGAGTTCGTCTCGTTGAGGAAGATCGCCGACTGCGAGCGCGGAATGCTCGGCTGGCTGTCCTGAGAGAGGCCGGGGCCCTCGGGGCCGGTGCGCCGTTCGCGAGATCTTCGGTGTGCGGCACCCGGGAGGGGCCGGTACAAATGAAAGTGGCTTTCCTCGCCGGCCATTTGGCGGGGAAAGCCACTTTCAGTCCCGAGCAGCACCCTCGTGCAGTTAGACGCACCCTGTTCAAAGTCCGGTTCCATGTTTTCATGGAGATTTTTCAAGATTTTTCTGGGACGGCGCTACGGTGACCCGCATGAAGAAAACACGTCCGGAACGTCGTCAGGGAGCCGCGGTGGTTCGCGGCGATCTCGTCTCCGACTCCACCCACGACCAGCGACTCCTCGATCGGAGGGGGCCGGCCGACTGGCTGCACATGGATCCGTGGCGGGTGCTGCGCATCCAGGCCGAGTTCGTCGAGGGTTTCGGCCAGCTCGCCGAACTGCCCCAGGCGGTGACCGTCTTCGGGTCCGCGCGAACCCCCGTGGACAGCCCCGAGTACGAGATGGGCATCCAGCTGGGCCGCAAGCTGTCCGAGGCGGGCTACGCCGTGATCACCGGTGGCGGCCCCGGCTGCATGGAGGCCGCCAACAAGGGGGCCGTGGAGGCGGAAGGCGTCTCGGTGGGCCTGGGCATCGAGCTGCCCTTCGAGCAGAGCATGAACGAGTACGTCGACCTCGGCATCGAGTTCCGCTACTTCTTCGTCCGCAAGACCATGTTCGTGAAGTACTCCTGCGGATTCGTCACGCTGCCCGGCGGTTTCGGCACCATGGACGAGCTTTTCGAGGCGCTCACTTTGGTCCAGACCCAGAAGGTCACCTCCTTCCCCGTGGTGCTCATGGGAACGGAGTTCTGGGGCGGCCTGCTCGACTGGATCAAGAACACCCTCATGGGGTCGGGAAAGATCTCTCCGGCGGACGTGGATCTCATTCACGTCACCGACGACGTGGACGAGGCGGTCCGGATCATCGTCGAGGCCGACAACAACAGGGGCGGGCGACTGGAGGAGGAGCGGAAGGCGGCCATGACCACGGTCGGCGACGCCGAATAAGGTCGGCACGTGTTCATTTGTGTATTCCTCGCATCGAGTCAGAAGATCGACAAGAAGTATCTGGAACTGGCGGAGCAGGTCGGCTCCGAGCTCGCGAACCGGGGGCACGCCCTGGTGAGCGGCGGGGCCAAGGTCTCCTGCATGGGAGCCGTGGCCCGCGCGGCCCGCGCGGGTGGCGCCCGCACCATCGGGGTGATCCCCCAGTCGCTGGTGGACATCGAGATCGCGGACGAGGAGTCCGACGAGCTGGTGGTCACCACCGACATGCGCGAGCGCAAGGGGGTGATGGACGCCCGCTCCGACGCCTTCCTGGTGCTGCCCGGGGGCATCGGGACGTTGGAGGAGCTGTTCGAGATCTGGACGTCCCGCACGCTCGGCCTGCACGACAAGCCGCTGGTGCTCCTCGACCCCTGGGGGATCTACGCGCCGCTGCGGGAGCTGGTCGAGGGCATGGACGAGGCGGGCTTCACCCGCCCGAACGTCTTCGACGCCATCTCCTGGACCACCACGGTCGACGAGGCGTTCCGGCTGCTGGAGAAGTCGACCAGGCACCTGGAGCCGAGCCCGGAGGAGCTAGGCGAGGCCACGGCGGGTTAGCGCGGGCGGACGCCGCCCGGCGAGGGAGTCGGTCATCTCGACCGCGAGCCGCACCTGCTCGACGCGCTCCGTACGGAAGACCCGGGCGCCGGCCCAGGCGCAGATCGAGGCCGCGGTGAGTTCCGCGGCCTCGGCGTCCCGCTCTCTCGCGACGGTGGCTCCGGCGTCCCCGCTGTCGCCGCTGTTCTCGGCGTTCTCGGCGGACGGGGCGGGTTCGGCGGCGGCCAGCCGGGCGGGGGTGACGACCACGGTGTGCCCGGCACGGACGAGCTCCCCGACCTCCCCGATCGAACGGGCCTCGACCCAGCCGGGTTCATCCCGATCACCGGGTCCGAGCACGACGAACGTCATGATCCGATCCTAGGCCAGCGGAGATGTGGCACGATTCGTATGTGCTGGTCGTATTAGCCTTCGCTGCCGTAGCCGTCATCGCCGGTGTCACGGTGGTCGCCATGGGCCGGGGAGGCGAGCTGAGCGAGTTCGCCCCCGACGTGCCCCCGCTGAACCTGCCCCAGGCGGGTCAGCTCGGCGCGGTCGACTTCATGGCCCTCCAGCTCCCGGTGAGCCTCGTCGGATACAACACGCAGAGCGTGGACGAAACCCTGAACCGGGTCGCCGGGGCCCTGAGCGAGCGTGACACCAGGATCGCCGTGCTGGAGCAGCGGGTCTCGGAACTGCTCGCCGGCAGGCTCCAGGCCCGCCACGAGCTCAACCCCGGCTCCCCGCCCCCTCAGCGCGGGCTCGAGGCGCCGTACGAGCTTCCCGCCAGGGACGGCTTCGGGGCGGCCGAGGAGCTGTCCAACGGGTCGCCGGCCGAGCGCGAGCCCAGGGGGTCCGGTGAGCCCTCCGGGCCGGAGAAGGCTTCCAAGGACCCTGAGGCCGCCGGGGCCGCCGGGGCGGCCGAGGGCGGCACGTCGTCCGGTGTGTCGCGGTTCGCCAGGCCCTCCGAGCCGGACGAACCGTCCGAGCCGGAGAAGCTTCCCGAGGCTCCCGAGACCGCTGAGACCCCTGAGACCGCCGGGACGGCCGAGGCCGCCGGGCCGTCCGGCAGGTCGCGGTTCGCCAGGCCGGCCGAACCGTCCGAGACGTCCTCGGCGCCGGATTCGTCGTCCTCGCCGTCCTCTTCCGGGACTTCGGATTCCGGGACTTCGGACTCGAAGGAGTCGTCTCCCGGTGCCGTCGGCCTTCGTACGGGGGAGCGGCAGGAGACGGGGGACCCGCGGTGACGGAGACCTCGCGGGCCGCGGGCCACGTCGAGGCCGTGGAGCCCGTGGAGCCCGTGGAGCTCGTGCGCTGTGGCTGGGCGACCTCCGCCCCCGACTACGTCGCCTACCACGACGAGGAGTGGGGCCGTCCGGTCACCGGCGACGACCGGGTTTTCGAACGGATCGCGCTGGAGTCGTTCCAGTCCGGCCTGTCGTGGATCACCATCCTGCGCAAGCGGGAGAACTTCCGCAGGGCCTTCGAGGGGTTCTCCATCCCGGCCGTGGCCGGATTCGGCGACGAGGACGTCGCCCGCCTGCTCGGCGACGCGGGCATCGTCAGGAACCGGGCCAAGATCGAGGCGACGATCGCCAACGCGCGGGCCGCGCTCGGCGGCGGCCTGTCCGACCTCGTCTGGAAGCACGCGGACCCCGGCGCGCCCGTCCCGAAGACCCTGGCGGACGTGCCCGCCCAGACCGCCGGTTCCAAGGCTCTGGCCAAGGACCTCAAGGCGCGCGGCTTCCGTTTCGTCGGCCCGACCACCGCCTACGCGCTGATGCAGGCCATCGGCCTGGTCAACGATCACCTGGCCGACTGCTGGACACGCCGGGCCTGACGCCCCCGCGGCCGGGAGCGGCCACCGGAAGCCGCCGACGGCCCTCGAACCCGCCGGTTCCAGAAGTCCGCGCCCCCGGAGCCGGCGCCCTTCGCGGTCCGAGGCCCCGGGGTCGGCACTCCTCGCGGTCCGCGCCCCGGAGCCGGGGCCCTTCACGGTCCGCGGCGTCGGCGTCCCTCGGCGTCAGAGGCCTCGGAGGTCAGTGCCCCTCGAAGACGGGGCGCTCCTTGGCGAGGAAGGCGCGGGTCGCGTTCAGGTGGTCGCCGGTCCCGGCACAGGCGTCCTGGAGGTCGGCCTCCAGCTCCAGGGCCTCGGCCAGGGAGCTGGTCGCGGCGAACCGCAGGGCGCGTTTGGTCGCCGCGTAGGCGCTCGTGGGGCCCTGCGCCAGCCGTACGGCCAGGGCGCGGGCCGCGGTGTCCAGCTCGCCGGCCGGGACGACCCGCGAGACGACCCCGAGTTCGAGCGCGCGGTCCGCGCCGAAGGGCTCGCCGAGCAGCAGGAGTTCGGCCGCGCGCGCCGGGCCGACCAGGCGCTGGAGGGTCCAGGAGGCGCCCGAGTCGGGGGCCAGGCCGATCCCCGAGAAGGCCGTCGCGAATCTGGCCCTCTCCGAGGCGATCCGCAGGTCGCACGCGAAGGCCAGCGAGGCGCCCGCGCCCGCGGCGACGCCGTTCACCGCGGCGACGACCGGCTTGTCCATCTCGGTGATCGTCCGGACGATCGGGTTGTAGTGCGTGCGTACGGTCCCGTCCAGCCCCCGGCCCGCCTCCAGGTTCGCGGCGTGTTCCGTCAGGTCCTGGCCGGCGCAGAACGCCCGTCCCGACCCGGTCAGCACCACCGCCCGTACCGAGGACGCCCGCGCCGCCGAGGTCAGCGCCTCCAGCAGGGCGGTCTTCGCCCGGACCGTCAGCGCGTTCATCGCCTCCGGCCGGTTGAGGACGATGGTGGCGACGGCGTCGCCGACGGAGTAGAGAACGTCGTTCAACGGATGCTCCTTCCTGACGGTCCCGGCCTCGCCCGGGGCTACGCCTCACCGAGGTGGCGGTCGACGAAGGCGGCGGCGGCCGGGAGCAGCCGCCCGGCCTCGTGCTCGAAGTAGATCCTGGCCTTCTCCCCGGGCCAGCCCCGGGGCAGGAGCTCGGCGGGAAGCCCGGGGTCGCGGAACAGGAAGTTGCGCCACCCGTGCAGCAGCCTGCTCCGGGTGGCGAACACCTGGTCGTCGCCCGCGTCGCCGGGCAGCCGGCCGACCAGGTCCATCGCCTGGGCCGTCCACTCCTCGTAGGCGGCCCCGATGCCGTCCAGGTCCCAGGTCCTGGCGACCAGCGCCGCGGGGTCACCGTCGAGCACCGCGTCGAACCGGTCCACGGACAGGTCCTCGCCCTCGAGGATCGAGTCCAGTTCGGGGGAGGGCCGCGGCCCGATCCAGGTCGTCTCCGACATCGGCGCGTACCCGATGAAGGCCAGATCCGAGCGCAGGCGCTCCCGCCTGGACCGCTCGCGCACGGGTTCCACCACGAGGATGTGCCACCGGCCGTTCCACGTGATCGTTCCGACTCGGTAAATTCTCAGCGCGGCCTCGTCGAGGCGGTGCACGCACTTGGGGGTGACCTCGTAACCGGGGCCCCCGGGCAACCGGGCGGGCGCGAGCCAGCCCTGCCGCACCATCCGTGAGACGGCGGTGCGCACGGCGGGAGCCGCGATGTCCAGCGGGGCGAGCAGCCGGACGAGGGCGGCCACGGACGCGCGACCGCCTCGGGACCTGAGGTGGTCCCCGTACAGATCGAAGAGAGCGGCGCGGGCGTTCACGAGGACAAGTTTGGTCGTCCGAGGGGCCCCGGACAACGGTCTTGATCGCCGGATGAGCCGACGCTGAGACTGATCGTTCCCATTCTCCGTGCGGAGGCGGGATAATAGGACATCACAGAAGACGTGAATGCGTCGGCCACCCTCGGGTCAGTCGGAGATCCGGAGCCCGAAGCAGGAAGGGATACACGCATGGCGGCTATGAAGCCGAGGACCGGTGATGGTCCGCTGGAGGTCGTCAAGGAAGGCAGGGGGATCGTCATGCGGGTTCCTCTGGAGGGTGGCGGCCGCCTTGTCGTCGAGCTTTCGGCGGACGAAGCCGGTGCCCTCGCTGAGGAACTGAAGAAAATAGTCGGTTGATCCCGATCTAAGACAGAAGTGGTGGAGCCGGGCCCTATTTGAGCTTGCTCGGGGAGCATGACACCTGCGATGGCCCGCGCGACCGACGACGAACACGGCCCTGGCCGCCGGACCGCCTCACGGCGGCTCGCGCCAGGGCCGCGGTGTTCTCCCCGGCGTTCTCCACCACGCCGGGCCTGATGACTGGAGTTACCCCTATGCCCATCTCCCCCCATCTGCTCCTGCCTCGCGTTCCCTACGCGCAGGGGCTCTCCGCCGCGCCCCCCGCGGGCGCGGAGCCCGCCACCGGGGAGGACGCCGGGACCGTACTATCCGGGCTCCCCGGTGACGCCGAGCTGCTGGCCGTCCCCTTCGCCGAGGACCTCGCGCCCGAGATCGAGCTGCCGGTGCCCGCGGCGGCACTGCTCGCCCACCACAAGGCCAAGGGCGAGGCGGGTGAGATCGTCGAGGTTCCCGTCGCGAACGGCGACGCCGTCGGCCGGGTGCTCCTCTACGGGGTCGGCGACGGCTCGGCGACCGCCCTGCGCAGGGCGGGCGCGGCGGTGGCGCGGCGCGGCAAGGGCAGGGACGCCATCAGGATCGTGCTCCCGAGCGGGCCGGTGGCCGCGTTCGTGGAGGGCGCGCTGCTGGCCACGTACACCTTCAGGGTCGGCGAGGCGAAGTCCGCCCCGGTGACGCTCGAGTTCGTCGGCGAGGGGGTCGAGGCGGAGGTCGCCGAGGCCGAGGTGATCGCCGGGGCCGTGGCGCTCGCCAGGGACCTGGCCAACACCCCCTCCTCGGTGAAGTCCCCCGCCTGGCTCGCCGAGCGCGCCGCCGAGCAGGGCGTCGCGGTGCGGGTGTGGGACGAGCGGGAGCTGCGCTCCGGCGGGTTCGGCGGCATCCTCGCCGTCGGGCAGGGGTCGGTGAACCCGCCCCGGCTGATCCAGCTCTCCTACGAGCCCGAGGACGCGACCGGCCACGTGGTCCTGGTCGGCAAGGGCATCACGTACGACACCGGCGGCATCTCGCTCAAGCCGACGAGCAACATGGTGTTCATGAAGACCGACATGGCCGGCGGGGCCGTCGTCATCGCGGTCCTGGGCGCGCTGGCCGCGCTCGGCGTGCGGGTGCGGGTCACCGGCCTCGTCGCCGCCGCGGAGAACGCCTTCTCCGGCACGGCCCAGCGCCCCTCCGACGTGATCACGCAGTACGGCGGCCGGACCGTGGAGGTGCTCAACACCGACGCCGAGGGGCGTCTGGTCCTGGCCGACGCGCTGGCCTACGCCGACGCGGAGCTGGACCCGGACGTCATGGTCGACATCGCCACGCTGACCGGGGCGATCGGCATCGCCCTGGGCAAGGACCTCGGCGCGGTCTTCGCCTCCGACGACGAGCTGGCCGGCGCGCTGGCCGAGGCGGGGCAGAGCAGCGGGGAGCGGCTCTGGCGGATGCCCCTGATCGAGGACTACGTTCCCGCGCTCGACTCGTCCGTGGCCGACATGACCAACATCGAGGCGGGCTCGACCTACGGCGCCGGCTCCGTCACCGCGGCGCTGTTCCTGCGCGAGTTCACCGGTGGACGGCCGTGGGCGCACCTGGACATCGCGGGTGTCGGCCGCAGCGGCGCGGACGAGGGCGTCTTCAGCAAGGGGGCCACCGGGTTCGGCGTGCGCCTGCTGCTCGAATGGCTGTCGGGGTTCCGGAAGCGCTGACCGGGGCGCCGGAGGGGCGGTGTCAGTCGGCGAGCTTGACGGCCGCCAGGATGCCGTCCCCCAGGGGCATCATCAGCGGGCGGAGCCGCTCGTCGGAGCGGACCAGCTTGCCCAGCTCCCTGATGGAGACCGTGTCGGGGTCCCGCTGCACGGGGTCGGCCACCCGGTTGCCCCAGAGGGCGTTGTCGAAGACGACGATGCCGCCGACCCGCAGCAGCCGTACGGACTCGGCCAGATAGTCGGCGTACTCGTGCATGGCGCCGTCGCAGAAGACGAGGTCGTAGCCGCCGTCGGAGAGGCGGGGGAGCACGTCGAGGGCGCGGCCGGTGATCAGGCGGATCCGGCCGCCGGAGAATCCGGCCTGGGCGAAGCTCTGCCTGGCCAGCCGCTGGTGCTCCGGCTCCACGTCCACGCTGGTGAGCGTGCCGTCCTGGCGCATGCCGCGGAGCAGCCACAGCCCCGAGACTCCGCAGCCGGTGCCGATCTCCACGACGGCGCGGGCGTTGATGGCGGTGGCGAGGAAGCAGAGGGCGGCGCCGCCACCGGGCAGGATCGGGGGCGCTCCCACCTCCGCGCCGCGCATGCGCGCGGCCCGCAGGATGTCGTCCTCCCTGTGGAACTCGTCGGCATAGGCCAGAGTGGCCTCCAACGGACTTGTCGGCGTCTCTGCCATCGGCCTCTCCTCCCGCTTTCTCCGTACACAGTCATATAGGCACTGGGTCGCAGCCTAAGGGAGGCAGGCCCGATCGGGAACTCATGTCACCCCCGGTGCGTTGCACGGTTTAAGCGGCCTTTGCCGGTCCTGAAGGTAGTCAGTGCGCACGAAGGGACGAAACCAGGCACTATGGCGATAGCGGTGGTCCCGGAGAGAGGAGTGCTGGTGGAGGAGTCCGACCACCAGGCCGAAGCTCCCGTGTCTGATTGGACGCCTCCTACATGGGAGGAGGTGGTCCGGACGCACTCGGCGCGCGTCTACCGGCTGGCCTATCGGCTGACCGGCAACGTGCACGATGCGGAAGATCTCACACAGGAGGTCTTCGTCCGGGTCTTCAGGTCATTGTCGAACTACACGCCAGGCACTTTCGAGGGCTGGCTGCACCGCATCACCACCAACCTGTTCCTCGACATGGCGCGGCGCAAGCAGCGCATCAGGTTCGAGGGGCTCGCCGACGACGCCGCCGAGCGGCTGCGCGGGCGCGAGCCTTCTCCCGCACAGGTGTACGACGACACCCACCTGGAGCCCGACATCCAGGCGGCACTCGACGCGCTCGCGCCCGAGTTCCGCGCGGCCGTCGTTCTGTGTGACATCGAGGGGCTGTCCTACGAGGAGATCGCGGCGACGCTGGGCGTGAAGCTCGGCACGGTACGCAGCCGGATCCACCGTGGGCGGGCGCAGCTGCGTGAGGCGCTGGAGCATCGCGCGCCGCGGAACGACCAATTCCCCCCGAGCGTTACCCACGGGGAGGAATTCGCATGAGAAACCACAGTCATGACGAATGTCACGACGAGCCACTTGGCAAGGAGTGCGCATGAGTCACCTTGGAGAACGCGTTTCCGCACTGGTCGACGGTGAGCTGAATCACCACGAGCGCGACCGTGCCCTGTCGCATCTGACCTTCTGCGCCCCCTGCAGGGCCGAGGTCGACGCCATGCGGGCGCTGAAGAGCCGGTTGCGCTCCCTCGACGGTCCCGCGATGCCGACGGACCTGACGATGTCCCTGCTGCGGATGGCGGAGCCCGGCGGCCCGCTGCCCCCGCGCGAGCGCCCCTTTCCGGCCTCACGCACCTTCGGCGGCGCGCCCATTCCGAGCATGCACAGCGTCGCTCCCCCCGACAACCGGCCCCGGGGCCGTTCCGGGGGCCCTCGCCGTGCCCGGAGGGCGGGATACGTCGCGGTGGGCGTCGCCTCGGCGGCCGTGGCGATCGGGACGCTGTTCGTGGTAGGCGGGACCGACCCCAACCCTCGTGTCGTGCCACCGGTCGACATGTTCGCCAACCAGCACAGGAACACCGCGCCCTACGGCGGATCGGCGACGCCGATTCTCTCCCCCTCTCCGTGATCCGGCTGCCCGCCACGGTCATCCTGGCCGCCCTGTTGCTGCTGGGGCTGGTGGCGGGCGGTCCGGCGTACGCCGTCCGGTCCCCGCACGCCGTGCCGCCGGACGACGTCGAGAGCGAGGACACCGGCCTGCACCTGCTCCGTGAGGCGGCGGTCGCGGGCCGGTCCCGTGGATACTCCGGCACCCAGTACGTCACCGCCTGGGGCGCCGACGGCTCCTCCGGCGCCGCCGCCTCGGTGCTGGAGGTGCGAAACGTCCCCGGAGAGGGAATGACGGTCCGCGCCGAGCCCTCAGGCTCCGTGCGGAAGGCCGATCCCGGCACCCCGGCCGGGGGCATGTCCAGCCCGTCCGAGGCGATGCTCGAGGTCCTGGCCCGCAACTACCGGGTCGTGACGGCGGGGGAGGGCTTCGCCTGCGGGCGCCCCGCCCGCCTCGTGGACGTCCTGCGGGCCGACGGCACGGCCGCCGCCCGATACTGGCTCGACGAGTCCGGGGGCCCGGTGCTGCGCCGCGAGCTCATGGACGCGGAGGGCCGGGTCGTCAGCGCCGGGGCCTTCGTCGATCTGACGCTCGACCCGGTGGCGAGGGCGCCGGTGCCGGTGATGGCCGCCGGCGGCCCGGACCTGGCGGAGCTTCCCCGGCTGGAAGCCGAAGGCCGGCGGTTCCCCCGCACCCTGCCCGGGCGCCTGGAGCTGTTCGCCGCGCACGACATCCCTCCTGGATACTTGTATCTGGGCTACTCGGATGGCCTGTCGGTTGTGTCGGTTTTTATCCAGTCTGGGATGCTTGATGAGGAACGCCTCCGTGGTTGGCATGCGGAGGAGCGCAAGGGGCATACGATCTGGGTTCGAGACCCAGCTGGGCAGGAGACGATCTGGGCGAGTGGGGGTCATGTCTACACCGTCTTTGCCGACGCGCCGGCCGACATGGTCGACGCCGCTGTCGCGGCGTTGCCGCACGAGCCCGTTCCCGATCTCTGGACGCGGCTCGGCCGAGGCGCGAGCCGCCTGCTCTCCTGGGTCAATCCCTTCGGATAACGCGTGCTTTACACATCTCGTATGCCGCTCGGGGGAAGATTGCCGGGTTGACTCGGTGAGCGGCCGCCTGCGAGGCAAGGAGTAGTGAGTATTCGATGACCGACGATGCCCGTACTTCCCATGAGGCGCACGATGCTGAGGGGCGTACGCCGTCGGACTTCACCGACGGCGGACACGGCACTGCCGAGTCCCGGCGCGCCGACTCCTCAGGCCCTGAGTTCTCCCGCCCGGAGTTCCTGCCCGCCGGGGAGGGGCCCTTCCCGGCGGAGCAGCCCCGCGACGACGGCTGGAGCCAGCTGGGCGCCCCGCCCGACCGTGCCCGGTGGGGCGGGCGGCAGGACCAGCCCGAGCTGCTCCGCCACGACGACAGGGACGTGCCGCCCGGCGAGGGCGGCCGGGATCCCGGCCTCACCGGGGAGCACTGGGGTGACCCCTCGGGCAGGCCCAGGCACGACACGGCGGCCTTCGCGTCCCAGGCCCCGCCACCCCCGCCACCCCCGCCGCCCGCCCAGGCGTTCGGCATGGGACCGGGCTGGGCGCCGCCTCCGGGGAGCCTGGGGGCTCCCGGGAGCTTCGGCGGCCCGCCGCCCCCACCCGCGCCCGTCCGGCGCGGGCCGCGTACCGCCACGCTGGTGATCCTCGCCCTGATGGTCGCGCTGCTCGCCTCCACGCTGGGCAGCGTCGGCACCTACCTCCTCACCAAGCCCGCGGGCTCGGGGCGCGACCCCTCCTTCAGTCTGGGAGGGGCACCGACGGGTTCCAGCATCCGGCCCCCCGAATCCGTCGCGGGTGTGGCCTCGAAGGTCCTGCCCAGCGTGGTGTCGCTGGCGGTCGAGGGCGGAGCGAGTTCCAGCACCGGCTCCGGCTTCCTGATCAAGGGCGGCTACGTGGTGACCAACAACCACGTGGTGGCCAACGCCGAGCCGAGCGGTCAGATCCAGATCCAGTTCAACAACCGCAAGTCCACCTCCGCCGTCGTCGTGGGCACCGATCCCGAGTCCGACCTGGCCGTGGTCAAGCCCGCGGAGACCTTCGGCGCCCCCGAGATCACCCTCGGCAACTCCGACAACGTGGTCGTGGGAGATCCGGTCATCGCCATCGGGTCCCCGCTGGGGCTGACCGGCACCGTCACCTCCGGCATCGTCAGCTCGCTCAACCGTCCCGTCCAGGCGGGCGAGGAGAACAGCTCCGAGGCGACCTGGCTCAGCGCCGTGCAGACCGACGCCGCGATCAACCCCGGCAACTCGGGGGGCCCGCTGGTCAACGTCAACGGTGAGGTCATCGGCGTCAACTCGGCGATCGCCACGCTCGGCAGGTCGGTCGGCGGCCAGAGCGGCAGCATCGGCCTGGGCTTCGCCATCCCGGTGAACCACGCCCGGCGGGTCGCCCAGGAGCTGATCACCACGGGCAAGGCCAAGAAGTCGCGGATCGGCGTCGCCATCGACCCGACGTACCAGGGCGTCGGGGTGCGCATCGCCACCGAGCCCAGGCAGGGCACCCAGCCGGTCGAGCCGAACGGTCCCGCCGCCCAGGCGGGGCTCAAGCCCGGAGACGTCATCCTGGAGGTCGAGGGTGTCGTGCTCCAGGACGGCAACGAGCTGATCGCCATGATCCGCAACAGGGCCCCAGGCGAGAAACTCTCGATCAAGTACCAGCGTGGCGGCCAGGAGAACACCGCGACGGTGACCGTCGGCGCCGCCCCCGAGCAGCCCTCTCCCAAACCTTCCTGAGCGTGAGGGCGGGGCGCGTGCTCACGAGCAGGGGCGTTAGTGTGGAACCTCTCCGGTGTGTGGCCGGAGAGGAGCTTCTGGCATCCTCCCGGTAGGAGATCACCGTGTTCGGACTCGGCTGGCCTGAGATCGTGGCGCTGGTGGTGATCGCCCTTCTCGTCTTCGGCCCGGAGAAGCTTCCCCAGGCCGCCTCGCAGGCGGGCAAGACGCTGCGCAACCTGCGCCGGATGGCCAACAACGCGAGAGACGACCTGCGGACGGGCCTCGGGCCCGAGTTCGCCGACTTCGACCCGGCCGACCTCAACCCGAAGAACTTCGTCCGCAAGCACCTCACCGCCGACCTCGAGGACGACTGGAACGGCACCTCGGCCACCACGGCCACCGCCGAACCGGCCGACCACGCGATGAGCGGCGCCGACGAGCTGGGCTACGGCGAGATCCCCCCGTACGACTCCGACGCGACCTGATCGCCGGACCTCGCCCGGTCTTCGGGCCTCATCCGGCCGGCACGCGTCTCCTACGGCCGACGGCGGCGCCCCGTGAAGGGGCGCCGCCGTCGTCGTGCCGGGGGAGAGCCCGGACCGGCCGGGTGGAGCCGGTCCGTTCTCCCGGGGCGTGCGGCCGGTCCTGCGGGACGGCGGCCACGGTGGCCGGGGTTCAGCCGCGCCGGGTGGGCGAGATGCCGAGCTGGAGGCCCTTGATGCTGCCCGACTTCTTGCTCAGGGAGGCGGCGATGCGGCTCAGCTCGGTGGCCGCGGGGGCGTCCGGGTCGGTCAGCACCAGCGGCTTGCCCTCGTCGCCGCCCTCGCGCAGGCGCATGTCGATGGGCACCTGGCCCAGGAGCGGCACGCGGGAGCCGAGGGTGCGGGTCAGCGCGTCGGCCACGGTCTGGCCGCCGCCCTCGCCGAAGACCGAGATCCGCTCGTCGCAGTGCGGGCAGGGCAGCCACGACATGTTCTCGATGACACCGGCGATCTGCTGGTGGGTCTGGACGGCGATCGACCCGGCGCGCTCGGCGACCTCGGCGGCGGCCTGCTGCGGGGTGGTCACCACCAGGAGCTCCGCCGACGGCATCCGCTGCGCCACGGAGATCGCGATGTCGCCGGTCCCCGGGGGCAGGTCCATCAGCAGCACGTCCAGGTCGCCCCAGTAGACGTCGGCCAGGAACTGGTGCAGGGCCCGGTCGAGCATCGGGCCGCGCCACACGACCGGGGTGTTGCCCTCGGGCTTGAACATGCCGACCGAGATGACCTTGATGTCATGCGCCACCGGCGGCATGATCATGTCCTCGACCTTGGTGGGGCGCTCGGAGACGCCGAGCATGCGGGGAACGCTGTGACCGTAGATGTCGGCGTCGACGACGCCGACCTTCAGGCCGCTCGCGGCCATCGCGGCGGCGAGGTTGACGGTGACGGACGACTTGCCGACGCCGCCCTTGCCGGAGGCGACCGCGAAGACGCGGGTCAGCGAGCCGGGCTGGGCGAAGGGGATCTCCTTCTCCGGCCCCTTGTTGCCGCGCAGCTTGGTCTGCAGCGTCTTGCGCTGCTCGGTGCTCATGACGTCCATCTCGACGGAGACGCCGGTCACTCCGTCGATCTTGGAGACCGCGCCGGTGACGTCCCGGGTGATGGTGTCCTTCATGGGACAGCCGGACACCGTCAGGAAGATCGCGACACGTACGGCTCCCTCGGGGGAGATGTCGACGCTCTTGACCATGTCGAGTTCGGTGATCGGCCGACGGATCTCAGGGTCGTTGACGGTCGCGAGGGCGGCCATCACCAGTTCCGGGGTAGGTGCCATCGAAGTGTCGGCAATCACGCCACCCGGGGGCGACGGGGGATGCCGTCCCTCCTTGTCTGTTATCGATGAGGCGTCTCACGGGCGGGAACCGCCCGTCGTGGCGCCCGTATGGCTTGGCAGGAGGCCGATCCCCTCGGGGAACGGTCGGCGTCGTGAGTCCATGGTATGAACCCGGGGACACCGGAAGGAATTCCGAATCCGGCGACGATCACTGAATTCGGACAATTCGCTGTGTAGATGCGCGTGCAACGTTCTAAGGTTACTCCGTGACCCTCACGGCGGGCGAGTCAAGAGAGAGCCTCGGCTCGGCGGAGCTGGTGGTCTGGCGCATGCTCCAGCGGGCCCAGGTCCGCATCACCCGGGCTCTGGAGGCCGACCTGCTGGTCGAGCACGACCTGGCCCTGGCTTCGTACGAGGTGCTGTCGCAGCTGTCCGAGGCGCCCGAGCGGCGGCTGAGGATGAACGACCTGGCCGACCGGGTGCTGCTCTCGCGCAGTGGCCTGACCAGGCTCATCGACCGCCTCCAGCGTGACGGCCTGGTCGAGCGCGAGGCCTGCGCGAGCGACGCGCGCGGCCTGTTCGCGGTCCTGACGGACGCGGGCGCCGCGCGGCTGGCCGAGGCCGGCCCCACCTACCTGCGCGGGGTCCGCGCCCAGTTCCTGGACATGCTCGACGCCGACGAGCTGCGGCGGTGCGCGGCCATGCTGACCAAGCTCTTCCCCGGCCCCCGGACCGACACCGACCCGTACTGAGCCGCGGGGCCGGCACCGGCCTGTCCTGAGCCGCAACGGCCCTGTGCCGGTACCGGCCCTGCCCGGGTCGCGGGGTCCCCAAGTACCGCCCATGCCGGCCTGTCGCGGTTCCCGGCCGGACCGGGCCGTATCCGGCGCGGAGTGTCACCGAGGCGTTCCCGGGACACGGCCGCGGGCTCTTCCTGGCGACACACCGGGTTTCCGGCTTGCCGCGATCCGGCTCGGCCGTTCTGACCCTCCTTCGGACAAGACCGTCGAGCGCCATGTCACATGCCAGACCCAGAGTGATGTCGAACACATAAAGGATCTTGCCGGTTATACGGACACTCGTGGAGATTGCGGATATTCACGACTAATGCGGAGGCTCGATGCCCACGTTACGAGCAGCCCTCACCGCCCTCATCGTGGTCGCGGCGGGTGTCACCCCGGCCCACGCGGCCGCCCAACCCTCTCTCACCGTCGAGCGGGGACGGACCCAGCCGGTCTTCTCGTACGCCGACGCGGTCCGCGAGCACGTCTACGTCGAGTCGAGCGTCGACAGTGACGCCGACGGAAGGCCGGACCGGGTCCGGGTCGACATCATCAGGCCGAAGGAGTCCGGTCCGGGGCTCAAGGTGCCGGTGATCATCGACGAGAGCCCGTACTACGACAACTCCGGCCGGGGGAACGAGGCCGAGCGGAAGGTCTACGACGCCGCGGGGAACGTCACGAAGTTCCCCCTGTACTACGACAACTACTTCGTGCCGCGCGGTTACGCCGTCCTCAACGTCGACATGATCGGGACCACCAGGTCCGACGGCTGTCCCGACGTCGGAGGGCGGGCCGACGTGCTGGGCGGCAAGGCCGTCATCGACTGGCTGAACGGCCGTGCCACCGCCTACCGCGCCGACGGCACGCCCGCGGTCGCCGACTGGACCACCGGCAAGGCCGCGATGATCGGCAAGTCGTACGACGGCACGCTGGCCAACGCCGTGGCGGCGACCGGCGTGCAGGGACTGGAGACGATCGTCCCGATCTCGGCGATCAGCTCCTGGTACAAGTACCAGCGCTCCAACGGGGTGATCTACAACTACGACTACATGTCGTGGCTGGGCAACTACGTCGACAGCGAACCCACGGCCAAGTGCGCGGCCACCTGGGCGCGCCTGGACGCCGAGGACGGCGACGACACCGGGAACTACAACGACTTCTGGGCCGAGCGCGACTACATCGCGGGCTCGCTGGCCGACGTCTCCAAGGTGCGCGCCAGCGTCTTCGCCGTGCACACGGTCAACGACCTCAACGTCATGCCCGACAACTTCTCCACATGGTGGAAGGCCCTGGCCGACCGGAACGTGCCCCGCAAGATCTGGGTCGGGCAGTACCAGCACGTGGATCCCTTCGACTTCGAGGGGCGCCGTGACATCTGGGTCGACACGCTGCACCGCTGGTTCGACCACTGGCTGCTCGGCGTGCAGAACGGCATCATGCGCGAGCCCCGCGCCGACGTGCAGAGCAGCCTCGACCGCTGGACCACCCAGCGCGACTGGCCCGCCCCGCTCGCCCTGAAGATCCCCTTCCGCCCCGCGGCCGACGGCTCGTTCGGCCTCGTACCGGCGAAGAAGGGCCAGACCGCCACGTTCACCGACATCCGCCAGTCCGAGGAGGCGATGGTCGCCGACGTCGGCACGGTCAAGCCGGGGAGGGTGGCCTTCACCACCGGCGCGCTGCCGCTGGACCTGCGCCTGTCCGGCACGCCCGTGGTGGACCTGCGCGTCGCGCTCGACAAGCCCACCTCGAACCTGACCGCGCTCCTCGTCGACTTCGGCGAGGACACCCGGATCGACTGGCGGCGCGGCCAGGGCATCACCACGGTCACCGAGGAGAGCTGTCACGGCGAGAGCACGGCCGAAGACGACGCCTGCTACAAGCAGGTCGTCACCAACCGGGCCACCCGCCCGCTGGAGATCGTCGCCCGAGGCTGGATCGACGTGCAGAACCGCGACTCGCTCAGCACGCCCTCGCCGCTGCCCGCGGGCACCTACGGCAGGGTGAGCTGGGAGACGCTGCCGCAGGACTACGTCTTCAAGAAGGGGCACAGGCTGGCCCTCGTGATCGCGGGCACCGACGCGACCTACAGCGACGAGACGGCCACCGGCGCGAACGTCACCGTCGACCTGGCCGGGAGCAGGGTGCTCCTGCCGCTGGCGATCAGCACCCTGCGGAGCACCGACGTGCCGAAGGACACGGCCAGGTGGAGCGGACCGAGGCAGCTGGACCTGCCGGAGCCGGAGAATCAGTTCTTCTGATCCAGGAGTGATCTCCAGGAGCCTCCGATCCTCGGGAGGCCCGCGGGGGGTGGGCCGGGCGGGACGCCCGGCCCACCCCCCGTCCCGTGTCACCGGGTAGGGGCTCAGCCCGCGCGTCCGCCTGGCGGGAGGGGCCGGGCCCGCGACACCCCGGCTCACGACTCCACGGACTCCTGGGGCTCCTGGAGGTCCTCCTGCAGGCGTTGCAGCTCCGAGCGGATGTAGTCGCGGGTCGCCACCTCGCCGAGCGCCATCCGCAGGGCGGCGATCTCCCTGGTGAGGTAGTCCAGGTCGGCCTGGTTGCGCTCCGCCGCCCTGCGGTCGTGCTCGTTCTGGACCCGGTCGCGGTCGTCCTGCCGGTTCTGGGCGAGCAGGATCAGCGGCGCCGCGTACGAGGCCTGGAGCGACAGGATCAGCGTCAGGAAGATGAACGGGTAGGGGTCGAACTTCAGCGACTGGGGGGCGAAGACGTTCCACAGGACCCAGAGGGCGACGAAACCCGTCATGTAGACCAGGAACCTGGCGGTGCCGAGGAAGCGGGCGATCCGCTCCGACAGCCGCCCGAACGCCTCGGGGTCGTAGTGGGGGCGCAACCGCAGGCCGGGCTGCCTGGGCTGGTCGAGGCGGTCAGGCATCATCGCCCTCCCTCGGCCGGTCGTCCCGCTCGCGCCAGTCGTCCGGCAGCAGGTGGTCGAGCACGTCGTCCACGGTGACGGCGCCGACCAGGCGGCCCGCCTCGTTCACCACGGGAGCCGCGACGAGGTTGTAGTTGGCCAGGTAGGAGGTCACCTGGTTCAGGCTGAACCCCGGCCTGATCGGGTCCAGGGAGGTGTCCAGGATGCCGCCCAGCAGGGTCGAGGGCGGCTCGCGCAGCAGCCGCTGGAAGTGGGCCAGGCCGAGGAAACGGCCGGTGGGCGTCTCGACGGGCGGCCGGACCACGTAGACCTGCGCGGCCACCGCCGGGGTGAGCTCGCGCTGGCGGATGCTGGCCAGCGCCTCGGCGACCGTCGCGCTCGGGGGCAGGACCACCGGCTCGCTCGTCATCATCCCGCCCGCCGTGTTCTCGGGGTAGATCAGCAGCCGCCTGACGGGTGCCGCCTCCTCGGGCTCCATGAGCGCCATCAGCGCCTCGGCCTGCTCGGCGGGGAGATCCTGGAGCAGGTCGGCCGCGTCGTCGGGGTTCATCTCCTCCAGCACGTCCGCGGCCCGCTCGGGGGCGAGCCTGCTCAGGATGCCGATCTGGTCCCGTTCGGGAAGCTCCTCGAGCACGTCCGCGAGCCGTACGTCGTCGAGGGCCGCCGCCACCTCGACCCGCCGCTTGTCGGGCAGTTCGTGCAGGGCCCCGGCCAGGTCGGCGGCGCGCATCGACTCGAAGGCGACCAGCAGGTTGGCCGCGCCCTGGTCCTTCTGGACGGCGCCGAAGCCGCGGACCTCGCCCCAGTCGACGATCTTGGTCGCGCCGCGCCGGCGCAGTCCGATGCCGGGGGGACTCCCGACCACCGCGACCTTGGTGATCAGCCACTCGGAGCTTCTGGTCTCCTCCATGGCCAGATCCAGGACCGTCATCCGCTCGCCGTCGACCTGCACGCCGAGGTCGAGCAGCTCGGCGATGGCCAGGGTCTCGGTCGCCCGCTGCTCGAACCTGCGCATGTTGAGCTGGCCGCTGAAGACGACGGCGCCGGCCTTGGCGGACCGTATCCGGGTGATCGGCAGGAAGACCCTGCGCCGGGGCTGCACCTCGACGACCAGCCCGTGCACGTGCGGTGGCGTGCTGCCGGCGATGGCCACCACCACGTCGCGGACCCGGCCGATCTGGTCCCCGGCGGGGTCGAAGACCGGGGTGCCGGCGAGACGCGCGATGAAGATCCTCACATCTGAAGCGTAGGCCGCATCTCGGGCCGACCGGTCGCTGCCACGCACCCCGGCTCACGATCCGGAATCGGCTTGCTGTCCGATATCTCGACATGCCAGCATCAAACGTGCTTAACGGTAATTACGGAAACGGTGGGTCATGAGACGTGCAGGACTGCTGATCGCGCTCGCGTCCTCCCTGTGCTTCGCCTTCTCGGGACCCATGGCCAAATATCTGGGCGCGGCGGGACTGGCCCCGCTGGAGGCGGTCTGGGTCCGCATGGCGGGCGCCGGGCTGCTGCTCGTCGGCATCCTCGCGGTCGCCCGGCCCTCGGCGCTGCGCATCCCCCGCTCGCGGCTGCCGTTCCTCCTGGCGTACGCGATGATCGCGGTCGCCGGTGTGCAGGCGCTGTTCTTCGCGGCGATCACCCGGCTGCCGGTCGGCGTCACCCTGCTGATCGAGTACACCTCGCCGGTGGTGGTGGTGCTCTGGGTGCGGTTCGTCCGGCGGGTACGGCTGCCGCGGGCGGCCTTCGTCGGTGCCGTCGTCGCCGTGGTCGGGCTCGGCATCGTGGTGGAGGTCTGGTCGGGTCTCGCCCTCGACCCGGTGGGACTGCTGCTCGCCTTCGCCGCGATGACGGGCTGCGCCGGATACTTCCTGCTCAGCGACAGCTTCGGCGACGACGTCGACCCGCTCGGCCTGATCGCCTGGGGCCTGCTCGGCGCCGCCGTGGCGCTCCTGCCGATCTCCCGGCCGTGGAACATCCCCTGGGGGGCGCTCAGCGGGACCGCCACCCCCGAGGGCGGCCACACGCTGCCGGTCGTCGGGGCGCTGGTCTGGCTGATCGTGGTCGCCACGGCCGCCGCCTACATTCTTGGCGTTCTCGCGATCCGCCGCCTGTCGGCCGCCATCGGCTCCACGGTCGCCTCGCTGGAGGTCATCGCCGGGGCGGTGGTCGCCTGGATCCTGCTGGGCGAGGCGCTCGGGCCCTTCCAGGTCGCGGGCGGGGTGATCGTCCTGGTCGGCGCCTACCTGGCCCAGCGGGCCACGGCCGCGCTGCCGGCGCCCGTACCCGTGCGAGAGACCGGGGAACCGGCTCCCGTGGGATGAGCCTGTGTGCCGGGATGAGCCGGGATGAGCCGGGGTGGACCGGGATGGGGCGACATGCCGGGATGGGCCGGTGTGAGCGTCGCCGGATGGACCCGGCGGCCGACGGGGCCGTGCCGGACGGTGGCGGCGGTCAGGCGGGTTCGCGCGGGACCAGGCGTATGACCTTGGAGGCCGCCGCCCAGCGCTCCAGGAGCCTCGTGCCGTCGGGGGCGTTGAGCCGTTCCTTGGCGAGCGCCGCGACCGCGTCGGGGGCCTCCGCCTGGTCCACCACCTCCACGGAGGCCTCGAAGGCCACCAGGTGCCCGCCGTTGTCCTTGCTGCGCAGCGTCACCCGTACCTCCCCGGCCTCGGCCAGCCCCGGCAGCGGCTGCTCGCCCCCGCCGGTGACCAGGTAGATCGCGCCGTCGTGCCAGGTGTGCCAGGCCAGCCGGGGCCGGTCCAGCGACAGCCACAGGACGCTCGACTTCTTCGCGCCCTCCTCGATCACACCCATGAGACGAATGTACGGCCTGTGCCTCCCCGAATGGCGGTACAGGCCATACACGCCGCGAGGTCAGCGTCGCGAGAGCCTCCAGGCCGCCGGGAGCAGCCCCGCCGCGACGACGATCTTGAGGGCGTCGCCCAGCAGGAAGGGCACCACGCCCAGGGCGAGGCCGGTGGCGAGATCCACCTGGGCGACGGCGACGAGGACCGGCAGGCCGAAGGCGTAGATGACCAGGTTGCCGAGGATCATCGTGCCGATCGTGCGCGGGACGGTGCGGTCACCGCCGCGCTCGGCGAGCTTGCCGACGACGGCCGCCGCGGCGATGAAGCCGATGACGTACCCGAAGGACGCTCCGCCGAAGCCGGAGGCGCCGTCGGCGAACCACGGCACGCCCGCGACACCGGCCAGCATGTAGAGCGCCATGCTCAGCACCGCGCGGTTCATGCCGAGGGCGGCGCCGACCAGCACGACCGCGAAGGTCTGGCCGCTGACCGGCACCGGCGAGCCGGGCAGCGGGAAGCTGAGCTGCGCCGCCAGGCCCGTCAGGGCGGCGCCACCGACCACGAGCGCGACGTCGCGGACGCGGGAGGCCGGGATGAGGTCGGACAGTACGGCGGGCCTGGCCACCGAAGAAGCGTTTGCCATGGTGCGTGTCTCCTTTGGCAGATTCTTGATGTCCATTCTTCTGACATCTCCGGCAAGGGTCCTACGAGATCATCGCCAAGAACGAAGCGGGGTCTTTGTGCGGACGCCATAACGTCCGTCCGGTCTGTCGTCCGTCCCCCGACGGGCGTTAGCGTGTTCCCCATGCGTTCCCGACGATCGTGCCTCGCGGTGCCCGGCAGCAACCCCAGATTCCTGGAGAAGGCGCAGGGGCTCCCCGCCGACGAGGTCTTCCTCGACCTGGAGGACTCCGTCGCGCCGCTCGCCAAGGAGGGCGCGCGCAAGAACATCGTGGCCGCCCTGCGCGAGGGCGACTGGTCGGGCAGGACGAGGGTCGTCCGGGTCAACGACCTCGGCACCCAGTGGACCTACCGGGACGTCATCGAGGTCGTGGAGGGCGCGGGGGAGTTCGTCGACTGCCTGATGCTGCCCAAGGTGGAGGACGCGGCCCAGGTGATGTGGCTCGACACGCTCCTCACCCAGATCGAGAGGGCGAACGGCCTCCCGGTCGGCCGGATCGGCATCGAGGCCCAGATCGAGAACGCCAGGGGCCTGGTCAACGTGGACGCCATCGGCGGAGCGTCCCCGCGCCTGGAGACGCTCGTGTTCGGCCCGGCCGACTTCATGGCCTCGATCAACATGCGGACCCTGGTGGTCGGGGAGCAGCCGCCCGGCTACACCGAGGGCGACGCCTACCACTACATCCTGATGCGGATCCTGATGGCCGCCAGGACGCACGACCTGCAGGCCATCGACGGCCCGTACCTGGCGATCAGGGACCTGGACGGCTTCCGCCGCGTGGCGGGGCGGGCCGCGGCGCTCGGATTCGACGGGAAGTGGGTGCTGCACCCCTCCCAGATCGAGATCGCGAACGAGGTGTTCTCGCCGTCGCAGGAGGACTATGACCACGCCGAGCTGATCCTCGACGCGTACGAGTACTACACGACGGTCGAGAGGCGCGGCGCGGTCATGCTCGGCGACGAGATGATCGACGAGGCGTCCAGGAAGATGGCGCTGGTGGTCGCGGCGAAGGGCAGGGCCGCAGGTCTGCGGCGCACCACGGCCTTCACCCCGCCTACAGCTTGACCCCGATGGTGGTGAAGAACCAGAACGACGAGGTCAGCCAGAGGCCGGTCAGGGCGACGAAGGTCAGCCCGCCGAGGACCGGGAGGGTCCAGCCGGGCAGGCCCCGCTTGGGCAGCGACAGCATCTTCGCGGTGAAGACACCGTAGAAGAAGCAGCCGAGCAGCGAGTGGATCATCACGCGCGGCACGTCGAACTGGGTGCCCAGCGCGTACAGGCAGTGGAGCGCCACCGGGATCGTCAGGATGAACGCCACCCGCCCCGACCAGCGGTGCAGGGTCCCGATCCACGGCACGTCCAGCTTGATCCGGCCCCACATGACCAGCGCGGAGAAGAGCTGGACCAGTGCCAGCAGGAACGCGCCGGTGGTGAGCCAGGCCTTCATGGCCAGCGCCCCGGAGAATCCGGCCAGGCCGATCGCGTACCCGGTGGGCGCGTGGACCCGCCCGTAGACGCCCAGCCCGACCGCGACCAGCCCGCCGACGACGAGCGGGACGAGGAGCGGCGCGAGGTTGTTCGGCTGCCGGTCCTGGACAGGTGTGATCTGCGTGTCACTCATCAGAACCCCTCGATGAACTCGTCGACGTCCTGCGGATCGACCTCCACGCCGTTCACGACGGCGTTCTCGCCCGGCTCGGGGATCGGCACGTCGGCGACCTTGTCGCCCACGAGGGTGAGGCCGACCCTGGTGCCGTCGTCGAGGTAGATCCATCCGGCGCGGACGTTCGCGCCGCGCACGAGCGCGGTCGCCCTGTAGAGGCCGGAGGGCTTCTTCACGGTCGGAGCCTTGAAGCTCCACTTCCTGCCGTCGAAACCGAGGCTCCCCGCGGCCCTGCCGCCGCCGAGCTGGGCGGTGAGCGAGGCGCCGTGGCGACCGGACAGGGTGACCTTGCCGTCGGCGGCCTTGCCCTTCATCCAGGCCTCGATCTTGCCGTCGCAGAAGTAGCCGACCGCCTTGCCGTTCCTGATGGAGATGGCGATCAGCCCGCCGTTGCCGGTGACCCGCCCGGCGTAGTCGGCCTTGACGGGGGTGGGCTTGGCCGTCTTGACGACCTCCGGCTCCGGCGTCGGCGACGCCACCGTGGTGACCTGGGCCACCGGAGGGGGTGCGTCGTCCTGCGCGTTGACGGTCTGTGTGGTGGGTGAGGTGGTGGCGCTGGCCACGCCGAGGGCGACGGCCATCACCGCTCCTGCCGCCAGTGTGTATACGGGCCCCAGCCGTGTCATATCTGCTCCCTGGGGTGGTGGGTTGTGAAGTCAGGTGTACATGCCATCGTTCCGGGAGTCTGTGAACTAATCCGCACACGGGCGGACGACACCGGATTTTTCGCGAAGAGCTTCTTGCCGAGGAGCTTGTCGCCGGAGGCGGGCCGCTGATGATCGTGGTGATTCGCGACTCTAGGCGGATCGAGGCGTCATTCAAGGCGGATTAACCGGAAAAGTCGTGGCTGATGGCCGAAAAGGTCATGCTCCGCGACGCCGAGAGGGGGCGGGGCGGCCGGCGCCGAGGCGGTCTCGGGTCCGCCGGCCGTCCGGTCCCCGCGACGGAGGATTCAGGGGGATCTTCCAGTGGCTGATGTTTTTGAAATTTAAAGGATAAAACCTGACAATTCCGGCGCTCGGTTGATAAATCTGACTAGAGAGGTCTCGTCATCGCGGCCCGGACGTGTTGCTCTTGACTGTGTACGGACGGGGCCGGGTATCCGGCCGTGGGAGGTGATCGTTTCCGGAGAACGGGGTAGTAGTAGGGTCGCGTGCGATTTGCCGCATCCGTAGGGGTTGCGGCCTGCTGTTACGGAGACGACTGGAACGGTCCGGGGTGGTGACTCCGGGCTGGAACGGGCTTCCTGCAAGGAGGTGCTGAGCGTGGCCTCGGGCCCTCACGACCCGCGCTCGCAAGAGTGGCCGGCGGACGACGACGGCGTTCACGACGATGCTGTGCACGAAGGCAGGTCCCAGGAGTCCCACACGTCCCCGCCGACGATCCAGCACTCCCCGCCGGGCCCCTCCGACGACGGGGCGCGAGGGCGCCCCATGGCCTCCCCGTGGATGCTCCCGCCGTTCGCGGCACCCACCCCGGACGACAGCGAGCCGCCCCAGGCCCGCCCCGAGGGACTGGGCGGCGAGCGCCGCCGCCCGTACGCCCGCCCCTACGGCCCCGCACCCCAGCCTCCCGCCCGGCCCGCCGGACCCCCGCCCCCGCAGCAGCCTCCCGCCGGCCCTGCCGTCTCTCCTCCGCCCGAGGAGGAGAGACCCGCGGGGCAGGGACGCCACGCCACGCCCGAGCAGGGGCGGCCGCGCCTGGCGGACCGTCCGGACCTCCTGGTCGCCTCCGGGCCGGCCCCCGAGCGCAGGGGCAGGAGAAGGGCGGAGCGGCCCGATCTCCTGGTCGCCTCGGCGCCCCCCCGAGAGCCGGCGAGGGACGAACGGACGGAGCCTCCGCCGCCACCCGCGCCCGAGGACCGGATCAGGGTCGAGCCGAGCATCGCGGCGACGCCGGAACCGGCCCCGGAACCCGGCCCCGAGCCCAGGGCTGAACCCGGAGCGCGGGCCAGGCCGGACACCGGTCCGGATCGCGGATCGGCGCCCGGCCCAGGACCTGAGTGGCCTGCCGGGCCCGAGTGGTCCTCCGTGCCGGTCGAGGACGACTTCGAGCCCGTACGCCGGGTGGGGCGCCCGCCGGGCGGCAGGCCCGCCAGGCCCGACCTGCTCGTCGCGCAGGGCCCGCCCGACAGGCGGGGGCCGAACGGCGGGCGGCACCACCGCCCGGCCAGCGCGCCCTCCGCCGTGCGCCGTTCCACCCCGACCAGGCGCAGGCGCGGCCGGGGCCTGGCGATCCCGTTCCTGATGGTTCTGGTCCTCACCGTCGCGGTCGGCGGTGGCCTGGTCCTGTGGGGCTGGGTGAGCAGCCCGTTCGCCACCGGTCTCCGGCTGGTCGGCGACGAGGTGAGCTCGGGCGACGACAACTTCGTGCCGCAGGCAGGTGTCGGCGGCAACGGGTCCAACCAGGTGCTCAACGCGGTGGCCTCGGTGGGCTCCGTCATGGTCGCGGTCGGCAGCGACACCACCAGCCCGGTCCCCAGACCGCTGTTCCTGGTCTCTCCCGACGGCGGCACGACCTGGCGGCTGGGCACGGTGACCGGCCCGGAGGGGCATGAGACGGGACCGACCACGGTGGGCCGGGTGGCGGGCGGCGACGGCCTCTGGCTGGCCGCGGGCAACGACCCCCTCGGCTCCGGGCACGGCCTGTGGACCAGCTCCGACGGCCAGGCCTGGACCGCCGCCGACCCCGGCGAGCTGGGCGCCTTCACGCGCGGGGACAAGATCATGGATCTGGCCAGGACCGGCTCCGGGTTCGTCGCGGTCGGCGCGGCCGTACTGGACGACGGCACCACCGGGGCCGTCGCCTGGGTCTCCCCGGACGGACGTGCCTGGGACCGGGTGGAGACCCGCGAGATCGGCATGCCGGACAAGGTGCGCGGCATCAAGGCGGTCGTCGCCAGGGGGGACGCCGTCGTCGCGCTGGCCGACCCGGCCCAGGGCCAGTCCACCTCGGTCATCCTGCGCTCGGCCGACGGGGGCAGGAGCTGGCAGCGGACCGGCACCGCGCTCAACGACGTCGTCCCGGAGCCGGGCGCGCTGGCCGTGGCCGCCGGCGGGTTCGTGCTCGTACCGACCCAGCAGCGCAGCGACAAGGGCGAGGTCCGCGTCTACTGCTCGCCCGAGGGCGCCGACTGGAAGGCCTGTGGCACCATCACCGGCCTGGGGCCCGAGGGCACGGGCGTCAAGCGCCTCGCCTCCTCCTCGGCGGGGGTGGCCGCGGTCGTCGAGTCGGGCTTCGAGCGCTACACCGTCCACACCAGCGAGGACGGCCGCGACTGGAGCAGGACCACCGACCTCGGCGAGGTGCCGGGCTCGCTGCGGGCACTCGCGCTGTCCGACACCGGCACGCTCGTCGTCGGCGGCGACGAGCGCGCCGCCGACGTGGACAACCGGGTGGTCCTCATCACCGCGCCCAAGGGCGGCGAGCCGAGGCCGGTGCCCCTGAGCGGGATCCAGGGCCTCGCCAGAGCCGCCCGCGAGACGGCCAGGGTGGCCGCGGGGGACGGCAGGTTCGTCGCGGTCGGCGCCGTCTCCGGCGACGCCGGGATCTGGAGCAGCGCGAGCGGCGAGGACTGGAAGGCCGGCGGCCCGGCGCAGCTCCTCGGCGGCCCCAGGCGGCAGGCGCTCGCCGACGTCGCGCACGGCAGGCGGGGCTGGCTGGCCGCGGGCAGCACGATGACCGACGCCTCCTCCACCGAGCCGCTGCTGCTCACCTCCTCCGACGGCCAGAGCTGGCGCAGGGTGCCGGTGCTGGGTCCCCTCGCCCCGGCGGGCGACCACGACTTCCTCGCCCCGCACGCGGTGGCGGCGGGGCCGTCCGGCTACGTCATCGCGGGCGAGGACCGCGGACCCGCCGCCACAGTGCCCGTCCTGTGGTTCTCCACCGACCTCAAGCGCTACTCCAGGGCGGCCAAGCTTCCCGCGGGCGGTACGGGGGTGCGGCTGCACGACGTCTCGGCGACCTCGTCCGGGTACGTGGCGGTCGGCGGCACCGGCACGGCCGAGCGCGAGACCGGGGTGGTCTGGGTGTCGGCCGACGGGGTCAACTGGACCGCGCGCAAACCGGTCCTGCCCCCGGGGGCGACGTCCGCGGGCCTGCGGCACGTGGTCCTGTACGGCGGGTACGTCGTCGCGGCGGGCACGGCCAGGACCGAGGACGGCACGAAGGCCTTCGGCGCGGTGTCGGACGACAACGGGGCGAGCTGGGAGTTCTCCTGGTTCCCCGCGGACCGGGCGTCCGCCGTCCAGGACCTCGCCGCGACGCCGGAGGGCGTGGTGGCCGTCGGCTGGCACGGGGTGCCGGGGGCCGGAGACAGCGCGGCCTGGACCTCTGAGGACGGGCTGAAGTGGCAGCGCCACACCCCGAGCCAGGGCGGCCTGGACGGAGACGGCGCCCAGTGGCTCGGCGCGGTGGCGGTCTCCGGCGGCCAGGTCGTGGCCCTGGGCCGCTCCACCACCTACAGCGCGGACCACCTCACCCTGTGGCGTTCCACGCTCACCTCGTCGCGATGACCGGAAAGCACCGGAAAGCACCGGAAAGCACAGGGAAGCACCGGGAACCGCGGTGCTCCACGCTCGCGGCGGTCCCGTGACCGGACCCCGCGAGCTCACCCGGGCGCGATGACCGCCCACTCGACCAGCGCGTCCAGCAGGCCCGGGGCGAGGGGGAGGCGCGCGAGCTCCTCGGGGGCGAACCAGCGGGCGTCCGCGGCGTCGTCCCCGGCGGCGAGCGTGCCACCGGAGACGACGGCGAGATAGTCGCGGATCTCGTAGACGGCGCCGCCGGGGCCGGGGCGGTCCACGGTCCCGGCCAGGAGCCCGGGGACGACCGTCAGGCCGGTCTCCTCGAGGACCTCCCTGGCGACCGCCTCGGGATCGGACTCCCCGGGTTCGACCCGCCCGCCGGGGATGGACCACAGGCCCTCACCGGGCGGCCGGCCACGGCGGACCAGAAGCATCCGCCCCGAGCCGTCAAGGATGATCGCTCCGACACAATTTACGCGCACATGGAAAAGATTACGTTGTGATAACGACCAAGCCTCTTGACGGATGGCCCGCCGAAGAAGCAGCGTGGGTAGTCGTGAAAGCCGCCCCTACGTGCCCACGGTGTTTCGGCCCGCTTCGTCCGCCGAGTGCTTGGTCAAGCTCCTGGAGATGCGGTCCCCACGGCGATGTCCTGCCGTTCCAGCCACCCAGACCTCCGTCCTCCGCCGCGGTGGAGGCCGTCACCCGAGGTTCCCGCGTACCCGTCTGGGTCCCCTGGCCGCTGCCCACGGGGTGGCTGGTCACGGGGTTCGGCGAGGTGGGCGACGAGCGCAGCGACGTGCGGGCCACCGTGGTCGCGCTCTCCGGTCCCTCGCTGACCCATGGTCCCGCCGACCTGCTGATCATCGCCGAGGAGCCCGGAGTGGGGCTCGGCGCGGCGTTCGCGGGGCTGGAGGGCACCGATCCGGGGACCGGGTTCGACACGGGCCCGCCGCACGCCAAGATCGCCGTCAGGGGCCATCCGGCCGCCCTGTGGTGCGTCACCGCCGCCCCCGACCGGGCCGTCTACGCGGGTGAGGCACTCGGAAACTGGCTGTGGGCGGTCGTGTGGCCGCCCGAGGCCGGTTACCTGATCACCCTGGCCGAGCTGTCCCTGCGCGACCTGCGCGACCAGGACCAGACCCTCGACCTGCCCTTCGGGGCGTTCTCCCCGCGTCTGGACGTCCCGGCACCCTGACACCGCCCGCGCGCCCGCCCTCCCGCCGGGCCGCCCTCGCCCTCCCCGCCCGCTCCTTCTCCGGAGCCCCCGCCCGCTCCTTCTCCGGAGCCTTGACCCTCGCGTCCGAACCGGAGGGCGGGGGGAGGCAGTAAAGTTCGGAAGCGTGACAGCGCGTATCGAGCGAGTGGTGACCGAGGGCGTCGTCGATGTCGACGGCGTCGAGCACAAGGTCGAGAACAACACGTGGATCCTGGGTGACGACGAGGATGTCATCGTCATCGACGCCGCGCGCGACGCGGAGAAGATCCTGGAGAAGGTCGGCGAGCGTGAGGTGCTGGCGATCATCTGCACCCACGGCCTGCCCGACCACGTGGGCGCGGCCATCGAGGTCGCGGCCAGAGACGAGGCGGTGGTCGCACTCCACCCGAAGGACCGGCCACTGTGGCGGCTGACCTGGCCCGACACCTGGCCGGACATCGACATGGAGGACGAGGGCCTGTTCGAGGTCGGCGGCGTCCAGCTGGAGGTCATGTCCACCCCGGGCATCTCCCACGGCGGCGTGTCGCTGTACTGCGAGGCCCTGGACGTGGTCTTCACCGGCAAGACCCTCCAGGCCGACGGCCCCGGCAGGATCGGCGGTGAGTATCCCGCCCTGGCCGACCAGCTGACCGCCATCGGCGGGCGGCTGTTCACCCTGCCGCACCGCACCCGGGTGCTGCCCGCGCACGGCGAGGAGACGACCATCGGCGATCTGGAGCCCCAGTTCGACGCCTGGCTCTCCGGCTCGCTGACCCGCGGCCCCGAGGCGCCGCAGGAGGAGGGTCCGCTGACCGACGGCACGCGCGCGGCGGGAATCCGGCTGAATCCCCGGAACGACCTGCTCTAAATGGACCAACTTCCCCTGGAGGGCATGCCGCGGCGGCTCTACGCCTGCACGCCGTCGCGGCTGAACAACTGGCTCGACTGCCCCCGCCGCTACCGGTTCACCTACCTGGACCGGCCCACGCCGCAGAAGGGCCCGCCGTGGGCCCACAACAGCGTGGGCGCCAGCGTACACAACGCCCTGGCCGCCTGGTGGCGCGAGCCGTACGAGCGGCGCACGCCCGAGGTCGCGGCGAGCCTGCTCACCAGGGGATGGATCAACGAGGGTTTCCGTGACGCCGAGCAGTCGCGGACCTGGCGCGACCGGGCCGGGGAGATGGTCTCCGGATACGTGGCGAGCCTCGACCCGTCCGCCGAGCCGGTCGGCGTCGAGCGCACGGTCGCCACGCGCACCTCCGTCGTGGCGCTCTCCGGCCGCGTGGACCGGCTCGACCGGCGCGGCGAGGAGCTGGTCGTGGTCGACTACAAGACCGGCCGCCGCCCGCTGAGCACCGACGACGCCCGTTCCTCGCTCGCGCTGGCGGTTTACGCCATCGCCTCCTCCCGGATGATGCGCCGCCCCTGCCACCGGGTCGAGCTGCACCACCTGCCGACCGCCTCGATCGTGGAGTGGGAGCACACCGACGAGTCGCTGGCCCGCCACCTGGGCCACGCCGAGGAGATCGCCGTCGAGGCCTCCGAGGCCGACGAGCGCTACAAGGAGTGGTCGGCCACCACCCGGCCCAGGGGGACCGCCCCGCCCAGGGCGCGCGGCGACGGCGACGGCACCCCGCCCGCGGTGCCCCCCGAGATCGACGCGGCCTTCCCGCCCCGTACGGGCCCGCTGTGCTCGTGGTGCGACTTCCGCCGCCACTGCCCCGAGGGCCAGGCCGCGGGCGACGACCGCGAGCCCTGGGCCGCCCTCGCCGACTGAGCCGCGGGACCTGCCCGACCGGGCCGGGGCCGCGGTCGCATTCGCGAGAGCGTTCCGTCAGTGCCGTCAGTGCCGTCAGTGCCGTCAGTGCCGTCAGTGCCGTCAGTGCCGTCAGGAGGGCCGGGACGGCCAGCGGCGCGGGTCGGTCAGTCCCCTGAGCCCTCCCGCCATGTCGTAGCCCGCCGCGCCGAGCCGCTCGCGCGAGCGGGTGAGCATCTCGCGGGTGGCGGGCATGAACGCCCGGTCGTGGACGCGCTCGGGAAGCGTGTCCATGGCCAGCCGGAACGCCCTCAGCGCCGCGGTCACCGCGCCCGGCGGCACCTCGGGCAGCACGCCGTACATCCGCCTGGCCCAGCCGGGCAGCGCGTAGTAGCAGAGCGCCCCGAAGGGGAAGTAGGCGGGTTTGCCGGGGGTGAGGGCGCGCAGCCCGGCGGGCAGGCGCGGCCACATCAGGAAGCGGACCGTGGCCACGGCCTCGGGGGTGACCCTCAGCAGCGGGCGCGTCGAGGCGAGATAATCGTCCAGCTCCGCCACGGAGCCGGGTACGTCCTCGGCGTGCAGGCCGACATAGGTGGCGCTGCGGCGCTGCTCGGCCAGGTAGCGGTCGGCCTGGCGGTCGTCGAGCCCCAGGCCCGCCCGCCGTGCCACGGACAGGTAGGAGGAGACCTCCGCGCAGTGCACCCAGAGCAGCAGCTCCGGGTCGTCCACCCGGCGGACCCGGCCGGTGTCGGGGTCGTCGAAGCGCAGCCGCCGGTGGATCCCCCGGACGCGGCGGCCGATCTCGTCGGCCTCCGCGGGACTGCCGAAGGTGACCCTGCCCACGAAGTCCGCCGTACGGTGCAGCCTCCCGAACGGATCCCGCCGGAAGTCGGAGTTCTGCCAGACCCCGCGCATCGCGAGCGGGTGCAGGGCCTGGAGCATGAGGCCGCCGACCCCGCCGATCCACATGGAGCGGTCGATGTGCACCAGCCACGTCACGGTGTGCGGGGGCTGGACGACGATGTCCTCGATGTCCTCGATGTCCTCGATGCTGGCCATGGTCGGCACATGGTTACACGGCGGCCGGCGGCCCGTCCAACAAGGTCCCCGGCCGGTCAGCTCCTCAGACGGCTCTCGGCGGCGTTCCAGAAGCGGATGAGGGCGGCGGCGGTGGTCTCCGGGGCCTCCACCGCAGGGGAGTGGGCCGCGCCGGGGACGACCACGCAGTCGGCGTCCAGGCGGCGCGCCATCTCCGACTGCATGCGCGGCGGCCAGCCGTCGTCGTGCTCGCCGTACAGGACCAGGGTGTCGACGCCGACCTGGGTGAGATCGTCGCACCGGTCCGGCGCGGAGAGCACCTCCTCGGTCATCGTGATCATGCCGACGGTCGAGTTGGCGAACAGCCGCTTGCGCAGGAAGGCGATGATCTCGTCGGACACCCCCGAGGCCAGGGCCTCCGGCTCCATCCGGGTGTGCCACAGGTGCTCCAGGCCGACGCCGGGCAACTCCGAGATCATGAAGCGGCCCGCGCGCTCGCGGGGCCCGACGATCGCGGCGGGCCCGGAGCTCATGAGCGTGTAGGACACGAACCGGGTGCGGCCGTCGATGACCGCCTCCCGGGTGACCAGGCCGCCGAACGAGTGGCCGACCAGGTGGATCGGGCCGCCGTGGCCGATCACCTGGGCCAGGACGTCGACGTCGTTGCCGAGCGCGGCGCAGGTGTAGGCGCTCCTGTCGTCAGGGCCGCTCGTCTCGAACTGGCCGCGCATGTCGATCGCGACGACCTGACGGCCCGACTGAGCGAGCGTCTGCAGGACCGCGATGAAGTCTTCCTTGCTGCCGGTCAGGCCGGGAACCAGCAGGGCGGGCCACCGCTCGGGAATGCCGCTGACGGGCAGGGCCTCCAGTACGGCGAAGGCGCCCACCGCCGTCTCGATCTGGCGAGAGCGGACGCCAGGAGGCAGGGTCAGAAAACGCGGCGTACTCACGTGGCCCCACGATACCTCTCTTGGTGACATCGCTCCGTGCGTCCGGGAGGGGCCGGGAGCGTGAAAAGGGGCGCCACCGACATGGTCGCGCCCCTTCTCATGGTGACACTTGCTAGTTGGGGCGACGCGTTCCCCGCTGCTGCTGGCCACCGCGCACCGGCGGGCGGCGACGGCTCTGCACCCGTTCCGAGGCCGCCGAGGGGGCGATCTCGTCGTCCTCCGACGCGAGGTCCGGCGACTTGAAGATCACCGCGAACGGGCTCGGGGGGATGATCTTCTCGGGCTGCGGCCGGGGCTTGGAGGCCTCCACCACGGGTTCGTCGTCCCAGCGCTCCGCCATGGTGTCGTCGTCCTCTCCGCGATCCGTGAACTCCGCCACCCGCTCCTCGGTCCACGACGGAGCCGAAGGGGCCTCCGAGATCGCCGGGGCCGCCGGCTGCTCGCGCCTGCCACGGCGCTGCCGGCGAACCGGCTCCTCCGCCGTGGGCTCGGCGTGAACCGCGGCCGCCGGGGTCGCCGGGGTCGCCGGGGTCGCCGGGGTCGCCGGGGTCTCTGCCGTGCCGACGAGGCTCACCTCGGGGTTCAGCCCGGCCTTGCGAGCCCGGCCCCTGCGGGGCGCGGTCTCGGCGGGCTGCTCGTCACGGATGTCCCTGCGGGCTGCCATGTCCGTCTCCACCTCGGCGATCTCGACGACAGGGGGCTGAACCTCCTCGGCCACGACCGGCGCGGGGATCTCCTCGCCGGTACGGCCTCCGCGGGTGCGACGGCGCTCGCGGGACGTGCGCGCGGGGCGCTCGCGGCGCTCCTCGCGATCGTCCTCGCGTCCCCTGCGGGGGTCGTCCTCGCGCCCCTTGCGGGGAGAGCGGGAGCGGATGCGGCCGGTCTCACCGAGATCCTCGACCTCCTCGGCGGCCAGGCCCGCCCGGGAGCGGTTGGCGCGCGGCAGCACGCCCTTGGTGCCCTCGGGGATGCCCAGGTCGCTGAAGACGTGCGGGGAGGTCGAGTAGGTCTCGACCGGCTCGGGGAAGGCGAGCGAGAGCGCGTTGTTGATGACCTTCCAGCGAGTGAGGTCCTCCCACTCGACGAAGGTCACCGCGACGCCCGTCTTGCCGGCCCGGCCGGTGCGGCCGATCCGGTGGACGTACGCCTTCTCGTCCTGCGGGCAGTCGTAGTTGACGACGTGGGTGACGTCGTCGACGTCGATGCCGCGCGCCGCGACGTCGGTCGCGACCAGCACGTCGATCTTGCCGTTGCGGAAGGCCCGCAGGGCCTGCTCGCGCTGGCCCTGGCCGAGGTCGCCGTGCACGGCCGCGGCGGCGAAGCCGCGCTCCTTGAGCTGCTCGACGACCATGTCGCAGGCGCGCTTGGTCTCACAGAAGATCATCGTGAGCCCGCGGCCCTCGCACTGCAGCAGCCGGCCGACGATCTCGATCTTGTCCATCCGGTGCGTGCGCCAGACGAACTGCGTCGTCTGCGGGGTCGCCTCGGCCTCGATGTCGTTGTTCTCGGCCCGCACGTGGGTGGGACGGGTGAGGTAACGCCTGGACAGGGCGACGATCTCGCCCGGCAGGGTCGCGGAGAACAGCATCGTCTGCCGCTCCGCGGGGATGAGCTTGATGATGCGCTCGATGTCGGGCAGGAAGCCCAGGTCGAGCATCCGGTCGGCCTCGTCGAGGACGAGCGTCCCGATCTGGCTGAGGTCGAGGTGCTTCTGCTTGACCAGGTCGAGCAGGCGGCCCGGGGTGCCGACGATGACGTCGACGCCCTGCTTGAGCGCCTCGATCTGGGGTTCGTAGGCGCGCCCGCCGTACACGGTGAGGATCCGCGAGCCGAGCTTGCCGGCCGCCGTCACGAGGTCCTCGGTGACCTGGACGGCGAGCTCGCGGGTCGGTACGACGACCAGCCCGCGGGGCTTCTTGCGGTTCTTCCTCGGCTTGCCGACACGCTGCAGCATCGCCACGCCGAAGGCGTAGGTCTTGCCGGTGCCGGTGCGCGCCTGGCCGATGATGTCCTGGCCGTTGAGGGCCAGGGGGAGTGCCATTTCCTGGATCGGGAACGGCGCGATGATGCCCTCGGTCTCAAGGGCATCGGCGATCTCTGGGGTGACTCCGAGGTCTCGGAACGTCGTCAGCTTGGCCTGCCTAAATCTCCGTTGAAGGCAGGCCTGCCGGGACCACGGGCAGAAAACGTGTTCCCCGTGCCGGGTCCTCGCGGAAGGTCCAGCCCTCTCATGTCATCAGCGACCGCTGCGGCGTCACGCCGACTTTTGGGGGCGTCCGAGAGTGGATATCCCGGATTAACACGGTGCGGTCGCACTTTCACAGAGCAGTGTACTCGATACCACAACGGAGAACCGATTTCTTCGTATTCCCGGTGAATCGCGAGGTCGCTCAGCTCGTAGGCTGCCTCCATGACCGATTCCCCTCCCGGTGTCTCCGACCTGCTCGGGGTCCTCGCCTACGCCGAGCTGACCGCCTTCCTCAGACTCGCCGAGGACGCCACCCGGTACGCCCCCTCACTGACCGACCAGGCGGCGCTCGGCGGTCTCGCGGCGGCCGAGTACGCGCACTTCGAGTTGCTCCGCGACCGGCTCGCCTCCCTCGGGGTGGATCCCGAGAAGGCGATGGCGCCGTTCACCGGGCCGCTGGACGACTGGCACGCCCTGACCTTCCCCGGAGACTGGCTGGAGGCTCTGGTCAAGGCGTACGTCGGCACGGGGATCGCGCTCGACTTCTACCGCGAGGCGGCCGTCGGTGTGGACGACGAGACGCGGAACCTCGTCGACGAGGTCCTCGCGGACGAGGGGCGGTCGCAGTTCGCCGTCGAGAGGGTCCGTGCGGCGCTCCAGGAGGATCCCAAACAGGCCGGGCGGCTGGCGCTGTGGGCCAGGCGCCTGGTGGGGGAGGCGTTGAGCCAGGGACAGCACGTGGCCGCCGCCAGGCCCGAGCTCGCGGCCCTGCTGGTGGAGGCGGCAGGGGAGGACATCAGCCGGATGTTCGCCCGGCTGACCGAGAAGCACGGCGAGCGGATGTCCGCCCTGGGGCTGACCCCGGGCCCGTAGCGCGGCGGCCGGGTCCCCACCGGCCTTCCGGCCGTCGTGACCGCCGTTCCCGCCCGGCGGGACCGGACGCGGGCGACCTCCCGGGTGCCGGTCCGCCGTGGTGACGAATCAGCGTTTTCCGCCCCGCTACGTGGGAGAGCCCGTTTCACCTTTGGCGTGAACGCCGGAGCGCCGCGGACGGATCCGGTAGCGTGCGAGACATGAGGGCCTCGCGCCGCTATGGCAGTTCCTTGACGAGATGTGGGCCGAACCGCTGGACTTCGCGTCCCGTGCTGCGCAGGGGAGGCGCGGGCTGTCCGGCCATCAGCCGGGGGCGGGAGCATCTCCGCCGTGTCAGACGCCCGCGCTGCTGCGGGCTCGGCGAGCGGGACGATTGCTCGGGCGGCTGAGGGCCACGCTCGCGCCGGATCCGCGGACCGCGCCATGCCGCGAAGGGCGACCTGGCGCGAGCCCGGAATCCGTCAGAGCGTGCCGCCGAAGCCGACGGGTCGCGCCTCCTCCTCGCCGATCTCGATGAAGCCGAGCGAGGCGACCGGGACGATGATCTTCCGGCCGTTGACGTCGGTGATGGTGAAGACACCGCTGCTGGACGCGAGGGCGGCGCTGATCTCGCTCTCGAGCTGCTCGGCCGTGAGGTCGGTCTCCACTACGAGTTCACGGTGTACGGAACGTACGCCGATCTTGATTTCCATCGTGCTCCCTTTCGATGAGGGTTGCTCGTCCCATGGTCGCCCCACGGGAAGGCCGACGCGCCGGTTGATCGCGTCAAGCGAACAGATGATCGCGGCAGGCGAACAGCCGGTCCGGAGGCCGGGACATCGCAGGATCCCTCGACGCCCGGCGAGGGAGCGGGGGAAACCGGCCCGGCCGGCGCCGGGAGCGCGGGCGGTGCCGGGGGTCTCTCAGTGGTCGGCGACGGTGCGGGGGAAGCCGGAGATGCCGCGCCACGACAGGCGGGCGATGAGCTGGGTGGCCGCGTCCTTGGGAATGGAGCCGTTGCTGCTGATCCAGTAGCGGGCGCTGACCTCGGCCATGCCGACGAGCCCGACGCCGAGCAGGCGCGCCTCGTCGCTGGAGCAGCCGGTGTCCTCCTGGATGACCTGGCTGATCATCTCGGCGCTCTCGCGGAGGTTGCGCTCCATGCGCTGGCGGACCGGGGCGACGTTACGGAGATCCGACTCGAACACCAGCCGGAACGCCTCACCCTGGCTGGAGACGAAGTCGAAGAAGGCGCCGATCGCGGCCTGGACGCGCTGCTTGTTGTCCGTGGTGGAGGCGAGGGCGTCGCGGCAGCGGGTGATCATGTCGTCCACGTGCAGGTCGAGCAGGGCCAGGTAGAGCTCCTGCTTGCCGGGGAAGTGCTGGTAGAGGACCGGCTTGCTGACCCCCGCCCGCTCGGCGATCTCGTCCATCGCGGCCGCGTGGTAGCCGTTCTCCACGAACACCTCCTGCGCCGCGCTGAGCAACTGGCGGCGGCGGGCCGTCCGGGGCAGCCGGGTGCCCCGGGGCTTGGCGTCCGGGGTAGCGGTCACGTGGTCTCCTCGTGTCAAGCTCCTGGCGTTCGTGGCCATCCTACGCGCGGGTAACCCGGGTCAGCGATAATCGTCCTCGTCGAGCTCGACGGTGCGCCGCTGCTCGAAGGTGTCCGCGGGATCGGCCTCCAGGGGGATGGAGTCGGGCCACTCCGCCTCCTCCTCGCGCACCGTGCGGCTCTGCTCGGCGGCGTCGGCGGGGTCCACCTCGACCGGGAGATCGACGGGCGCGTCGGAGCCGTCCTCGCGCACCGGCCGGTGCTGCTCGGCGGCGTCGGCCTCGGGTGTCTCGACGGAGAGCTCCTCGGGAAGGTCGTCGACCGCTTTCCCGTGCGATGTGTCGCCGCGCGCGTTCATATGTCTGACATCCCCTGTCGTCATCCGGGCTCCGGCACGTTCCCTCTCCTCACCCGGCTCCTGCAAACGTCGGACATCGCCCAGCGTACGACCTCGGATGCCGCGCGCCGAGAAAGACGCGGCATCGGATTGCCCATGACGGCACCTGCCGCGTTGACGGCGTTTCGCGTCCGTGCGGACGTGTTTCGAACGTGAGTGCGATGCCGATGGCGAGGTGTCCGGCCGGAAGAACCGTGCCGGGGGCCGGGGGCCGGGGGGCCGGGAGGTGCGCCGCGCCGCCTGAGGCGGGAGGGGGGCGAGTGGTTCCGGGGAGGCGGGTGGCCTGAGGGGAAGGGCGGGGGAACGCCGGCGAGGGCTCCCGCGCCGGGCTTCGGATGTCTCGGATATGACAGGGCGGGGGCCGGACATGACAGGGCGGGGGCTCCGCGGTCGGAAAACCGCGGAGCCCCCGCCTGCAATTCGTGAGAAATGATAACTCGCATTTTATCGAGAGCCGGAATCCGGGAGATCCCTCCCCGGCCTTCCGTGCTCATCGTTCGGATCGGCGTTTCTCCGTGGAGGAGCGCGACCCTGGTGGATACGGGACTTCTACCTCTCCGTCACGGTTTCGGAGCCCCCTGAAAAAGGGTTCCGACCGTTTTCGGTGTCGTATTCCGATCCCGTGTCAAGCGTGGATCAGGACGCGACCGGAGCCACCGGAGCCAGGGGCGGTCCGGGAGGGCCAGGAGGCCTGTTGTCCGTCTCCAGGGGCACGAGGCGGTCGGAACGGGTCTTGTTCTCCAGGCGGTTGCGGTTGCAGTTGTCCTGGTTGAGAGTCAGCCTGAAGCGGTGGTGGTGACGACGGTAGTGGTGACGACGGCCGCAGCAGCCGCCGCCGCCCCAGGTGGTGAAGGTGCCGGCGGTGACCGCGGTGGTCATCGCGTTGGCGCTCGTGACGGTGGTCGCCGCGCCCATGGCGACGACCCCGCCGGCCAGCGCCGTGCTGATCGCGAGCCCTGCGAGCACACTCTTGAACTCGGGCATTGCGTTTCCCCCTTGAAAGGATTGATTTACCAATTTTTGGCATTTTCCGTATGAGTCGGAAATTGCCAGAGATGGCTAGAGATGACCGATGATGAGCCATCCCTGGTTGTCATAGTTTCCTCGCATGTCTGCCGACAAACAGAGATCGAAGGCTTTTACCCTACTCTTAGCTATTTATCGTCGACGTTGGATACTTATTGGTCGCTTTAAAGTGAAATGTATTTAATGTCGGATTTGTTCTTCTGGGCGGAGAAGAAAGGGGCCGGGTATCGCAGGGGGGCGGGCCGGTGCCGCTCGCGCATGTCCCCTCGTGTGCCGCTCGGTGCCGCCATGGGGCCTCGGCTCCGGGGTGCGGTCCAGGGCCTCCCGGAAGGGGGGTGGGGGCCGGCCCCTGCCGCGGGCGATCCGCCGGCGTGCTTCGGCTTCGAGGTGGTGGAGACGGGAGTTTCGAGGTGGAGGGGAGCAGGGGGTGTGTCATGAACAGGACATAACAGACGAAAGCCCCGCGGTCCGGAAACCGCGGGGCCTCGCCTGTGACTTCGTGAAATGAAGAACTCGCACTGTGAATGAGGGTCAGGTCCCTGGGGATCTCTCCTCAGGTTCCCGCTGTCGCCGTTCGACCGATGTTTCCGGATGGGAAGCCCGGCCGTGGCGGATGCGAGGATCCCGTCCCTCCGTCACGGTCTCGAAGCCGCGGACGATCGCGGATCCGGCCGTGAATGAGCTCGTCCTGCGACCGCGCCCCGATCGGGGTGTGCGGCCTCGGGCCGGCGACTAGCTGCGGACACCGTCAGTGAAGAGCGGAACGATGCGGTCGCTGCGGCTGTCGTTGTACAGCTCGTTGTCGTTGTTGTTGTGGTTGTTGATGATCAGCCTGAAGCGCTTGCGGCTGTGGTGACGGTGGCAGTGGCCGCCGCCGCAGCAGCAGCAGCGACGCCCGCCGTAGCCACCGCAGGTCGGGAAGGCGGCGGCGGTGACCGTGGTGGTCATCGCGTTGGCGCTCATGACAGTGGTCGCCGCGCCCATGGTGACGACCCCGCCGGCCAGTGCCGTGCTGATCGCGAGCCCTGCGAGGACACTCTTGAACTTGGGCATTGCGTTTCCCCCTTGAAAGGACTAATTATCCCTGTTTTCGACATTTTCCTTATAGGCCGGAAAACGTCAGAGATGGCCGGTGATGAGCCATCCCTGGTTGTCATAGTTTCCTCACATGTCTGCTGACAAACGGACATCGAAGGCTTTTGCACTCCTCTTAGCTATTTATCGTCGATGTTGGATGCCTATTGGTCGTTTTGAAATGAAATGTATTTAATGTCGGATTTGTTCTTTGAAAACGGAGGAGGGGGCGGGGCGCCGCCCGCCGGTGAGCCGGTGCGACCCTCGCGTACCGGTGCCGAGGCGGAGGGTGTGGGGCGGGGGTGCGGGGCGGAGTGCGGGGCGGTGGCGGGAAAGGCGGTGCGCGGGAAGCCAGGGCGCACGCGAAGGCCCCGCGGTCCGGAAACCGCGGGGCCTCGCTTGTGACTTCGTGAAATGAGAACTCGCACTGTGGCGAGGGTCAGGGTCCTGGGGATCTCTCCTCAAGTTTCCGCTGTCGCTGTTTGGCCGGCTTCTCTGGGTGAGAGGCGGCGCCGCGGCGAATGTGGGAGTCCTGTCCCTCCGTCACGGTTTCGAAGCCGCCGGAAATCGCGGATCGAGCCGTGAGTGATCCTGTCCTCTGATGGTGCCGCGCCTCCGCACGAACGCGCGGTTCCGGGCCTGGCGACTAGTCTTCGTCGCCACCGAAGGTCAGAGGCCGGAGACGGTCGCTGCGATTGTCATTGCGCAGGTAGTTGTCGTTGTTGTTGTGGTTGTTGATGATCAGCTTGAAGCGGTGGTGGCTACGACGGTGGTGGCGGTGGCCACCGCAGCAACGGCCGCAGCCGCGACGCCAGCCGCAGCCGCCGCCCCAGGTCGGGTAGGCGGCCGTGGTGATCGCGGTGGTCATCGCGCTGGCGCTCGTGACGGTGGTCGCTGCGCCCATGGCGACGGCTCCACCGGTCAGCGCCGTGCTGATCGCGAGCCCTGCGATGACACTCTTGAACTTGGGCATGCGTTTCCCCCTTGAAATGATCGGTTACCCCGATTTTCGACATTTTCCGCATAAGGCGGAATTGCCAGAGATGGCCGGTGATGAGCCATCCCTGCTTGTCATGATTTCCGCCCATGTCTGACGAGAAACGGGAATCGATGGGTTTTGCTAACCTCTTATCTATTTATGGCACGTGTTGAACTCTTATTAGTTGTTTTGAAGTGAAATGTCTTTAATGTCGCTTTTGTTCATCGAAGGTGGGAGGGGTTCCGCTGCCGGGGTCGCGCTCGACGGGCGGGGGCGGGGGTGGGGCGGAAACGCCGCCGAGTTGATGATGATAAATCATGTAATAAAAGACATCTGGGGAAAATAGGCTTATGTGTCTTTTGTGATACCCGGAGGCTGTTGCCTGGCGTGTGGCGGGCCGAACTATCGTGGAAGGCAGCGGAACGACAGGAGGAGGCGCGGTGAACAGCCCAATCCCCATATGGCAGGGCGAGATGATCGACCTCGGCGACCAGCGGGTCCACGTGCGGTCGACGCCGCGAGGGCCCGCCGAGACCGCCGTCTACGTGCACGGCCTCGCGGGTTCCGCGACCAACTGGACCGACCTGATGGGCGAGCTGTCCGGAGTGGCGACCGGATACGCCCTCGACCTGCCCGGCGCCGGATACTCGCCGGAGCCGCCCGGCGGCGACTACTCCGTCGACGCCCACGCCCGGACCGTCACCGCCCTGATCGAGCGGGTCTCCGGCACCCCCGTACACCTGTTCGGCAACTCCCTGGGCGGCGCCGTCTCGGTGCGGGTCGCCGCCACCCGCCCCGACCTGGTCCGCTCGCTGACCCTGATCTCGCCGGCCCTGCCCGACCTCCTGCCCCGGTACGGCCCGGCGCGGGTGGCGCTGTCCACCGTGCCCCGCATCGGCGAGTGGGCGGCGGGCCGGCTCACCCTCGTGCCCGCCGAGCGCAGGCTCGGTGTCACGCTCGCCATGTGCTACGCCGACATGGGGCGGATCCACCCGGACCGGCTCAAGGAGGCGGCCGACGAGCTGCGCCGCAGGGACGGCCTGCCGTACGCGGTGGAGGCGGTGATCAACTCGGCCCGCGGCATCGTCGCCGAGTACTTCAGGCGCGGGGAGACGAACCTGTGGCGGCAGGCGGCCATGGTGACCGCGCCGACGCTGGTCATCCACGGCCGCCACGACCGCCTCGTCAACCCCCGGATGGCCGCCCGCGCCGTCCGGACGTTCCCGCGCGTGCGGCTGATGCTGCTGCCCGACGCCGGGCACGTGGCCCAGATGGAGTTCCCCGAGCGGGTGGCCCGCGAGGCCGGGCTCCTGATCGCCGAGACGGCCCTCGCGCCGGTTGGGGAATGACAGGGGCCCCGGGTTAGGTTGTGAGGGGAGCGTGCTGCGCCAGCCGCATCAAGGACCCCTGAAACGGGAGCAGAACTGTGTCGTTGCCACCGCTGGTAGAGCCGGCAGCCGAACTGACCGTCGACGAGGTGCGTCGTTACTCGCGCCATCTGATCATCCCTGACGTCGGCATGGCCGGGCAGAAGCGCCTGAAGAACGCCAAGGTGCTCTGTGTGGGCGCCGGAGGCCTGGGTTCCCCCGCGCTGCTCTATCTCGCCGCCGCGGGAGTGGGCACGCTCGGCGTCATCGACTTCGACGTGGTCGACGAGTCCAACCTCCAGCGGCAGGTCATCCACGGCCAGTCCGACGTCGGACGCCCCAAGGCGGAGAGCGCCGCCGACAGCGTCAGGGAGATCAACCCGTTGGTCGACGTGGTCGTCCACAACGAGGCTCTCACCACCGACAACGTGATGGAGATCTTCGCCGCCTACGACCTGATCGTGGACGGCACCGACAACTTCGCCACCCGCTACATGGTCAACGACGCGGCGGTCCTGCTCGGCAAGCCGTACGTCTGGGGCTCGATCTACCGCTTCGACGGCCAGGCCAGCGTCTTCTGGGCCGAGCACGGTCCCTGCTACCGCTGCCTCTACCCCGAGCCCCCGCCGCCCGGCATGGTCCCCTCGTGCGCCGAGGGCGGCGTGCTCGGCGTGCTGTGCGCGTCGATCGGCTCCATCCAGGTCAACGAGGCCATCAAGCTCCTCGCGGGCATCGGCGAGCCGCTGGTCGGCCGTCTGATGATCTACGACGCCCTGGAGATGAACTACCGCTCGGTCAAGGTCCGCAGGGACCCCGAGTGCGTGCTCTGCGGCAAGAACCCGACGGTCACCCAGCTGCTCGACGACTACGAGGCGTTCTGCGGCGCGGTCTCCGAGGAGGCCCAGGAGGCCGCCTCCGGCTCCACGATCACCGCCGCCGAGCTCAAGTCCTGGCAGGACAAGGGCGAGAGCATCTACGTGATCGACGTCCGCGAGCCGAACGAGTACGAGATCGTGTCCATCCCCGGCGCCGTGCTCATCCCCAAGGGCGAGTTCCTCAACGGCTCCGCGCTGGAGAGGCTGCCACAGGACAAGAAGATCGTCCTGCACTGCAAGTCCGGTGCCCGCTCCGCCGAGGTCCTCGCGGTCGTCAAGAGCGCCGGCTTCTCCGACGCCGTCCACGTGGGCGGCGGCGTGCTCAGCTGGATCAAGACGGTCGACCCGAGCCTGCCCACCTACTGAGGCCCTGTTTAAGGCACTGTCCGAGGGCTTCGTCCGAAGGTCCCGTGCCCGCGCGACCCGAAAGGCCTCGTGTCCCGCGCGACCCGCGCCCCGTGGAGCACCCGCTCCGCGGGGCGCTCGCCGTTCAGGGTTCCGCCGGGGTTCCGCCGAGGTCACCAAGTCCTCTCCACGCTGACGGATCTGGACGGAACGGCGGATGACACCCGCCATACCGCATTAAGGTCGGGTGCGTGAATGAAGTCCCACGTCAGCGGCGGCGTTCATGGCCGACGCTGGTCGTGGCTTCCGCCCTGACGCTGCTCTGCGCGATCGTGGCCGGGGTGGCGAGCAGCGCCGCGGCGACGGAACTCACCCGGGGGCCGACCCAGGCGGAGCTCGACCGGGCCGCCCTCGACGAGGTGGCCAGGCGCTGGCAGGCCTGGCCCGCCGGGCGAGTCTTCCCCGAGACCGTCCCCTACGCCGCGGAGCAGGGCGGTGAGGAGAAGGCCCGCCGGGTGGGCATCTCGCCGGAGACCCGCTGTGACGGCGCGGTCGACGCCAGGTTGCGCAAGGCGCTGCGGCGGGCGGGCTGCCTGGGCATCCTGCGGGCCACCTACATCGACGCGCTCCAGGGGATCGTGGTCACCGTCGGCGTCGCGGCCTTCGCGGACGAGTCCGGCGCCGCCAGGGCCAAAGCGGCGCTGCCCGGGGGCGGCGCTCCCTCGCCCGGCCTGAGGGCGCTGGCCTTCCGCGGCACCGTGACCGACCGGTTCGTCTCCGCCGGACGCCAGGCGGGCCTCGTCCGGCAGGCGGGCCCGTACGTGGTGATGGCCACGGCCGGCCAGACCGACGGCCGGCCCGCCAGGGCGGTCGGCGAGCAGCGGCCGACCCTGTTCGCGTTCACCGGGGACATCGCCGACCGCATCCTCGCCGATCTGTCCATGCCCGCCCGCCCCGACTGCGTCTCCACGGAGTGGCGATGCTGACCACGCCGAGGTGTCTCCCCGCCACCGCCGGACCGCCCGCGAGGACGAGGCCGGAGGGCCGGGTGCCGGGGGCACTGCGGGCACTGGGGGCGCTGGGGGCGCTGGGGGCACTGTGGAACGTTGCGAGGCGGACGGTGCCGGTGGTGCTGGCGGCGGTGGTGGTGCCGGTGGTCATGGCCCCGGTTCCGGCCGCGCGGGCCGACGACGTCAGGGACAGCCAGCGGGAGGTGCTGCGGACCCTCGACCTGCCCGCCGCCTGGCGGATCTCCGAGGGCAGGGGCGTGACCGTGGCCGTGCTCGACTCCGGGGTGGACCGCGACCACCGTGACCTGGTCGGTTCGGTGACCGAGGGCAAGGACTTCACGGCCGGGGCAAACCCGCCGGGAGTGAGCCCCCTGAGGCTGCACGGCACGTACATGGCGTCGCTGATCGCCGGGCACGGCCATGGGCCGGGCGGGGCAGACGGGGTGATCGGCGTCGCGCCCCGCGCGAGGGTGCTGTCGGTACGGGTCATCCTGGAGGACGAGGAGCCGGGTTTCCGGGAGTTCAACACCGCCGAGCGCTACGAGAACGTGGTGGCCAGGGGCATCAGGCACGCGGTGGACCGCGGCGCCGACGTGATCAACATGTCGATCTCCAAGGAGCTGGCGACCAGGGAGGAGCGATCGGCGATCCGCTACGCGATCTCCAAGGGGGTCGTGCTCGTCGCGGCGGCGGGCAACGAGGGCGCCGAGGAGCCGGACGCCGGCGGCCACGCCCCCTACTCCTACCCTGCGGCCTTCCCGGGAGTGGTCTCGGTCGCCGCGACGGACCGCGGGCTGCGCCGGGCCTCGTTCTCCAACCGCAACCCCTCGGTCCTGGTGGCCGCGCCGGGGGTGGACATCCTCGGCGCCGGTCCGGGGGACGAGTACTGGGTCGGCCGGGGCACCTCTCAGGCGACTGCCCTGGTGTCGGGGGTTGTCGCCCTCATTAAGGCCAAATATCCAAAAATGTCGCCCGTGCTGGTCGTGCAGGCGATCACCGAGGGAGCCACCCGGCGGCCCGCGGGCGGCTACGACACCGGTACGGGCTTCGGCGTCGTCAACGCGACCCGGGCCCTCGCCGCCGCCGCCAGGATCTCCCGGCACACCCTCACCGCCGAGGGGGCCGGGGGACACGACCCCGCCCGCCCGCTGGGCCTGCCGGTCGAGCCGGTGCGGGTCGTCCACCGCGACCGGGACCGGATCACCCTGTACGGCGGCGTGGCCGTGGCCGCCGGGTTCGGCGCGGTCGTCTCCCTGATCGCGCTCGCCGTGTTCGTCGGCCGTACCCGCCCGCCGGAGGCCTTCGAAGAACCCGGGCCCGGTCCGGCCGCGGCCCCCTGGCCGTGAGCTCCCGACGGTGCCGGGCGAACTCCCGAGGCCCGGTCCGGCCACGCGGAGTGCCGCGAAAATACCCGCCGCCGATAGGGCGGAGAGGTCCTTCGACGTAGCATCGGAGTATGTCGCAGCAAGGGCGGTCCCAGGAGCCGGAGCGGCCTCTGGGAACCCCCGCCCCCCGCGCTCGCGGCGGCTGGCCGCCGTCAGGCTCCCGGGTGGGCGGCGTCGGCGGGTCCGGCGGTGGCCGGATCCGGCGGGCGCCCGCGCCGGGCTCCGCGGCCAGGCGGGCCCGCGTGCGGGCCTGGCCGGCGGCGGGGCGCGACCGCGCGGCGGTCAGGCGGACCGAGCTGGCGACCCTGGAACAGGGCATCCGTTTCCGTACGATCTTCCTGATCCTGATGGGCACGATCCTCGCCATCGCCGCCACCAACGTGCTGACCGGTACGGTCGGTCTGGTGCGCGAGACGAGCTCGCGCCCGCTGACCGCCGCCGAGCAGGCCCGCTACATCCAGGACGACATCGCCAGGCGCTGGCACACCTGGAGCGCCGACCTGGTCTTTCCCGTCGAGTTGCAGTACATCGGCCTCGGCAGGGTCCAGCAGTACGCCCGCAGGGTCGGCCTCGCCCCCGAGGTGGCCTGCGCGGCCGGAACGGACGCGCCGGTGGGCTCGGTGCTCTCGGAATACGGCTGCCGCACCCTGCTGCGGGCCACCTACGTCGACCAGACGTCCTCCTTCGCCTTCACCGTGGGCATCGCCGTGCTCGGCGACGAGGAGCGGCGGATCGCCGCCTCCGCGCAGCTGGCCGTGGACGATCGGGTGGGGGTGCGCCCCGTGGCCTTCCCCGGCACGGCGACCGAGCTGTTCGGGGCCGCGCAACGCCAGCGCAACGCCTGGATGGGTGTCGGTCCCTACATCGTCTTCTCCACCGCCGGCTACACCGACGGCCGCACCCGGCAGGCGGTCTCCCCCGAGGAGATCCTGCACAGCGAGCTGTGGCCCGCGGCCCAGGCGGTCGCGGGACGCATCGCCCGCGCCCTCGGCGACGAGCCCAGCGCCGTGCCCCAGTGCACCCAGGGGAACGTGTGCTGAGGCGGCGGTTCTGGGCGGCGGGAGCGCTGGTCGCGCTCTCGGTGGCGGGTCCGGTCCCGGTCGCCGCCCCGGCGACGGCCACCTCGGCGCTCGCCGGGCCCGTGTCGACCCCGCCACCGGAGCCGGCCGCGCCGTCGGGATCGGCACCACCTGAGTCGTCAGGGCCTGGGTCGGCTCCGTCGGAGTCGGCACCACCTGGGTCGGCTCCGTCGGAGTCGGCACCGCCCGAGCCCGCGCCTCCCGAAGGCGCCGCGGACGTGCGCGAGGACCAGCGCTGGGTGCTGGAGATGCTCAACGCCGAGAAGGCGTGGAAGGTCACCAAGGGGTCGGGCGTCATCGTGGCACTGGTCGACAGCGGGGTGGACGACCAGGTCGCCGAGCTGCGGGGGCGGGTGATCTCCGGGCCCGACATGGGGTCGATCAGGTTCGACAGGGACACCCCGGACGCCGGACGGCACGGCACCGCGATGGCCTCGCTCATCGCCGGGGCGGGCAAGGGGGAGGGGGGTCTTCTCGGCGTCGCGCCCGAGGCCAGGATCCTCTCGCTGCCGTTGATCGTCGAGGAGCGGCCCGAGGACGGGTCCGCCCTGCCGGAGGAGGACCTGCGCTCGCGCAACGACAGCCCTCTGGCCCGCGCGATCCGTTACGCCACCGACCACGGGGCCAAGGTCGTCAGCATGTCGCTGGGCGCCTACGGGCCGCACCGGAGCGAGCGTGAGGCGGTCTCCTACGCGCTCTCCCGGGGGGTGGTGCTCGTCGCCGCCGTGGGCAACGACGGGGACTCCCAGTACGCCATGGACAACGCCACCTCCTTCTGGAACTTCCCCGCCGGATACTCCGGGGTCATCGGGGTGGGCGCGGTGGACGACCTGGGCAGGCCTGCGACGTTCAGCAGCGACAACCTGTCGGTCCTGGTCTCGGCGCCCGGCGTCGACGTGCCGGTGGTCGTTCCCGGCGGGAAGTACGGATCCTCGGAGGGGACCAGCTCGGCGACCGCGCTGGTCGCCGGGGTCGCCGCCCTCATAAAAGCAAAATATCCAGATATATCGCCGCAAATGGTGTCGCAGGCTCTCACCTCCACGGCGACGGCGGGTCCCGCCACCGGCTACGACGACCACATCGGGTTCGGCGTCGTCGACGCCGCGGCGGCCCTGGCCAAGGCGGGCCGGCTGGTGGCCGGCGCGGCGGAGGTCCCGGTGCCCGACGGCAGGCGCTTCGGCGACGGCACCCTGCCCACCGAGCCCAGCAGGCCGGGCCCCGAGCCCGTGCGCCTCTGGCTGTACGGCGTGGGCCTCGCGGGCGGCCTGCTGGCGTTCGCGGGGGCCGTGGCGATGCTCAACCGGCACTCCGGCAGGGCCGGGCCGGCGATGGCGGCCTTCGAGCCGGTCCGGCGCGGTAGATCGCGAAGGTAACCGTAATTCGACTGCGATTCGAACGCGTTTTGGACACCGTTCGGATGCGGTAGCCCGGATGTCTGGATTCACGCCCCGGAAAACCGGGAACGTTCGCTAGTCTCGCGCGTTATGGGGTACGAGTTGCGCGTGGAGCGCCCTGCGCCTCTCGCCTTCGCGGAACTCGCGACTGTGCTGGGGCAGGCGGGGTTCGAGTTCAGGGGCTCGCAGGAGTCGGGAGAGATCCTGGCCCGCCACAACGGCGCGGTCCATGCCATCGCGGTATGGGACGGCCGCCTTTCCGGCACTCCCGGATCCGACTGGCAGGTGGCCCAGCTGGCGCGCGTGTCCGCCCTGCTGGGAGCGCGGCTGGTGGGCGAGGACGGCGAGTCCTACGCGATCCGCGGCGGCCTGGTCGAGCAGCTGAACGGCTCGGCGGCCTACGAGTTCGGCAAGCTCGACGAGATCCTCTCCGCCGGACCGACCGTATGGAGCCAGTAGGCCATCCCACCCCGTACGCCGAGCGGGTGCTCGACCTGGTCGAGCGCATCCCGTCCGGAATGGTGATGTCCTACGGCGACATCGCCGAGTACCTCGGCGAGGGGGGCCCGCGCCAGGTCGGCAGGGTGATGTCCACCTGGGGCGGGGGCGTGCCCTGGTGGCGTGTCGTGCACGCCGACGGCACCCCGCCGCCCGGCCACGAGCAGCGGTGCCTGGCGAGCTGGCGCGAGGAGCGGACCCCGCTCAGGGGCGCCCGCGCCGACATGCGGGCGGCCAGGTGGGACGGCAAGCCGTAGATCGCGCGGGCGGTCAGGTGGGGTGGGAAGCGTGGATGGTGCGGGCGGCCAGGTGGGACGGGAAGCCGTGGATCGCGCGGCGGGAGGACGGGGGAGACCCGCCAGATCACAAATGCCTGTAAATCCTGCAAGCCCGTAAATCACGGCGTAACCGGCCCTGCCGTGGCGCACTACCATGGCCTAGGACAGCGCTCTGTCCGAAAGGCGGTGCTTTCCCCATGGCCACCGGTGCCACTCCCGCGCGATCCAGCGGCGACCCCGTCGCTGATCGTCTGCGGGCTGTCCAGGATCTCTGCGACCGGGGAGAACCCCTCGACTCGATCATGGCGGCGGTGCTGGCCGACGGGCTGAAACCGGCTGAGCGCCGCCGCTTCGACGCCGACGCGCTGGCCGGCCCCCTGGGCTCCCGGCTGGAGATCGCGGCCAAGCGGGGCGCCGCCAGGCGCCGCGAGTTCGTCACGCTCCTGAAACCGTACGTGACCGGTGTCGACGCGAAGGTCAAGCGCGACCTGCCGGTCGCCCGCAGGATCGCCTTCCACCTGATCGAGCACCGCGGGATCGACGAACTCGCCGACGGCGACGCGCTGCAGAAGCTCGTGACCGCCGCCGCGGAGCCGTCCAAGCGGGTCCGCAAGAGCCTCCGCTGGTACGCGGACCTGCCGCTCCAGGACGAGCTGCCCGAGGCCCTGTACCGGCTGCGGGCGGCCGACCTCATCCCGATGACCCAGATCGAGGACATCTCCTGGTCGGGCGGGCGGCTGCACATCAGCGGCCACGCCTACCTGGCCGGGCTGTCCGTACGAAGCCGCCGCTTCAACCGGGCGAGCGTGGTGCTGCGCGGCCCGCGCTGGCTGCCGCCGGTGCGGCTCCGCACCCGCAGGGTCTTCCACCCCGAGGCGACCCACGGAGCGGAGGAGGCGGGCTGCAACTACGACTGGTCCGGCTTCACCGCCGAGATGAGCCCGTGGCCGCTGCGCTGGCGTTCGGCCGTACGGGCCGTGGTGCGCGGGGGCAAGCGGCTGCTGCGCCGCCGCGCGACCGTGCAGGACACCACCACCTGGCGTACCGAGATCGTGATCTGGAGCCGGGGCGCCCGCGCCGGCGGCCTCCTGCGCGGCCCCTCCATCGGCCGCACCGAGCGCCCGGCGGGGATGGACCTCGGCAAGGGCTGGTGGATCCGTCCCGTCTGGACCTCCGACCGCGCCCTCCAGATCGTGCTGCAGCCCACCCGGGCAGAGCTGGCCGGCGTGCGGCTGGCCGGCGAGCGCCTGGAGGTCGAGGTCTTCCTGCCGGGCAAGGGCGTGACCAGGGGACAGGCCCGCCTGGACGGCCACCGGATCGCCGCCGACTTCACCCCCGTCGAGGGCGGCACCACCGTCGTCGTGCCGCTCGCGACGGCGTCCCTGCTGCAGGAGCGCGACGGCGGCCGGCTCTGGATCGAGCCCAAGGGCGACCCCGCCGCCTCCGTCATGATCGGGAAGGCTCAGGAGAGCCGTACGGTCGTCGGCGACCGCGAGATCACCGTGCTGCGCGACCGGCGCGACCGCGTGAGCGTCTCCGCCCACCGGATCCGCCCGGTCATCACCGCGGCGACCTGGGACGAGCGGGGCGCGCTCACCCTGGAGGGCTCCTACCCGGGCTCCGGCGAGGCCGCGCTGACCCTCAAGCACCGCAGCGGGCTGATCCACGCCGTCCCCCTGGAGCGCGACGACTCCCGCTTCACGGTCCGGCTCGCGCCCGCCGCGATGCCCCGCTTCGGCGACACGGCCCCGCTGAGCAGCGGCACCTGGAGCATGGCGGTCCGCGACGCGGCCGGGCAGATCGTCCCGTTCCGCGTCGACCACGCCATCCTCGACGGGCTGGACGAGGACACGAAGATCCTCGACGGCCGTGAGTACCGCCTGATCTCCACCCGTTTCGACATCCCGGTGCTGTCCGTCGCCGAGCACCTGCCCGACGACGAGAAGGGCGCCGGCGGCCTGTACGCCCTGCGCCGGCACTTCTACCCCGCCGAACGGACCCGCGAGCTGAACGACGCGACCGTCTACGCCGCCTACGACGGGCGGCAGTACGAGGGCAGCGTCCGCGCGGTCTACGAGGAGCGCGTGCGGCGCGGTGACGCCGGTGAGCACATCTGGGTGGTCAAGGACGGCGCGTTCGTGCCTCCGGGCCCGCGGGAGCTCGGCTTCGGCACGGGCGCCGGCCCGACCGTGGTGCGCGCGGGCAGCCGCGAGCACTACGCGGCGCTGGCCCGCTCGCGCTACGTGGTGACCAACGGCTTCCTGCCGCCGTGGTTCCGGTCCCGCGAGGACCAGGTCGTCGTGCAGACCTGGCACGGCACCCCGGTCAAGCGCCTGGGCAACGACCTGCCGCACATGTCCCGCGACCCCAAGCCGCCCGCCTGGCACCGGCAGGCCGTCGAGGTGCGCGGCTGGGACCTGCTGGTCTCCCAGAGCCCCTGGGCGACCCGCGTCCTTCGCAAGGCGTTCGGCTACCAGGGCGAGGTCCTGGAGAGCGGCTACCCGCGCAACGACGTGCTCGTCGCCCCCGACCGCGACGAGCTGGCCGCGGCGGTGCGCGCGCGGCTCGGCATCGCCGAGGGCGCCAGGGTGGTCCTCTACGCGCCGACCTACCGCGACTACGACCGCAAGAACGCCTCGATCCGCCTGGACCTGGCCGAGGCGCACCGGGTGCTCGGTCCGGGCCACGAGTTCCTGATCCGGGGTCACTCGATGCAGGCGGCGCCGAACGTGCGTGCCGGCCTCGGACGCGACGTCACGACATATCCGGATATCACGGATCTGCTGTTGATCGCGGACGTGCTGATCACGGACTACTCGTCGGTCATGTTCGACTTCGCGGCGACCGGCAGGCCGATGCTCTTCTTCACCTACGACCTGCAGCGCTACTCGTCCAAGCGTGGCGTCTACCTCGACCTGGCCGCCGAGGCCCCCGGCCCGCTGCTGTCCACCGGGGCGGAGGTCATCAAGGCCCTGCGGTCGATCGACGAGGTGGTCGCCGCCCACGCCGAGAAGTACGACCTCTTCCAGCGCACCTATGCGCCCCGCGACGACGGCAAGGCGACGGCGAGGCTCGTCGACCACGTCTTCCCGACCTGATCGTCCCGCGCCGGTCCGGGTGATCCGACCGGCCTCGGGGGCCGTTTCCCGGAAACGGCCCCCGAAGCCGTCTCCGGGCTCGCTCCGCGAGGGCGTCCCCGGCCCGTTCCCGACTCGTCCCGGCCGCCTCGCGGTCCCCGGCCCGTTCCCGACTCGTTCCCGGTCGTCTCGCGGTCCCTGACCGGTTCCCGGCCCGTTCCGGATGTCCCGTGATCCCTGACCGGTTTCCGATGGTTCCGCGGGTGGCCCGCACGACGCCCGTCCCACCCGTGAACCCGCCCTGACCTCTCCCCTCGGGGGCTTCCGCCCAGGTCCGCGCGGTGCTCGGGCCGGCGGATCTTCCGGAAACCGCCCGTCGCCCGCCGTGTTCGGTGGAGAATCCGCCATGCCGTACCCGCCGACTCGGCACGATCATCGTCCGGGATCTGGTGGAATGGCGAGTTGTGAGTGGTCAGGACTGGCGGCTGATACGTCGTGAGGGCGCGGGGAGGGCTGTTGCCCCTGTGCTCGACGAGCACCAGCGGGCGGTGGTGGCCCATGAGAGCGGCCCGCTCCTCGTGCTCGCGGGGCCCGGCACCGGCAAGACCACCACGATCGTCGAGACCGTCGTCGACAGGATCGAGCGCCGGGGCGTCGACCCCGAGCGGGTGCTCGTCCTCACCTTCAGCCGCAAGGCCGCCGAGGAGCTGCGCGAGCGCATCACCGCCCGGATGCGCCGCACCACCCGCACCCCCCTCGCCCTCACCTTCCACAGCTACGCCTACGCGCTGCTGCGCCGCGAGGCCGTGCTCGCCGGAGGGCTGCCGCCGCGGCTGCTGACCGGTCCCGAGCAGCTCCTGGAGATCCGCCGCCTGCTCCACGGCGAGCTGGAGGACGGTGCCACGCACTGGCCCGACGACATGCACGAGGCGCTCAAGACGCGCGGCTTCGCCTCCGAGCTTCGCGACTTCCTGGCCCGCGCCGCCGAGCGCGGCCTCGACGGGCCCGAGCTGAGAGAGCTGGGCCGCCGCCACGGCCGCGCCGACTGGGTGGCGGCCGGAGGGTTCGCCGACCGCTACCAGGCCAGGTTCGACCTCGACCTCGAACCGGTCCTCGACTACGCGGAGCTGATCCGCGCGGCGGGGGCCCTGCTCTCCGACCCCGAGGTGCGGACCCGCGAGCGGTCGGCGTACGACGCCGTCTTCGTCGACGAGTACCAGGACACCGACCCCGCGCAGGAGTTCCTGCTCCAGCAGCTGGCCGGGGAGGGCCGCGACCTGATCGCGGTCGGCGACCCCGACCAGTCGATCTACGGTTTCCGCGGCGCCGACGTCCGCGGGATCATGAACTTCCCCGACCGCTTCCGCGCCGCCGACGGCGCGAAGGCCCCCGTCGTCGCGCTGCGCGTCTGCCGCCGCAGCGGCCGGGACCTGCTGCGGGCCACCCGCCGCGTCACCGCCCGCCTGCCCGCCACCCCCGGCGGCGCCGCCCACCGCGACCTGCGCGCCCTGCCGGACGCCGAGCCCGGCGACGTACGGGTGCTGGTGGCCGACGGCGCCACCCAGGAGGCGGCGATCGTGGCCGACACGCTCCGCAGGGCGCACCTGCTGGACGGCGTCCCCTGGTCGCGGATGGCCGTGCTGGTGCGGTCGGCGACGCGCCAGGTGCCGCTGCTGCGCCGCGCCCTGGTCACCGCCGGGGTGCCGGTCGTGGTCGGCGGCGGCGAGGTGCCGCTGTTCCAGGAGCCGGGCGTGCGGCCGCTGATCAGGCTCATCCAGGTGGCGCTGCACCCGGAGACCCTCGACGAGGGGGTCGCGGAGGAGCTGCTGACCGGGGCGCTCGGCGGCACCGACATGATCGGGGTGCGCCGGCTGCGCCGCGCCCTGCGGATCGCCGAGCACGAGGCGCTGGCCAATCCCGGTGAGCACGAGGTGCCGGACGGTCCCGGCGAGCACGACGTGGACCACGTGGACGACGCTGACGACGCTGACGACGTGGACGAGATGGTGGGACGCGTCGCCGAGCGCGAGACCCCCGGCCCGCGTTCCTCGGGCGAGCTGATGGTCGCGGCGCTGAAGGACGCGCGGGAGCTGGTGAGGGTGGAGCCGCACGTGGCGCTGCCCGCCGAACGGCTCGCCGGTCTCATCTCCGCCGCCACCGAGGCCGTACGGCAGGGCGGCACCGCCGAGGACGTGCTGTGGGCCGTCTGGCAGGCCACCGGCCTGGCCAGGAGGTGGACCGACATCAGCCTCAGGGGCGGCGTCAGGGGCACCATGGCCGACCGTGACCTCGACGCCGTCGTGGCGCTGTTCGATCACACGGCCAGGTTCGTCGACCGGCTCCCGCACGCCGGGGTGGACGTGTTCGTCGAGGACCTGGTCGCCCAGGAGATCCCCGGCGACTCCCTCGCCGACCGGGCCCCCGACGGGGACACGGTCCGCATCCTCACCGCGCACCGCTCCAAGGGCCTGGAGTGGGACGTGGTGATCGTCGCGGGGGTCCAGGAGGGCGCCTGGCCGGACCTGCGGCTGCGCGGGTCCATCCTGAGCACCGACGACATGGTCGCCAGGGCCGAGGGCTCCGAGCACGAGAACCCGGCGGCCGTCTCCGCCGCCCTCGCCTCGCAGCTGCTGGCCGAGGAGCGCCGCCTGTTCTACGTGGCCGCCACCAGGGCCAGGAAGAGACTCATCGTCACCGCCGTGGGCGGCGACGACACCGAGGAGCGGCCCTCCCGCTTCCTCACGGAGCTGGTCCCCGGCTCGGCCGAGGACGCCGCGGGCGTCGACGAGCGGTCCCGCTGGCTCAGCATGTCCGCGCTCGTCGCCGACCTGCGCTCGGCGGTCGCCGACTCCACCAGGCCGGAGCCGCTGCGCAGGTCCGCGGCCGAACACCTGGCCAGGCTCGCGGCCTCCGGGGTGCCCGGCGCCCACCCCAACGAGTGGTACGCCCTCACCCCCATCTCCGACGACCGCCCGCTCAGCTGGCCCGATGACATCGTGCGCGTCTCGCCATCGGCGGTGGAGAGTTTCAGCAAGTGCGGCCTGCGCTGGCTGCTGGAGACCTCCGTGGGCGCGGGCGGCACCGACGTGGCCCGCGGCCTGGGCACGGTGGTGCACGCGCTCGCCGTCCTCGCCGCGACGGGCATGCCCACCGAGGAGACCCTCGGGAAGCGCCTGGACGACGTCTGGCACGAGCTCGACTTCGGCGGCGTCTGGTACAACCGCAAGCAGCGCAGGGTCGCCGAGGAGATGATCTCCAAGTTCGTCCGCTGGCACGAGGAGAATCCCCGGGAGCTGGTCGGCCTGGAGGAGGCGTTCACGGCCATGGTCTCCGAGGGCGTGCAGATCAAGGGCCGGGTCGACCGGGTCGAGCGCGACGGCGAGGGCCGGGCCGTGATCATCGACATCAAGACCGGAAAGAACGGCCCCAAGGACGCCGATCTCGAACGCCACCCCCAGCTCGGCGTCTACCAGCTCGCCGCGCTGCTGGGCGCCTTCCAGCGGCACGGCATGACCGAGCCCGGCGGCGCGGCCCTGGTCCAGGTGGGCGACGCGGCGGGCAAGAAGGCCGCCAAGGAGCAGATCCAGCCTCCCCTGGCGGACGACCCCGACCCCGGCTGGGCCCGCGACATGGTCGACACCGTCGCCGTCGGCATGTCGGGGCCGTTCTTCCAGGCCAAGGTGAACGACGGCTGCCGCACCTGCGCCGTGCGGTCGAGCTGCCCGGTCAGCAAGAACGGAGATCAGGTGTGCTGAGCCGCACGACCCCGGGGGACGCCCCGTGCTGAACCGCGTCACGCGTGCGGGGAGCCCGTGCGCGGCCCGGCACGGGGGCGCCACGTGCTGAGCCCGGTCCAGCTGGCCGCCAAGCTGGGCATCCTGCCGCCGACCCCCGAACAGGCCGCCGTGATCGAGGCCGGTCTCGAACCGATGGTGGTGATGGCCGGAGCCGGGTCGGGCAAGAGCGAGACCATGGCCGGGCGCGTCGTCTGGCTGGTCGCCAACGGCCTGGTCCGCCCCGAGCAGGTGCTCGGCCTGACGTTCACCAGGAAGGCCGCCGGAGAGCTGGCCGCGCGCGTGCGCGAGCGGCTCAACGGCCTGGTCGAGACCAAGCAGGTGCCCGCCGACCTGATGGAGGGCGAGCCGACCATCTCGACCTACCACGCCTACGCGGCCCGCCTGGTCACCGACCACGCCCTGCGCGAGGCGCTGGAGCCGACCATGCGCCTGGTGTCCCCTGCCGTCTCCTGGCAGCTCGCCGGTCGGGTGGTCAGCGCGTACGACGGGCCGATGGAGCAGGTCGAGTGGAGCCCGGCGACCGTCACCCGGGCGGTGCTCGAGCTGGCCGGGGAGCTGGCCGAGCACCTGCGCACCCCGCAGGACGTGCGCGACGTCGGCGCCTGGCTCGCCGGCCGGTACGCCGCGCTGCCCGGCACGCCGGTCAAGGACCAGCGCAGGCCGCTGGCCGTCCAGCGGGTCAGGGAGCAGCTGCTGCCGCTGGTCGAGGCGTACGACCGGCTCAAGCGGAGCAGGGAGGTCGTCGACCACGGCGACCAGATGGCGCTGGCGGCCAGGATCGCCGCCAAGCACGCCGACGTCGGCGAGATCGAGCGCGGGCGGTTCGCCGTGGTCCTCCTGGACGAGTACCAGGACACCAGCCACGCCCAGCTCGTCCTGCTGCGCGCCCTGTTCGGCGGAGGCCACCCGGTGACGGCCGTGGGCGACCCCTGCCAGTCCATCTACGGCTGGCGCGGCGCCTCCGCGGGCAACCTGACCCGCTTCCCCCGCGACTTCAGGACCGCCTCCGGAGAGCTCGCCCCGATCAACCGCCTGTCGGTCAGCTTCCGCAACGGCGACGCCGTGCTGGACGTCGCCGCCCGGCTCCAGCTGCCGCTGCGGATGGAGGCCAGGGAGGTGCCGGTCCTGGTGCCCGGCGGCAACCGGGTCGATCGCGGCCGGGTGGTGTGCGCCTTCCACGAGACCGCCGACGACGAGGCGGAGTGGATCGCCTCGGGGATCGCCAGGGTGCTGGGCGCGGAGAGCGCGCCCGACGGCATGCCCTGGGGCGAGGGCGAGCGCAAGAGGGCCAAGCAGAGCGCCTGGGGCGGCCCGCAGTGTCTCCAGCCGCACGACGTGGCGATCCTGGCGCGCAAGCGCTCGCAGTTCCCCGCGCTGCGCAGGGCGTTGGAGGCGCGCGGCATCCCGGTCGAGATCGTCGGTCTGGGCGGCCTGCTCACCGTGCCCGAGGTGGCCGACATCGTCTCCACCCTGCGGGTGATCTACGACCCGAGCGCCGGGGACGCCCTGGTGCGGCTGCTGTCCGGTCCGCGCTGGCGGATCGGCCCCGCCGACCTCAAGGAGCTGGGCGAGCGGGCCCGCGAGCTGAACCGGGAGACCCGCGAGGGCTCCTCGCCGGTGGCCGACCCGCTGGACCAGGTCGTGGCGGACATGGCCGAGGAGCGCGGCAGCCTGGTCGACGCCCTCGACGAGCTGCCCGACCGTCCCGCGTGGCAGGACCTGTTCTCCCCCCTGGCCGCGGTGCGGCTGGTGGCGATGGCCCAGGAGCTGCGCGTGCTGCGCGCCCACACCGGCCAGCCGCTGCCCGACCTGATCCTGGAGATCGAGCGCACGCTCGGCCTGGACATCGAGGTGGCGGCCAGGGGAACCGCCGTCGGCCCGTTCGCCGCCCGCGCCGACCTCGACGCCTTCCTGGACGCCGCGGCCCGGTTCGCCGGCGACTCCGAGGACCCGACGCTGGGCGCGTTCCTGGCGTTCCTGAAGGCGGCCGACGAGGAGGAGAACGGGCTGGACGCCGGGCGGGTGGGCGAGAGCAACAGCGTGAAGCTGATGACCGTGCACGCCTCCAAGGGCCTGGAGTGGCCGGTCGTCGTGGTGCCCGGCCTGTCCCAGGCGCTGTCCAAGGCCGGGACGCTCACCGTCGGCACCATGTTCCCCGCCCGCCCCACGACCAGCCCGAAGTGGACGGAGAACCCCCGCAAGCTGCCCTACCCGCTGCGCGGCGACGCCTCGGACCTGCCGGAGCTGGCCGGGCTCGCCAAGGAGGAGCTGGCCGACTTCGACGAGCGCTGCCGCGACCGCGACCTGCTGGAGGAGCGCCGCCTGGCGTACGTCGCCGTCACCCGCGCCCACTACCTCCTGATCGCCTCCGGCTACCGCTGGGGCACCGCGGCCAAGCCGCTGGAGCCGTCCGACTTCCTGGTGGAGATCCGCGAGACCTGCGGCCGGGTGGCCTTCTGGGCTCCCGAGGCGGAGGAGGGGGCTACCAACCCGCTCCTCGCCGAGCCCGCCGAGTCCGTATGGCCGATCGCCCCGGAGGACGTCCGCTACGCGGCGGTCCTCGACGGCGCCACCATGGTCGAGGCGGCCCTCGCCGCTCTGGCGGGGGGCGCGGCCTCCGGGGGCGGGGCCGGTTCCGCGTCCGCGTACGAGGATGTCCCCTTCCCGGAGTCCCCGGAGGCTTTCCCGGGGGAGGCGGACGTGCCGTTCCCTGACGACGAGAGCGTGCCTTTTCCCGGCGACCCTTGGGACGAGTCCTTCCCGGCGGATCCGGAGGACGAGGACGTGCCGTTCCCCGCCGATCCGCAGGACACGGGCGCTTCTCCCGGAGCGTCCGGAGCCGTGTCCCCCGCCCGGCGGAGCGAACCGGCCGGGGCCGGGACGGTGTCCGGGACGCTGCCCGAGGCCGGGTCCGGATCGGAAACCTGGTTCGCGCCGGTATCCGGGGGATCCGGGGCGGGATCGGTGTCCGAGGGCGGGGCCGAGCCGGTGGCGGTGACCGCGGAACCCGAATCCGGAACCGAGGCCGAGGCCGAGTCCGAGCCCTGGGCCGGGTTCGAGGCCGAGGCCGGGGAGCCGCCCGAGCGGCGGCCGGTGCCGACGGCCGACCTGCGGGGGTGGGACAGGGAGCGCGCGAAGGCGTGGGAGCGCGATATCGAGCTCCTGCTCAGGGAGCGGGAGCTGAACCGGCGGCGCGGTGGCGGCCGGGTGGAGCTGCCCACCCACCTGACCGTGTCCTCCCTCGTCACCCTGGCCTCCGACGCCAAGGCGCTGGCCCGGCAGATCCGCCGCCCGGTGCCCAAGAAGCCCGCCCCGCTGGCGCGCCGGGGCACCTCCTTCCACCGCTGGCTGGAGGGGCGCTGGGGCCAGCAGCGGCTGATGGACGAGTTCGAGCTGCCCGGCGCGTCCGACGACTTCGAGGAGACCGACGCCCACCTGGACGAGCTGCGCGCCCGCTTCGAGGAGAGCGAGTGGGCGGGCAGGGAACCGTTCGACGTCGAGGTCCCCTTCGAGACCATGATCGCCGACCGGGTGGTCCGCGGCCGGATGGACGCGGTCTTCCAGATCTCCGACGACCGCTACGAGGTCGTCGACTGGAAGACCGGCCGTCGCCCGAAGGGGAAGAAGGCCGAGGCCGCCGCCTCCGTCCAGCTCGCCGCCTACCGGCTGGCCTGGTCCCACCTGGCCGCCGTCCCCCTGGACCGGGTGAGCGCGGCCTTCCACTACGTCCTGCTCAACGAGACGGTCCGCCCTGTCAACCTCCTCGACGAGCGGGGCCTCGTCACCCTCGTCGAGTCGGTGCCGGCCCTCCGCTGATCGTCCCGGCTGATCCGCCGGGCCCGCGCGGGCGTCACCTCGGTGGCAGCTCTCCCGAACCGCGGACGACGAGCTCGACCGGCACGGTCACCTGCTGCCTCGGGCGCGCGGGATCCCGCAGCCGGTCGAGCAGGAGCTCCACCGCCGCGCTGCCGAGGCGGCCGACGTCGTAGCGGACCACGGTGATCCCCGGGTTGAGGACCCCCGCCATCTCGAAGTCGTCGAAGCCGACGAAGGCCGGGCGGGGACCCGGATGGTCGCGCAGGGCCTGTACGAGGCCGAGCGCGGCACGGTTGTTGGTCGCGAAGAACGCGGTCGGCGGGTCGGGCAGCGCGAGCAGCCGCCGCACCTCCTGCTCCACCCGCCAGGGGTCGAACACGCCGGTCACGCACAGCGCCGGGTCCGCGGCGACCCCGGCCGCGCGCAGCGCCGCGCGGTGCCCCTCGGCCCGGGCGTGCACCGAGCTCAACGGGTCGTTGTCCGAGATCAGGGCGATCCGCCGGTGGCCGTACGCGAGCAGGTGCTCGGTGGCGATCCGGCCGCCCGCGCCGGCGTCGAGGAGGACGGTGTCCACCTCCGCCATCCCCTCGGGCACGCGGTCGACGAAGACCGCGGTGAGCCCGCTCGCGACGTACTCCGCCAGCCAGGAGTGGTCACCGGCGGTCGGGACGATGACCATGGCGTCCACGCCCCGCCCGTACATCGTCTCGATGATCATTACCTCGCGGTCGGCCCGCTCCTCGTAGCTGCCGAACACCACCAGGGCCTCGTGCGCCGAGGCGGCCGACTCCACGGCCTTGGCGAGCCGCGAGTAGAACTCGTTGGAGATGTTCTCGATCACCAGGCCCAGGGTGAGGACCGAGCCGCCCCGAGCCAGCCGGCTGGCGGCCTCGTTGCGCCGGAACCCCAGCGTCGTGATCGCGTCCTGGACGCGTCGCACCACGTCCTGCCGTACGTGGGGCTCCTGGTTCACCACCCGGGAGACCGTCTTGAGGCTGACTCCCGCGTGGCGCGCGACGTCGGCCATCGTGGTCCTGCGAGGGCTCATCCCCACCCTTTTCCCGGACTGGTCGAGCTGATCTTCCGGAACATGTTGTACCTTGCGCAGTCATGTACGAACACATCGACGACAACTGGATCTGCAGCCGGTACGGCGAGGACGAGCCCTGGATGCTCGGCGCGGTCAACCCGCCGGTCTTCGAGAGCTCCCTGTTCACCTTTCCCACGGCGGGGGCGCTGTCGCGGAGCCTCGCGGCCGAGGACGAGAACTACGTCTACTCGCGCGGCACCAATCCCACGGTGGACCTGCTCCAGCGCAAGCTCGCCGCGCTGGAGCGGGCGGAGCGGGCCAAGTGTTTCGGCTCCGGCATGGGCGCCATCGCCGCGACGATCTCCTCGCTGGTCTCCGCGGGCGACCACGTGATCGTGCTCGGGGCGGTCTACGGTCCGACCACCCAGTTCCTCCGCTACCTGGAGAAGTTCGGGGTGTCGCATACGACGGTGCACACCGATAATCCTGCCGCTCTTGATAGCGCTGTCAAGCCGAAAAGCAGGATGCTCTACCTGGAGTCACCCTCGTACATGCGCTACGGGGTCATCGACATCCGCGCCTTCGCCGAGTGGGCGCGCGGCCGCGGCCTGACCACCGTGATGGACAACACCTGGGCGACGCCGATCTTCCAAAAGCCCCTCACGATGGGGGTCGACCTGGTCGTGCACTCGCTGTCCAAGTACATCGGCGGCCACAGCGACCTCGTCGGCGGCGTCGTGGCGGGTCCCGCGCGCCTGGTCAGGCCGCTGGCGCTGACCGAGTACCAGCTGTACGGCGCCGCGCTGTCGGCCCACGAGGCGAGCAAGGCGATCAAGGGGCTGCGGACCCTGCCGATCCGCATGGCGGCACACCAGGAACGCGGGCTGCGGGTGGCGGAGTTCCTGGTCAAGCACCCCGCGGTCCGGGCGGTCAACCACCCGGGTCTGCCGGGCCATCCGGGGCACGAGCTCGCGAGCACCCAGATGACGGGCTTCTCCAGCGTCTTCAGCGTCGAGCTGGACACCGAGGACGTCGCCGAGGTCGGCCGGTTCGTGGACGCGCTGCGCCACTTCCGCATCGGGGTGTCGTGGGGCGGCTACGAGAGCCTGGTCAACGCGCCGGCGCTCACCACGCTGGACTCCGTGCGCGCGACCATGGAGATCCCGGTGGGTCTGGTCCGTCTCTCGGTGGGGCTGGAGGACCCCGCCACGCTGATCGCCGATCTCGCGAACGCCCTGGAGAAGTCTTGACGGACCACTGAGGGCTCCGTAGCATCCCCGTCATCCAGAGTTGTGACAGCGCTGTCAAAGGCACTGCCCTCCGTTGAGCCAACCCCGTTGGGGAGACCATGAGAACACCCCCCAGGTTCGCCGCCCTGATGGTCGGCGTGCTGACCATGACACTGGCCGCCTGCGGCGCCGACGACGCCGCGGGCACGGTCAGGCTGCGCATGATCGAGAGCCTGACCAGCCCGGACCGCACCAAGCTCCTCAGGAGCCTGATCACCGACTTCGAGCGGCAGAACCCGGGGGTCAAGGTCGAGCTGATCTCGCCGCCCCTGGAGAGCGCCGACCAGAAGATCACCCAGGTGCTGCAGACCAAGAAGGGCGTGGACGTCCTGGAGGTCCGCGACCACACCGCCAAGTCGTTCTCCAACAACGGCTGGCTCGCCGAGCTCCCGACGCAGGGCTGGCCCGGCTGGGGCGAGCTGACCGAGCTCGCCCAGAAGAAGGCCGTCGAGGTGGGCGGCAAGCCGTACCTCATCCCCTACGGCTTCTACGAGAAGGTGCTCTTCTACCGCTCGGACTGGCTGCGCGAGGCCGGCGTCGCACAGCCGCCCGCCACCTGGCAGGAGGTGCACGACACCGCCAAGCGGCTCACCGACAAGGGCAAGCGCCGCTACGGATACTCCTTCCGCGGCGGCAAGGGCGGCTTCGACTACGCCGTCCTGATCGTCAGCGCCTTCAACGGCGACAAGGTGGACCCGGAGAAGTCGTTCTTCCTCAAGGACGGCAAGACGATCTGGTCCACGCCGGAGGCCGCGCAGGCCATGGACCTGTTCGTCCGGCTGTTCAAGGAGGCGTCCCCCGCCGACTCGGTCTCGTGGAGCTTCCCGGAGATGGTGCAGGGCTTCACCTCCAACGTCACCGGCATGCTCATCCAGGACCCCGAAGTGATCAAGACGATCCAGGAGAGCGGCGTGCCCAAGGACGGATGGAGCGCCGCGCCGATCCCGAAGGGCCCTGGCGGGTACGCGCTGCAGCCCGTCGGGTACGCCGGCTGGGGCGTGACGTCCTTCAGCACGTACAGGAACGAGGCGACCAAGCTCGTCCAGTTCCTCAGCGAGAGCGCGCAGAGCATCAAGTTCGCCAAGGGCAACTCGCTCATCCCGATCGCCAAGGCCGCCGAGCAGGACCCCGAGTTCTCCCAGGGAGCCTGGAAGGCGTACCTGGACGCCCAGCAGGACGACAAGCAGGTGATCACGATCCGGCCGGTCGACTACCCGGGCTGGAGCGAGTGGCAGCAGGCCGCCGACAAGGACATCCAGTCCCTGCTGACCGGCGGCAAGACGGCCGCGGACGTCCTGGCCGCCTGGGACGCGTTCTGGACGGACCAGGCGACGAAGAAGACCTCGTGACGGTGGTCGGGAAGGCGGGGTCGCGCGGGCGGGTCACCGGCGGCACCGGCGGCACCGGCGGCGCGACCCGGCCCGTCTTCGACGCCAGGCGGGCCCGCTTCATCGCGCTCTGCCTGCTGCCCGGGGTCGTGTTCGTCGCGGTGTTCACGTACTACCCGATGATCCGGGGCGGCGTGCTCGCGTTCCAGCGCTACAACCTGTTCGACCTGACCTCCACGCCGTTCGTCGGGCTGGAGAACTTCCGCGCCGTCCTCGGCGACGACCAGTTCTGGACCGCGCTGGCCAACACCGGCATCTGGGTGGCCGTGTCCGTGGTGTTCCAGCTCGTGCTCGGCTTCGGCCTCGCCCTGCTGCTGCGCAGGCACTTCCGGGGTCGCGGGCTCTACCAGGCGTGGGTCTTCTTCCCCTGGGCCATGTCGGGCTTCCTCATCGGCCTGCTGTGGCGCTGGATGTTCAACGGCGAGTTCGGCGTCGTCAACGACCTGCTGATCAAAACCGGCCTGGCCGACGAGCCGATCCCCTTCCTCTCCTCGCCCGGCTGGGCGATGGCCTCGATCATCATCGCCAACGTCTGGTACGGCGTGACGTTCTTCGCCATCATGATCATCGCGGCGCTCCAGTCGGTGCCCCGCGAGCTGTACGAGGCGGCGGACGTCGACGGCGCCTCCCGCTTCCGGCAGTTCCGCCATGTGACGCTGCCGGCGATCCGGACCACGCTGGTGCTCATCGTCCTGCTGCGGGTCATCTGGATCCTCAACTTCCCCGACCTCATCTACTCGATGACCGGCGGCGGTCCCGCGGGAAGCACGCACATCGCCACGACCTACCTCATCGAGCAGGTGCAGAACGGCGACTACGGCAAGGCCGGCGCGGTGGGGATCTTCGTCCTCGGGCTCCTGCTCTCGTTCAGCATCTTCTACCTCAACGCCACCCGGTTCGAGAAGGCGAGGGACTGACCCGTGAACCGCCCGGCCCCGCCGGCCGCCCGGATCGCGAAGGCCGTGGTCCTCGGCGTCTGGCTGCTGATCACCGTCTTCCCGCTCTACTGGATCCTGATCACCTCGCTGAAGCCCACCTCGGAGATCTTCGCGGTGCCGCTGCGCTATCTCCCCGGCAGCGCCACGCTGGACCACTACCGCGAGCTCTTCTCCTTCGCCTCGTTCGGGACGTATCTCGGCAACAGCCTGATCGTCTCGCTGGTCTCGGCCGCGGTGGTCACCGCGACCGGGGTGCTGGGCGGCTACGTGCTGGCGCGCTTCCACTTCCCGGGGCGCGGGGCGCTCATGCTCGCCTACCTGGTCACCCAGATGATCCCGCTGTTCATCGCGCTGGGCCCGCTGTACCTGATGATGTCCGGGTTCGACCTGCTCAACCGGCTGAGCGGGCTGATGCTCGTCTACGTCGCGATGCTCGTCCCGTTCTCGACGATCATCATGCGCGGCTTCTACGAACGGGTCCCCGCCGCGCTGGAGGAGGCGGCCATGGTCGACGGCTGCTCACGGCTGGCGGCGATGGTGCGCGTGGTGGTGCCCGTCATGCTGCCCGGGATCGCCGCCACCTTCATCTTCGGCTTCGTGCAGTGCTGGAACGAGCTCTTCCTGGCGATCGCCTTCATCGACAGCGAGGAGACCAAGACCATCCCGGTCGCGATGAACTCGTTCATCACGCAGTACGACATCGACTGGGGCCCGATGGCGGCCGCGACGGTGGTCTCGGTCATCCCGACGCTCGTGCTGTTCTCCTTCGCGCGCCGCTACATCGTGGAGGGGCTCACCTCGGGCGCGGTCAAGGGCTGACACCACCGCGCCCACACGGCCCCGTTCGCCCTCCCGGCACGTCACGCGCGCCGGGCGGGCGGGCGTGAGCATCAGAGCTTGCGGCCCACTCCGACGTAGCCGATCGAGGTGTTCCGCTCCCCGATCAGGGGCGGATCGACGGGGCGCCAGTCCTGGGGGAACGCCAGGCCGGGTTCGGCCAGCTCGTAGCCGTCGAAGAAGCGGGCGATCTCCTCGCGCGTGCGCAGGTTCAGCGCCTCGGTGGCCCGCTTGTAGACCTCCAGCGCCTCCGGCGTGCTGTCGGCGCTGGGGTCGATCGCGTGGCTGAGAACGAGGTAGCTGCCCGGCGCGCTCGCCTCGCGCAGCCGCTCGACGATCTGGTAGGCGCCCGCGCCGTCGGGGTTCTCTTCCGGGACGAAGTGCAGGATGGCGAGCAGCAGGAACGCCACGGGCCGGTCGAAGTCGACGTGCTCGCGCAGCTCGGCCAGCAACGTCTCCGGGGCACGCACGTCGGCCTGCACGACGGTGACGTTGTCGCCCTTGCCCAGGATCGCCCGGCTGTGCGCGCACACGACGGGGTCGTAGTCCACGTAGACCACGCTGGTGTCGGGCGCGCTCTCGTGCGCGATCTCATGCGTGTTGCCCCGCGTGGGCAGCCCGGAGCCCAGGTCCACGATCTGCCGGACACCCGATTCGACCAGATGGCGTACGGCACGTGCCAGGAACGCCCGGTTCTCCCGCGCGGAGTCGCGGGTGTCGGGGAAGAGCTTCAGAATCTGCTCGGCCGCGGCCCGGTCGGCGGCGAAGTTGTCCTTGCCGTCCAGGTAGTAGTCGTACATCCGGGCGACGTTGGGCACACTCGGGTCAACCCCGGCCGGCGAAGCCTGATCATCCACGGTTTCTCCAGACTCTCCCACATTTGTCTGGGTTTGATCTTAGAGAGTCTTTCGCGTCTTGGTAGCGAGATGGGGCGATCACCGCCTTGACCCCCCGTTACCCGGACAGAGGGGGTCGGGGTGGGTGTAGGTCGCCGAATCGGTCACATATGGCGGTAACCGGCGCTGGACCGAGCGTCTTGATGCTTGCCCTGACGGCCGGCTGCGGAGGCGGCGACGCGGTCACGGCGGGAACGCCCGCCGAGGCGGTGACCCAGCGGATGAAGGGCTCGACCGGTGTGAAGGTCGCCAGGCTCGTCCGCCTGGACTACGGCGAGAAAGTGTTCACCCCTCCGGCGGAGGACGACTTCGTCGTGCCGGTCGACATCGGCGAATGCAGCGAGAGCCGTACCACCGGCGTCCTCGGCGCGACCGCCTCCGACCTGACCGCGACCTACTACCGGACCAACGTCCCCGATGAGCTGAAAAGCGTTGTCCCGACCGACCTGTCCTTCATGACGACCAGGACGATCACGATCGCGGGCTCCGGCACCTACAGACACCGGGCTGACCGGCAGGACGTTCCCGCGGGCAAGTCCTGGCTTCTCGGGGACGGCATGTCCGCAGCGTCGCCGAGATCCGGCCGCTGAGGTGTCGTTCCCGTCGAAGCCGAGGGAGACGGCAGGACGGTGTGGGCCGCGTGAGAGGTCTCCCGCTCCGGGACCGCCGTCGGTTGTGCGGACCTGACCCCGGCCTCCCGGCTCCACGAGAGGGTCGACCGGCTCCTCTGACAACGAGTCACAAGTGGTACGGGCGATTATCACAGCGGCCATTGATTCGGTGTTGGGCGGAACGTATGTTCCTCTCACCATCCGAGTAAGACTCATGTTTAGGGGACCCTCCCAATGCATGCACGTCTCCGGCGGGTGATCACGGCGGCCTCCGGGTTGTCGCTGGTCCTCGCACTGGCATCCCCCGTCGTGCCCGCATCCGCCACCGCGTCCGAAACCGCGTCCGAAACCGCGTCCAGCACCACGGCGGCGGCCGTTCTCCCTCCCGACGACTACTGCCTCGGCGAGTGCTCCGACATCCTGCCCCCGGGGCAGAACGGCAACGCCACCCTGGCCGGGATCCTCGCCCACCAGACTCTGGGCACCAAGCCGAGGCACAGCGACGACCAGCTCGGCAGGTACGCGAACCTCCTGTCCGGCTACACCGGCCTGACCAACGACCAGATCGCCGACTTCTTCAACGACGCCTCGTTCGGCGTCCCCGCGGGACAGGTGGAGAGCACCACGAGCCCGCGATCGGATGTGACGATCGTCCGCGACAGGGCGACCGGTGTCCCGCACATCACCGGGACGACTCGCGAGGGCACGATGTTCGGCGCCGGGTACGCGGGCGCGCAGGACCGCCTGTGGGTGATGGACCTGATGCGGCACGTGGGCCGCGGCGAGCTCACCCCGTTCGCCGGCGGCGCGCCGGGCAACCGGGCGCTGGAGCAGAGCGCGTGGCGCAACTCCCCCTACACCGAGGCGGACCTCCAGGCGCAGATCAACAGGGTCAGGGACTCCGGCCCCCGGGGCGCGCAGCTCTACACCGACGTGCAGAACTACATCGCCGGTGTCAACGCCTACATCGACCGCTGCATGGCGGACCGCAACTGCCCCGGCGAGTACGTCCTGACCGGGCACCTCGACGCGATCACCAACGCGGGCGGCCCGGTGGACTTCACCATGACCGACCTCGTCGCGATCTCCGGCGTGATCGGCGGCCTGTTCGGCGGCGGCGGCGGGGCGGAGATGCAGTCCGCGCTGGTGCGGGTCGCGGCCCGCGCCAAGTACGGCACCGCGGCCGGCGACCAGGTCTGGGCGGCTTTCCGGGCGCAGAACGACCCGGAGACGACGCTCACCCTGCACGACGGCCAGAGCTTCCCGTTCGGCGACGCGCCCGCCGGAGCCACCGGGGTCGTCCTCCCCGACCCGTCGACGGCGCCCGTCGACATCACCGCGAACGAGACCGGCTCCGCCACCTCGGCCGCCACCTCCTCGGCCACGGCCGAGGAGGGCGTGCTCGACGGACTGCTCGTCGACAACTCCAAGCCCGGCATGTCCAACGCCGTGGTGGTGTCGGCGGCCAAGTCGTCGACCGGGAACCCGGTCGCGGTGTTCGGCCCGCAGACGGGCTACTTCGCCCCCCAGCTGCTCATGCTGCAGGAGCTCTCCGGACCCGGCATCCGGGCGCGCGGCGCCGCCTTCGCCGGGCTCAACCTCTACGTGCTGCTCGGCCGGGGCACCGACTACGCCTGGAGCGCGACCTCCAGCGGCCAGGACCTCACCGACACCTACGCCCTCCAGCTCTGCGAGCCCGGCGGCGGCGCGGTCACCACGGCGTCCAACCACTACCTCTACCGGGGCGTCTGCACGGAGATGGAGACGCTGAGGAAGACCAACTCGTGGAAGCCCACCGTGGCCGACTCCACCGCGCGCGGCTCCTACGACCTCGTCATCCAGCGCACGAAGTACGGCCTGGTGAGCTGGCGCGGCACCGTCGGCGGGCAGCCCACCGCCTTCACCACGCTGCGGTCGACGTACCACCACGAGGTCGACTCGGCGATCGGCTTCCAGATGTTCAACGACCCGGCCCAGATGGGCGATCCGGCGGCGTTCACGAACTCGGCCTCCACCATCGGCTTCGCGTTCAACTGGTTCTACGTCAACTCCAGGGACTCGGCGTACTTCATGTCGGGCGACACCCCGGTCAGGTCCGCGGTGTCCGACCCGAACCTGCCGATGACGGCCGACGCGGCCCACGAGTGGGCGGGCTACGACCCGGCCGCCAACACCGCGACCTACACGGCCCCCGCCACCCACCCGCAGGCTGTGAACCAGGACTACTTCGTCAGCTGGAACAACAAGCAGGCCAAGGACTACGGCGCCGCGGACGGCAACTTCAGCTTCGGGCCGGTTCACCGGGCCGACCTGCTGGACGCCCCGATCAAGGCGGCCCTGTCGGGAGGCGGCAAGCTCGACCGGGCGGGCACCACGAAGATCATGGCTGACGCCGCCGTGACCGACCTGCGCGGCAAGAAGGTCCTGCCCGACCTGCTCCGGGTGATCAACAGCGCGGCGGTGACCGACCCGGTCCTCGCCTCGGCGGTCGCCAAGCTGTCGGCCTGGACGTCGGCGGGCTCCCGGAGGCTGGAGACCTCGCCGGGCAGCAAGGCGTACGCCCACGCCGAGGCGATCCGCGCGTTCGACGCGTGGTGGCCCAAGCTCGTCCGCGCGCAGTTCAGGCCCGGGCTGGGCGACGGCCTCTACCAGTCGGTGGTCAACGCCATCCAGATCAACGAGTCACCCTCCGGCCACCAGCAGGGCGACCTGTCCACCCTGCCCACCTCCGCGAACGAGGCCCAGGCGCACAAGGGGTCGGCGTTCCAGTACGGCTGGTGGGGCTACGTGAGCAAGGACGTCAGGAGCGTGCTCGGCGACCCGGTCTCCGGGCCGCTGCCCGCCAGGTACTGCGGGAACGGCACGGTGGCCGGCTGCCGTACCGTGCTGCTGGAGAGCCTGGCGGCGGCGCTCGCCGAGCCCGCGACCACGACCTACCCGGCGGACGACGTGTGCTCGGCGGGCGACCAGTGGTGCTCCGACGCCATCGAGCACTCACCGCTCGGCGGGATCACGCACTCGCTGATCTCCTGGCAGAACCGGCCGACCTACCAGCAGGTCGTGTCGTTCCCCGCCCACCGGGGCGAGGCGATCGCCAACGTGGCGGAGGGCAAGAGCGCCAGGGCGTCGAGCACCCAGCTGTTCTACCCGGCGAGCAGGGCGGTCGACGGCAACCCCACCACCCGCTGGTCGAGCTCCTCCAGTGACAACCAGTATCTCCAGGTCGACCTCGGGGCGGCCACGACCGTCTCCAGGGTCCTGCTGCGCTGGGAGGCGGCCTACGGGGCCGCGTACTCGATCCAGACCTCGGCCGACGGCTCCACCTGGACCACCGTCCACTCCACCACCACCGGAAACGGCGGGGTGGACAACGTGAGGTTCACCCCGACCAGTGCCCGCTACGTCCGCATGCAGGGCGTCACGCGCGGCACGTCGTACGGCTACTCCCTCTACGAGCTGGAGGTCTATCCCCGCTGACACGGAGGGTGGGGAGGGCGGTGACCACCGCTCTCCCCGCCGCTCAGGCCGTGGCCAGCGGGTTGGCGACCGTCACGTACCCCGCGGAGCGGTCCGCCGAGCGCGCCCACCGGACCGACAGGTTGGCCTTGGCCGGCAGCGGTGCCCCCGACAGCAGGTCCGACAGCGGCCGGGGCCATCCGCGCGACGCCGCGTACCCCGCCAGCACCTCCCCGGCCACCGCCCACAGCTCCCGGGTGGACCCTGTCCCCGCGAGGGAGGCGGCGATCTCGACGAGGTGGTTGACCATCAGGCAGTAGACCACCCGGTTCCAGCCGGAGGCCGCGTCGTAGGTGAGCGCCTCGGCGACCCGGCCGGGCAACCCGGACAGGTCGTGCCGCCCGGCGACGAGTTTCGTGCCCTCCAGGTCGCGGAAGACGGCCTCCACGGGCAGCCCCTCCGCGTCCACGCCGATCAGGACGTTCTGCAGGTGGGGTTCCAGCACCACGCCGTGGCCGAGGTAGGCGTCGAGCACCGGCGGCGCCACGCGTTCCACGTACGCCCGCCACCAGCGCACCGGATCGGCCACCGGCCACCCGGCCATGGTCGGCGCACCGCCCGGCGGCCAGCGCCCCGCTCAGCAGCGGGGTCACCCCCGGCCTGCAGACCGACCACGGGCCCATCCGGACGATCACGCCGAGCCCTTCCAGCAGCCGGGTGCCCAGCTCCGCGGAGCGATAGCCCGGTTCCGGCAGCCAGCGGGTGCCGGGGAAGGCGGCCGCCAGGTCGAGGAACACCGGTTCGAGGCGGCGGCTCAGCTCGACCGCGCCCGCCAGCTCGTACCAGGAGTTCTTCCGCACGCAGTTGGTGATCCGCACGTCCAGGCTGAACTTCAGGCACCGGTCGATCAGCGGCTCGTAGACCGTGCGGACCGACGACGTGGGAACCGCCGTCCGGGAGCTGTCGCCCAGGTCGACCAGACGGCCGTCGGCCAGCGGCGCGGCCAGGTCCGCCGCGAGCAGTTCCAGCTGCCACGGGTGCGCGGGCAGCAGCGAGTAGCCGGGCGGCGCCTGGCCGAGCTCGTCGAGCGCGCCGGTGTCGCCCGCCTCGGCCAGCACGTCGTCCCTGACCCCGAGCAGCCGCAGCGGGAAACTCGCGTGCGCCTCGGGCGCGTAGCGCAGCCAGCCCTCGCCGCCGCGCGCCTTCGGGCTGGGATGGAACGGGTGCCCGAAGACCAGCGCCTGCTCCGAGGCCAGCCACGGGTCGGCGGGCGGCGGGACCTCCCGCCGGGCCGCGATCAGCGTCGCCAGGGCGTCCCTGCTCGCGGCCACCTGGGCGCCGAACTCGTCGTTGCCCTCACCCCCACCGTCACTCTCGCCGAGCTCGGCCTCCACCAGCCGGACGAGCAGGTCCGCCGAGAGCGGCTGCCAGGAGTCGTTCTCCAGCCACTCGGGCCGCCCTTCGAAGCGCAGCGCGAGCCCGCCGTGCGCACGCGCCCGCAGGCGGGTGCCCGCGACGCGCAGCAGCACGTACGGTTCCTCGTACCCGACCTGCCCGCGAGGTCCCGCGATCTCCCTTACGCAACAGCGCAGCAGCGCCGACACCGAGGCCTCCTCGGCGAGGGCGACGGCGGCGGGTGAGCCGAGGGCGAGGCTCGTCATGTCGTCCTTTGCGTGATCTGGGAGGGCTGGCGGAGATAGTTCGGCCCGCTCGTGCCGTAGAACTTGTTCACGTCCCGCGCACCGGTGCGCGCCTTGTCCACCAGGGTTCCGGCGGTGATCATCGACTTGCCGACGAGCCGGGCGGCGTCGAGGGTCCTGGCCCGCAGCAGCCTGGCCATCGGATCCTCCCCGTACTCGTCGAGCGCTTCGGCGAGCGTGCCGCGGACCAGCTCGGAGGCCGCCGGCGGCGGCAGCGCGCCGAACGTCACGGCGGCGGCGGCCAGGTGCAGGGTGATGGTCACGAACACGTCGGCGAGCGCGTGCGGGTCGTCGGTGAACATCCGCGCGTCGGCGAGGTCCGGCACCGCGAGTCCCGCGTCCCTCAGCCTGTCGGGCGAGGTCAGCAGGCCGTCGTTGTCCTTGACGAGCAGCCGTACGACCCCCTCGCCCGTGGCGCCGCCACCCGTGGCCTCCCCACCTCCGAACACCAGCGAGAGGTTCTGCTGGTGGGCCTCCAGCGCCGTGCCGTACCTGACGAAGAGCCGCACGTGGAAGCGGAACAGCACCCGCAGGTACCGGCCGAGCAGCCGGGCGACGTCCCCGCCGGACCATCTTCCCGCGAGCTCCTCCACGACCAGCCCGCCCCCCGGCAGCGGCGCCGTCAGCGCCGCGACCGGGACGACCTCCCCCGCGGGGTGGCGGCGCAGGAGCCAGCCCAGGTACTCGTGCCCGGCGTGCCCGTACGTCTGCTCGTCGGCCAGGAGCACCTCCGGATCGGGCATGGCCCGCAGGAGCAGCTCGGCCCGCGCCCCGTCGGCGAGAGTGTCCGGTTTGAGCGACCTCCGGTTGCGCAGCCCGAGGGTGCTGGTGGTCAGCGGCAGCTTCAGGTGCGTGCCCGGGGCGATCTCGACCGTGCGCATCGACAGCGTGGGCCTGACCTCCAGGCGCGCCAGCGGGGCCACGACCGTCCCCGGGATCTCCTCGACCGCGGGGACCGTCAGCGGGTGCACGGGGAACAGCACGTGGGTCTCCGCGAGCTCCGAGGCCAGGCCGACGGCGGGGAACCCGGGCGCCCCCGGCATCTCCGCCCCGGTGAGCCGCTCCCGCGGCACCGCGGCCCAGCGCAGCTCGAAGGAGGGCGCGAACTCCGGCGCGTACGCGGTCAGCTCCTCGTCGGACAGGCCGATCCGGCACCGGGCCGTCGGGTAGACGGGGTGATCGACGAACGCGGCCAGCGTCTCGTACCACATGCCGTCGCGTCCGCTCCCGCCGCCCGCCGTGCGCGCGGTCCCGTTCCCCGCCGTATGCCCGCTTTCCTGGCTCTGGCCCTGGTCCGGTGTACGCGTGAGACCGGGGCGAGCGGCGGGACGTACGGCGGCGATGGTGGAATCCAGCCTGGCGAGCACCTCCTCGCGGTGCACGTCGTGAAGGTCGAGGGCGCGCAGCGCCTCGCGGCACTCCGTGACGAACGACTCGACCCCGGCGGCGTCGGCGGGAGCGGAGATCTCCCGCAGGGTGCTCAGGACCTCTTCCAGGCGCAGTGCCTCCTCCGGGGCCGCCACGAAGTCCTGGAACAGCGAACCGGGGGTCAGCCGGACCCGCCTGCCCCCGGGCAGGACCAGCGCGACGCCGTCCCTGCCGCGGGTCACCCGCCCGGCCAGGCCGCCGTAGTCCTCGCGCAGGAGCGCGTTCAGCACCCGGGTGGCGAGGTATCGTTCCCGCCCGCTCACGGGGCCCCCGCCGCTCACACGGTCACTCGCGGATCCCCGGGTCACGCGGTCGCCTGCGGGTCCCCGGGTCACGCGGTCGCCCGTGGAACTCCGGTCCACGCGGTCGTCCGTGGGCTCCCGGCTCATGCGATCACCCACGGGTTCTCCGCGGTGAAGGCCGCGACGGCCGCGTCAACGCGTGCCCGGTCGGGCCCGATCGCGCGGACGATGCCCATGTAGTCGCGGTTGGTGTTGCTCAGGTCGATCCGGTCACCCACGGCGCGCAGCGGCCGGTGCCAGATCCGGACCGGATCGCCGGGCGCGGGGACGATCGTTCCGGGAGACCTCACCACGGTCCCCGGGCGGTCGGCGACCACGCTCAGCGCGGTCGCGTGCCCCTCCGTCCGATCGGGGAGCTTCGGTTCGGCCCCGAGATGCACGCTGAGAACGAGTTCGAACAGGGGCACGTCCAGCATGCTCGCCAGCAGGAAGTCGCAGTGGTCGCCGATGACCCGGTAGTTGACCTCGACGATCCGCGGCCCGGCCGGGGTCATCACGTACTCGGTGTGGCAGGCCCCGAACCCCACCCGCAGCGCCTCCAGCGCCCGCAGCACGTGGTCCCTGCCGGGAGGCGGCTCCCAGTCGAGCCTTTCCTCCACGAAGTGCGGCAGCGGTCCCAGGGTGGTGCGGAAACCGCCGAGCACCCTGATCCGCTCGCCGTCGCCGAGGGTCTCCATCGTGTGCAGCGGCCCGTCGAGATACTCCTCCACGACCAGTGTCTCTCCCGGCCGCCTGTCCCGGATGGCCGCGACGGCCGTCGCGAGCTCGCCCGCGTCGCGGACCAGCACGACGTCCTCGCTGGCCACGCCCTCGCGCGGCTTCACGACCGCGGGGAACGGCATGCCGGCGGGCGGTGGGTCGGCCGGTGCCAGCCGCGCGGAGCGAACGGTCTCGACTCCGGCGGCGGCCAGTCGCCGCCGGGTGAGCGCCTTGTTCTTGGTGTCGACGCAGGCCCGCCAGTCCTTGCCGGGAAGACCGAAGTAGGCGGCGGCCAGCGCCGTCTCCGCCTGGATGTGGTCGGAGTTCGAGAAGATCGCGTCCGGGACGCGGTGGTGCGCGACGGCGTCGATCACGGCCCGCGCGTCGCGCACGTCGCAGCGGAGCACCTCCGCCCCGGAGTCGCGGTACCGCTCGGGGCGGTCGGTGAGGATCGTGACCTCACAGCCGAGCGCGCGTGCCGCCGGGAGGAAGCCGTCGGTGACCGAGTCGGTCGGCTTGAGCGCGGTGAGGTACAGCCGCAATGCAGGGACCCCCGATATCAGGCAAGGCTAACCTAACTCGGCGATCCTAGCCTGAGGCCGATCAGCACGCGGAGGCGATCGGCCTATTGACAGTACATGTCCGTGTCGTCCGATGATGAGAGTCTTCTCATCTCCATCCCAGCCTGATCTCCTATGGCGGCGCCTAGCGTGGACGCCATGAGCCGCAGGACGTCAACCGTCAGCATGGTGATCGGGATACTCGTCACCGCGGTCGCGATGTTCGCGGTCGTGGTGCTGGTCCAAGGCAGTCCGGGCAGCCTCGGGGAGGCCGTCGTGGTCGACAGGGAACGGGGCGGGGAGACGGCCGAGACGGGCACCGCGCAGCCGCGGCCCCCCGGAGACTCCACGGCACCGGCCGGCCCGGGAGCCTCGGACGGCTCCGGGGCACCCGGCGACCCGGAGGCGCGGGACGACCGGACGCCCCCGGGATCCGCGACCTCCGGCGAGCCCGGCGCGTCCCGCCTGGCCGGAAGGGAGCGGGCCGAACGGGTGCAGCCCCCACCGCCACCGCGAGGCGGGGGAGACGACGACGGTGGCGACGACGACGGCGGCGATGACGGCGATGACGGCGACGACTGAGACTGCGGCTGAGACGGAGCCGGGGACGACTGAGGCCACGACTGCGGCTGGGACGGGGACGACTGGGACGGCGGCCGGAACGGGGACGGCCGGAACGGCGGCGGCAGAGGCGACGGCCGGGCGGTGAGCGCACGGACCCGCATCGTGGGTTGGACGCTCGCGGTCGTCGCCCTCGCCCTGAGCGTCTCGGTGTTCGCCACCTGGACCATCCTGCTGGTCAGGCTCGAAGACCGGGTGAACGCCGAGCTGGCCAACGAGGTGGAGAAACTCCACTGGTACGCGAAGAACTCGACCGCCTCCCCGCCGGCGCTGCTCGAGGAGTACCTGAAGATCAACGCGCCCGACCGCCACGAGACCTTCTTCGTGATCCTCGACGGGAAGGTCCGCTGGCGTACGTACGCGGAACCCCCGGCCGTGCTGGACACCGACCGGGCGCTGGTGGCGCGGATGGCCGCCGCGACCGAACCCACCTGGGACTGGGCTCCCAGCACGGCGGGGCTCGTCCGCTGGGCGGTCGCACCCGTGATCGCCGACGGCGAGGTCGAGGGCGCCTTCGTGGCCATCGTCTTCTACGACCTCGAACGCCGCGAGGTCGTCGAGGCGGTGCGTGTGCTCGGCCTCACCGCGCTGGCGGCGCTCCTCCTGGCCGGGGCGGGTGGATGGTTCGTCGCGGGAAGGGTCCTCGCCCCCGTGCGGCTGGTCCGCCGGACGGCGGAGCGGATCGGCGGCTCCGGCGATCTCAGCCGGCGCCTCACCGTCTCCGGCGACGACGACGTCTCGGCGCTGGCCGCGACCTTCAACCACATGCTCGACCGGCTGGAACGCGCCTTCGCCGTGCAGCGCGACTTCCTCGACGACGCCGGGCACGAGCTGCGCACCCCGATCACGGTCGTCCGCGGCCACCTCGAACTCATGGGCGACGATCCCGAGGAGCGGGCCGCCACCCTGGCCCTGGTCACAGACGAGCTGGGGCGGATGAACAGGATCGTCGACGATCTGATCATGCTCGCCAGGTCGGAGCAGCCGGGCTTCCTCACCCTTGGGGAGGTCGAGCTCGCCGATCTCACCGTCGAGGTCGTGGCCAAGGCCCGCGCCCTGGGAGAGCGTCGCTGGCGGGTGGACGAGGTGGCCGAGGAACAGGTCACGGCCGACCGGCAGCGCCTCACCCAGGCGCTGATCCAGCTCGTGGCGAACGCCGTGCGGCACACCGGTCCAGGCGACCTGATCGCGGTCGGTTCCGCCGTACGGGAGGGCAGGGTGGAACTGTGGGTGCGCGACACCGGTCCCGGCGTGCCCGCCCAGGATCGCGAACGGATCTTCAACCGCTTCGTCCGAGGTGCGAGCCGCACCGGGTCGCACGACGGCGCGGGGCTCGGTCTCGCCATCGTCCGCTCCATCGCCGAGGCGCACCGGGGCACCGCGCGGGTCCGCGCGGCCGACGAGGGCGGGGCGCTCTTCCTGATCTCCTTCCCGTACGAGGAGATCCCCGTGACGCTCTCGTACGAGCACTGATGTCCCCGTACGAGGAGAACTCCCGATGTCCTTCCACGCCGCACGGTGTGGAAGGCGCGACCGTGACAGTCCCCCGAGGGAGGAGCCGAGGGTGAACCGCATCCTGATAGCCGAGGACGAGGGCCGGATCGCGTCCTTCCTGGAGAAGGGCCTGAGAGGCAACGGGTTCACGACCACCGTCGTCGCGGACGGTGTCGCGGCGTACGAGTACGCCCGTGCCGGTCGCTTCGACCTGATGATCCTGGACATCGGGCTTCCGCTGAGCGACGGCTTCACGGTCCTGCGACGGCTCCGGCAGGAGATGGCGACCATCCCCGTGATCATCCTCACCGCCCGCGACAGCGTCGCCGACACCGTCGCGGGTCTTGAGGGCGGGGCCGACGACTACCTCGCCAAGCCCTTCTCCTTCGAGGAACTGCTGGCACGGGTACGGCTCCGCCTGCGCCCTGAGCGCGTCCCGGAGACGACCGTCCTGCGCGTCGGCGACCTCGCCCTGGACCTGCGGACCAGGCGGGCTCACGTGGGCGAGCACTCCGTCGACCTGTCCACCCGCGAGTTCGCCCTCGCGGAGATCTTCTGCCGCCACCCCGACCAGGTTCTCACCCGCCAGCAGCTGCTCAGCCACGTGTGGGGTTTCGACTTCGACCCCGGCTCGAACGTGGTGGACGTCTACGTCCGCTACCTGCGCCGCAAGCTGGGAAACCAGCGAATCGAGACCGTCAGGGGGTCCGGCTACCGCCTGCGGGTCCGGTGAGAGTCCTCTCATCCCGCGCTCATGATGGGTCCACCGGCCACCGGAAATCTGGAGTCATCCGAACAGAAGGTGCGGAACGACTTTCAGGAGGGCCAGATGAGCCTGGTACTACGGCGGACCCTGCTCGCCATCGCGATCACTCTCGGACTCGGGACCACCGGCGTCCTCGCCGGTATTCCGGCGGCCCAGGCATCCGCGTTCCCGGCTCCGCCCACGGCGGTTGCCAACGTCGCGGACGACGACGATGACGATGACGATGACGACAGAGGCGGTGATGACGACGACGGTGGTGACGACGACCGGGATGACCGGGATGACCGCGACGGCGGCGATGACGGCGATGACGGCGATGACGGCGACGACAAGGACGACCGGCGAGCCGGACCCGCCGACGACCGGGACGACGACCTCCCCCGGGGCGGCGTGGAAACCGGCCAGGGCAGCACGTCGCGCGATGACGATGACGACGACCGGGCGCCCGCGGGTGGGGTGGACACGGGCCAGGGTGGTGCGTCGCGCGATGACGATGACGACGACGACCGGGCGCCCGCGGGTGGGGTGGACACGGGCCAGGGTGGTGCGTCGCGCGATGACGATGACGACGACGACCGGGCGCCCGCGGGTGGGGTGGACACGGGCCAGGGTGGTGCGTCGCGCGATGACGATGACGACGACGACCGGGCGCCCGCGGGTGGGGTGGACACGGGCCAGGGTGGTGCGTCGCGCGATGACGATGACGACGACCGGGCTCCGGCCGGTGGGGTGGAGACCGGGTTCGGCGGGACGGCCGAGAAGGAGGGCGTGCCGCTCTGGGTGCCGGCGGGACTGGCCGGTGCCGGGCTGCTGGCGGGCGGCGGCTTCTGGTTCAGCCGCCGATTCACCTCGGGGAGCTGACCGTGCGGACTCCCGGTGCCCTCGTGGCCGCTCTCTCCACTCTCTCCGCCCTCGTGGTCATGACCGCGTGCTCCACCGAGGTCGCCGCGCACAGCGCCTCAACAGCCTCCACGGTCTCCGAAGCCTCCACGGCTTCCACGGCCCCCGAAGCTTCCACGGTCTTCACCGCCGCCCAGGTCGTACGACCTCCGGCCAGGGGTGAGGTCGCCAACCCGGTGCGGCTCCGCGTCCCGGCGATCGGGGTCTCCACCTCGGTGATCGCGCTGAAACTGGACGCGAGGAACAAGCTGGTCGCTCCGGTGCGCTTCGACAGGGTGGGCTGGAACAAGGCCGGTCCCGAGCCCGGCGAGGCCGGTGCGGCGGTCATCGCCGGGCACGTGGACTCCAGGACGGGACCCGCTGTCTTCCACCGGCTCGGGAAACTCCGCCCGGGACACCGCGTCCACGTCGACAGGGCCGACGGAAGCACGGTGACGTTCACCGTCCGGCGCCTGGCCCGCTTCCCGAAGAGCCGGATCCCCGACAGGCAGGTGTACGGCTCCGCCAAGGGAGCCGAGCTGAGGCTCATCACCTGCGGCGGGACCTTCGACCGCGAGCGGCGCAGCTACCGTGACAACGTGATCGTGTTCGCGAGCTGACGGCTCGGCGCCACGGGGACGGCCGGGTGGAGCGTGCCACGAGAGGCGCGGGTATCGGGAGAGAGGTCCCGGTGCCCGCGCCCGCGTCGTGTTCCCGTCCCTGGATCCCCGGCCGCACCTCGGGCTCGTGCCGGAGGAGCCCGGAAGAAGCCGTGAGAGCCCGGGGAACCCCGGACCGCGGGAAGCGGGGACGGAGAGAGGGAGGAGGGAAAAGCCGGTGATGTGCTGGAACGCGTACCGCCCGCTCCCGCCCGTACGCCGGGAAGGGCGGAGAGGGCCCCGCCCGGCGACATAGTATGTGCACTCGGTTGGGGAGGCGGAACAGCGTGGAGATCACGGCACAAGAAGGACTGTTGGGGCCGCTGCTGCTCGCGCGCAGTGCCATCGACCGGTCGGCGATGCTTCGCGGCGACGCCGAATGGCTCGAAAGGACCTGGGCGGACGCCGCGACCAGGGTCGTGGTCGTCGACGACGGGCAGGCGCTGGTCCGGCGCAGTGGCGGAGAGGTCAAACTGGTCCTGCTGCCCACGGCCGACGCGCCGGAGGGGGAGCGCTACCTGCTCGGTGTCGACGCCGAGGGCGTCGCCTACTTCGCCGTGGCCGCTCCGCTGGCCGACAGCGTCCACAACGGTTCCTTCAACCGGATCCTCTCCCCGCTGGCGCCCTCGGAGCCGGCGGAGGACCAGACCCTCACCGCGGGGCTCCGGCAGGTGGGGTCGTTGCTGGGCGACCTGGACGCCGGGCTGCTGGTGTACGCGGTCGCCCTGGACGCCTGGCATTCCACCCACGAGTTCTGCCCCCGGTGCGGGAGCGGCACCGAGGTGCGCGCGGGCGGGCACGTGCGCGTCTGCCCCAAGGACGGCAGCCAGCACTTCCCCCGGGTCGATCCCGCGGTGATCATGCTGATCCACGACGACGATGACAGGTGCCTGCTGGCCAGGGGACCGCAGTGGCCGGAGGGGCGGCTTTCGGTGCTGGCCGGGTTCGTCGAGCCGGGCGAGTCGCTGGAGCACGCCGTGGCGCGCGAGGTGGCCGAGGAGGTCGGTGTGCGCGTCGCCGAGCCCCGCTACATGGGCAGCCAGCCCTGGCCGTTCCCGCGCAGCCTGATGCTCGGCTTCTTCGCGCGGGCCACGTCGACGGAGTTCGTCCTCGACCCCGAGGAGATCGCCGAGGCCCACTGGTTCAGCCGCGCCGAGCTACTGGCCGCGACGGAGAGCGGCGAGGTGCGCCTGCCGTCCGAGGTGTCGATCGCCCGCAGGCTCATCGAGACCTGGTACGGCGAACCGCTGACCGGCGGCTGGTGACCCCGCCCGCCGCGGAAAGGCCTCGTCACCGACCGGCGGCCGGCGGGCCGTCCTGAGCGAGGCCGTCCGGGGGAGATCGTCCGGGGGAGATCGTCCGGATGGAGGCCGTCCCGGCAGACGGGAGCCCCGGTGTCCGTGGAAGCGGAACCGGGGCTCGGGCGTCGCGGGGGAGCGGCTACACGCTCGCGCCCGCCAGGATGCGCTTGACTTCGATCACCGAGGGGTTGGTCCTGACGATCCGGCCGGTGGGGGAGTCGACAACGACGGTGGGTACGACCTGGTTACCGTTGTTGACGCTCATGACGAACGTGGCGGCGTCCGGGTTGCTCTCGATGTCGATCTCGTTGTAGGAGATCCCCTCGCGGCTGAGCTGGCTCTTCAGTCGCTTGCAGGGGCCGCACCAGGTTGTGGTGTACACAGTCAGCGCCATGTCGTGAGAAATCCCCTCATGTGATGTCCGGCGCCATTGGCAACAAGGCGAGGGCCGTTCATCTTCCCGATGAGAGCAGCTTCTCCGCGACCCACTGCTGAACCCGTTCCGCCACGCCGGGCAGCCGGTAAAGAGGCGCGCTGTGCTCGATGCCGGGCTCGGTGACGATCGTCACCGGCACGCCGACCTGGCGCAGGTGCTCCTTGAGCTGCTTGCCGTGCTCCGGCGACACGAACTCGTCCTCCGAGTGCACGACCAGCATGGGCGCGTCACCGCGGCTCGCGTGCCAGGGGACCTCCATGCTCGCCCATACCCGGGCGCACTTGCCGGTGGGCTCACAGCCTCCGGCGAGCTTGATGGCCGACTCGCGCAGCTTGCGCTTCTCCAGGTCGAAGGTGTCGGTGCCCTCGGTGTACGCCGTGAGCGGGGAGATCACCGGGGAGATGCCGACCACGCCGCGCAGGCCGGGCAGGCGGCTCTTGTAGGTGCCCGCCGCACCGGCCAGGTGGCCTCCGGCGGAGAAGCCGACGATCACGTAGTTTTTCGGGTCGAAGGACCACAGCGCCGCGTGCCGCCGCGCGGTGGCGATCGCGTCGAGGGTGTCGGTGCGCTGGGCCGGCCAGGAGGCGTCGGTGGAGAGGCGGTAGTTGATGTTGAAGACGACGTAGCCCTGCTCGGCGTAGCTCCGGCTTACCTCGGTCATGTACTTCTTGTCACCCGACGACCACCAGCCGCCGTGGATCAGGAAGACGCCGGGCCGCTTCAGCTCGTCGGTCTGGTACCAGACGTCCATGCGCTGGCGAACGTGCGGGCCGTACGCGACGGTGTTGACGACGGTGCCCTGGGCCAACGGGTCGGGCTCCGCCACCGGAGGGGGTGTCGGGTTGCCCTCGCCGGTCCTTCCCGTGCCGCTCTTCGAAGGAGAAGTAACGGCCTTCCCCGCGCCGGCCTTCCTGGTCTCGGCCGCGCCGGCTCCGGCGGCCCTGGTCTCGGCCGCGTCCGTGGCGGTCCTGCCGGCACCGGTCCTGCTGACACCGGCCCTGCCGACGCCGGCCACTCCCACGCTGGCCACTCCCACGCTGGCCCTCGCCATGCCGTACCTGCCGGTGTCCGCCCTGTCCGCTCCGGACCTCTCCGTACCGGAAGCCCTCCCGGTACCGGTCCCGGCCGTGTCGGCGGTCCCCCCGGTGCCGGCCTTCGCCGGGCTGGGCGTACCGCTGGGCTGGGCTGGAGTCGAGATCGCGTGGGCATGCGCGGTCGTGTACACCACCGCGGGTCCGACCATCGCCGCCGCCAGGGCGAGCGCACCCACGGTTACCCCAGTTCGCACGGGCCTCTTCCTTCCCCGGAATCGTTCGGCCCCCATTGTGGAGTAAAAAGGCCGCTTTGTGCATCTCGGCGAACCACATAGGTTGACGGCGGCGAGTTGCCAGAATGACTGATGCTTGGTCGGTGACTGGGAGGATGTTGCCGCCCGGTCCGTTCGACCGCGTGTGTTCGACTGCGTGTAAGGAGGCTCCGTGGGGCCCGACGACGTTCTGGCGGCACTGGATCCCGAGCAGCGTGAGGTGGCCGAAGCCGTCCGGGGGCCGGTCTGCGTCCTCGCCGGAGCCGGGACGGGCAAGACCCGCGCCATCACCCACCGCATCGCGCACGCGGTCCACAGCGGGGTGGTCGACGCCCAGGGCGTGCTGGCGGTGACGTTCACCACACGCGCGGCCGGTGAGCTCAGGCAGCGGCTGCGGCAGCTCGGTACGCCGGGCGTGCAGGCGCGCACCTTCCACGCCGCCGCGCTGCGCCAGCTCACCTACTTCTGGCCGCGCGTCATCGGTGGCGACCCGCCCAGGGTGATCGAGTCGAAGCTGCCGCTGCTGATCGACGCCTGCCGCTCCCTGCGCAAGAACCAGGACCGCTCCGAACTGCGCGACATCGCCTCCGAGATCGAATGGGCCAAGGTCACCCAGATCGCCCCCGAGGACTACGCGGAGGCCGCCAGGAAGGCGGGCCGCACCTCGCCCGTGCCCCCCGAGGAGGTCTTCCGGCTCTACGAGGCCTACGAGAACCTCCGCCGCGAGCGGCACCTGGTCGACTTCGAGACCATCCTGGAGCTCACCGCGGCCGTGATGACCGAGCACCGCGAGGTGGCCTCCCAGATCCGCCAGCAGTACCGCTACTTCGTGGTCGACGAGTACCAGGACGTCAACCCGCTGCAGAAGCTGCTGCTCGACACCTGGCTCGGCGGGCGCGACGACCTGTGCGTGGTCGGCGACCCCAACCAGACGATCTACTCCTTCACCGGCGCCACCCCCCGCTACCTGACCGGCTTCTCGGTCGAGCACCCCAACGCCACCGTGATCAAGCTGGTCCGCGACTACCGCTCCACCCCCCAGGTCGTCTCCCTGGCCAACCGGGTGCTCGACAGGGCGCGGACCCCGCACAAGCTCGCCCTGATCGCCCAGCGCCCGGACGGCCCCGAACCGGTCTTCACCGAGTACGACGACGAGACCGCCGAGGCGGAGGGCGTGGCGCGGGCGGTGAAGAAGCTCGTCGGCGGCGGCGTGCCGACCCGCGAGATCGCCGTGCTGTTCCGGGTCAACGCCCAGTCCGAGGCGTACGAGCAGGCCTTCGCCAAGGCCGGTCTGCCGTACGTGCTGCGCGGCGCCGACCGCTTCTTCGAGCGCCCCGAGGTCCGCCAGGCGGTCGTGCTGCTGCGCGGTGCCGCCCGCTCGGCCGAACCCGGCGACACGCTCGTCTCGACCGTGCACCACATCCTGTCCGGCATCGGGCTCACCCCCGAGGCACCCGGCGGCGGCAAGGCCCGCGAGAAGTGGGAGTCGCTGAAGGCCCTGGCCGACCTCGCCGAGGACCTCGCCGCCACCGGCGCCGACCTGCCCGCCTTCGTCGCCGAGCTGGAGCGCCGGGCCGGGGAGCAGCACGCGCCGCCGGTCGAGGGCGTCACCCTGGCCTCGCTGCACGCCGCCAAGGGCCTGGAGTGGGACGCGGTCTTCCTCGTCGGCGTCACCGAGGGCATGCTGCCGATCATCTACGCCGAGACGCTCGACCAGATCGAGGAGGAGCGCCGCCTCCTGTACGTCGGCGTCACCCGCGCCCGCGCCCACCTGGGGCTGTCGTGGGCGCTGGCGCGCTCGCCCGGCGGGCGGCGTTCCCGCAAACCCTCCCGCTTCCTGGACGGGCTCACCGGCCGCTCCGCGCAGAAAAGCCGCGTCGCCGCCCCGGCCGCGGCGGCCGATCGCCGCCAGGTCGCCGCTCCGATCAGCTGCCGGGTCTGCGGCAAGACCCTGGCCGCCGCCGCCGAGCAGAAGCTCGGCAGATGCGCCGGCTGCCCCGCCGACTACGACGAGTCGCTGCTCGAGTCGCTCAAGTCCTGGCGTACGGGAGTGGCGAAGCACGAGAAGATCCCCCAGTGGGCGATCTTCACCGACGTCACCCTCCAAGCCATCGCCGAACGGGCGCCGCTCTCGGAACAGGACCTGCTGGCGATCACCGGAATCGGACGCGTCAAACTGGACCGTTATGGCGAGGCGGTGCTCGAACTGTGCCGTATCGCCGCGAACCGGACGGAGGGCGCGTGAACGAGGCGTTAAAGGAGCTCCTGGACCTGCTCGACCTGGAGCAGATCGAGCTCGACATCTTCAGAGGGCGTAGTCCGGAGGAGCGCATCCAGCGTGTCTTCGGCGGCCAGGTGGCCGCCCAGGCACTGGTCGCCGCGGGACGGACGGTGCCCGACGACCGCAACGTCCACTCGCTGCACGCCTACTTCATCCGTCCCGGCGACCCGGCCATCCCGATCGTCTACAACGTCGAGCGGGTCCGCGACGGCCGGTCCTTCACCACCCGGCGGGTGGTGGCCGTCCAGCACGGCAAGGCGATATTCACGATGTCGGCCTCCTTCCACGTGACGGAGACCGGTGTCGAGCACCAGGCGGTCACGATGCCCCAGGTGGTCGATCCCGAGGGCCTGCCGCTCTTCCAGGACCGGATGCTCCAGGCCGTGGGGACGGATTCGCCACTGCGCGAGTGGGTGTCCAGGCCGAGGCCGGTGGACGCCCGCTACGTGACGCCCCTCACCTGGGAGGCCTACCGCGACCCTGAGCTGCGCGGTTCGAACACCAACGTGTGGTTCCGCTACGACACGGAACTGCCCGACGACCCGCTGCTGCACGTGGTGCTCGCCGCCTACGCCTCCGATTTCACCCTGGTCGACACCGTGCTGCTGACCCACGGCCTGGCATGGGGCGCGTCGAACCTCTCCGGTGCCTCGCTGGACCACGCGATGTGGTTCCACCGTCCTTTCCGCGTGGACGAGTGGATGCTCTACGCCCAGGAGTCGCCGTGGTCGGGGGCGGCGAGAGGGCTCGCCAAGGGAGAGATGTTCACCCGGTCCGGAGAACTGGCCGTGTCGGTAGTGCAGGAGGCGATGATCCGCGTGAGATAGTCGCAAAGTCGCAGGTAGAAAATATGTTGCCCCCTCCCGGGGCCGGGGTTTAGGGTCATGGTCAAGCAAGTCGGACGCTACTGTCCGACGATCCACGAATGGAGGTGAGTCCGCTGTGAGGAACATTCTGATGTCGTCCCAGATGGGGCTCACTTCCGCGCGCCGTAACACCGTTCTGCCTTGTGGCAGCCAGACCATCCTCGCCAGAGGCGCGGCTGCTCTGGTTCTGCAGGCCAACCCTGCCCATCTCCAGGTGGAGACCGGCCGTTGGTTCGCTCCGATCGCCTTCCCGGCGACGGACGTTCCGGCTGCTCGTAACCGAGTGGGCGACAGCTACGCAGCAACGACCAAGCACATCGGAAACGGTGGACTGCGCGGTCCGCAACCCTGGGGGCATCCTCCGGTCATAACCTGACCGAGGAAAAAGCCTTCAGGCCGCGGATCCGCACCCAGGATCCGCGGCCTTCTTGTTTGTCCGCGTCATTCCTGACCCCCACCCCAAGAGGTAATCGAAGATCAACACCTAGCTGAGAGGTGAAGCAGATGGGGGCCCAGACGGTCATGGACCTGATCGACGAAGCCACAATCCCCTGTCGTACCGACCCCGACCTGTGGTTCGCCGAGTCTCCGGAGGACGTGGAGTTCGCCAAGGCGCTCTGCGGAGGCTGCCCGATCCGTGAGGCCTGCCTGGCCCGCGCGCTGGAGCGCGAGGAGCCCTGGGGCGTCTGGGGCGGCGAGCTCGTCCTGCGGGGGGCGATCGTCCCCCGGAAGCGTCCGCGCGGGCGTCCCCGCAAGAACCCGGTCGCTGCCTGAACGATCCGGTCGCTGCCCGGACCGCCGAGAACCACGAACCACCGAGAACCGCACACCACCGAACCACCGAGAACCCGAGCCATCACGAGCCGGACGTTTCCGAAGGGACCATTCCGATGAGCTACTTCACCGCCAGAGGCCTCGACCTGCCGTCTATGCAAGAAGAACTGGTCCGTGACCGAATACGGACCCTTCACCGCGAGGCGGAGGAGCATCGCAGGGCCGCCGGCCTTCAGCGCCTCCAGCGCGCGGAGCGCGACGCGGAGCGTGCCTCGGCGCGCCTGCGGAGCGCGATCCTGCGCCTCGTCTGATCTGTCGTGTCTGTTCGATAAGAACCGGCGGCGACGTGTGGAGAACGCACGACAGACACACGTGGTCGCACGCGAGACGGATCGAAGAACGAGACGGACGAGAAAAGCGAGACGGACGAACGAGGGGTGACCCGCTCCGGCGGGCCACCCCTCAAGCGTCTCGCCAGGCCCACCATGCCACGGGACGCCACCGGGCATCGCCGGGCAGGAATGCCGAGGGATGTCGAGGGATGTCGCGGGACACCCAACGACACCGAGGGGCGGCAGGGGATGTCGCCGGACGGCGAGGGACGCCGAAGGACGTCGCGGGACGCTGGAGGACGGCGAGGGATGTCGCCGAACGTCGTGGGACGGCGAGGGATGGTCGCCGGGCGCCGAGGGGCGCCGAGAGATGTCGCGGGACGGCGGGGAATGTCGCCGGGCGCCGAGGGGCTCGAGAGGCGCCGGGGAAGAAAGACATCCCTCAGGCGCTGGTGAGGGTGGGTTCTCCCGAATCCTCGTCGGCGAATCCGGGGACCCAGCGGATGACCTCCTCGCGGAAGCGGGCGGTGGCGCCGAGCTGGCAGAGGACGCCGACCCCCGCCGCGTGCACGCGGTGGATGAGGACGTACGAGGCGGGCAGGTTGAGCTGGCGCACCACGTTGCCGGGACGCAGGTCGGTGGCCGTGGCGGCCTGCCGCTGGAGCCACTCCCTGCTGAACGAGAACTCCTCCACGGCGGTCGGCTCGACGTAGGGAGCCAGGAACGCCCGCAGGGCTTCGGGGTCGATCTCGATGTGCGGCTGGATGAAGCCCTCGTCACGCAGGCCCTGCACCACGGTCGACATGTCGCCGTTGTTGAAGATGCGGGTCAGTTTTCCGAAGACCTTTGGGTATCCGTCGGGCATCCGGTTGACCGCGCCGAAGTCGAGCACGCACATCCGGCCGTCCTCGACGATCCGGAAGTTGCCCGGATGGGGGTCGGCGTGGAGCATGCCCAACCGCGCGGGCGAGGAGAACAGGAAACGGACGAGCTGGAGTCCGGCCCGGTCGCGCTCCTCCTGGGTGCCGTCGGTGATGATCCGCGACAGTGGGGTGCCGTCGACCCATTCGGAGACGAGCACCTGCTCGTTGGCGGCGATCACGTCCGGGATCAGGAAGTCGGGATCGTCCTTGAACTCCAGGGCGAAGGCGTGCTGGGCCTCGGCCTCGCGAAGGTAGTCGAGCTCCTCGACCACCCGCTCGCGCAACTCGCTCAGGACGGCCTTGATGTCGAGGCCGGGCAACAGCACCCCGAAGAGCTTGCCGAGCCGGGACAGCTGGGTGAAGTCGGAGAGCAGAGCCTTGCCCGCCCCCGGATACTGGATCTTGACCGCGACCGTCCGGCCGTCGTGCCAGACCGCCTTGTGCACCTGCCCGATCGACGCGGCGGCGGCCGGTCTGTCGTCGAACGACAGGAAGTTCTCCTGCCAGTCGTCGCCCAGCTGCTCGACGAGGACCTTGTGCACGGTCGCCGCCGGGAGCGGCGGGGCCGCGTCCTGGAGTTTGGTCAGGGTGGCGCGGTAGGGGCCGGCGATCTCGGAGGGCAGCGCCGCCTCGAAGATGGACAGCGCCTGGCCGAGCTTCATCGCCCCGCCCTTGAGCTCTCCGAGAACCTTGAAGATCTGCTCGGCGGTGCGTTCCTGGATTTCCTGGGCGACGATCTCAGCGGACTTGCCCCCGATCCGCTTTCCGAGACCGAGAGCGGTGCGGCCGGCGAACCCGATCGGCAGGGCCGCCAGCTTGGCGGAGCGCGCAACGGCGCGGCGCGGAAGGTCACTCACCTTGGTTGGCGGCGCGTCCACTGGTACAGCGAGACGCCGCTCCCTCCCTTCGCTGTGTGTCCGTCAGCGGCAGGTAGCCGACGCGACCATTGTTAGCGAACCCAACTCGTTTCGGAAGCAACGACATTGAGGATGAACACTCCAGGATCGCCTCTTCCAGCTCAAATCTGGCAATATTTCCATTGTGCTGTTTGTCACAGCGGGTTCACGGCCGTCGATCACAGCGAGTGCGTGACCTGCCGCCGACGCCGCCACCAGCGTCGACAGCGCCGTGCCACACGCGATTTCTCCCGCGGGGAAGCCACCCAGCCGGGCACTGACGACAGGCCATCCTGGGTCACGATCCCGTCGGGTCAAATCCAGGCAGTGCAGACACGTGCTCCGTCCGGGCAGCACCAGGGGGCCGACCGACCCGGAGCCCTCGAAGGCGGTGACCAGCAGATGCGGGATCTCCCACTCGACGAGCTCCCTGACCAGGAGACCGTCCAGCGGCACCACCGGCGCGAGCACCGCCAGGTCCGGAGGCCTGGCCCCGTCGGCCAGCTGGGCCGCCCCGTCGCCGGTCCAGGCCGTGAGACCGGGCGCCAGCCTCTTGGCCACCGCGACCGCGCCGTCCTGCCTGCTCATCCCCACCTCCGTCCAGCCGAGGCCACCGGGGACGACATCCCGTCGCCGCGCCGTACCGGGATCGATGACGCAGATCCGGCCGACCCCGGAGGCGGCGAGCAGGCCGACGACCTGCGCGCCCACCCGGCCCGCGCCGTAGACCCGGATCTGGGCCTCTCGCCGGCGCTCCAGCGCGGCGAGCCCACCGTCGATCGTGCCCGGGGTGAGGGAGAGCGCGTCGAGATCCGGCTGGAGCCGATCGCGCTCGGCCATCGCGAGCGCGCGCAGCGGGCCTGGACCCGCACCCGCGTCGTCCACCACGCCACGGCTGACCAGCAGGTCGAGCAGGGTCCGGCCGCGCTCCTCATCGAGACCCGCCTCGGCGGCGCCGGCCAGCACGCCCGCGAGATCCCGTACGCCGTCGAGGCTCTCCACCCAGCGGCGGACCTCGGGCTCGAGATCGGTCAGCACCACCGCGTGGCGGGGATGCAGCCCGAACTGCAGGGTGCGCCCGTCGCGGGCGACGCGGCGCAGAGCGGGCTTCAGACGTGGTCGCATCGGAGAACCTTTCCTCGGGGCGGCCTGCGGATGAGCCGGTGAGCGGGGGACGAGCAGGCCGGGGGGTGGCCGGGGGTGGCCGGGTGTGCCAGCGTGGCATGGCCCCGCACGGTCCCGGACGCCTTTTCCCGCGCCTGTGGATAACTCCCGCCCTGTGGATAACCCGCCCCCGGGGCCGATCCGAAATGAGCCTTTCGCCCCCTCCGTCCCGTGGATGCGCTCGTCTCGGGGACGTGGGGGCTTCCGCCTCTCCCGGACGAGGGACGCCCGTTCCGCTCACCGGAGCGGGAAATCCGTCTCGCCTTCCGGGACGGGAAACAGCAGGAGAGACGGCCGGATGGTTTCGAGGGCGACGGGAGGGACGGGGACGATGGGGGCGGCGGGCCGGAGAGGCTGCGGAGGCAGGCGAGGGGCGGGCGGCCCCGGGAGGTGGTGGGCGGGAGAGCGTGGGTTACGCTCCCCGGCATGGACGAGCTCTTGGTCGACCGGCGTGACGACGGCGTCGCGGTGCTCACTCTGAACCGCCCCGATCGGCGCAACGCGATGACCGAAGGAATGACCGCCCGGTGGCGGCTGGCCGTCGCCGATCTCGCGGCGGACCGCGACCTCCGGTGCGTCGTCGTCACCGGGGCGGGAAACGCGTTCTGCTCCGGAGGAGACCTGTCCTGGCTCGCCGAGCGGGCCGCCGAGGGAGTGCCCGCACTTCGCGAGCGGATGCTCGGTTTCTACCGGACCTGGCTGGCGATCGCCGACCTGGAGGTGCCGACCATCGCCGCCGTCAACGGCTCGGCCGTCGGAGCGGGACTGTGCCTCGCCCTGGCCTGCGACCTGGTCTACGCCGCCGAGGAGGCAAAGCTGCTCGTCCCCTTCACCTCGCTCGGCCTGCACCCCGGCATGGCGGCGACCTACCTGCTGCCCAGGGTCGCGGGGGTGGGCGTGGCCCGGGAGATGTTGCTCACGGGGCGGACGCTGACGGGCGCGGAGGCGGCGCCCGCGGGGTTGGTGACCAGGGCGTTTGCCCGCGAGTCGCTGATGGCCGAGGTGATGGGGATCGCGTCGCGCACGGCGGCCGGCGCGCCGGCCGCCACCCGGCTCACCAAGATCGCCCTGGCGGGTGGCGGGCACGCCGACCTCGACGCCGCGCTGCGCTGGGAATCCCTCGCCCAGCCGGTCACGATGATCTCCGACGACATGCTTGAAGGGCTGGCGGCCCAGAGAGAACGACGGGCTCCGCGATTCGGCAACGCATGAGACGGCTGATATCCAGGTTAATTAGATAAGTCACGGTCATAGTTGATCACCCGTGTTGAACAATCGACGAACGGGGATTGACCAGCGGGAACGTGTTCTACCCCCTGGTGTGAATTCGCCATTCTCGGCTACCGTTCATATGTGCCCCCCGAGACAGTCGAGGTCCGCCGCAGTTCTCGCCGCCGGCGGACGGTTTCTGCGTACCGCGACGGCGAGAAAACGATCGTGCTCCTCCCCGCCGGTCTGAGTAGCACCGATGAGGAACAATGGGTGCGCCGTATGCTCGATCGCCTCGCGGCCAAGGAGCAGCGCAGACGTCCCTCCGACGACGATCTGCTTGATCGGGCCGTCGATCTGTCGGCCCGCTATCTGGGCGGGGAGGCGAAGCCGTCGAGCGTGCGCTGGGTGGAGAACCAGCAGCACCGCTGGGGCTCGTGCACCCCTGATCACGGCACCATCAGGATCTCCACACGGCTGCGGGGCATGCCGTCGTGGGTGGTCGACTACGTGATCATGCATGAGCTCGTCCACCTGCTGGTGCCGAGTCACGGCTCGCGCTTCTGGGCGCTTGTGGAACGCTATCCCAAGGCCGAGCGGGCGCGGGGCTTCCTGGAGGGATTCTCCACGGCGGCCCACGGTTCCGCGGAGGAATGTTGACGGAAGACCGAGTGGTGGCCGTTCTCGTCACGCCCTCCGTGGCGGACGCGGCTCCTCCGGGAGTCGACGCCACCGACTTCCTCACCGCCGTCGCCGAGGACGCCTACGAGCTCGTCGCCGGCCTGGACTTCGTCTCTCCCGTCGTGGTGACGAGCGTCCCGGGCATGGAGGAGATCGTCTGGCCGGGCACCCCGGTCGTCGAGATCCCCGATCTTTCCGGCAGTGCCCTGGTCGAGGCGGCCTTCGCGGCCCTGCCGTACGGCGAGCAGGCGGTCCTGCTGAGCGCCGACGCGCCCGACCTGCCCCCGCTGCTCATCGGAAAGCTCTTCCGCGAGCTCGGCAGGGCCAGGATCGCCGTCTGCCCGGACGCGGGGGGCGGCACGGTCGCGCTGGCCGCCCACCTGCCCTATCCGGACTGGGCCGCGGTGGGCCTCGACGACCTCGATCCGATCAAGACGCTCCGCGCCTCCGCGCCCGGCAGCCGTATGGTCGCGAGGGGCCCGGGCTGGCACCGCCTGCGCACCCCCGGCGACATCCGCCTCCTCGACCCGGGCCTGGAAGGCTGGGACAACACACGGGCGCTGCTCTCGCCCTGAGGCCTCGGGGGATCGCGCGCCTGGTCGCCCGTCCGAGCCGTCCGAGTATCCGGCCGTCCGAGTGTCCAGGCGGCTCAGGGTGGTTCAGGCGGCCCGCGAGACCGGGTGCCCTGGTGCCCGGCCCGTCAGGGCTGGGGCAGGCGCAGGTCGGCGAAGACGGCCCGATGGTCGGTGCCGGGAACGGTGTGCACGCTGACCGCGTTCACTCCCACCCGCCGGTCCACCACGACGTGGTCGATCGTGATCAGCGCGGGGACGCGCTTGTTGACCGGCCACGTGGGGGTGAGGCCCTCCCCGGCGCTGTCGGCCGCGTCCAGGTAGCCACGGCTCAGAAAACGGCGCATGGCCGCGTGGTCGAGGCTGGCGTTGAAGTCGCCGGCGAGGACGCGGATCGTGTCGGGCGCGGCGGAGGGCAGCGCGTCCAGCGCCGCCGTCCAGTCGTACACCTGCCTGCCCAGCGGCGGGAAGGGATGCACGTCGACGATCTCGACGGGCCTGGCGCCGGGCACGGTCATCAGCGCGGCGGGCATGTTGTGCCCGATCGCCTCGAACAGGTTCTTCCTGGGGGTCAGCGGATACCGCGCGTACAGGCCGCTGCCCCCGGCGCTCCACTCCGGCTCCAGCACCTGGTACGGCATGATCTTCCCCAGCCCGGCCGCCTCCAGCTTCTCGACCATCCCCGGTGTCAGCTCCTGGGTGCTGAGCACATCCGGGTTCAGCCGCCGGACCAGATCCATCACGGCGCCGGGTTCGGCGCGCCCGAACAGCGTGTTGAGCGTCAGCACCCGCAGGGGCGTCCCCGTCACCGCCTCCCCGGAGCGCAAGGCCCTGGGGAGCACGCTGAGGCCGAGCGCCGCGGCGGTGACCAGCGCCACGGCCGTCACCGTCCGGTTGCGGGCCAGCGCGGACAGCAGCACCGGCACGAGCGAGGCCGCGGCCACGTACGGGGTACCGGTCATGAGCTGGGTGGTCAGCGAGTCGCGTTCGAGCCCGGCCACCCGGGCCACCGCCCAGGCGGCGAACGGGGTCACCGCGGCCCAGGCGAGGCTTCTGGGAATCCTCCAGCGGCGGCGCCGCGCCGGCGGCACGACCGTGCCTCCGACGCCTTCGACGCCCCTGTCAGCCACGATGTCCACACTCACAGTGCCCCGATCCGCTCCGTACAGCCTGATGAGGACGAAGATATCCGGGGAAAGGTGAGACACGCGTAAAACGGTCCAACGCCCTCGGGGCACGCCCAGGACGGCCCGGAACCGGTCGCCGGACCGTACGAGGCCGAGCGTCCGGTCACGTGGAGCGCAGAACCTCGCGGGCGCGGCGGGCCAGGCGGCGGGTCGCCTCGTCGGAGAGCTCGGGGATCTCCTCCACCGGGAACCAGCGCAGGTCGAGCGACTCGGCGCTGATCACGGCCTCCACGCCGGCGGGGGCGACGGCGCCGTACTCGACGTCGAGGTGGCTGCTGTGCGGCGGGTGGCACCAGACCAGGTGCCGGTCGAGCGCGAGCGGGCCCGGCAGCAGCCGCAGGCCCGGAATGCCGGACTCCTCGGTGGCCTCACGCAGCGCCACCGCCTCCAGGGAGGCGTCGCCGCGCTCGCAGTGCCCTCCCATGGGCAGCCACATCCCGGCCTTGGGGTGCAGCGTCAGCAGCACCCGCTCGCCGTCGTGGGAGAGCACCGCGGTCGTGGCCGTCAGGTGGCCCGGGACGCACTCGCGCCACATCGCGTCTTCATCGGCGTGGAGGTGCTCCAGGAACTCCTTGCGAAGGATCTCCTCGTCGGCCGTGGGCGCGGTCCACCCCGTGAGCACCTCCTTCGCGTCGGCGCGCAGGCTCACACGCCGCCGTCCCGGCCGCCGTCGTCCTCGCGGCCCTTCCCGCCGTCGTCACCGTCCTCGCCAGGGGCGGCCGGAGGCCCCTGCCGCGGGGTCCCCTCCAGGGACGACAGGTCGAGCTCGGGCTCGCCCCGTACGAACCTCTCGGGGTCGTCGAGGTCGTCGGCGGTGGGCATCAGGTCGGGGTGGTTCCAGACCGCGTCGCGGCCGTCGACGCCCCGGTCGGCCTCCAGCGCCTGCCACAGGGCGGCGGCCTCGCGCAGGCGGCGGGGCCTGAGTTCGAGGCCGACGAGCGTGGCGAAGGTCTGCTCGGCGGGGCCGCCGGTCGCCCTGCGGCGCCGTACGGTCTCCGACAGCGCGGTCGCCGAGGGGAGCTTGCCGTCCGCGGCGCCGTCCACGACGGTGCCGACCCAGCCCTCGACCAGGGCGAGCATGGTCTCCAGCCGGGACAGGGCGGCCTTCTGCCGCTCGGTCTCCTCGGGCTTGAGCAGGTTGCCGCCGCTCAGCGCCTGCTGGAGCTGCTCGGGGTTGTTGATGTCGAGCCCGCGGAGCTGCTCCTCCAGCGCGGAGGCGTCCACCGTGATGCCCTTGGCGTACTCCTCCACGGCTCCGAGCAGGTGCGCGCGCAGCCACGGCACGTGCTGGAACAGCCGGTGGTGGGCCGCCTCGCGCAGGGCGAGGTAGAGACGGATCTCCTCGGAGGGAGTCTCCAGACCCTGGCTGAACGCCGCGACGCCGCCGGGCAGCAGGGCGGCGTTGTCCGACAGCGGCAGGCCGATGTCGGTGGAGCCGATCACTTCGAGGGCGAGCGAGCCGACGGCCTGGCCGATCTGCTGGCCGACCATCATGCCGCCCATCTGCTTCATCATCCCCATCAGCGGCCCGGCCATGGCCTGTGCCTCCGGGGGCAGACCGGTGGCGCCGAGCGTGCCGCTCATGGTCTCGACCATGCGGGCGGCGATCGGGTCACAGAGCTTCTGCCAGACCGGGACGGTCTTCTCGATCCACTCGGAACGGCTCCACGCCTGGGGGTTGCTCACCCCGCTCGGCAGGGAGGTGGCCTCGTTGAGCCACAGATCGGCCAGATTCAGGGCGTCGACGATCTGGCGCCGCTCGCCCTCCATGACACTTGGATCGCCCTCGGCGACCACGACGTGCCGTGCGATGTTCTTCGCCATGTCCCAGTTGACGGGACCTGAGGTCGGCGGAGCGGAGAGCATGTCGGCGAACTGGCGCATTGCCGCTGCGATCTGCTCCGGGTTGCCGAACATGGCGAACGGATTCTCGTTGGGGTCGTTTTCCCGACCTGGCAAGTCAGTCACCGCTCTACCTCGTGCAGGATGGAGGAGTCCACATCCGCCACGTTATCCGTCGCATGGCGGGTCAGTGCAAAGTGAGGACCTGGTGCCTACCTCGAAACGCTCCCGGCCCCCCGTCGTCGCCGTCACCGGCGCCGCCTCGGGCCTAGGCCGTGCCTTCCTCGCGAAGGTCGCCTCGTCTGCGGATTTCCGCAGGGTCGTGGCCATCGACGAGCAGCGTGGTGATGTTCCCGACGTCACCTGGCGGGTCCTCGATGTCCGAGATCCGCTCTTGGCGAACCGCATATCTGATATTGACGTGCTCGTGCATCTGGCGGCCGACTACGCGCTCGACGTCAACCCGGCGGAGCGGCGCGCCTACAATCTGCGAGCGGCCCAGACGGTGCTCACCGCCAGCGCCGCCGCACGGGTGCGGCGGGTCGTGCTGGTCACCAGCGCCATGGTGTACGGCGCCGTTCCCGAGAATCCCGTCCCGCTGCCGGAGGGATCGGCGGTCGCCGCCGAGCCCGACACGGGCATGGTCGGCGACCACCTGGAGATCGAGGCGCTGGCCCGGCGCTCCCTGCGCAGCCATCCCGGTCTCGACGTGACCGTGGTCCGGCCCGCCGCGGTGGTCGGTCCCGGCGTCGACAGCGTGGTGACCCGGCACTTCGAAGCGCCCAGGCTGCTGACCGTCAAGGGCTGCAGCCCCCGCTGGCAGTTCTGCCACGTGGACGATCTCGTCTCGGCCCTTGAGATGGCGGCGCTGGGCACGGTCTCGGGGGTGGTGGCCGTCGGCGGCGACGGCTGGCTGGAGCAGGAGCAGGTGGAGGAGATCTCCGGGCTGCGACGGCTGGAGCTGCCCGCCGGGCTGACCTTCGGGACCGCCCAGCGCCTGCACCGCCTCGGCGTCACCCCGGCCCCGGCCACCGACCTGCACTACGTCGTCTACCCCTGGGTGGTCGACTGCGCCGCGCTGCGCGAGGCCGGATGGAAGCCCCAGTGGAGCAACGAGGCCGCGTTCGAGCAACTCCTGGAGTTGCGTGAGGGCAAGCACGCCGTCGTGGGCCGCCGCCTGTCCGGCAAGGAGGCCACACTCACCGCGGCCGGCGCCACCGTCGCCGTCCTCGGCACCGCGGCGATCGTCCGCGCCGCCCGCAAGAAGCGCCGCCCCTGACGTTCGCGCGGGGCGGACGTTCCGCGATTGGCGTACCGGTTCGTATGAGTTCGCATGAACCATGCGGGTTCGTAGGGGCTCGCGTCGTCCACAGGGGGTATGTCGTCCACAGGGGGCATGGAGGACGACGAGGCAGGGTGACCCGGGTGCCTGCCCCCGAGAGGGTGCGCGGCCGAAGGCCGTTTTTCCCGGGCGGTACGCTTTGCGGCGTGGATGTCATCCGGTTGCTCGATATTCGCGACAGCGCGCTCTCCGTCGACGAGGTGCTCGCCGCCGTCGGCGACCACGCCGCGGGCGGCACGACCGTCTTCGTCGGCACGGTACGCGAGCAGGATCACGGAAAGCCGGTCACGAGCCTGTCCTACTCGGCGCACCCGAGCGCCGTGGACGAGCTCCGCCGGGTGGCCGAGAAGATCGCCAAGGACTTCCCCGTGACCGCCCTGGCCGCCGTCCACCGGGTCGGCGACCTGGAACTCGGCGACATCGCGGTCGTCGTGGCGGTCGCCGCGCCACACCGGGGCGAGGCGTTCGAGGCCTCCCGCAGGCTGATCGACGACCTCAAGAGCCAGGTCCCCATCTGGAAGAACCAGCTTTTCACCGACGGCTCCTCCGAGTGGGTCGGGGCCTGCGGGTGAGCCCGGCCGGCGGGTGCGCGGCCGTCGGCGCGGCGGCGTCCGGGTGCGGTTTCATGACCTGTCGTACGGCATAGGCTTTGTCCATGTCCCGACGAGCGCTGACCCTCATGGTGGCGGGCTTCCTCACGCTCATGCTCGCGCTGGTCGGCGCCGTGCTTCCGGTGCCGTACGTCGTGCTGAGTCCCGGGCCGACCGAGAACACGATCGGCGACGTCGACGGCAAGCCGGTGATCAGTGTCGAGGGGCACCAGACGTATCCGACGGAAGGCAAGCTCAGCCTCGTCACCGTCGCCTACCAGGGCGGGCCCGGCACCAGGATCGACCTTTTCAGCGCGCTCAGGGGATGGATCGATCCCACCATCGCGGTCGTGCCCGAGGAGACGATCTTCCCTCCGACGACCACCGCGAAGGAGGTCGAGCAGCAGAACACCCAGGAGATGACCAACTCCCAGGACGACGCGACCGCGGCGGCGCTGACGGAGTTGAAGATCCCCTACAGCTCGGTCGTGACCGTGGCCTCCACCGAGAAGGGCCTGCCGGCCGACGGGAAGTTCAAGGTCGGCGACGAGATCGTCTCGGTGGACGGCACGCCCGTGTCCGACCGCGAGACCGTCTCCGCCTCCGTCCGCAGGCACAAGCCGGGCGAGCAGGTCAGTTTCGTCGTCAACCGGGGCGCCCAGAGCGTGACCATCGCCGTTCCGACCGCCGCGGGCAGGGACGGCAACCCCATCGTGGGCATCACCATGCGGGTCGGCTACAAGTTCCCCTTCCAGGTAAAGATCAACGTCGGTGACGTCGGCGGGCCGAGCGCGGGGATGATGTTCTCCCTGGGCATCCTCGACAAGCTCACCCCCGGGGCGCTGACCGGCGGCAGGTCCATCGCCGGGACCGGGACGATCACCGCGGAGGGCGAGGTCGGCCCGATCGGCGGCATCCAGCAGAAGATGGTCGGCGCGAGGAAGGCGGGGGCGACGGTCTTCCTCACCCCCACGGAAAACTGCGCCGAGGCGGTCAAGGCGATCCCGGCGGGCCTCAGGCTGGTCAAGGTCTCGACCCTGCACGAGGCCGTCCAGGCGGTCGACGCGCTCCGCACCGGCTCGGGTTCCGTGCCGAGCTGCCCGGCCGGCTGATCCCGGAACCGGGCGGGGGAGAGGCCAGAAAAGCGGGACGCCACGCCCGATCCACGAAAAAGATCAGGTTTTCCGGTCCCGGGCCTCGTCGCGGGGCACTCATCGGGCCTCTCGTACGTTGGACCTGTGGACCCGAGACCAGCGGGCGTTGTGGCCGGACCGTGCCCGAAAGGCTGAACGCGACCCAACTCCCGCCGGTGTAGGTTGCCAGACACGGACCGTGCTCTTACGACAAGGGGTTGGCCTTGAGCTTCCGGACCCCCGGAGCCGGCAGGGCAATGCGCTTGCCCCGCCGGCCACGATTGTTAGTTCCCGTCGCGATCGCGCTGGTCGCGATAGTCGCGTTGTTCTTCCTCTTTGCCAGCATTTTCACTGATTACCTCTGGTATGACTCGGTCGACTACACGGCCGTCTTCTCCGGTGTGGTCGTCACGCAGATCCTGCTCTTCATCGTCGGCGCGTTGCTGATGGTGGGCATCGTCGGCGGCAACATGCTGATGGCGTACCGGATGCGGCCGATGTTCGGCCCGGGGATGTTCGGCGGCGCCAGCGGCGCCGACCGGTACCGCATGGCCCTCGACCCGCACCGCAAGCTGATCTTCCTGATCGGCGTGGCGGTGCTCGGCCTGTTCTCGGGATCGTCCTTCTCCGGGCAGTGGAAGACCTGGCTGGAATTCGTCAACGCGACGCCGTTCGGTGAGGTCGACCCGCAGTTCAAGATCGACATCTCCTTCTTCATGTTCACCTATCCGTTCATCCGGATGGTGCTGAACTTCCTGTTCGTCGCGGTGGTGCTCTCCGCCCTGCTGGCGGCGATCGTGCACTACCTGTACGGCGGGTTCCGCCTCCAGTCACCCGGCGTGCACGCCTCGCGCGGCGCCCGGGCGCATCTGTCGGTGCTGCTCGGCGTCTTCGTGCTGCTGAAGGCGATCGCCTACTGGGTCGACCGGTACGGGCTGGTCTTCTCCGACCGGGGATTCCGGCACGGCGCCTCGTACACCGACGTCAACGCGGTGCTTCCCGCCAAGAGCATCCTGGCGGTCATCGCCCTGATCTGCGCGGTCCTGTTCTTCGCCGGGGTCGTGCGATCCGGCGGGATGCTGCCCGGCGTCGGCTTCGGGCTCCTGGTGCTCTCGGCCATCCTGATCGGCGGGGTATACCCGGCCCTGGTCGAGCAGTTCCAGGTCAAGCCGAACCAGCAGGGCAAGGAGCAGGAGTACATCAAGCGCAACATCGACGCGACCCGAAAAGCCTACGGCGTCAACGACGCCGAGGTGATCGACTACACGGCTCAGGGAGACCCGGCCAAGGTCAACGTCACCGCCGACAGCTCCATCTCCGGCGTGCGCCTGCTCGACCCGAGCCTGGTCGCCAAGACCTACCAGCAGAAGCAGCGAATTCGCGGTTACTACGACTTCCACGAGCCGCTCGACGTCGACCGCTACCCCGACGCCAACGGCACGCTGCGCGACACCGTCGTGGCCGTGCGAGAGCTCACCGGACCGCCGGCGGAGCAGAACAACTGGATCAACCGGCACCTCGTCTACACCCACGGCAACGGCTTCGTGGCCGCGCCCGGCAACGAGGTCGACTCCGAGGGCCTGCCCAACTTCAACGCCAAGGACATGCCGGTCACCGGTTCCCTGGCGGAGCGGACGAAGCTCAAGGAGTCGCGGATCTACTACGGCGAGGCACCCGGCTCGACCGAGTACGTCGTCGTAGGCGGCAACGGCCAGCGGGACCAGGAACTCGACTACCCCGAGAGCGGCGGCACCGGCCAGAAGAACACCACCTACGACGGCAAGGGCGGGGTCCCGGTCGGCTCCTTCATCAACCGGATGCTCTACGCCGCCAAGTACGGCGAGATCAACCTGCTGCTGTCGGGTGACGTCAACACGAACTCCAAGATCCTCTACGAGCGCAACCCGCAGGCGCGGATCGCCAAGGTGGCGCCGTTCCTGAGCCTGGACGACAACCCCTATCCGGCGATCGTCGGCGGCAGGGTGGTCTGGATCGCCGACGCGTACACCACGTCCAACGCCTACCCGTACTCCCAGAGCAAGAGCCTGGAGGCGATGACGCGCGACACCATCACCGACCCGCGCCTGGTGGTCCCGCAGCCGCGCGACCAGATCAACTACATGCGCAACTCGGTGAAGGCCATGGTGGACGCCTACGACGGCACCGTCAGCCTGTACGCCTGGGACGAGAAGGACCCCATCCTGCAGACCTGGCGCAAGGCCTTCCCCGGCGTCATCAAGCCGCAGACGGAGATGTCCACCGAGCTCAGGCAGCACCTCCGCTACCCGGAGGCGCTGTTCAAGGTCCAGCGTGACGTGCTCTCCCAGTACCACATCTCCGACCCGAACGCCTTCTACAGCGGCCAGGACTTCTGGAACGTCCCGAACGACCCGTCGTCGGGCGAGCGCGACATCAAGCAGCCGCCGTACTACCTGTCGGTCAAGATGCCGAAGACCGCGGCGCCGTCGTTCTCGCTGACCACCACGTTCGTACCGCGCCAGGGGCCCAACCTGGCCGCCTTCATGGCCGTGGACGCCACCCCGGGAGCCGACTACGGGAAGCTGCGCATCCTGCGCATGCCGTCCAACACCACGATCCCCGGGCCCGGCCAGGTACAGAACAACTTCCAGAACAAGTTCTCCGGCGAGCTCAACCTGCTCGGACTCGGTCAGGCGAAGGTCCGCTACGGCAACCTGCTGACCCTGCCGTTCGCCGACGGCCTGGTCTACGTCGAACCGGTCTACGTGGAGATCGCGGCCGCCTCCGGCCAGGAGCCGTATCCGATCCTCCGCCGCGTCCTGGTGGCCTACGGCAGCAAGGTCGGTTCGGCCGACACGCTCAAGGGCGCGCTGGAGCAGGTCTTCGGCGGTGGCACCCAGGCGGCGCCACAGGAGGAGGCCAAGCCCGGCGAGGCCAAGCCCGAGGAGGCCAAGCCCGCCACCGCACTGGCCCAGGCGATCGACGAGGCACAGGCGGCGTACGACAAGGCGCAGAAGGCCCTCCAGGCCAACCCGCCGAACTGGACCGACTACGGCAACGCCCAGAAGGAGCTCCAGGCGGCGCTGTCGAAGCTGAAGGGCACCGAAGCGACGACGGGCGCTACTGCCACCCCGTCGCCCTCACCGTCGGGAACCCCGGCACCGTCCGCCACACCGGTCCCGTCGGTCACACCGACGCCCGCACCGAGTCCCTAGGAGACACCCGAGGGCCCAGCGCCATTCGATTCGCGCCCACCACCAAAGCCGGGTATGGTTAAGACATACACCGACGCGGGGTGGAGCAGCTCGGTAGCTCGCTGGGCTCATAACCCAGAGGTCGCAGGTTCAAATCCTGTCCCCGCTACAAGAGAAGGCCCCGGTCGCCGGAAACGGCGACCGGGGCCTTTGTGTTGTCGCTCCTTCCGGGAAAGACCGGCTTTTCCCTCAAAAAGACCTTCTGCCAAAAACCCGCTCCCGGCAAAGACCGGATACGTGTCTCGCGAAACGCGCCCGCACAGCGGGTACGCGGATCCACGACACGGGCCCTACCCGGGGCCGTCCCGGCCCCGCAGCGCTTGTCGTCGCCCCTCAAGGGCCCGACCGCCAGGCGCTGCCCCGACGGCGCCACGGAGGCCCTGAGCCCGCACCACGGCACGGGTGTCCTGCCGGTTCCACCTGCTCGGACTCGTCCGGTCGATGACCGCGGCGGTGCTCTGGCGCCCCGGCCGCGGCTCTGGCCGGCCACGCCCTCTTCATCGGTGGCACTTCGTGCTCGGGGGCTTCGCGCGGTCGATGACCGGTTGCGCGGACATCACCGTCATTCACGTGCCTGTGGCCCCGAGCCCATCCCTGTGGCCCCGGGCTCATCGCCCTCACCCGTGGCCATGCTGACCTGGGCGATCACCCCGCGGCACGAGCCCTCGCGGACGGAACGGCGCGGGGCACGCCACTCCGCGTTCCCGTACCGATTTGCAGCCGGAGGGGGATTCCGGATATTGTTCAAACACACACCGACGCGGGGTGGAGCAGTTCGGTAGCTCGCTGGGCTCATAACCCAGAGGTCGCAGGTTCAAATCCTGTCCCCGCTACCAATCGAAAGGCCCTGATCTCCCAGAGATCAGGGCCTTTCGCATTTCCGACAGCCGGAACCGTCTTTCTGCGCCGGGGCATCACACCGTCGTGAGCGTGGTGGACGAGAGGCGCTTCGAGAGGTACTTCGAAAGATGCCGAGTCCGAGAGGTAGCGTGCCGCTGTGGCCGAAACATCCGAACCTGTCCTGCGCTGGCGCGTGCGCCGCGACCTCCTCATCATGAAGATCGTCGCCGCGCTCGCTTTCGCGGTGCTCACGGTGTTGACCCTCGGCGACCTCCGGGGCGCGATCCTGGCGGGTGTCGCGTCCGCGGTCCTGGTGGTCCTGGCGGTGCGCGACGTCCTCGCTCCGGTACGGCTGACCGCTGACGGCGAGGGCCTCGTCGTGGTGAAGGGCTTCGCCGGATCCGAACGGGTGCCGTGGAGATCCGTCGAGCGCATCCGGGTGGACACGCGGACCCGCTTCACCTCGCGCACGGAACTCCTGGAGATCGACACGGGGGAGAGCATCCACCTCCTCAGCCGGTTCGATCTGGGGGCGCCGTGCCGGGAGGTGGCCGACGAGCTCCGCTCGTTCCGGACGGGTTCGTAGCCTCTTCGGGCTCCGCCGGCCGAAGGGTCCGGCTCGCGGGGCGATCCCCGGCCATGCCTTCGGGGCCTTCGGGGCCTTCGGGGCACCGCCACGGGCCCGGGACCCGGCGCCGGTCGGCGGCTGCCGGGACTCGGCCCGCGATGACGTTCGTCAGGCTCTGACCCTCACCCTGCGATGTCTCGGGACGAAACTGGGCTTGGTACGGCGTACCAGCAGACTCGCCTTGTAGAGAGCCCAGCAGGTGAGGAAGGCCCCGAAGGAGACCTGCCCGATCCAGGTCCACGCCGAGGTCTCGACGGCCGCGAACATCACTACACCGGTCCAGACAAAGCCGAAGACGCCCACGAGGGTCGCCGCAGCCCAATTCAGCCTTCGCTGCAACATGCCTGGAGTCTTACAGATCTTGGTTCAAGGCCAGGTCAATGACGCGGAACGCCTCATCGTGGGAGGCTACGGCTTGTGCCGGCACACCTCCGCGCGCGAGACCCGCCGGTGCCCATCGGGGTGGCTCCAAGAGGGTTCTCCTCGAGACAGGCCAGCAACGCCGCCGCGGTATGGGCGTCGGCAAGGATCCGGTTCACCTCGTCCTCGGATGTCGGGAGCTGGCCACGCTTGGCGAGCTCGTCGGTGAGGAAGGTCAACGGCTCCGGATAGTCGGCCGCCTCCGCGGCGACCGTCGCCCGAGCCGCGGTGAGGAGACGCAGATAGTAGGCGCGGAGGGTCGCCTCCCTCATGCGTGCGTCTTCAAGGTCGTTCAGCAGAGACCTGGCAACCCTCAGTAGGTCACCTGGATGGTCGGCCTCCGCGTCGATGTGCGCGCGGATGTCGTCGAACTCCGAGCGGGTCATGGTGCTCACCTCCACGGCGGAGTCAGGATCCTGACCCTCGCGCCTACTTCGTATCCAGAGTCGATTGCGAATGGCTTGACGTCTGGTTGCGCGCTTCGACTTCCTATGACTGTTTGGGACGCGCGAGTCTCCGGGATGGTTGGCAAGTTGTCTCTGTGACGTGAGAGTCCTGGTAGTGTTCTTTCCGCAGGGCAGCGAAGTTCCAGGTTTAAACCTTCTGGGGCGGACGAATTGCCCAGCAGAACCCTCTCTGATCCCGGCAAATCGGGCGTGTCCGCACGATTGGACAACGACCGGATGTTGGAGTAAGTTAGAGGGGTTGCCCTGGAAACGGGGCAGTCGCAATCCTAGCGGGTTCGGCGGGATCGAGTCGAGAGTCGGAAATCCGACAGTTTGACACGAAACCGGCACTCCCGATAAGATAGTGACACGAAATGGAACGCCCCGGAGTTCTGCCGGACCACTTGGTCGGGTCAGGGTGATGGTGTACGCGTCCGTTTCTTGAGAACTCAACAGTGTGTTAAAAGCCAGTGCATGAAGC
>NZ_JBPXMC010000009.1:0-290352 GCF_051918885.1 Streptosporangium sp. OZ121
CCCGATAGAGTTCGAAAACACGACCATCGTGGCATGACAATCCAAAAACGCGACTCCACCGAACTCAGGGCAGGCCAGAGTCTCCACACAACCCGGCACGGTTCACTTCCGGGCTTGTCAGTCTTTCTCGATCGAGAAAGGCAAGAGTCCGGACTCCTTGTGGAGCCAGTCCTGGGCGCGACGGTAAAACCATTCGAGGATCCCACCCATCGTGTGGGCTCCGTGAGCGACTAGCAGGTCCATCGAGAACGACGGCCGCAGACCGAGCTTGACCTCAGCCAACTGAATACCGTCGATGGTATTGAGCCTGGTGAGTAGCTCGCGGCGCAGGTTGAGATCATCGAAGGGCGGACGGTTACCAAGGTACTGAAACACGACCTCCACCTTGCCGCTCAGTGGGTAGAACACCACCGGCCACAAGTTGTGCCCTGGCGCGCTGGCCTCGTCCCAGACGAGCGGGAAACAACTGGTGTCGGTGCTTTTGCCGTAGGACAACGTTCCGCCCAGGTCCGTCCAGATCTTCAGCAGACTCTCGACGTACTCCGCGGTGCTTGGATCCTGGTTCTCACGCAGGAGGGCTTGAAAGCGCAGAGCGCGCTCTTCCTCGCTGGCTCCCTTGGACAAGGGTGGGACACCGGTCTGCGGTAGGTCCATGCCGAGAAGCTCAGCAAGGTCCGCAGCATAGAGACGCTGCGACTGATCGGCATGGCCCTTGCTGTCGAAGTGCACGCCCTCGGCCTTGAGGACGTCGATGGGGTCGTCGGTGCGTCCGTCGAGCCAGTGGAAGTTTGGGGCCAGCGTGCCGTTGGCACTCAACGCACGGTAGGCGTTGGGGACATCGGGCCGGGCGGCGATGTAGCTTCCGACCGCTCGGGGATGGGTTCCGATGAGTTCGGCCAGCTCGCCGTAGGTGGTCCAGCTTCCAGCAGGGAGAACCGTCAGTGCCGCACGCAGCAGAGCCCACTCGCGGCGATCATCGACCAAGGCCCGGCTGTTAGCCAGAGGGGCCGGCCACAGATGCACGGCCCGGGCTGCGAGCTCGTCGGCGCGGGTGAGGATCTGTTCCTTGCCCCAACGTGGCGTCTCGGCGATCTTCCGGTTCATCTGTAGAGCGCTGTTGTCGAGGATCTGCTGTTTGCGCTTAAAGGGGTGGTTGGAAAGCTTGGCGTTCTCTGCTGAGAGCGTGAGGTTGCCCAGCGTGTGCAGCAGCAGCTGGTGGAGTTCCTCGGCGCTGCCTTCGTCGCTGACTTCCTCGGCAAGCTGGTCGAGCCAAGGTTTGGTCGCGCTCTGAGGCATGACGTGCTCGATGGTGAGCTTGGCTTTAGTGAAGTCGACCGGTTCCTTGGCATCGAAACTTTCTTCGAGTCTGCGAAGGATGAAGAAGCGCTGGGCCGGGCGGCCCGACCAGTAGAAGGGCCGGTGCCGGATCGCGTCTCGCAGGGCCTCATCCGATGGCCAGTAACGCCGCTCCCCGGATAGGTAGCGATGGACGGCCTCGGCGACCAGCCGGTCGGTCTCCAGCTCTTTAGGGGCCGCGTTGAAAATCCGGTTAAGGTTGTTGGTGCTCTTGTCGCAGATCATGCGACGGACCAGGAAACTCTCGACATATCCAAGGGCTGTAACGACCTGGTCGGGCGTCGTCAGTTTGCGATCGAGGAGATCAAGCAGATGTAGGACGAGCGCGTATGAGGTCTGCCCGCCCCAGGCGTGAAGCCGGGTCAGCGGTTCGGCCAGCGGCCCAGAGAGCTGTTCGGGACGAAGAATCTGGTCGAGCAGACGTCCGCGCCGGTACAGATCGGCGATTTCAGCGCAGAGACTCTCCTCACCGCCCGTGCGAACCACCTCGTCTAGGCGTGCCTGCTGGTAGCGGTAGATCTCCGTCTGCTTGATCTTGTCCGCTCCGCGGATCACGAGATCGAGCCAGACGAGCAGTTCCAGGCCGTCCGGGCCAAGCAGCTTCTGCAGAGGCAGCCAGTGCTGCTCGTAGACGTCCTCGCCGTGCTTGGGCAGCAGCATAAATACATAGTTGCGCAGCAGATCGGTTTGGGTGAGCCGGACGCCGGTGTTGTTCAGCGACTCGAAGATCCGGTAGACGTTGTCGCCTTTCTCCGCGGTGATCTCCACGATCGAGAGCTTGTCGCAGAGCACAGATTCGACTCGATCGATCTGTTCGGCATCGGCGTCGAGACCGACCAGCGCCGCCTTGAAGAAACGATAAGCGCTTCCGATCTTGTCGGGACCGCCTGCTGTTGGACTGCGGTCGATACAGGCCCGGAACGCCTCCCGGTCGGCCTGTGTCGGCAAGAGGCGATAGTGATCTTTACCGGTCTGGAACTCGTTTACCAGGTACCGCCGATGGATGCGGTCGGCTTCGCGCTCATCGAACTGCATTATGTGGTCACGAAGAGCACAGAAGGCGAGCATGAGAGTCGTCAGGCGCTGCTGGCCGTCCACTACCAACCAGCGATTGACCTTCTTCCCGCCGGCCGAGACCTCACCTGGAGCCAGGACGACCGAGCCGAGGAAGTGAGCGCTTCGCTCTTCCCCGTTGGCCAGAGCTTCGGCATGCTCAATGACGTCGTCCCACAGCAGGCGCAGATCTTTCTGGTCCCATCTGTATGTCCGCTGGTAGAGCGGCACCTGGAACTGCTTCTGGCCTTCGAGGAGAGACATCACGCTGCTCTCTTGAACCTGCACTAGCCCTCCTAGGTCATATGCCAATTTCACGTAAAAGTGCAGGCCGGTCCGACAAGAATTCCGCTTCGCAAGTCCTTCCCTAGGTAACGTCCCCTAACACGCCGGTCAACCACGGAGTGCAATCAGGCCTTCCCGTCCCGCGATATTTCAGTGCATGGCGTGGCTTGATGAGTCGCATGAAGACGATTCATGGTCCCTGTCGATGCGGGTCGCGTGACCCGCGGATAGGCGGCGGGTACGGGACATGCGCCGGATGATCATACAAACGGCGAGTGCCGCCCTCACGGCTGTGCCGGGTCGTCAGCGCCCGGGTCATGTCCTTGATCTGAAGAACTTCGCTGTGATGGCGGGGTCGATGCTCAGTCCGGTACCGCGTCATCGGTGATCTGCCGGATGAAGTGCGCGTAGCGTTCGTCCACGATGGCGCCGCTTCTCACGAGGGTGCCTTCCTCCTGGCGGTATGTACGGTCTGGATCACCGAGGAAGGACAGCCAGTTGAAGCTGGTGGAGATCCACACGTCGTCAAAGATGAGGACCTTGGCGTGCGTGTTGCGGATCCTAGTAAAGGTGAATTTATCCGAGTAGCGCCGTTGGAGGTTGCGAAGCGTGCGCAGTGCACGGGAGTCCGGCTCATCGTCTCCGTACCCGTGCGCGATGTGAACCCGTACTCCACGCCGTAGACGGCTTTCGACTTTGCCGACGAAGTCAGTGGTGACGACCTGGTTTCTCAGCCAAGGACTGATGATGAGCAGGCGCTGGGATGCCGTAGTGAGGGCGTTGTTTAGTTGAATCCGGTGCTCGAAGACGCCGATGCCGCGGACTTCGGTGGTGAACTGCGGAGTAGGTGGTTCGGTTTCCTGGGTCGGATGCGTGGGGATCCGTAGGGCTTCGAGCTCGTCGGTCAAGATCGGCCGCTGAGCGGGCTGGTCAACGCGGATGCCCAGACGCTCACTGCCGCCGAGCGCCGCCAGGGCCAGCTCGTGTGTTTGGCTCAGCTCGTCGGCGATGGCGACGGCCAAATTGATGTCCTGCCCGTTGTCGGCGTAGACGAGAAGCTTGACGGGCAGGAAGCGCTTGGCTGGCTTCTCGTGGAATCTCTTTACTGCAACGACTTCCATCTGGGTTTCGTCCACGTCACCGAACAGGGCGTTGATCGTCGCCGGGGCGATGTCGTCCTCGCTGATGACCTTTCTTGGGTCATGATGGAGGATGATCATTCCATCACTGCTAGCCCTGTGCCGGGTGATCAGGTCGCGGGGCCTACAGGAGTGCAAGCGCCAGGCGATCCGGTCGAAGTAGAGATCGAGTTCCTCGCGTACCGGCCGGACCGACGACAGGTCAGTCACCGTCCGTACACCCTTGGCGGTCAACTGCAGGGTGCGGCTTGATGCATCGGGGGCATATCTCAACGTGTCGGCGGAGAACTGGTCCCCCACCGTCTGCGCGATGAGGGGCTTGTCGAGACCAAGGAGATTCCCGATACTGTCTGCGGTGTCAACACCGACGCTAGTCAGGCGCAGGACGAACTCGTCGAGCAGAGGCAGCGGCTTGCGCTCCTGGGCCAGAACGTCGACCGATAACCCAGTGATAGGCAGTGCGGCGTCCAAGATGTTGATCAGCGGACGCCCAGCTCGATCCACGGGGTAGCGCTCGGCGAGGAGCGCGTCGGCTTCAGGTGCGGTCGGCATCGATGATCTCGCAGTCGGTGCGATGAGTCTGGATGTAGTTCAGTACGTCGCGGAGGGCACCGGGTGCGGACTGGCAGAACCGGGCATCACCAACGATCGTCAGGCCATATCGGGCGCGGGACAGCGCGACGTTGATGCGGCGCCAGTACTCCTGGCCGAGAAAGCCGAGTCGACCCTGGTCGTTACTCCTGGTCACGCTGAAGATTGCCAGGTCGCATTCTCTGCCTTGCACCGCGTCGACCGACAGCGCGGTCGCGGCGACGTGGGCCGGACTCAGGGTCGCGATCTTATTATTAAGTTCGGCGACCTGCCGCCGGTAGGGAGCGATAAGCAGGATCTCGAGCTTGTGCCCGTCTATCGGTTTGATGAGGCCATGGCCGACAGCGCGGTCGAGGGTGCGCAGCCGGTCAATGACCAGTCTGGCCTCGTCTCGGTTGGCGAAACTGGTGTCCCCGCTGACGGGTGCCTGCTCGCGGCGGCCGGTCCCGAGCGGACCGGTGTCAATCCACTGGACGGGTTTGCCGAAGCTGGCGTATCCGTTGAGCTCCCGGGCGAGCGGTGACAGCAGTTTGTCCTCATAGAAGCAGGCGGAAATGAGTTCGCCGATCGGCGGGATCATCCGGTACTGCGCGCGGAGCATGTGCTTAGCGGTAGAGGGAAGGCTGGAGACCAGGTGTTGGAATAGGGTCGTGGTCACGATCTCCTTGCTGATCGAGTGCTCCTGCATGATCGATCGCTCGTTGAGCAGGTCCTCGTCGATCGGCGGCAACTGGCGAGTATCGCCGACCAGCACCCATCGACGTGCTCGCGACAGCGGGACGAGGGTCTCGGTTGCGGTCGCCTTGGATGCCTCGTCGAAGATGCACAAGTCGAACTCGATGTCCTTGACGGCCGGATGCCCGAGGAACCCGAGCGCGGTACCCGCCACGACACTACTGGTGCGCAGGAACGCCTTCACCATAGCCTTGTCGGACTCAATGCGGTGCAGCCACTCGGCCTGCAGCGCGAGGAGTTCCATCAGCCGTCGGCTGCCGTCAGAGACGCCGAGCACCGCCGCGACCGCATCGCGCGCCTCAATAAGGCTCGGCTCAGATCCAATCGTGAGATCTCCGGCTAAGTACATACGAGCCTCGACGACACGCGCGTCCCGGTCGGCGTACAGATACTCCAACCGGGCTTGGGCGTCGACGACGTCATCTGCGGGCTCCTTACTAGTAATGGGGTTCGCACCGGTCTGGTAACCGGACAGATCGACGATCCGCCGTTGCACATGTTCGATGTCGCCGAGAGTGGCAGCCAGTTCCTGGAGGGCCACTGCGCCACGCAGATGACGTTCGGTGAGGTCGTGCTTGGCAGCGAGCGCGCTGATGCCACGCTGGGCACGCGTCCGAATCCGCTCGACCCACTTCTTCATCTGCTTGTCTAGCAGCAGATGGCGGGCGGCCGGCGCGACCCGGGGGTCATCGGCGCCACGTCCGAGTCGGACCAGATTGCCGATACGAGCCGACTCAAGCCGCTGGAGCGCGTTGTCGATCGCGATATGGGTCTGGCTGACGATGAGGATCCGGGTGCGGGGGGCGCGCTTGAGCGTCTGTTGCACGATCTCTGCGATGACGGTCGTCTTGCCGGTGCCCGGCGGGCCCTCTACCAGGATGATGTCGCTGGTGCCCAGGGCGTGCCGGACCACGTCCTTCTTACTCTCGTCGAGATCGCCGCGAAACCAGGATTCGATCACCGCCGGTTCGGATGGTGCGAGGGCACCAGGACGGGTGATGATGTCGCGGAGAACGGGATTCACCGCCTCCCGCGAGGCAACCCGGTTCAGTGCATCGATCTGGCGAGACAGTGCCGTCTGAGTCGGCCCCAAATAGGGTGCCAGGCGTCCAGCGGCGGTAAGGTCCCGGAGAGCATGACGGAATCGGAGGGTGACGGAATCGGCAGACTGGGCGACGACTTCGCCGCGACCTACGAGCCGGTTGCGGCTGGGGTCGAATACCTCCCACTCGTCGCCGACGAGGTTCTGATCGGTCTCTCGTGTGATCACGAACGCGACCTCTCGGCCGCGGACGGTCCTGCCGTGGAACTCCAATGACTGGAGTTCGCTACGGGCGAGATCCTCCCGCGCGTCGAGCACACGCCGCCAGTTGGCGAACAGGTCACCGAGCCCGTCGTCGGCGATATCTGTGTGGACGGCAGCCTCAGCGTGGTCGTCGATGGCGAGGATCAGCTCCTCGAGGCCGCAGTCGGATCCTGCCGGGCGTTGGCGAGCGAACGCGAAACCCATCGAGGTGGAGACAAGGCAAGCCCTGCGACGGGCGTTGTCGTACCACGGGCCGCTGTGCCGCCTCGCGTTGACGATCACTACTCGGTCCTGGCCGTCCTGATCAAGGACGATCTTGTAGGTGTGTTCGCGTCCGATCAGCAGGACGGACTTCCGGTCTTGGAGCCCGGTCTGCCGGTCGGTGCCGAACTCGGCGTAGACCTCCCCTGACAGGTCCATCATGACCGCGGACTCGCCCCCCGCGAAGTCGACCTGGGCGTCCTGGCCAAGGGAGAGCACCGTGCGCCCAGCACCCTGGGTCATCTTGAGCCAGAGTGTGTTCTTCCTGCGCGCTGCGCGCGCATTGGATCGGGCGAGCGCGGCCTGCAGTAGTGATTCGAGCACCGCTCCGTTGGCTGGACGCTCCTGGGGCTTGGTCGCTACGCACGAGCGCAGGACTTCTCTGATCTCAGCGGGAAGCTCAAGCGCTTCCAACGCCGGGAGGATGTCCGGATAGTCCTGTATTGGGGAACGTGACATCGAGGCGATCGCGAGGACTCCGTAGGCGAACACATCTCGTGTGTAAGGGATCGAGTCGTCGCGCTCAGGAGGAGCGTACAAGCCGGACCGGTAGCCAGCTACCGTATGCCCGCCTGAAGGGGCACCGAGCTTGTCGCGGATTTTGGCGATGTTGAAGTCGGCAAGCCGGGCCGTTCCATCTCCCGCCAGCAAGACGTTGGCGGGCTTGAGATCGCGGTGTTCGATCTCTTTGAGGTGGGCGTGGTTGAGCGCCCCTGCCAGGGGCATTCCGATTCGCGCGAAGAAGTCTTGCCAGTCGTAGCTCCCCTCTTCCCGGAGCCGTCCGGCGAGGGTCCGATCAGACCAGTCGAGGATGAGGTAGAAGCGCCCGGAGGGTTCGTCCCAGCCCGCGTCGACCAGTTTGATGATGTGGTCATGGTTCAAAGACCGCAATGTCTGCTTTTCCCGCTCGAAGAAGATCCGCAGAGTCTCGTCGTTCTCGGAGGTCCTGAACAGTTTGACCGCGACGGGTATACCGCCGTTGTGTAGATCGACCGCTTTCCGGACATCTGCGGCTCCGCCGGAATGTACAATGCCCTCGACGAGGGCGAAGCGGTTGTTGATCAGCTCCGCCACCAGTTCCCCTTCGCCCATGCGTCGGCCCCGCGAATTACATTCCCGACCCCTAAGATCGATCTACCCTATCGTCGCATGAGCACGGAATGTCGGCGGAATGTCATATTCGGATCGATAGGTCCCAGGATGTCGAACGACCCGGTCCTCACGAGGGAAACCGCCTGTCCGCATTGAGGCCCCAACATCTCAGGTACGGCGAGCCGGCAGGCTGCCGGTGTCGGTGATGATGAACCGCTTCCTGCTGTTGACCTTCTTTCTCGCGTCGCAACTACGGCTGTCGCGCTAGTCGAAATAAGAGCCCGAAGGTCAGCCACAGCGATCGGGTTTCCGCACCTACAAGCTCTCGGTGAGCACCTCCAGAGCCCGACAGATCGCCGCGCAGCTTCGCGAGGACCATCCTGCCCAGGTGAAGGAGTCGGATTCCGTATCAACGACAGTCGGACCGAATGTGGCCGCCGCACTGTAGTCGGCCTCTCCTGGTCAGCGGGAGCCGGAGCCGGCCTGTGCTCTACGCAAGCGCTGAGGCCGGTAGGCGCTCAGCGACGCTGCCGGATCCCGGCTCCAAAAGCTGTCCGCTGATTGAATGGTTCTGGTTTCACCTGTTCGTCATCGCGATGACTGACCGCAAGCGGTGATTGCCTGCTTCATAGGCGGTATGAGAACCGCAGCGCACCGCCTTCTTCCCGGTACAGGCCTTGGCTTTGCGCGCTAAAGGGGTTCCGCAGCATCGTCACCGTCGTGCGCTCCGGGTCCAGCACCCACGTGATGACCAGGAGCCGCCAACGATCATTTCGAGCTGCGCTCTGCGCCGCCCGAACCTCGCTCTCCCCGAGTTCGAACTGACCGCCATCGCCTTGAGTTGCCTTCACCTCGAACATGAGGGGCTCCTGCCCGGAACCGACACGGAAGTCAAAGCCAAGACCGTCATCCCCTGAGGAGCCTGGAAAGACGTTCTGACGGCTGGTGGATACCCAACTACTCTCGTCGGTGGCCGGGTAGTTCTTGCGTAGCCACTGGTAGGCGATCCATTCGCCCGCGAAACCGATCGCCGTGCGCTGGGCCGGTGAAAGCTCGCGATCCGCGCGCAAGCCCACGCTCGTTCGACCGCCCGGCCCGGAGACGGCTCGGCGGCCGGGAAGTGCTTCTAGGGTGGCGAAGCGGCCACGTCCGGCGATCATCTCCGGGTTCTCCTCCAGCCCCTGTTGCAGCCCGGTGATCACATCGGTGAAGTCGCCGGAATCCACGTCGAACTCCTGACGGCCGAGGTTGATGACGCGTCGGCGACGAGCACGCTCCTCCCGAGCTTGCAGTTCGGCGCGGCGCGCCGGGTCGAGATCGGCCTGGGTCAAGCCATGTGCGGCGAGAACGGTCGTCGTCGGCATCCCCGCTGGCCACTGACCCAGGACGTCAAGCCATGCGACGATGTCGTCCTTGGTGAGAAGGCGGAAATCCAGGACGCCCACCTGGTCCAGAAGCGTCGCGACGTTCTCTACGGCGCCGGCCCCGGCTAGCGCGCCGGGTAGGGGACGCCGCACCGCTTTGATCAATACGGTGAGTTCGGGGACAAGGTGACGAATCAGTAGGTTGTTGTCGCCACGGAGCTGATCCAGCGCAGGCAGACGCTTGCCGTCCTGCGGCGTGGGAGCCCCCAGCCGCGCGGTCAGTGATGCTTCGATATGCTCCCGAAGCAGGCCGGTATCCACGCTGTCGTGAGTGAACGCCCATTCCTCAGGGGCGGTGATCCACTGCAGGGAACGTGTCTGCGCCCAATCGGCGATCGGCTCGCGAGTTTCGAAGCGGTCGAGAACAGCCCAGCGCAGCCGGTCAACGAGGCGAGTCCGGTTCAGGTCGATGTGCTTCCGCAGTTCTTCTTCGTGAGCGTCGGCGCGGCTGATGGGGTGGTACTGCGGTGTGAGGACGGCCAGTGTGCGGTTGAATTCCGCAAAGTCCAAGTTCATGGCGATACGCAGCTCTTCCACATTGCGAGCTCTGCGCGCCGCCGTGACCAATTCCTCAGCAGTCTCTGGCAGTTCATCATCGTAAGGCGTGAGCAATGCCTGGAACGTGCTGAGGTCCGGAGGCGGAGGAACCGTAAGCTCGTTGGCCAATTTCAGTCCCAGGCAGTGGAGCAAGAGCGGGTAGCAGCGCTTTAGCACGCCCGCGATGGATCCGTCCAGACGACGTACCGTCTCCTGCAATTGGTCAAGCGAGACGCTGAGCACATCGGCGAGTTGCTGATCGGTGGGAGACGCCAGGACAGCGCGTCTGTCGCGCAACTCGTAGGCGGCGAGTTTAAGCGGTGCGGCGAACCTCGGTCGTCCCACCACGTGACCGATCGCCTCCACCAACTGCGCTACGGATTCCCAGGTGAGGTCATCCCCCACAAGCATCGGTGCCAGGATCAACGGCTGATCGTCGTCTGGAAGGGGCAGGACACCATTCTGCCTCGCGGGTAGCTCGATGGGTTCATCGTCGACGGTGATGTCCAGCGTCTCGTAGCCGCGTATGCGGATCCGCCGCGCCAGCGAGACAAGCCCGGTGAGCCCGGCTTCAGTCGTCCGCACGCCAGGAGAGTGATCCTCCAGTACTCCAATCGCGTACGGCAACCACGGCAGGTGCTCAAGGAGTTGCGACCCCGCGGCCAGCGACGCCAGCGGCTGACCGTCGACCATGACCGTCATGGTCGCGTCGTCGACGTGTCGAACAGCCGTCGTACACACCCGAGCAAGCAATCGAGTGGCATCCCAGGCTCCGTCCGGCACAACCAGCAGAGCGTTCTCCGTCTCTCTGATTAGCCGGGAGGCCAGGCTGTCCCGCTCCCCGGTTATGTATAGCTTCTGGGTTCCTCCCGACAGATCGGCAATCTTGATGGTGCTGAGCTGGTCACCGGTTTCGGCGAGCAGGGAGGCGCTCATGAGCGGCTGGAGGGCGTCGCGCGGTGAAGTCAGGCCACGTGCGTATGAGATCAACGCCGTCCAGGCTTTTTGGTTGGCCCGTTGGAGCACGGGACGGTCCTCGTCGTACACCGCGCCGGAATCAATCAGCGCTCCCAGCGTCGCGATGAGTTTGGCGCTGTCCTGAGGACTCCCCCATGTGGACAGCCCCATGTCACGCAGTCGCTTCTTTACAGCCGGCTGGTCCAGAAGCGACCGGAAAGCATGCGCAACGGTAGGACCGAAGGAGGGCTCCTCGTCAGCCAGGGCAGGAGGCCAGCACCAAGCGTCGGCCGGACGGGCGAATCCCACGGTGCGGGTACGGGTGCGTACGGGCAGCCACGGCTGCTCTCGGATGAACGCGGCCAAGGGAGTCGGCAGGCGATGGGCATCATGCTCTCGTGAATGGGAACTGGTCCACACGCTGGTGAAATGGTCGTCGGGCCAGCGCGTTAGACCATGCAGGATCAGCTGGGCGTATGCGAGACGTCCCTTCTCGGTGAACCCGCAGACCACCTCTTGCCCCGGCAAGCGGAAGGCGGGCGATCCGTGGTAGCCCGTCCGGGGATGGCTGACATAGGAGAAGTGGTCCGGAAGACAGAGTCGCCACTGTTCGGTGACTACAGGAGGGGTCTTGGCCTCGTTGACGACTGCGGCCACGGTGAGCCAGGAGCCTGTAATCCAGGTCCTAGCGTCAGGAGCGGAGCGAGGGATGAGCCCGTCCGTGACTCCCAGATGTTCGAGAAATCCTAGCCAGTCACTCTGGGTGTCGCCATGCTCGATGAACCTTTGCGGTGGTGCGACGATGTGGTCGTTCATCCATTTCAGGTCGGGAGAGATTTCACATCCTTCGGTCACGACGTAGACGAGGTCGGCTCCACAGACCGTGTTCCAGCCTGAGCCGAATGCGGCGTGCTGTGCGGGCACCAGGGGTCCTGCCGCAGACGGTACGTATAGTCCCAACTCTCCGATCGGAAGACTCTTGGACGATCTTCGCGAGCGGTAGAGCTGGAAGACGAACCTCAGGGCCTGCAAGCGCAGCTTCTCTGAGGCTCCTTCCTGGAGAGCGTTTCGGACATGCTCTAGGAGCCCCGCGGCGTCAAAAGCGCGGATGAGCCTCGACTTTTCGAGAAACTCCCGTGCTTGCTGGCGCCGCAGGTGGTCTTCTCCACCTGTCCACTGCAGAGCGGGGTGAGCGTAGAACAGCTGTTTGCTGAGCATCTCGGGGACACGGAGTTCGCCTGTGTCATCGGCTCCGACCTGCGTCGGCTGGAAGAACGCCTCCTGCCGTTGCTCACGCTGCGTCCCACCCGAAACGGCTGCGCCGAGGCTACCGTTGAAGCATCGAATCGTCCCATCATCGGCCAGCAGAAGCTGCCTGCCTCGGAGAGCTTCCCCCCGTTTGTCGAACAGTACGAAAAGATCGATGTAGAGGCCATTCCAGACATCAGCAGCCTCTCCCGTGGCGGGCAGAGGCAACGCCCCCACGATCTGTTCTACGTAATCCGCCAACTTCTGCGTTGATGGGTCCAGGGAACACTGAAGGGAGCTGCACGTACGGGCCAGCCTTTCAAGTCGGCTGTCGCCGATGTGCGGGTCCGCCACAGCAACGCCGACGCTCCTAGCCGCCTGGGCGGTGAGCACCGCTAGATCCTTTGCCTGATTCTTCGCGGGCCAGCGAACGGCGTCCGTGGGCACGCACCACGTGTCATCCTGAGTGTCGCCGTTCGTAGGAACCACAGGCACATTCGAGAACGCGAGGCTGTGCACACGTCGCGCCGCGTCCGACAGCAGCCCCGCCGACAGTGCACCGGGATCCCAGCTGATCAGGTCGACTGCGGCTCTTCGAGCCTTCATGGTCGGCACTGCCCGCAACGTGGCGGCCGCGATCAGACAGGTTTCGGCGAGTGCTTCGAACAGCATCACGTTCAGCTGATGCTCGCGGTTCAGTCCCGTGCGGTCAAACTTGGTGAAGAAAGGCGCATTGAGGTGGGCGTGCAGGGGCGCAGCAACATCGTCGCCGAGTGGCAGGAAGGTGTACATGTGCCCGGCGGGCGGATTCTCCGCCCCGTACAGCAGGGCGATCTCAACAGCGGCAGGCTCTGTCCAGTCCCGCCAAGACTCATCCAGCAGCCCTTCGTCGACGGCCGCGTTGGCCGTGTCCTGTAGCCGCTTGGCTGGAATATGCCCTCGGGCCAGCAGAAATTCGCCGAGTGGACCAAGATCGACCTCAGCTAGGGACACGACCGGAACTGGTTCTTCGGTCTCGGCCAGTGCGCTGTGACCGGCCGTGCTGTCGGCCCAGAGCTGTTCCTGGCGGGTGAGCTCTGTCCGATGGACTTCGCCGTCGGCCGCCCGGCGCTCCAGCACCAGTCGTTCAAGGCGGTCGAGGAACAGCATGACTGGTGCCTTGGACGTAGCCAGATCCTTCAGGCGGCGGGCCACTGAGAGACGAGCGATGTCACTTCGCAGCGGAAGTCGGACAACAGTGACATGACCGTCGGCCGCCAGTTCCGCGCAGACCGCAGGCAGGTCGAGGATCGGGTACGGAATCTGGAACGGCGGCAGCTCCTCCACTGCCTGGCGCACCAGTTCCTCGTTTTTGAGCAGGGCCCGCAGGTCGTCTTCGACGGCGAACCGGAAGCGATAACCGTTCAGAGGTGTGCGGTTCGACCCGCCAACTTGGGAGCTGAAGATCTCCGGAGCGTCAGTGATCTCCAGCACGCTCCGGAACCCGACTCCCTTGTTGCCGATGCCCTCGCCGATGGTCTTGTCACTCAGCGCAAGCTTGCAGATCGCCTCGACCTGCTCCCAGGTGAACGGAGTCCCGCCGTTGGCGACATACAGCATCCCGTGCGGGCCCTCGTGCTCGTTGAGCAGGATGTGGACGCGTCCGTCGGTGCGATTGCCGGGGTGGGCATCATGAGCGTTCTGCAGCAGTTCCAGTAGGAACCGTCCCGCATATTCCCGTGCCGCGCTGTGCGAGAGCGCTCGGAGCTGCTGGCCCGCCTTCCAGACCTTTGTGTTCTGCGATTCGCCAAGTACGGCCAGCGCGTACTCGCGAAGTTGCCCCGCGTAGGTCTCGCCGGAGGAAGCGTCGGCGGCTTCCTGTGCCAGCGCACCGATCTCCACATTGATCATGTCGCCCCGTCCCGTGAGCAATCGTGCGGGCACCGTAACGCATGCCACAGACAATTCGTGCCGTACTTCTCCGAGCCCGTCCTACCGGTGCGATATGGCTGCAGGACGGCATGTGTCGGCGGGGCTGCATCCCACTCTCACAGCGGCATCGAGTTCTGCGCAGCGGTTGCGGAGTTGTTTGACGGTCAGGCGGTTGTCCTGGGCCAGTACACCCCTAGGCCCAGCAGGTCGCCAGACCATGAAGATCGACAAGGCGGATCTGGTGTCCATGACGACCACCCTGCGGGCGGCCTATGGGAGTTTCGCGGAGTTGGAGGCCGCGCTGTGGACGATGCTGGTCTTACTCGTAATGAAGTGCTGCTGGCGCTACCTCTGCGCTCGGGCCTGACGGCCTACGCCCGGGTCGTGTTGCCGTCGATGTCGCGGCAGTCGGCCACACAAGCGCGGGACATGCGCGGGATGATCACGTAAGCTGCATTGGCTGTCTAAGACATCCGTGCAGCTCAAACCGGGTGAACGTGCAACTTCGTCCACGCTCTCCTAAAGCGGGTGTCGCATGTTCGAATCATGCCGGGGGGCACTTTTCTCAATCGGTGTTCCAGCCTCCGACCGGTGGTTCCCCGACCGCAGGCTCTTTGCTTGGTGAACCCCAGTGAGCAGCCGAGAGCATCCCAAGGCGACCGTAGAACCATGATCTGGGGATATAGCTAGAATGATCTTGACGGTGTTCTCCCAGGTCGTGAGGCTCTCCCGCTCCAAAGCATCCACCGACTCAACGGCGGGTCGGGCCTCAGACGTGCCTTCCCGGCAGCCTGCCCTTGATCACGCCTCAGTTCTGCCAGCACTCTCGTTCGGCGGAGCGTGGAAGGTGGATCCTTCGATCCGTCCGGCCTGGATGACCAGGCCGGACCGCACTCGACCGCTGATGTGGTTATAGACCGTCCCCGCTGGTGGAGCCGGAAGGCTCCGCAGCTTGTCGGTGAGGCTTGGATCCGATCGCAGCAGGTGCAGTAACCGGCTGCGCCATTCGGCCTCGATCGTCGCCGCCCGCGCCCCATCGCCTCTCTCCAAGGCGAGCATGAGGGTTGCGCGCGAGAGCTCCAACTCCTGCAGGAGGTCATCCTGCTCATCCTCATCCTGACCGAGCACGTGCGCAATTCTCCCTTTCGCCTGCGCCCAGGCATCGGAGATCATCAGAGTGACCAAGGTCGTGGCACCAGATGCGGCCAATGCAATCAGTTCGGCTTGCATGTCTCCTCAGTTCTACTCGTCATGCCCGTCCTCCCAGTGGCTGTCTTGGTCGTCCTGGAAGGGGGCCGACCCGCTGGCGTTCGTATCCGGAGACACGTCGGCGTCGTAGGCGGTTGTTGGGTCGGCCAAGCCGAACCTGCGCTCGATCTCCTCAGCTACATCGGGCTGGCCGTAACTGCGGACCAGATGGGCTATCTGGTGGGTGAAAAGATCTCTCTGTTCTCGCAAATCGAGGGCGCAGAGAAAGGCCGCCAAAGAGTCGGTTGGTGAAGCGCCGTTCATAGACGGCTCCTCACCGTTGTGCCCGAAGAGTGGGCTCGTGTAGGCGGCCCCTTGGGGTATTTCCTTGTTGTTGGCTACGGACGACAGCGTGGCGAGCAGACCTATGTCGTTCACCGTCTTCTCCACATGGTCGTCGTTCTTGACGAGCCACCAGACGACGGCGCTGCCGGTGTCTTTGAGCACGTCCTCGCCGAGGTAATCGCGCTTGCTCTGCTCGTACTTGCGGTCGTGTTCCCAGACCACTCGGTCCTTGCGCACCATGGCGAGCTTGTCCAGGCGTTCCTGATCCTGCGTGGAAAGAGTGACTTGGACGGATTTAGCCATGGCCTGGACATAGCCGCTGGCGTCGTCCTGCGTCGTGCCCAGTACGCCAGCCAACTCGTGCGCGACGAGGGCGGCACGTCCCGGCTCGCGGCGCTCAGTGATCGCTCTCGCGCGCCTGAGTATCGCGTCCACGGCCAACGCCGCCGGATTGACGAGCGTGCTGTCCCACGATTGCTTCAAAGGGGACCAGAGAATCGTCGCGGAGAACAGGAAGTCGTAGTCTTCCTCCTGACTCGGCAGCGGGACCTGTTCTACCCGTTGTTCACAGGGTTCGATCGGAGGTGGCGGCGGAGGCGTGTCGACGGCCTCCGGTTCTATATAGTCATGCGTCCCGTTCCGCTCCCAGAGCTTGAACAGCAGGACCGCCACGGCCACGACCGTGACCCCGACGGCCGTGAGCCATATCCCCCTCGGAGCAAAAGCGATGAGGCCGGCCAGCAGGATGCCGCCGACGGTGAACGCATAGATCATGACCGTATTCCGGCCCATACTCATGGTTCTCTCCACAGGGTTGATCAAGTGACCCGGATGCCTTGGACCGCGAAGATTTTTTGCAGAACGAGATCGATGAAGGCGGCGTACTGCTCCCGACTCTCCGTGATGAAGCGGGGCAGGGCGCGGGCCTCGCTGTATAGGCTTGCCAAGACGTCGCCGCGCTGCTCGCCTCCGGCGACGAGGACGCCGATGAGGGCGTCACGGTAAAGGTCGTCCTGGAAGGCCGTTAGGAGCCATTGGCGCAGCCCCGTCTTCCAGTCCACCTCACTGCGTTCTTGGAAGGCGCGCCTCCATCCCTCGGTGAGCATCTTTTGCACTTCGGCTTCGGCGATCAGTGGCCGGTTGTGAGTGCCGGGAGCGGTGAACGCCACGGGGTCGGCCAGTTCCAGGAAGAGATCGACGTCGCTGTCCCACTGTTTGCCAACCGTGCGAAGTCTGGTGAGCCTGGCGAGGAGTTGTCGACGCATCCACGGGTCGCCGTCGGCCATTCCCAGCAGCGCGGTACGGGCATCCATGGTTCGGCTCTCTCGCCTGGCCAGGTGGTGGAGGCGCACGATGGCCTGATCGGGGTGAGTGACGGCGATGACCTCCGTACAAATAACGATGATCACCTGAGCCAAGGCCTTAGGGATGTGGCTATCGGTCGCCCAGTCGTAGATCTTCCGACGGAAGAAGCTGCCGTGTTCCTCGGCGCTCAGCGCGAATCGAAGGGCTCGGTCGGCTGCCAGCTGTCTGCGGTAGGGCTTTGGACCCTTAGTCCAGTGGGCCACTGAGTCGACCAATGCCTGCAGGTGCATCGAGTGCAGACACTGCTCGGTGAAGCGCATGACCAGCTCATCGCGCTCTTTGTCATCCAGGCCCGGATGGTCGGTCATCGTTGCGACCCACCGCTGTATGCCATCACGCAGCCCCGGCATGTTGTGCCAGAAGTGGGTGCGGACGGCGGCGTCGTATCCCAGGTCCGTGAAACGCACGTGGCGGTCCGCATCCAGTTCGGCACCGATGTCGCGCAGGCTCTCAATGAGATCGGAACGTTCCAGACTATGGCGTTCGTCCGCGTAGTCGACGGTTTCGAGCAACGCGGTGGCGGCGCTGTAGACATGGTCGACGTGGGCCTGATGAAGCATGGCCGTCGCCAGGAGCAATGCCCGTTGAGGGCCGAGGCGCAGCTTTGATACGACGGTGGCGACTTCAGGGCCACGACCGGTGGACGCGCGCTCTGCGGCCTTATACCAGTCGGGGTAACCGGCGTCGGCCGCATCCTTGTACGCCTTCTTGACTAAACCGGCAAACCTGGCGATCTCCAGCATGGGCCTGTCGGTGCTCAGAAAAGCGGGCTGCGGGCTGGTCGCAGCCCCGGGAACCCCCTCCAACCGTAGATGCCGACGGAGGACCTCCAAGGCCGAGGGACGGTCGATCCAGGAATGTAAGGGCCCGAACTGCGGCCAGAGCGTTTCGCTTCCTCTGGAAGGCAGCACAACCACCAGCAGAGCGCCGTGCTGGTCAACGCGCTTGCGGAGCGAGGACAGATCGTCCTGGAGGGCGGTCCAGATCCGCTCGTCGACTCGTGACAGGTCGAACCACACGCGATCGTCGTCGCCGATCAGGTCTGGCTCCACCCGGTATTTTTCGTTCTCGTCCTCCCAGGACAGCTCATGGAACCGCTCGCCGCCTGAGGACAACTCGTGCAGCAGTACCTTTGCCGTAGTGCTTCTTCCGCTACCCGGCGCGCCGTCCAGGAGAAGTGTCCGATGTGTCCTCAGAATGTCGTGCGCCTGTCCGTAGCCAGGAGGGCGAACAAAGCGCTGCTGGAGCCAGTCCAGCTCCTTGATGGAGGCCAAGCGTGCTTTCCGGCTTCGATCAGCCGCGTTGGCGAAGAGCGCCGTGTAGTAAAGGTCGCCGCTCCCCGTGTGCGTGGCCCCGCGGTTGTCCGAGATGTAGGGAGGCACCGAGCCGGTCAACGCTCCTCCTCTTTGCGGCGTGAACCGCCGAAGTCATGCCGGATTCCGCCCTGGTTGTCACCCGCGATGTAGGTCGCTCCTGTCCCCGAGACATGTGGAGAGTTGTTGTAGAGGTTGCCATCGCCCAAGTGAATCGACCCTTGGTTTTTCTTGATGACAGTACCGGCGTCGCCGGTGAACTTCCGGGCCTGGACGACGTTCCCGCGATTCTCGCCAACCGAGTTGCGCACCTCGCCGACCTCCGATTCCTGAACTGTGGTCCGATCCGCGGCCTTCAGCTCGGGCACTTTCGCGGCGAGCTGGTTACCGATGTACATGAGATCGGACTGCAGATCATGCAGGTCCAGCGGGACGGACTGGACGTCAGCGAGCCGCTTCAGCTCTCTGGGCAGGTCAGCCGGGTTCAGCCGCTCAGCCTTCCGTCCATCCAGAACCGGAATGACCTCAATACCGCAGGCGAACGCTTCTAAGATCTCCTTGCGTACCCAGTCGTTTTCGTCACTCAGTCGGAGGTGCTTGGACCAGTTCTCACCGATGACAGCCAGCACGACGGAGCTGCGGCGTATCCCGCTGATCAGGTGCTCCTGATAAACGCCTCCGGGTGGAATGGACTTGGAAGCGCGGAAAATGCGCGAGTCACCGAAGCGGTGGGAGAGGGCCTGATCGAGCAATGCCGCGATCTTCTCGCCATCCCCAGTGCGGTAGTTGATGAACACCTCGTTTGCCATTTGACACCCCTTCGCTGGGTCCACTTCTCGGATCTACGGGTTGACGATGTGCAGGGCCACGCCGAGCTCGGGGGCCAGCTCCCGCACCGCCGTGTTCTTCGGGTGACGAGCCAGCGTTCGCGCGAGCGCGCGCATGTCCTGGATGATGGTCGCGGAGCTGACTGCCGTGGCGCTGCCGAGTAGCTGTCCCGTCAGATGGCAGGCCTTCTCGATCTCGCCCGCCATCGCATGGGAGAGCGCGTGGCGCATGCCGTAGCGGACTTGTGTGCGCAATGCCTGGGGCGGTATCAGCGCCATCTGCTGGCCGATGATCTCGGCCGCCGCTTGAGGACGGCCGAGGTCGTACAGGCACCAGCCCTTGATCATGCCGACAGGGTCGGGCAAGTTCGTCGTGCCGATGATGGGTGTATTCGATTGCTGCGTGTGCAGAGCGAGCAGTGCGCGGGCCCTGTCGAGGCTGCGCATGCAAGCGTCGTAGTCACCGGCGAGGGCGTGCCCCTGGGCTTCGCGCTGCGCCGCCAACCCACGGATGCGAGGCGGCAGCCTGCTGGCTTGCGCCTGCCCGGCCAGCACGATTGTCTGTACGGCATCCTTGCGATACAGAGTGACCAGAGCGCGGCGGACGTGCCCGTACGCGGCCATATCATCATCGCCACCTGCGGCGGCAAGGTCGATTGCCCGCTGCGTCCACCATAATGCGGCCTCATCGTTTCCAACTTCCTGCATCATCCATCCGGTGTACTCGGCATACCGCGAGGCCAGCCGGAGGAGCCCTTCGCGAGTAGGCGGCCTCGTACGTGAGGACAGCTCCTGCAGCGAATGCGTCTGGGCAATGAGGGCCGGTAACAGCACGCTCGGACCCGCTACCTGACCGAGTTGCCGGTAATGATCAAACAGCGCCCGGGACATGCCCAGCAGGGTGGTGTCGGCGGAGACGGTGGTGCCTGGAAGGCCGATGCTTATACCGGCGATGGACGCAACCCCCATGGTCAGCATCTGTCGCCTGTTCAACGCCTGGAACGAGCTCTGCCCGTCACCGGACAACTGCATAACCCACACCTCCTCTCCGCTGTCACGTGCCTTGGTGGCCTTCGTATTGGTGGGCCGAATAGGAGCGAGGACCACGAGGTCACCCCCGGCGCCCAGGGTGGTATCACATAGGCGTGCCAGTTCCCTGCTGGGCGCTTTCAGCCCTCGCTCGACCTTGCTCAACTGGCCCTTGCTGTAGTGGACGAGCTTGGCCAGGCTTGTGAGCGTGAGACCGACTGCCAACCGTCGCCGACGAAGCTCCCGGCCGAAGCTGAGTGGCTCCTGAACCACCTGGACCTCCTTCGCAGTCCGCTGCGCAGCCGAGAGTCACTGCTTGTAAGACTGCGTCAGCCACATCGGTCGGACAAGGCCCACTGCGGTGTTTCCCGTTTCCACCTGCCGTCCCTGCCTGGACCACCGGGGTGTGCAGGTCCCCAGACAACCTCGTACGCGATCTCACAGTGGGCAGACACCACGAAGCCGCATGGATGAGAAGGTGTCCACATTCAAGGGGGAGCGCCCGGTATCGAGTGCCTGCTGGATCGGCTAGGGACGAATGGTGATCTGGCGTCTGTCCTTCTTGCCGGTGGTGCACAGGGGGCGGGCCGGGCACGGGCGGCAGAGGGCGGTGGGGAAGGTGACGACGATCGCCTCGCCACCGCGCTGCCGGCATGGGCTCCACCCGGTGCTGCGTTGCCCTTGCGGGCAGATGGCCTGCCGACTGTCCCAGTCGATGGTGAACGCGGTGCGGTCATAGGAGTAGCGTCGACGCCCCGATGTCGCGTGCGCGATCAACCGGCCGGACGAAGATCCACAGCCACTGCCTAGACGCTCCTGCAGCTCAACCAGCACCGCATCTCATGCAGCTAGATGCTGAAGGCTGCAGCGCCACTGCATCGGCCGTAGAGCCATCTCAGGCCGCGGCAAACTTGCTGTAACCGAGAAGATTCAGCGGGTTGGGTGCCCTGGCCACTCCTTTGGCGAGCAAGGAGATCAGGGCATGCGCGGGAGACGGTCGATCGATGAAGCCGTAAGCCTGCTCCACGTCGAGTTGCAGGCCGGGCAGCGTGCAATCACAGATCTGACCACGGAAGACGCCTGGCTAGCGTTCATCCGCTTCGGTCGGCAACGCTTCGACACAGCGGACACACCCGACGCAGACGGACTTCTCTACCAGTACGGCGCACTCCACACGGCCTGCCAGGCCGTCCACCAGCACGTTCTTGCGCTCGGCCGGCCTTGGAGCGCCGCCTCAGCCAGGAAGTTCGCGAAGTGTCATCGGAGGTATTGGGCCGAAGACCATTGACCTGAATCCGTACCGCCGTTAACTTGGCCGCAACTTGTTCGATACATCCAACCTTTTTGCGGCCGTAAGGCGGCATGGAGACCGGAGGGGCAGTGCGGTCCAAGTCGGCATCAAGGCTGTTTGGCCTTGGATTATCGGTCTCGGCACTGGTGGGGCCGGCGGTGGCGCTCCCGGCCACTGGCGCGACCAGCCACTCGAATCATCCGATGTCAACGCAGGTAATCGACGACTACCAGCCAACCACTGAGTCTCTGGACAAACACCAGGTCCCGCAGTGGTTCAACGACGCGAAGCTGGGCTTCTTCATCCACTGGGGTGCCTACTCGGTGCCGGCCTGGGCCCCAAAGGGCAGCTACGCCGAGTGGTACTTCCAGGGCATGAGCTACGCCGGTAGCCCGATGTACAACCATCACAAAGAGGTGTACGGCGAGAACTACCCATACGACCAGTTCATTCAGGACTGGAAGCCGACCAAGTACGATCCCAAGAAGTGGATCAAGCTGTTCGAGAAGGGCGGCGCCAAGTACTTCGTCATGGCGACCAAGCACCACGACGGCGTCGCGCTCTGGGACACCAAGACCACCGACCGCAACACCGTCGCCCTTGGTCCCCAGCGCGACCTGGTCAAGGAGCTGTTCGACGCGGCGAAGAAGAGCCCGCTGAAGACCGGTGTCTACTACTCAATGCCCGAGTGGTATCACCCGAAGTACCCGGGCGATTCGTTCTTCCCCGGCGGACCTCCCCGCAATCCCTACACCGGCCAAGAAGTGCCCTATACCGGCTACAAGCCGATCAACGACTATGTGATGGACCACCAGTACCCGCAGATGGTCGAGCTCGTGCAGAAATTCGACCCCGACATCGTGTGGTGCGACGGCGTAGGCGGCCCGAACAACAGCAACCAGTTCATGGCCGACTACTACAACCAGGCCAAGAACCGGCCGGTGCCCAAGGACGTCGTCGTCGACAACCGGTGCGGCAACGCGAGCTCCGACTTCACGACCCCCGAGTACAGCGTCGAGCCCGACATCAACCCCAACAAGTGGGAGACGACCCGGGGCCTCGGCTACTCGTTCGGCTACAACCAGCAGGAGGACGTCAACGACTACCTGTCGACCGACCAGCTGATCGACAGTTTCGCCGACACCGTCAGCAAGAACGGCAACCTGCTGCTGAACATCGGCCCCAAGGCCGACGGCTCGATCCCTGATATCCAGGCGGAGCGGGTCCGCGAGCTCGGCAAGTGGCTGAAGATCAATGGTGAGGGCATCTACGGCACCACCTACTGGAACCACGCCGAGGACGAGGCGAGCAACGTGCCGGTCCGCTACACGGTCAAGGGCGGCAATCTCTACGCCACCGCCCTCCAATGGCCCGGGCAGGAACTTGTGCTGTCGGGAGACCTGCCGCTGAGCGACACATCCAAGATCACCCTGCTGGGCGGTGGCAAGACCCCGCTGCGGTGGCGCAAGGACGGCGGCAAAGTCCGGGTGACCATGCCGGCAAGGGGATCCGACGCCACCGAGAGCAAGAACGCCTTCATGTTCAAGGTGTCCACTCCGGGCGTCAGCCAGATCGTGCGGAGCGACATCACCCTCCCGGAGGCGGCCAGGCTCGGCGAGCCGATCACCGCGAAGATCACCGTCGGCAATGCCTCTTCGACCCCGGTCTCGGGCGTCGGAGTCGGCCTGAACCTTCCCGCCGGCTGGACGGCGCAACCCGAGCAGGCCACCGCCGACCTTCCCGTCGGCGGCTCGAAGACCATCGAGTTCAAGGTGACCCAGCCCACGACCATCCAGGCCGGCGGCTACCCGATCTCAGCGAAGGTCACGAACGGCGCATTCGTCTATGACACGATCCCCCGGCCCGTCCTCATCGGCTTCGAGAATGCCGCACTCGGGACGTCGGCGACGCAGAAGAGCTTGGCATGGGGAGGACTGCCCGGCCGGGCTGTGGACGGCCGCACCGACGGCGTCTTCGGGAACGGCTCGGCGACACACACGGCCGAGCCCGAGTCCGAGGCGTGGTGGCAGACCGACCTCGGCGCCAGCAAGCCGATCAACCAGATTTCCATCTGGAACCGCACCGACTGCTGCAGCGACCGGCTCAGCGACTACTACGTGATGGTCTCCGACACGCCGTTCACCTCGGACTCGCTCGCGGCGACGCTGGCCCAACCCGGGGTGCACGCCTACCACCAGAAGGAGATGGCCAGGACTCCCGACCGGATAACACCCAACATCTCGGGCCGCTACGTCCGGGTGCAGCTTGCTTCCAAGAGCAATCCGCTGTCGCTCGCAGAAGTTCAGATCTATACCCCGACCTCGGATGTCGTCGGGGCGATGACTCCGGTGGATCTGACGAACGCCTTCAACAACGACGGCATCGCCACCGCGTCGGCACCCGGGGACGGCGACTTCGACGGCTCGGGTTACAACTACCCCGCCGAAGAACTCCCCGCCGAGGGAACCGTGACGATCGACCCGGTCCCGTTCCGCTTCCCCAGCGGCGCCAACGGAGCCAAGAACAACGTCGTCGCCAACGGCCAGACCATCGACCTGCCGCAGGACAAGTACCGCCGCATCCACGCACTCGCCTCGTCCAGCTGGGGACCGGTCAGCGGGACCGCGACGGCGACTTACACCGACGAGACCACCAGCGAGGTGAAGCTGGAGGTCGGGGACTGGCTCTACGGCTCCGGCGACGCCCCCTTGAGGAGCGCCTACCGGTACGGCCCGACAGGACACAGCCCCTATGGCGTCGGCATCTACCGCTACACCTACGCGATCGACCCCGGCAAGACCCTGCGATCCCTCACCCTTCCACAGCCTCAGCAGCCGAGCAGCCTGCACCTGTTCTCGCTGACCATGGAGAAATAGCCGATCGTTCCTACGGAAGCCGGAAGGTGACGGACAGCCCCGTCAGCGCCAGCGTCCAAGACGCTATGTGAGGAACGCCCGGACTCCGGCCCTCAAAGGGCCGGGGTCCGGCGGCCTCGTGGCCGGCATGGGTGCGATGACTCGCGGCCTCCGAAGCGGAAACGAGAGGGACAGTGCACCCGGGTTCCGCAGTTGGTGGTCACACATGATGCCGAATCTGGGGTATGAGCTGCGCGAACACCAACAAGGCCGGGAAGGGGCGTGTGCCCACGCTCTCCCAGCCTGTCCAGATCTTGCTCAAGCGGGGTCGAAGGCTGTCACCCGGGGCGGCGGAGTGATGGAAAGCACCTGGTAGATGGCCTTGTGGCCGGGCCGTAGCGGAGTGGTCTGGGTGATCGTCCCGGCCTCCCCGGCAAGGGTGACCTGCTTGAGCCGGGTGGTCTCCCGGCGGATGTGGCGCCGGCTTTGCCCGACGGAGCGCTCGGCGACACGGGTGAGGAGCAGGGCGAGCCAGGGCGGCGCCAGTGGGCGTAGGTCCACTTTCTGGCGACCAGCAGCCGATGCCACCGTAACAATGTCGTCGGCGTCACCGGAAACACCCTGGCCCACGTGGCTCGGGGAATGAGCCGGGACAGGGCCGAGAACCATAATCGATCGGCGGGCTCATAGCGTGGATGGGTGATATGACGGCGCAACACCGCGTTCTCGTGCCGTGCAAGGCTCCTAGACGGGCTCACACCACCGCCGCCGAAGCCTCAGCTCACACCCCTGACTTGAGTTTTCGAGCGGCACAGGCTGGCGTGCACCGGCCAGAGATCGTCACGGAACTGCTGTCCGGGTTGGGTCATCCGCTTCGCCCCGTTACGTCATGCTCGGAGGTCTTTTGGGTGGTATATCACGCATGTCGCCTAGGATCAGGAGGCGAATCCGGAGAAAGGCTGGCGCGGGTGGCCGAGGAGTTGGCGGGGCAGCTGAGGCAACTGCGTGACCTGACTGGACGGAGCCTGCGCGAGCTCGCCGGAGATGTCCGCGCCAGCCGCTCCTCGCTGTCGCGCTACTTCTCCGGCCAGGCCGTTCCCCCTTGGCCGACGGTGGTGGCGCTGTGCAAGGCGGCCGGCCATGATCCTAGGCCGCTGCGTGAGATGTGGGAGCGGGCCAGGGACGAACCCCAAGCGGGCGTGACTGCCATCCCGCCGGTACGCAACGACCTGCCGCGCGACATCGCCGCTTTCACTGGGCGCCGGGAGGAACTGGCCGCTCTCCTCGGTGCCGCGCGGGACACGCAGATGGTGGCGATCGACGGCATGGGCGGGGTGGGTAAGACCGCGCTGGCCGTACACGCAGCGCATCTGCTGACCACAGACTTCCCCGGTGGCCAGCTCTACGTGGACCTGCTCGGCTTCACTCCGGGCCGGGAGCGGGTCGAGCCTGCGGAGGCGTTGCGCTTGCTGCTGACCGCGCTCGGGGTGCCGGTCGGCAGGATTCCCGACGGGGTGGCCGAGCGTGCCGCGCTGTGGCGGTCGGAGCTGGCGACGCGGCACGCGATCGTGCTCTTGGACAACGCCGCCGACGCCGCTCACGTGCGCGATCTGCTCCCCGGCGCCGGCCGGAGTTTCGTCATGGTCACCAGCCGGCGGCGGATGGTGGAGCTGGACGTCCTGCCGATCTCGCTGGACGTGCTGCCGGTGGAGGAGGCGGCGGAGCTGTTCGTGGCATCGGCGGGCGGGACCCGGCCCGGTGATGTCGGCGAGGTGCTGCGCCGGTGCGGGAATCTGCCGCTGGCGATCCGGGTGGCGGCCGCCCGGTTGCGGCACCGGCCCGGCTGGACGCTGGACACGCTGGTGGAACGGCTGAGTGAGGGCGAGCTGGCGGTGTCGGACGTGTTCGGGATGTCGCTGCGGCAGCTCGACCCCGCCCAGCGGCGGATGTTCCGGCTGCTCGGCCTGGTTCCGGGGACCGACATCTGCGTGTACGGCGCCGCCGCGCTAGCAGGCATCCCGCTGGGCAACGCCCGGAGGCTGCTGGAGGAGCTATTCGACGCGCATCTGGTCCAAGAGCCGGCAGTCGGTCGCTACCGCCTCCACGACCTGCTGCGGCAGGCCGCTCGCGCGGACAGCACCGAGCCCGACGACGCGGAGGCGATCGCCGGGCTGGCCGATTACTACCTGAGCGGCGTGCTGGCGGCGGACCGGGCGCTGCTGCACACGATCGCACCGCTGCCGCTCACGATCATCCACCCGCCCGAACGCGTTCCCGAGATCGACGGAACGACGGGCGCGCTCACCTGGCTGGATCTCGAATGGTCCAACATCGAGGCGGTATTCGCCCTGGCCACCGAGGTGCGGTTGGACACCTCCGTGATCGGGCTCGCCCTGACAGCGGAGGTCTACTTCATCCGGCGCGGCGGGCTCGGCCGCTGGGAGCGCATGATCGACGCTGCCCTGCTCGCAGCGCAACGCCTGGACGACCGCCGATCGCTGATCTGGCTGCGATTCCGCCGCGGTATGGCCCGGCACCTCGGCGGCCGATCGTCGGAAGCCATGCCGGAGTTCGAGGCGTGCCGGGCGATGATGGCGGAGGCGGGTGACGTCCACGTCGAGTTCGAGGTGCTGCAGAGGCTCGCGGAACAGCACATGAGGGCGGGCGACTTCGAGGGCGCCATCGACCTGCTGCATCAGGGAAAGAGGATCTTGCCGGAAGGTGCGGACTTCGACGTCTACCGCCTGCTGGCGCAGGGGCGCACAGGCATGGCACTGATCCGGCTCGAACGCTACGAACAGGCACGGGAGGCCGTCCTGTCGGTGATCGAGATCGCTCGAAAGCGCAACGACCCGCAGCGCGAACGCCTCTGCCTGGACGTGCTCGCCTCCGCCGCACTCGGGCTCGGCGACCCCGGGACCGCGCTGGAGCTGTCCCGGCAGGCGGTGGCGCACAGCCGCGAGACCGGTCACCAGATCTTCGAGGCGGTCCACCTGACCAACGCCGCCGTGGCCACCCGGCACCTCGGCCGGGCAGAAGAGGCGCTGGCACTGCACGCGGAGGCTCACCGGATCATTGAGGCGACCGGGGAGCAGCAGTACGCCATCGGGGTGCTGACCTCGTACGGGGAGACGTGCCGGCTCGCCGGTGACCCCGTTACCGCCGAACGGCACCTCCGCCGCGCTCTCGAGCTCGCCACCGTGCTGGACATGCCGGCCGGCGAAGTTCGCCGGAACCTTCGCCTGCTGCGCGGGGACGCGCTCCGCACACCCGACCTGGCCGGCTCGCGCACGCGGGTGTCCGGATCACCGGTCTAGATCATCGGTGTGCCCCCGCCGGGCACACCGGGAAGTAGAGCGGTGTCACAGCGCCGAAGGACGGGAGAGTCCCGGCCACCACGGCGCGGTTCCCGGTGTCCCGTCCCGTCCCGGGACACCCGCGCGAACTCGGCCCGATGACGTAAGAGCGCAGCCCGGCAGGGGTGCCGGTGGGATGTCCCGCGTCCCGGAAGGCGTGGCATGGCTTGCCCCGGACGGGCCCGCCGGTCGAGGCTCCTGGCCATGCACACGACGCCTTCCTTGCTCGCCGAGCTGGACGCGCTTCCCGCCCGGTGGGAAGTGGACGGGACGCTCGCCGCGCCCGTCGCGGCGGTCGCCACGCTGCTGCTCACCGTTGCCGAGGGCCGGGTGGGCTATGACAACCTGCTGGTACTGGCCAGGGCTTCGACGGCACGGAAAGGGGCCATGACCGTCGTGGCCGGGCCCGCCCCCGGCGCCTACCGGGCCGAGTTCGCCGGGCCTGTGGAGCCGGTGGAGATCCAGCTGGACCGGGCCCGATCCAGGATGGCGGTGCAGAGCTGGTACGCCGGGGTCCACGCCGTCACCGTCTGCCCGGCGGGCACCCGCGTGACCCATCGCGTCCACCGCCTTCTTCCCGACCATCCGGGATTCACCGCCGGGATCGCCGAGATCGGCATGCGTGCCCGCATGTCACGTGATCTGCGCCGGGTGCTGGATGTGATCGCCGGCCGACTGGACTGCTGATGACCCGTGCGGCGATCAGGTTCCATGCGGTGTCGTGTCAGCGGCCGCGTCAGCACGGCGACGGCCTGATGTCAGAGCGATCGGCGATGGTTACCCCATGAACGGTTCAGCGATCCCGGCCTCGTGAGATCCCCTCGGGCGACCTTTCCCGAGCAAGCGATGACTGCGTTTCCGTTCACCCGAATTCCGTCACAGTTTCCAAGGAGCACACCACCATGTCCGTCACCTTCAACGACCAGGACACCCTCACCCTCCGCACCGCCGCGTGGGGCGCCGTCTCGCTGATGTCCGCCGCCGGCGCCGCCGGCTCGGCCCACAAGGCCGCCACCGAAGGCTCCATCGCCCTGACCTCCGCGACCGGCCCGGTCGGGCACGTGCTCAGCAAGGCACCCAAGGGCGTGAAGTACGGCAAGACCGTCGCCGAACTCGCCGACCAGGTACTGCCGGCTTTGACGGCATCCATGAGCCTGCTCAACGAGCAGGCCCCGGCAGAGGCCGACAACTTCCGCCGCACCGTCATCGTCGCCGTCGAAGCGGCCACCCGGCCCCACAAGGGCGAGCCCAGCCCCACCATGACCGAGATGGCCCGCAAGATCACCGAAGCCCTCGACGCCGCCTGACGGCACAGACCAAGGCCCTCTCCGCACCCGGGACACCGCAGGGTGCCAGGACGGCACCTCAAGCACTGAACAACGCAAGGAGATTCATGATGGGTACTGGCAACGGCTTCTCCGCCTCGGGGCTGCGCAGGCTGCGCGACGTGCTGGCGCGGCATGTCGATTCCGGGAAGATCCCCGGAGTGGTGGCCCTGGTCAGCCGGAACGGCCAGACGCACGTCGAAGCACTCGGCACGATGCAGCACGACGGTGGCGCGGCGATGAGCCGGGACACGATCTTCCGGATGGCCTCCACGTCCAAGCCGGTGTCGATCGCCGCGGCGATGGTGCTGTTGGACGAGTGCCGGCTGCGGCTGGACGACGTGGTGGACCCGTGGCTGCCCGAACTGGCCGACCGGCGGGTGCTGGCGCGGCCCGACTCCCCACTGGACGACACCGTGCCGGCGCGGCGGCCGATCACCGTACGGGATGTGCTGACCTCCACCTTCGGGCTCGGCATGGACTTCACCTCGCTGGGCACGCCGATCATGAACGCGGTCTTCGAGCAGGGGCTCACGCCCAACCTGCCGGTGGAGGTGCCCGAGCCGGACGAGTGGATACGCCGCCTGGGCGCGCTGCCGCTGCAGTACCAGCCCGGCGAGCGCTGGCAGTACCACCTCAGCAACGACCTGGCCGGTGTGCTGGTCGCCCGGGTCACCGGCAAGTCGTTCGAGGAGTTCCTGCGCGAGCGCATCTTCGAGCCCCTCGGGATGACCGACACCGGCTTCCACGTGCCCGCCGACCAGATCGACCGGCTGCCCACCCTGTACGCGCCCGACCCCCAGACCGGTGAGTTCCTCGCCTGGGACGAGCCCAAGGGCGGACGGTGGTGCCAGCCTCCGGCGTTCCAGGGCGGCGGCGGCGGACTGGTCTCCACCGCCGACGACTACCACGCCTACTTCCAGATGCTGCTCAACGGCGGCATCCACCAGGGCAAGCGCATCCTGTCCCGACCCGCCGTCGAGCTGATGACCACCAACCGCCTCACCCCCGAACAGAACGCCCCCCGCACCGCCATGGCCACCGACAACGTCCACATCTCTTTCGGCCAAGGCCAGCAGGGCGGCTGGGGCTTCGGCATGGCGGTGCGCACCTACCGCGGCGACTACGCCCCCATCGGCCAGTTCGGCTGGGACGGCGGCAGCGGCACCTCGGCCTACGCAGACCCGTCCAACCAGCTCACCGGCATCCTGCTCTGCCAGCTCGGCTACACCGTGCCGAGCCCGGCGCACCTGATGAACGACTTCTGGACCACGCTCTACCAGGCGCTCGACGGCTGACACCGAACCCACGCCCCGGCACTGCGGCGGGCAGGCCGGCTGAGCAGACGGAGCCGAGCACCTCGGCACCAGCAGGTACGCATCGGCCATGTCGTCCGCCTTCCTTGGGCGCCGCGGCCGGCGTGCTCGGCGCCGCCATACTGGCTCTGCTCCTGCGACCGATTACCGCACCTGACAGGACGGCAGAACACCCGTGAGCTCCACGTTGATTCGCTTGATCGAGCCCTCCGACGGCCCCGCACTCGCCGGCCTGCTCTCCCGGGACAAGCAGGCGTATGCGCGCTGGCTGCCCGAGAGGCCCGCAGAGTTCTACACGCCCGACGGGCAAGCCTCGGTCATCGAATCCCTCCTGGCCTCCCATGACAAGGGGCTCGCGTGGCCCGGCGTCGTGGTCTCCGATGAGACCATCATTGGGCAAGTCAGCATCAGCTCGATCCTGCGCGGCCCGTTCCAGAAGGGATTCCTCGGCTACTGGGTCTCTTCTCTCCACCAGGGGCTCGGGCACACGAGCCGTGCCGTCGGCCTCGCGCTGCGGATCGCCGAAGACGAGCTGAACCTGCATCGGCTGGAGGCACACACCCAGCTGGAGAACCTCGCGTCTCAGGCGATCCTCCGCAAGCACGGGTTCAATTCCTGGGGCATCGCCCATGACCACTTCTACGCCGACGGCGCATGGCGCGATGAAGTGTTCTGGGAAAGGAAACTGGCCGGCAGGCCCACCTCCTAGCCGGGGGCTCGCACGTCCCCCACCTGCCTGGTAACTCTTCTTGATGAAGATGATCGCCTGGCTCGACCTCGTGGCCCGGGGGCAGGCGGAGGTGGTGACGTCTCCGATGACGGTGGTTGAGGCCTGCGACGGCAGAATCACCGAGCAACGCTGGGATTGGGTGCTCTCCCGGCTTGACGTCCCCGATATCGGGAAGGACGAGGCCCGCCAGGCCCGCCGACTCCTGGCCGACGCCAAGCTGCACGGCCACAAGTACGCGATCGACGCGGTCCTCGCCGTTATCGCACGGCAGCAGAAGGGACAGGTCACCGTCTTCACCTCGGACGTGGACGACCTGGAGAAGCTCGTCCCGGACACGATCGTCGTCAAGAAGATATGATCTTGTAGGCCCGTCACCGGGTCTGTGCTCGCCCTGAGGATGGCCGCCGCTGACGGTTCTTGTCGTCAGTCGTGCTTGCGTGCCGTGAGGAGGAGGTATTCCCACTCCATCACCGCTTTTTCCTCGCCCTGTAGATGGCGGCGGGCCAGTTCGGTGAGGGCGTGGTCCAGGGCGGCGACCCGGTCGGGGTCCCCTGCCATCCCCTGGTAGACGGCGACGGTCGGGCCGTAGTTGGCCTTGAAGTAGTCACGGAACGCGCCGGGGTGAGCGAACCGGTCGATCGTGACCGTCTGCCGGCGCGCGACGACATCGGTGACCGCGTCCCCGAGCAGCGCACGGACGTGATCCTCGCCGCCCCACAACGGAGGGGGTTGCGCGCCGGGCGGAGGTGGGGGCGCGTACGGTTTCATCGTCGCGAACATCTGACCGATGAACCCCTCCGGCGTCCAGTTGAGCAGGCCGATCGTGCCGCCCGGGCGGCAGACCCGGATCAGTTCGTCGGCACCGGCCTGATGGTGGGGAGCGAACATGACCCCGACGCAGGACAGGACCGTGTCGAACTCGCCGTCGGCGTACGGCAGGGCCTCCGCGTCGGCCTGCCGCCACTCGATCTTCGCGCCGCGCTGCGCGGCCAGGGCCCGTCCCACCTCCAGCAGTTCCGGGGTCAGGTCGGCGGCCACCACGCTCGCCCCGGCCAGCGCTGCGGGAATGGCGGCATTGCCGGACCCGGCGGCCACGTCCAGCACCCGGTCTCCGGGTCCCACCCCGCACGCCTCGACCAGGATCGCGCCGAGATCAGGGATGATCTCGGCGGCGACCGCGGGATAGTCGCCCAGCGCCCACATTTCGCGATGCCTGGCCTTCAGTGCGCGGTCGGCCTCTGGCGCGTCGCTCTGTACGTTCATCTTCTTCTCCCCATCGCCGCGGTGAACTGGGATCGACGGTAAGGAAGGGCGGGTTCGCCATCTAGTACACGATCTGTACCAGCACCCGGCCGAGACCCGGCCGGCTGTCTCTGGCGTTCATGGCGGCTGAGCTTAGACTGCGGAGCATGGGCTCCTCGTATCACCAGTTCTGCCCGGTCGCCAAGGCCGTGGAACTGCTCGACGAGCGCTGGACGCTGCTCGTCATCCGGGAACTGGTGTGCGGGACCGAGCGTTTCAACGAGCTGCGTCGCGGTCTGCCGCGCATGTCCCCCACGCTGCTGTCCCGACGGCTGCACCAGCTCGCACATGCCGGCATCGTGGAGAGGCACGCCGAGGACAACGATGTGCGATACGTCCTGACCCAGGCCGGCCACGAACTGCGACCGGTGGTCGAGGCACTCGCCGCCTGGGGCATCCGCTGGATCGGAGAGCTGGGCGACGAGGACCTGGACCCGAAGCTGCTGCTGTGGGACATGCACCGCAACGTCGACCGGACCGCCGTTCCGGACGGGCGGACGGTCATCGAGTTCCGGTTCCCGGACGTGCCGCCCAGCAGCCGCCACTGGTGGCTCGTGATCACGCGTGGCGAGGTCGACGTCTGCGACACCGACCCTGGCCACGCCGTGACCGTGACGGTGACCGCCGGCCTGCGCAGCATGGTCGAGGTCTGGCGCGGCAACCTGAGCTGGCCGGACGCGCTGCGCGCCCACGCGGTCGAGGTGCGGGGTCCCGAAGCGCTACGCCGCGCCGTGCCCCTGTGGTTCACGCTCCCCGAATGGGCCTCCGTACCCCGGCCTGTCTAGCAGGCGGGCGTCCGCCCTGTCAGACCGCTTTCCTATCGTGAGGACGAGAATCCTGGCATGAGACTTACCCCCCGACAGCTCAACCGGGCCACGCTCAACCGGCAGATGCTGTTGGAGCGCGAATCGCTGGCAGTGGCCGATGCCGTCCGCCGCGTCGTCGCTCTGCAGGCGCAGGAGGCCCCGTCACCGTATCTCGCCCTGTGGAACCGGCTCACCGACTTCGAACCGGAAGAGCTGGACGCCGCGTTCGCCGACCGCGAGGTGGTCAAGGCCTCACTGATGCGCATCACGTTGCACGCGGTGCACGCCGAGGACTACCCGGGGTTCCACAACGCGATGCGGCGCAACCTACGGGCTGCGCGTCTGGGCGACTCCCGCTTCACCTCCAGCGGGCTGTCCATCGCCGACGCCGACGCCCTCCTTCCCCATCTCGCGGAGTTCGTGGCCCGTCCGCGGACCGGCGCCGAGATCGAAGACTTCCTCACGGCCAGGTTCGGTGAGCCCAAGCGGGGCCTGTGGTGGGCGCTGCGGACGTTCGCGCCCTTGCACCACGCCCCGACCGGTGGGCCGTGGTCGTTCGGTGTGAGGCCGTCGTTCGTCGCCGCGTGGACCACGTCAGGTCCGGAGTTCGAGGACGAGTCCGTGCGGCGGCTGGTTCTGCGCTACCTGCGGGCGTTCGGTCCCGCCTCGGTGCCGGACTTGGCGCAGTTCACCATGCTCAGGCGGCCGGTGCTGCTGCAGGCCGTACGGGCTTTGGCCGGCAAGGTCGAGGAGGTGGAGGGGCCGGATGGAGCAACGCTGTTCGACGTGCCCGGGGCACCGCTTCCGGCGGAGGACACCGCCGCCCCACCGCGGCTGCTGCCCATGTGGGACAGCGTCCTGCTCGCCTACTCCGATCGCAGCCGCATCATTCCACCGGAATATCGCTCGCTCGTCATCCGGCGCAACGGCGATGTCCTGCCGACCCTGCTCGTCGACGGCTACGTCGCCGGTGTGTGGCGCCCGGTCCAGGGAGGCATCGAGGCGACGGCTTTCCACCGCCTGGACGAGGAGGCGTGGAAGGGACTCGCGGCGGAGGCCGGTGCGTTGGCGGCGTTCCTGGCGGATCGCGGGACCACCGTCTATCGCCGCTACGATCACTGGTGGACCAAGCAGATGCCGAGCGCCGAAGTCCGTTTGCTCCCGAAGTGACGGCCCTACTCGGCGGCGAGGGGGCCGAGGTGGCCCCTGGACTCACCGGCGCGCACGCGGCCCAAGAAGCGTGAAACGGCTCCCGTAACGGCCGATATCCGGCTCTCGTTCCCACCGGCATGGCCGGCCGTCCGAGTCTCGTGTCTCACATGGGTTTCCTGCGTTCGTTCAGGACATGGGTTCCCCATGTCCTGAACCAGAACACCACGCTCTCCGCTCGACCTCCCGAACACGAGGGCCGGCACGCCCGCCAGATCGGTGATCTCGGCGACGGCGCGTCCGGGGTGATCGTGGTCACCGGCCGGGTTTCGGGACCGGTCAGTCGATGTAGTCGGTGATGGTGTTGACCGAGCAGGTCTCCGTGCTGCCGCGGTACATGCACAGGCGGTACTTGATCCAGTGGCGCGAGGTGTCGGACTTGTAGTCGCTGAAGGTGATCTCGGCCGCGTTGCCGCCGCTGGTGGTCACCTTGTGGGTGGAGTTCCACTTCCCCTCGGCGTACTGGGTCGTGTAGAGGAGCTTGGCCCACGTCGTGCCCGCCGCGGCCCGCAGCGTGAAGGAGTTGCGGCCCTTGGCCATGTTGTGGGTGCCCGAGTTGTACCAGACGATGGCGGCCATGTTGCCGCTCTGCTTGAGCTCGATGAACGAGGTGTACGCGCTGGCGGGCGTGGCGGTGGCGACGACGAGCCCGGCGGCGGCCACGGCCACCAGGGCCCGGCTGAGGAGGTTGCTGCGCACGGTGGTTCCCCCAGGAGGTTCGGAGTGGTGCTCACGATGATCGCGGGACGCCGTACACACGGTTGACATGATCACTACGCATTCGCTACACAGGAGCCGCCTCAGCACGCAATAGGGGACGGACGGCACATCGATGCAGTTTTCGGTCTTCGGCCCTGTCGTGGTCGAGCGAGATGGGCTTCGCGTCTCCGTCCCTCGCTCGCAGCGGCGCGGACTGTTGGCGTTGCTGCTGCTCAACGAGGGCCGCCTGCTCTCCGTCGACGCCATCTGCGAGGCCCTGTGGGGCGGCGCCGCCCCGGCGACGGCCCGCCAGCAGATCCAGACCGGAATCCACGCCATCCGCATGGCGCTGCGCGACCTCGACGGCGAGGACGCCGTGATGGCCGGTCCCGCCGGGTACGGCATCGCCGCCGGGTACGGCACGCTCGACCTCGCCAGGTTCGAGGAGATGATCGAGCGCGCCCGCACGCTGCCACCCGCCGAGGCGGCCGGCATGCTCCGGCAGGCCCTGGCGCAGTGGCGCGGGCCCGCCCTGGCCGACGCGTCGGGCGCGTTCGTGGAGCCCGCCCGCAGCCGCCTGGAGGACCAGCGGCTGGCCGCCATCGAGGATCTCGCGCGGATCGAGCTGGCACGCGGCAACACGGAGGCCGCGCTCCAGGAGATCCGCCCGCTCATCGAGACCCACCCGCTGCGCGAGCGGCTCAGGGAGAGCCACATGCTGGCGCTCTACCGGGCCGGGCGGCCGACCGAGGCGCTGGAGAGTTTCCGCGACCTGCGGGCACGCCTGGCCGAGGAGCACGGCCTCGCTCCCGGGCCCGCGCTCGTGGCCCTCCAGCAGCGCATCATCGAGGCCGATCCGGCGCTGCTGCCGGGGCCGGTCGTCCGCACGCGCGGGAACCTGCCGGCCGACACGACCACCTTCGTCGGGCGGCGGGCCGAGGTCGCCGAGGTCGCGCGGCTGCTGGCGGGGTCGCGGCTCGTCACGCTCACCGGCGTCGGCGGCGTCGGCAAGACCCGGCTGGCCGTCCACGTGGGCCGCGACCTGGCGCCGCAGACCCCCGACGGCGTCTGGCTGGTCGACCTCTCCGGGCTGGGCGACCCCGGTCTGGTGGCCGAGACCGTCGGCGAGGCCCTCGGCGTGGCCGGGCAGACCGCCCGGCCGCCCGCCGACGAACTGCGCGACCACCTCGCCGACCGGCGGACCCTGCTGATCCTGGACACCTGCGAGCACCTGGTGGAGGCCTGCGCGCACCTCACCGAGTCGTTGCTGCGCGGCGCGCCCGGCCTGCGCGTCCTGGCCACCAGCCGCGAGGCCCTCGCCCTGCCCGGCGAGCGCGTGTACGCCGTGCGGCCGATGGCGGGCAGCGGCGACGGCGCCGCGCTGTTCGCCGAGCGGGCCAGGGACGTCGACCGCGAGTTCGCCCTCGCCCGCCACCACGACCAGGTCGCCCGGCTCTGCGACCGGCTCGACGGCATCCCCCTGGCGATCGAGCTGGCCGCCGTACGGCTGCGTGTGATGACGGTCGCCGAGATGCTGGAGCGCGTCGACGCGCGGTTCGCGCTGCTCGGTGGCACCCGTACGGCTCAGGCGCGGCACCAGACGCTGCGCACCGCCATCGAGTGGAGCCACCAGCTCTGCTCGGCCGGGGAGCGGGCGCTGTGGGCGCGGCTGTCGATTTTCCCCGGCACCTTCGACCTGCGCGCGGCCGAGGACGTCGGCGCGAGCGAGGACACCGCCGACGTGTGGCGGGTGCTGGCCGGCCTGGTCGACAAGTCGATCGTGATGCGCGAGCACGACGGCCGGTACCGCCTGCTCGACGCGATCCGCGAGTTCGGCCGGGAGCGCCTGCGGGAGATCGGCGAGGAGGAGCGGTCCGCCCGGCTGCACCGCGACCACTACCACGCCCTCTCGCTGCGGTTCGAGGCCGAGTGGTTCGGCCCCGGCCAGGTCGAGTGGTGCGACCGCCTCCTGCGCGAGGACGCCAACCTGCGCGCCGCCCTCGACTTCGGCGTGAGCAGGCCCGGCGAACGCCTGCGCGCCCTTGAGCTGGCCGCCGCCCTGTGGCCCCTGTGGGCCGCGTGCGGCCGGCTGCGCGAGGGCCGCCACCACCTCGACCGTGCTCTGGCCGCCGCCGCCGAGCCCTCCCCGCAGCGCACCAAGGCGCTGTGGGCCTGCGGCCACCTGACCGTGGGCCAGGGGGACCTCACGGCCACCCGCCGCCTGGCCGCCGACTGCATGGCCGCCGCGACCTCGGTGATCGCCGAAGGCGCCGGGACCGTGGAGGCGGAGGACGCGCTGATCTACGCTTTCCACCTCGAAGCGGTGGCGGCGACGCTGGCCGGGGAGCACGCCGTGGCCGAGGTCGCCACCCGGCGGGCCCTGGCCCGCCACCGCGAGGGCGACGGGCCGCCCGCCCGGCTGCTGACGCTGCTCATCTCGCGCGCGTTCGCGCTCCTGCACGCGGGCGACCCGCACGACGCGCAGGCGACCCTGGCCGAGCACCGCGCCGTGGCCGAGGGCCTGGGCGAGATCTGGACCCGGTCGTGGGGCGACTACATCGGCAGCCAGGTCGCCCTGGTCATGGGACGGCTCAACGAGGCGGCGGCGCTGGCGGCCGGCTCGCTGCGGGCCCGCTACCTGCTGCGCGACAGCCTCGGCATGGCCAACTGCGCCGACACCCTCGCCCAGGTCGCGGTCGCGGCCGGCGACGGCGAGCGCGCCGCCCGGCTGCTGGGGTTGGGTCATCAGCTGTGGCGCGACTACGGCCACCCCCAGATGGGTTCCCCGGAGCTGCGCGATGCCCGCGCCCGCTGCGAGGCGGCGGCCCGCGCGCTGGCGGGAGACTCCCGGTACGAGGCCGGTTTCGCCGAGGGCGCCGCACTCGGCCTGGCCGAGGCCGTCGAGGACTGCGAGGACCCCACCGGCTGCCTCACGCCCGGCTGAAGGACGACGAACTCGCAGTCGGGATCGTGGCGGGAAGAGATGAACCGGCGGGGGACCTCTTCCCCGGAGTCATCCGGGAGGGGCGGGTCCCGCCACGGAAGGGCTCCGGGCCGGGCGATGCCCGGCCCGGAGTTCCAGGGGCCGTCTTCAGCAGACGGCGAGGAGGTCTTCCGGTGAGAGCTCCGCGAGGGAGATGTCGCTCTTATTCTCGCTGCATTCGGCGATCCAGTAGTCGCCCTCGTGGGTGACCTGTTTCAGGAAGGGCCTCGTGTCGAGTCGTCCCCGGAGGACCTTCGGACGCCGGTCCCGTGCCGACACGCTGAAGGAGTTCAGCGGAACGTTCAGGCCACGTCCGAGGTATTTCACATAGCTCTCCTTGAGCGTCCAGATCTGCACCAGTCGTCGTGCCCGTGCGCCGGCCGGCGCGGCGGAGATGTAGGCGTGCTCGTCCGGCGTGAACCGGTGGGCGATGTCGACGGCCCCCGCGCTGGTGTGCTCGATGTCCACGCCGATCTCCGTGGCACTCGTGGCGCACGCCACCCATCGTCCCGAATGCGACAGGTTGAAGTGCAGTCCGGGGCGGTTCACCAGGAACGGTTTGCCGAACTCGTTCCGGGCCACGACCAGGTCGCGGACCGGCAGGCCATGGCGTTCGAGCAGCGCGTAGCGCAGCAGCACCCCGGCCGCCAGGCAGCGCTTCCGGTCCTCGGGGAAGTGGAACCTGTCCGCGCGCGCCCGCCGCTCGGCCGGCACGGCCTGCCGGAACCGGTCCGTGCCGGCGTCCGAGAGCCGGTCGATGTCGAAGACCAGGACCGTCGACACCTCGTCACCGCATCTCGGACATCAGCCGGTCGGCGGGACCACGCCGGTCGGCCGACGCCCTCTTCAGCTGCCACAACGTCTGGATCTTGGATTCCATGAGCGCGGCGATCCTGGCCCGATGCGCGTCGTGGAAGAAGTGCCCGCCGTCGTACTCGAACACCTGCAACGAGACATCGGTGTAGTCCGCCCAGGGGCCCGTGGTGACCTCGTCCTCGCGACCCTCCATGAGAACGATCGGACACCGCAGCTTCTCCTTCGCGGTGTCCTCGTACCCTCCCATCAACCGCAGATCCGCCTCGATGACGGGCGCGATGTACTTCACGAAGCCGGCGTCCCGCAGGATCTCCTCGCCCACCCCTCCGTAGCGGCGCAGCACGTCGTTCAGGCCCGCGGCGGAATCGAGGTCCTTCACGCGCTTGAAGCGGGAGTCGCACGGCGCCGACGAGCCCGAACCGAAGTACACCAGCGGGGGGTTGTCCAGGCGCTCCTGGCACAGCTTGGCGACCTCGTAGCCGATGACACTGCCCATGCTGTGCCCCCAGACGGCATAGGTGCCACGGAAGACGTCGGCGAACTCGGCGAAGATCTGCTCCGCCAGCAGTCCGACCGAGGCCGGCATCGGAGTGCCGAGCCGGCGTTCCCGGAGCGGGTACTCGACTATCCGGAGGTCGACTCCGCCCTGGAACGCGTGCCGCCACTTGCTGTAGTACAGGGCGCCCGCACCGGCGTGCGGGAAGCACATGACCGGGATCTCTCGCATGTCGCTCACGAAGAACTCCTCATACTGTCCTTGTCCCGCACCAGGTGCCGAACTTCCTCGTCCAAGATCCTTGTGATGTCGTCGGGCCCATCGGCCCACCTGCACATGAGGACCAGGTCCAGCCTCCCGTTGCCGGTCTTGGCCGCACAGAAGCAGTCGGCGTAACCGGTCGCCTCGTGGTCCCCGGCCGGCTGTTCCAGGGTCATGTCCCAGATCTCGTCGTACTCGTCCTCCACCTGGCCGGCGAAGTTGAACACGCACGAGGATCGGCCCCCCAGCGCCTTCGTCGCCGCGGACACCTTCCGGTACGTGACGGAGGAGCGCAGATCGCGGCCGAGGTCCAGGAAACTGATGTTGTTCTTGTTCAGCATGCGGGTCTTCCGCCCGATGGCCGCCGCCAGGTCGTCGCGCCCCTTCGGGTCCCCGGGGATCACCACGGGCAGGCTGTCCAGGGCCATCCCCATGACATCGGAGAAATCCTCGTCGCCCAGGGTCCGGGACCGGACCACGATCTCGGCCGCGACCTCGTCCACCGAGAGCAGACGGGCCACGACGCGTGCGTACAGGCGCAGGGCCAGCGAGAACGGCTCGGCCTCGACACCGTCCTCGCCCCGGAGGGCGCCGAGGTCGACGGAGTGGCGGACCCGGTGGATCCGGCCGTTCGCGTAGGGCGCCGACCTGTCGCGGATCGTCCTGCCCGCTCGGGCGTACCTCTCGAGTTCGAACCTCTCGACGATCTCGTCCGCCGTGATGCCCACGGGCCCCTGCCGGATCCGGCGCTGCAGGTGCCGGTAGCTCTTCGCCGCGGGCATCGCCCGGCCTGTCCCTGCCGCCAGCTCCTGGTACCTCTTCAGCAGGTCCGCCCGGAGGGTCTGGCCGGACGTCGCGTCGAAGATCGAGTGATCGAACCGGAACAGAAGGTCGTAGGCCCGCTCGTGGTACTTGACGAGCACGACCTCGTACAGGGGCTTGTCCACGAAGTCGGAGGCCAGGCTCCACTCCCGGTCGGCCAGCCGCGCACGTGCCTCCTTCTGCCGGTGCGGGGTCAGGCCGGACAGGTCGATCCTCGGCAGCGTGATGCTCTCCGGCGCTTCGAACTCCTTCCACCGCAGCCGGCCGAACGACCGCGTCAGGAAGCTCCGCATGAGCCCGTGCCGCCCGATGACGTCGCACAGCGACCGCTGCAGGAGGTCGGCGTCGACCGGCTCGCGGAACTCCATCACGTAGAGCTGGAGCCGGTTGCCGCTCGCGAAGTGGTGCTTTTGCATGCCGGTCGGCGGATAGGTCCACTTCACCGGCCGGGAGCCGATCTGTCGTCGCAGTTCCTGACCGCGCCTGTCGATCTCGCGGAAGGCGGATTCGAGCCCGCCGTCCCCGGATACCGGGCCGCTCCCGGCCCCGGTCCCGATACCGCTCCCGGTCCCGCTTCCGGTCCCGATCCCGAGGGAGGCGAAGTCGCGCCTGTCCAGGAACTCCTTCTCCGCCGAGCCGGGCAGGATGTGGTGCGGAACGAGTTCGTCGGGCACCTGGAGATCGCGGATCTCCTGGAGGACCCGGCCGTGGAGCGCGTCGTCCAGGCCGTCGACGAAGAGGAGCAGCCGGGGGCCGTCCTCGCCCTCGACGTGGAACTCCTGGAAGCCGCAGGCCGTGCCCAGGCGGCTGCCCAGCAGCGCCGCGAAGCTCTCCGGGGAGCCGGCCTCCTCGTCGGCCTTCTCCGCCGGCCGGGTGACGAACCGTGCCAGCGCGTCGACGCTCGGATGGTTGTAGACGTCGCCGGCGAGGATCTTGTAGCCCTGTTTCTCCAGCACGCTGATGAAGCGGACCAGCCTGACCGAGTCGAGCCCGAGGTCGAAGATGTCGCCCCGCGGGTCGATGTCGTCGAAACCGAGCAGGTTCGTCAGTTCCCGCCGCATGAGCGCGGCGACGGCGTGCCGTTCGTCACCGGCCGGGGACGCGTCCTGCCCCGCGGCCGGAGGAGGCACCGGCCGCAGAGCCGTGACGTCCATCCCGTGGTAGGCGGTCGTGAGGCCGGAGTCCCGCATCTGCGACAGCAGCCGCAGAGCCGAGGAACCGCCGTCGACGACGTGGGCGAACGAGTAGAGCCTCGTCACGTCCCCCGCCTCGTCGATCAGCTCGTTCTCGGCGAACCAGCGGGTGACGCCGGCGTCCCAGCCGCGCCGGTCGAGCTCCGGCCGGGACAGGATCTGCCACGGGATGCCCCGCTCCCGGCTCACGTCGCGTAGCGCGCCGGCGAGCGTGCGCCGTTCGGCGAAACCGAACCCGTCGCCGCCGGTGCCCGGAGGACCGGCGTCCGGGGTGTCCCACAGAACGATCTCGTCGATCGCCGGAAGCTCACGGACCCGCTCGGCCAGCGCGCTCGTCACCGCGCCCCACGTCGCCCCCGTGACGACTCCCGCGACCGTGACCTGCCCGGTCCCGCCCGCCTCCGCGGGCAGGCCGTCCGCCTCCAGGCCGAAGGTCACAATGTGGACCGGGCGGTCCAGGGGGCCGGCGGACAGGGCGTCGAGCAGACGGCCGGCGTCGCCGGAACGGCAGAGGACCGCCGTCCGGCCGGGACGGCCGCCCGCCATGTCCTGGTGGCCGTGGAGGGGCACCATCACGGGGGCGAATCGTTCCCTCCCGGTGTAGCGGGCGGCGCTCTCCTGGAGACCGTCACCCCGCAACTCCCGCTGGAGGCACTCGCTCCAGGCGGTTCGGCCCTTCCTGCCGGTGATCGGCGCGTCACATCGCAGCGCCCGCACCCGCAGGCCGGGGAACTCGTGGTTCAGGCCGAGGATCCGGGGCAGGAAGTCGGGCCGGTTCCGCAGGAGGTCCGCGGTGTCCAGCACCAGGAGGTCCGTCACGCCCGGTTCCCTCATCTCGGGGACGACCGCGCAGAGATCGCGCACGAGCCGGATCGACGACGCGTGGTCCTCGCGGTGGACGACGAACGCGTCCCCGGAGAGGGCGCGCTCGTCCAGATCCCGGACGAGCCGCTTCAGGTCCTCCGGCCGGCCCGCCCTGACGACCGCCCCGGACGGCCCGTGGAACCGGTACTCGGGACCGAACGTGACGTACAGTCCCCGCCAGTGCGGGATCTCCTCCAGCACCCGCTTGAGCGTGGGGGCGTCGTCGGTGAAGACGACCGGCGTCCGCGGCCTCTCCTTCTCGCGGAGCCGGGGGAGCATGGTCCGGGACCAGACCAGGCCGAGAGCCGGCTGGGGTCCGCCTGCCGCGACGGGCGCCGTGAACGCCGCGACCGTGTGATCCGGCCGGGCGGCCGCCCGCGCGGTTCCTTCGTCGTCGGCATCCGTGAGCATCCGGTGGAATTCGGTCACACCGACCGGGTACTGGGTCCTGTCGAACGGATAGAGCGGGAGGTCCAGCTTCCGCGGGTTGCGCCCGCGGTGGAACGCCTTCCAGTCGAGAGCGACCCCCGCCTCCCACAGCTTCCCCACGGCGCGGGCCAGGTGCTCGTCGTCCCCGAGCGTCTCCATCCGGTGCCGCAGCATGTTGAGGGCGGTGACGTTCGTACCGCGCCCGATGGTCCGTACGAAGGACGAGAGCGTCTTGCCCGGGCCGACCTCGACGAAGAGGGAGTCCCCCGACGCCAGGATGGTCTCGACACCGGCCTTGAACCGCACCGTCCGGCGGATGTGGTCGCAGTAGTAGTCCGGGTCCACGGCCTCGTCCGGAGTGATCCACGTGCCGGTCACGTTCGACACGTACCGAATCCCCGGTGGCCGGAACGTCACCTCCCGTACGACCTTGCGGAACTCCTCCAGCATGCTCTCCACGTACGGGGAGTGGGCGGCGTGGGCGAGGTCCTTGACCCGGTTGAAGTCGACGCCCTGCTCCGCGCAGCGCCGTTCGAACTCCCGCACGTCCGCCACCGATCCGGAGACCGTGCAGTCCTGGGGGCTGTTCACCGCGGCGATCACCAGCCCGTCGGGCAGCATCGACCGGACGGCGTCCTCGGAGGACTTCACCGAGGTCATCGCGCCTTCGGGCGTGGCCGCCATGAGACTGCCCCTGGCCCACACGAGGCGTACCCCGTCCTCCAGCGAGAACACCCCGGAGACACAGGCGGCCGCCAGCTCGCCCGTGCTGTGCCCGATCATTCCCCTGGGCTCGACGCCCCACCCGATGAGGGTCCTCGCCATGGAGTACTCGAGCATGAACAGGATGAGCTGGGCCGTCTCCATCGAGTTCATCCGCTTCTCCGTCGCGGCGGAATCACCGAAGAAGACCTCGCGGGGCACCGGGTTGCCCAGCGCCTCGCCGATCGAGAAACACTCGTCGAGGTGCCCCCGGAAGGACTCCTCGGTCGCGTACAGGTCGCGCGCCATCCCTAGGTGCTGGGCGCCCGTCCCGGTGAACAGGAAGTGGACGCTCCGGCGGGAGTTCTTCCCGAGGTGCGCCGGCTTCTCGTCCGCCTCCAGGGACTCCTGGAGGCGCTCGCGCAACTGGCCGGCGTCCCCGAAGTCCACGGCGTAGCGGTACGTGAGCTGCCGCTGGCGGTTCTGGAACGTCCAGGCGAGGTCGGCGCCGTCCGTGTCGGGATGCGCGGACAGGTGCTCGGCGACGTTCCGCTTGATCCGTCCGAGCGCGTCCGCGGACGAGGCCGACACGACGAACGTGTTGTGCCGCCGGCCGGCCGGCGTGGTGTCGGCGCGGGGCGTCTCCTCCAGGACCACGTGGGCGTTGGTGCCGCCGATCCCGAACGCGCTCACGCCCACCCGCATCGGCAGCGGGTCGTGCGCCGGTGAGTGCTTGCGTCGCAGCTCCTCCTGCCGTCCCACCACGTAGAAGGGGCTGCCGTCGAGGCTGATGGTGGGATTCAGCTCCTCGAAGTGCAGGCTCCGCGGGACCGTGCGGTTCTGGACGATCTTGCATGCCTTGATGAGCGAGGCGACGCCGGCCGCGGTGTCGAGGTGCCCGATGTTCGACTTCAGCGAACCGAGGCCGACCGTTCCCGCGCTCCCGGGGCCGAACGCCTTGCGCAGCGCCTCGACCTCGATGGGGTCCCCGAGCGCGGTTCCGGTTCCGTGTGTCTCCACGTACGACACCTCGGCGGGCGTCACGCCCGCGACGCGGTGCGCCTTCCGGATGACCTCGGCCTGCCCCTCGATGCTCGGCGCCGTGTAGCCGACCTTCCGGTTGCCGTCGTTGTTGGCCGCCGAGCCCTTGATCAGCGCGTAGATGCGGTCCCCGTCCCGCAGGGCGGTCTCCAGGCGCTTGAGCACGATGACGCCTGCTCCGTTGCCCTCCACCGTGCCGGCGGCGGCCTTGTCGAACGCCCGGCAGCGGCCGTCCGGGGAGTGGATCATGTTCTCCTGGTAGAGGTAGCCGCGCCGGTGCGGGAGGGTCAGGCCGCTTCCGCCCGCCACCGCGATCTGGCAGGCGCCGGTCCACAGGTACCGGCAGGCCGTGTCGACGGCGACCAGCGAGGTCGAGCACGCGCTGTGGAGGGAGAGCGCCGGCCCCTTGAGATCGAGCGCGTAGGCGATCCTGGTGGCGGCGAAGTCCTTGTCGCTGAGCTGCATGCCGGTGAACATCACGCCGGAGCGCGCGATGGACTCGCGCAGCGTGTGCGACTCCCAGGGCAGGTTGTTGGTCGCGCCCAGGAAGAGTCCGATGGACTCGCTGCGCCCCTCCGCCGAGTATCCGGCGTCCTCCAGGGCGTGGTAGACCTCCTCGTGCAAGGCCCGGACCTGCGGGTCCAGCATCGCCGCGTCCGCGGGTGTGTAGTTGAAGAACGTGGAGTCGAAGCTCTCCAGGTTCGGGAAGACACCGCGGGCCCGGACGTAGTTCTCGTCCTGGAGCTCCTCCAGGTCGACTCCTGCCGTCCTCAGTTCCTCTTCGGTGAAACGGGAGATCGCGTCGACCCCCTCGACGAGGTTGCTCCAGAACTCGTCGAGGTTCTCGGCCCCCGGGAACCGCCCCGCCATGCCGATGACCGCCAGCTCCAACCCGGTGTAGCGGCGCTCGGATTCCTTGTGCTCAGGCACTGCCGTGACCCCCTTCTCACTCGTCGCCGAGTTGCATCAGCAGCCGGCCGGCCCTGAGGGCGGCCTGTTCCTCTTCTTGGTCTTCGGCGGAGAAGTCGTCGGACGCGGCTTCCCCGTCGGCGCCCACGGCGTCGAGATGGGTCGCCAGCGCGGAGACGGACGTGTGCTCGAAGAACAGGGGCAAAGGCACCTCGCGCCCCAGGCTCTTGCGCAGCCGGTTGCTGATGGTCACCAGGTTCAGCGAGTTCAGCCCGATGTCGAAGAAGTTCCCGTCGACGTCGACGTCGACGCCGGGCAGGACGTCCGTCACGACGTCGAGCAGCAGCCGCTCCGTTTCCGACGAGGGACGGCGGGCCGCCGCACGGCCGGCGGCGGGGGACGGCAAGCGGTACGTCTCCAGCCGCTGACGGTCGACCTTTCCGCTCTTGTTGAGCGGGAACCTCTCGACCGGTACCAGCACCGCGGGCACCATGTACCCGGCCATCTTGGCGGTGAGGGCTTTCCTGACGGTTTCCGGGGACAGCTCGCCGTCCGGGAGGTAGTACCCGCGGAGGCTCTTGACCCCGTTCTCCTCGACCGCGATCACGACGGCGTCGGTGACGCGGTCGACCGACGCCAGGACGGACTCGACCTCGCCCAGCTCGACCCGGAAACCGTTGATCTTGACCTGGTCGTCGGTGCGCCCGACGTAGTCCAGGGTCCCGTCGGGCGACTGCCGGACCAGGTCGCCCGTGCGGTAGAGGCGCTCGCCGGGCAGGGCGGGGACCGTGACGAACTTCTCGCGGTTCAGCTCCGGCCGGTTGTGGTACCCGGGCGAGACGCCTCCCCCGCCGAGGCACAGCTCGCCGGTCGCCCACGGCGGCAGGGGGTTGAGGCTGTTGTCGAGGACGTGGGCCGTCGTGTGGTTCAGGACCCGCCCGATGGGGATCCGGTCCCTGTCCAGGTCCTCGGCGCCGATGAGGTGGGCCGTGGAGAACACGGTGTTCTCGGTGGGTCCGTAGAAGTTGGTGATCCGCACGCCGGGGCAGGCCTCCATCACCTTGGCCGTGTGCTGCTTCGACAGCACGCTGCCCCCGACGAGGAGATGGTCGAGCGAGCGGAAGATCTCCGGGTCGTGCTCGCACAGCTGCTGGAACAGGGGCGTGGTCAGCCAGAGGCCACGCGTCCGGTGCCGCTCGATCAGGGCGCGGAGCCGGCCGCCGTCGAGGATGTCGACCTCGTCGGGCAGGACCAGCTTCCCGCCGAACAGCAGAGCGCCCCAGATCTCGAAGGTGCAGGCGTCGAAGGCGGGGGAACTGGTCGTGAGGATGACCTGGTCGTCGCCGAAGTCGAAGTACGTCTGGCCGGCGAAGAGCCGCTGGACGTTCCGGTGCGTGATGTGACAGCCCTTGGGCCGGCCGGTGGATCCGGAGGTGTACATCAGGTAGGCGACGTCGTCGCCCGTGCCCCTCAGCCGGGAGAACTCCGGCACGCTGATCGCGGGCCTGTCGACGGGCACGGTCTCGACCGCCCCCGGCACCTTGCCGGCGAACTCCGCCACCGTGCAGAGGTGGCGCACGTCCGCGTCGGCGAGGACCTGGGCGATCCTCGGGGCCGCGTCCTTGGTGTCGACGGGAACGTAGTGGTTCCCGCTCTTCAGCACGCCGAGCATCGCCACGATCAGCTCCGGGCGACGGTCCGCCAGCACGCCGACACCCGCGCCGGGGCCGACGTCGCGGTCCTTCAGCCTCCAGGCCACGGCGTCGGACCAGCGGTCGATCTCCCGGTAGGAGTACTCCTCGTCGCCCCACACGACGGCGGTCCTGTCGCCGTGGGTCCGCACGACCGCGTCGAAGCCGTCGACGAGGGACGGCGTGGCGGAGAGCGACGACACGGCGTCGGCCGGACCGCGGTTCGGCCCGGGGTCGTGGATCCCGATCCACCGGACCGGGATCGCCGGATCGTCGACGGCCACGGTGAGGACGCGGATCAGGGAGGCTTCCAGCGTCTCCATCAGGGCCGGCGGGTACAGGTTCGCGTTGTACGTGAACGCCACCTCGAGGTCCGTGAGCGGGTTGACCACGACGTGGAAGTCGTAGTCGGTCCGTTCGACGACCTCGACGCCCTCGAAGCGGAGATCCTCGCCGTCGTTGCCGAAGTTCTGGAGCTGGTCCGACAGCGGGTAGTTCTCGAAGGCGATCACGTGGTTCAGCAGGTCGTTCCTGAGCGGCGTGCCGCCCTGGACCTCGTAGAGCGGGTAGTACTGGTACGGGATGGCCCTGCGGTACGCGTCCTGCACGCTCCGGCACAGGTCGGCGAAGCCGGTGTCCTCCCGCGTCGTCACCCGGACGGGCTGGGTGTTCACGAGGAGGCCGACCATGCCCTCGACGCCGTCCACGTCGACGTCCCGGCCCGACACCACGTTGCCGAACACGACGTCGTCGGTGTAGTTGAACTTCTGCAGGACGACGCCCCAGGCCGCCTGGAACACCGCGCTCTGCGTCACCCGGTTCTCCTGCGCGAACCGCTTCAGCCTCGCGTACAGCTCGCTCGGGAAGGTGAACCGGTGGGTGGCGCCGCGGTATCCGCCGGTGCCGCGCGTCGTGGGCAGCCCGGCCGGCCGTTCGTAGCCGTCGAGCTCGTCCGCCCAGTACCGGCGCGCCTCCTCGCCGTGCTGCCGCTCGTACCACGCGATGTAGTCGCCGTAGGAGTGCTCCTCGTGGCGCTGGTGGACCATTCCGGTCCGCACGAGTTCGTCGTAGTAGGCGAACAGGGTCCCGAACAGCGGTCCGAGGGACCACCCGTCCAGGATGATGTGGTGGAAGGTGAGGACGAAGTGCCACCGTTTCTCGTCCGTACGGATCAGCGTCGCCCGCAGGAGCGCGTCCTTGCCCAGGTCGAAGCCCCGGGCACGGTCGGCCGCCTTGAACGCGGCGACCGCCTCCCCCGCGTCGGGGGCCGCGGTGTGGTCCAGGACGTCGAACGGCGGAGCCCACTCCTTGAGCACGACCTGGTAGGGCTCGTTCGTGTTCCGGAAGGAAAAAACGGACCGCAGGACGCCGTAGTGGCGCGACAGGGCGGCGAGCGCCTCCCGCATGTGCTCGGCGTCCATCTCACCGGTGCCGGTGAAGTCGAACTGCTCGACGTAGGCGTCCGATCTCCCGTCGACCGCGTAGTTGAACAACATTCCCTTCTGCATCGCGGCCAGGCCGGTTATCGATTCGATGTTGTCTCTGTCAACCATGAAAGGGATTCCGTTCGGGTTCTCGGTGCCTAGATCTCGCCGACGAGGTCGGCCAGGATGTCGTCGACGACGGCCCGGTCGATCGACGGGGCGTGGACGACCCGTCGGCCGTCGGCCGTCAGTGCCGTGCGGACCTCGTGGAACGACGCCCCGATCGCCGCGGTGATGGCGGGACCGGTCCCGCTCTCCTGCCAACTCCTCGGATAGCGCACCTCGAAGACCACGTCGCCGCCCGTTCGGTGCACCGTGATGTCGAGGACACACGGTGACCGGTACGCCGCGTCGGTCGTGATGTCCCGCGGGAGATGGGTGACGCCGGCGTCGCCGCCGCCGTCCTGGTTGCCCAGGTAGTTGAAGCTGATCTGCGGGCGCACGCCTTCGAGCAGGTCGCGCCGCCGGCCCAGGGCCGGGTCGAACCGCAGGAGAGCGCCGAATCCGACGCCCTTGCCGGGCAGCCGGTCGAAGGAGTGCCGCACGGACGTGACGGTGTCCGCCACGTCGTCCGCCACCCGGACCAGGTGCGGGAAGGTGCTGGTGAACCAGCCCACCGTGCGGCTCAGGTCGTGGTCGCGCGCGAGGGGCTCGCGGCCGTGACCCTCCATGGTGACCAGGACGCGGTCCCGGCCGGTCACCGCGGTCACGGCGCGGGCCAGCACGGCGACCAGAACCTCGGCCGGCCCCGCCCCGTGACCGCGGCGCGCGGCGTCGAAAAGGGAGACGCCGTCCGCGTCCTCCATCCGCAGCGTTTCCGCGACGCTCTCGCCGAGCGCGAGGTCCCCCTCCTCGAACAGCCGGCCGGCCTCCTCGGCGTCCTGGGCCAGCTCCGTCCAGTAGGGGAGCTGCGGGCGGAAGCCGCCCTCCTCCGTGTACCGCTTCAGCTCGGCCGTCCACGCGGGGAAGGACATGGTCTTCGGCGGGAGGCCGGCGTCCGGGGCGGCCAGGCAGGTGATCAGGTCCTCGATCAGGATCCCCCACGAGACCACGTCCACGGCCAGGTGGTGGACGGCGAGGGCGACCTGCCGCCCGTCCTCCCCCAGGCCGGTGGCGAGGGCGACGACCGGCCCGCCCCGGGCGTCCACCCGGGCCTGCAGCGCCGTGAGGTACGCGGGGACGTCCGCCTCGGACAGGCCCTCCGGCGCCGCTTCCGCATGGATCGACGGCTCCGCGTCGACGTCCCGGATGTTCAGCCCGCCCCGGTCGTCGATTTCCACGCGGAGCATGTCGTGGTATCGCACCAGCCGCCGCGTGACGCGCACCAGCCGGTCGAGCGGGTGCGGTTCGTCGAGCGTGATCAGCAGGCTCTGGTTGAACAGGTGCGCCCGGTTGACGGGGACGGCGAGGAAGTCGTGCTGGACCGGGCCGGCCGTGACCGGTCCCCGCAGCGGCTCCTGGTCGTGGCCCCGCCCGCCGGGCCGGTCGAGTGCGGCGTCCGACGCCTTCTCCGCCAGCACGCGGACCGTCTGGTGCTCCAGCAGGTCCATGGCCCGGATGGCGATGCCGTGCTCCTTGAGCTTGGCCACGATCTGCATGGCCTTGATGGAGTCACCGCCCAGCTCGAAGAAGTTCGCGTCGATGTCCTCCACCGGGAGGCCGATCACGTGTGACCACGCCGCCGCGATCCGGTGCTGGAGCTCGCCGGTCGGGCGGGCCGTCGAGGCGCGGGGTGAGACGTCCGGTTCGGGCAGTGCCGCGGCGTCGACCTTGCCGTTCTTGTTCAGGGGCACCTCGTTCGTCGCGACGATGAACGACGGGACCATGTAGTCGGGCAGCCGGCGCCGCAGCGCCGATCGGAGTCGCGAGCCGTCCTTCTCTGCGTCGTCGGCGTAGCGCACCCACAGGCACAGGCTCCTGCCGCCGGTGCCCGACTCGCGGACGGCGGCGTGCGCCCACCCCACGTACGGCTCCGCCAGCGCGACGGCGACGATCTCCTCCAGCTCGATGCGGTAGCCCCGCAACTTGACCTGCTGGTCGACGCGGCCGTGGTAGTAGAGCAGGCCGTTGCTCTTGAACGCGGCGAGGTCGCCGGTCCGGTAGAGCCTCTCGCCGGGGAAGGCCGGCGAGGTGACGAACCGTTCCCCGGTCAGGTCCGGCCGGTTCAGGTAGCCGTCCGCCAGGCCGGAGCCGCCGATGTACAGCTCGCCGACCGCGCCGATCGGCACCGGACGCATCCGCTCGTCGAGCACCCGCAGCGAGGTGTCCGTGATGGCCCGGCCGATGGGGATCGCGTCGTCGTCGTCCAGCTCGTCGAAGACGTGCACGGCGGCGAAGACCGTGGTCTCCGTCGGGCCGTAGCCGTTGGCGACGCGGCCGGGGCCCAGCAGGTCGAACGCCTTCCGTACGTGCGCGGGGGAGGCGGCCTCGCCCCCGAAGACGACCCTGCGGACACCGGTGAGCGTGTGAGGGGCGAAGTCGATCAGCGTGTTGAACATCGACATGGTGATGAAGAACCGGGTCACCCCGTGGCGCTCGATCGTGGCCCCGAGCCGCTCCACGTCCAGGACGGACTCCTGGTCCGTGACCACGAGCGAGGCGCCGTTGGTCAGCGCCGCGTACATGTCGTAGACGGAGCCGTCGAACGAGTAGTCCGACAGCAGGAGGAAGGTGTCGCCGCGGTCGGCGTCGGCGAAGGCGGCCCGGTGGGCCACCCGGAGCACGCCCCGCTGCCGGATCAGCGCCCCCTTCGGGACACCGGTGGTGCCGGACGTGTACATGATGTAGATCGGGTCGTCCTCACCCCCGGGAAGGCCAGGATCGGCCGTCTCCTCCGTCGCGCCCGCGCACGCCTGGAGCTCCAGGACCCGCAGCCGGTCGGAGGCGAGTGGCTCCGCGTCCGGCATCCGCGCGGCGGACGCGAGCAGGACGCCGGCCCCGGAGTCCTCCACGATCAGCCGAAGGCGCTCGACGGGGAACCCGGTGTTGAGCGGGACGTAGTGGCACCGCGCCTTCAGGACACCGATGATCGCGGCGATCATGTCGAAGGAGCGGTCCGTCAGCAGCGCGACGGGGGAACCCGCCGCGACCCCCTGCCGGATCAGGCCGTGCGCGACACGGTTCGCGCGGACGTTGAGCTCGCCGTACGACAGGCGGGTCTCGCCGCTGATCAGCGCCGTCCTGTCCGGGCCGGTCGTGGCCTGCCGCTCGAAGAGCCGGACGATGTCCCTGCTCTCCGGCGGCCCGGCCGGACCCGAGCCGACGCGCCGCATCAGCTCGGCCTCCCGAGGGGGGACCATCCCGAGCTCGCCGACCGGGTCGCCGTCCTTCGCCGCGAGGAGGGAACGGAGCAGCTGCTCGTAGCGCTCCGCCCACAGCTCGATCGTCTCCTGCCGGAACAGCCCGGTGGAGTACTCCCACATCATCACGAGCCCGTCGTCGGCCTCGCGGGTACTCAGCGTGAGGTCGTACTTGGCGCTGCCGTCGTCGTACTGGACGAGCCTCTCGCCCTCCATGCCCATGTCGGCGTTCTGGTGGACGAAGCAGACGTCGAACAGCGGTCGCCGCCCGGGTTCGCGCGGCGGGGCGATGTCCTCGATCAGGAATTCCAGCGGGTAGTCCTGATGTTCGAACGCGTCGAGCACGGTCGACTTCAGCCCGCGGAAGAAACCGCCGACACCGGTCTCGGGATCCGCCGAGACGCGCAGCGGCAGCGTGTTGACGAACATGCCTATGAGGTGCTGGTAGCTCAGGTCCGGCCGGCCCATGACCGGGGCGCCGATCACCACGTCGCGTTGTCCGCTCAGCCGGGACAGAACCTGCTGGAACAACCCCAGGAACAGCATGTACGGGGTGATGTCGTGCTCACCGGCCCAGCGCTTGGCGGCGTCGAGCAGCCGCCCGTCCAGGGTGGTGAACAGCTTCGCCCCCTTGCCGGAGAGGGTGGCGGTCCGGCGCAGGTCCGTGGGAAGCCGGAGCACGGGCACCTCGTCGGAGAACGTGGCGACCCAGTGGTCCCGTTGCCGCCGCAGGTCGTTCCGGTTCTGCCGTCCGAGCAGCTCACGCAATGCCGAGCGGTAGCTCTTCGGCAGCGGCCGCAGCTCCGCCCCCTCCGTGACGGCGGCGAGCTCGCGGAACAGGACGCCCATGGACGCGCCGTCGGTGACGATGTGGTGCATGTCGATCGCCAGACACGTCACGCCGTCGTCGAACTCGAAGCACGCGGCGCGGAACAGGGGCGCGGCGTCGAGACGGAACGGACGGACGAAGTCCCTCATCTCCTCGCGGGCCCGGCTCTCGACGCTCTCCCCCGGGGCGAGGGCACCGAGCCGCCGGCGCTCGACCGACACCGGGACACTCGCGTGGACACGCTGGAACGGCTCTCCGTCGACCACGTGGAAGGTCGAACGGAGGCTGTCGTGCCGCGCGACGAGCACGCGCAGTCCGGCCTCCAGACCGGCCACGTCGATCGTGTCCCGCCGGACGACCAGGCCGCCCTCGTTGTAGGCCACCGAGTCCTCGTCGCGCCGGCTCGCGAAGAACACACTCCGCTGGGCGGTGTTGAGCGGCAGCTCGTACTCCTCGGCGCCGTCCTCCTCGTCCGGGCGGGGCTCCGTTCCTCGGTCCGGCCCACCCAGGAGGGACCGGACGTGCTCGTCGGTGAGCCCGTGCTCCCGGACGACCGTGTCCGCGAAATCGTCGAACACCCGGTCCACCAGCAGCGTGGCGGCGGGGATGTCCAGGCCGAACTCGGCGTTGAGAGTCTGCGTGATCTTCAGGGACGAGATGGAGTCCCCGCCCAGCAGGAAGAAGTCGTCCGTGCCGCGGACCACGGGGTATCCCAGGACGTCGGACCAGACCCACGCGATCACCTTGCGGGCCGGGGTGGCGTCCTCCTCACCGTGCAGGCGCGACGGATCCGACAGGAGGCTCCGGCTCGGCCCGTCCGGGGCCGCGTCCGAGGCGCCCCGCGCCGCGGGGCGCGCGTCCTCGTCCCACAGCCGCACGTGCTGGAAGAGCTGGGGCGGTAGTGACACCCGGCGCACGTCCGCGTCCCGGTACAGGCCTGAGAACGGCCGCGGCCGGGCCTCGAAGTAGCCGGTGACCACGTCCTCCAGGTGCCGGAACGGCTTCGGGAGCGTGGCTCCGGGCGCGGCGGCCCGGTCCTCCGCCCGCAGGACGAGGAGCCGGTCGTCCGTGAGCGGCCCCTCGTCCTCCTCACCCGGACCCAGCAACCGCGTCAGCCCGTCGCGGAGAGCGGCGCGGCTGTCGCACAGGACGACCGCCCGCACGGGCTGGTGCTCGCGGCCCGCCTGCATGGTGAAGCAGACGTCGTCGAGGCGGTACTCCGGGTGCCGGTCCAGGTGGGCGAGCTGGCGCGCCACGGTCTCGGCCAGGAGTTCCTCGCTCCGCGCGGAGACCGGGTAGAGGCACACGCCCGCGGCCTCCGGACGCGCCTCCGCGCCGGGCGGCTCCTCCAGCACGACGTGGCAGTTCGTCCCGCTCAGGCTGAAGCTGCTCACACCCGCCCGGCGCGGCGTCTCCGCCTCCCAGGCGCTCGTGCGGTCCTGGACGTAGACCGGCGACTCCGCGAGGTTCAGAAGATCGTTCGGGACGTCGAAGTGGAGCGACCGGGGGATGACCCCGCGGTCGAGGCAGAGGAGGACCTTGATCAACGACGCCAGGCCGGCGGCGCCGACCGTGTGCCCGATGTTGGTCTTCACCGAACCCAGACCGCAGAACTGCCTCCTCGTCGTGAACTCGGCGAACGCGCTGGTGAGCCCCTTGATCTCGATGGGGTCGCCCAGTGACGTCCCTGTCCCGTGCGCCTCGATGTACGACAGCGACTCCGGTGGGATGCCGGCCCGCTTCCACGCGCTGACGAGCAGTTCCTTCTGGGCCCGGGCGCTCGGCGCGGTCAGGCCGTTGCTGCGGCCGTCGTTGTTGACGGCGCTGCCGAGGATCACGCCGTAGACGTGGTCCCGGTCCGCGATCGCGCGCGAGAGGGGCTTGACGTAGACCCCCGCCACGCCTTCGCTCCACACCGTGCCGTTCGCGGCACCGTCGAACGCCCGCACCCTGCAGTCGTCGGACTCGGCCCCGTCCCCGATGCTCGTCGGTGCGAGCAGGAGGTTGACGGCGCCCACGAAGGCCGTCTCGCAGTCGCCCTGCCGCAGGGCCTTCACGGCCGCGTCCAGCGCTACCAGACCGGACGAGCAGCCGGTGTCGACGACGGTGGCCGGCCCGCGCAGGTTGAGGTGGTACGCGAGACGGCTGGCGAGGATGCCGGACCACGATCCGGTGAAGGCCGAGAAGTCGAGCTTCGAGAGGAACTGGAGGTACGAGGTGCTCATCCGGTGCGTGTGGTCGTTGCCGACGAAGATGCCGACGTTCGCCCCGTACAGCTCGCTCCTGGCGTACCCGGCGTCCTCCATCGTCTCCACCAGGACCTCCATCAGGTTCCGGTGGTAGGGATCGACCTGTTTCGCGACCTGCGGCGGGATGCCGAAGTACTCCGGGTCGAAGAGGTCGATCCGGTCGAGGTAGCCGCCTTTGCGAAGCCGGGACGTGGTGTCGACCCGCCGCAGGTCCTCCTCACGCGCCTTCGGGAAGTCGCCGATGTGCTCCCGGCCTTCGAGCAGGTTGGCCCAGAAGCGCTCCTTGTCGGGCGCCCCGGGAAACCGGCAGGCCAGTCCCACGACGGCGACGGGCTCGTCCCCGGTGCGCTGCGGGTCCCCGATCGCCCTGATGAACTCCTTGGCCCGGCCGACGTCCAGCCTCTCTTCCTTGACCTGCATGAGCAGGTACTTCAGCAGTTCTTTCCTGGCGTCCGGTGGTGTCGGCATCCTCAGTTCCCCCCGCTGTCGTCGGCCTCGGCGAAGAGGCTGGTCAGCTCCGCGTCACCGATCTCGTCCAGGACCTGCATGAGTGACGCGTCCGTCTCCGCGACGGCCGCCGGCTCCCCTTCGCCGCCCGTGGAGGGCGCCTGTTCGTCGATGTAGCCGGCGAGGTCGGCGACCGTGGCGTAGGAGAACAGGTCCGCGATGTCGACCCTCCCCGGGAACGCCTCGTCGACCAGCGACAGCAGTTGCGCGGTCATCAGCGAGTTGCCGCCCAGGTCCTGGAAGCTGCTGTGCGCGTCGACCTCGCCCAGGCCGAGGACCGCCCCGTAGATGCCGCCGACGCGCAGCTCGGTCGGCGTGGGGTCCGACAGGCCCGTGAGGCGGGCGTCCGCACCGCCGCGGCCCCGGGTCTCCGCCGCCACGGCGGCGTCGTCCAGCGCCGCCTCCAGCTCCGGCCGGAGCCGGAAGGGCAGCTCCCCGAGATGGTCCTTCAGCACCGGGGGGTTCGCCTCGGACGGGATGACGCTCGTGGCCGTCGGATGGGCGATGAAGTGGGCGAGCCACGACAGCCCGTCCTCGACCGACACGGCCACGAAGGGCGCGTCGTGCGTGCCCAGGCCGTAGGCGACGGCCATGCCGACCTCGGACCACGAGGGCCAGTTGACGGAGAGCGCGCGGATCCCCTCGGCCCGTGCCCGGGCCGCGAGGGAGTCCATGAAGGCGTTGGCGGCGCAGTAGTCGCCCTGGCCCCGCCCTCCGGTGAGTGCGGTGATCGACGAGAAGAACACCAGGAAGGCGCCGGGGTGATTCCTCGTCAGGTCGAGGAGCGCGACACCGCCGTCCACCTTGGGGGCGAGCACGCCGTGGAAGACGGAGCCCTCCTTGGTGGCGAGGAAGCCGTCGCCGGCGACGCCGGCGGCGTGGACGATTCCGTCGAAGGTGACGCCCTCGGCGCGGAGCCGCGCGTCCAGGTCACGCACCTCGGCGGCCCGGGAGACGTCGCAGAGCACGTACTCGGCCACGGCCAGCTCCCGGACGCGACCCGCGGTGGCCTCGTCCAGGGGCCGCCGGCCGAGGAGGAGGATCCGGGCGGCGCCCTGCCGCGCCATCTCCCCGGCGACGCCGAGGCCGAGGCCGCCGGCCCCACCGGTGATCAGGAAGGTCCCGCCCCGGTACAGGCCGGCGTCCGGCACCTCGTTCGTCTCGGCCTGGCGCATCTCCCGCACGTACGTCCGCGATCCGCGCAGGGCGCGCGGCAGCGTGCCCCCGGCGCCGAGGATCTCGCGGACCGCGAGACCGAGTTCCGTGTCCGACCCCGCGTCGACCACGTCCACCGCGAGGTGCTCCTGTCCGATCACCACCGCGAGCGCGGCGGTGGCGGCGGCGTACGGGTCGGCTCCGGGGGCGCCGACGCCGACCTCCCAGGTGTCCCTGCCGAGCACCTTCAGGCCGAGTGCCGGCTTGACCCGGTGGGCCACCAGGCCGCGGTAGAGGGCGAACAGGGCGTCCACGCCCGAGGCGCGACGCTCCTCGTGGGACACGCCCTTGTCCGCCGTGTAGTCGGTGGCGAACAGGACGCCCTGGATCCCCTCCTCCCGGAGGCGCTCGCACAGGAGCCGCACGCCGTCATCGTCGGGTGCGAAGACGTTCCCGCCGGCCTCGGTGGTACCGGCCAGGTAGCACGCGACGGCGCGGTGGCCCTGGGCCTCCACCTCGTCGACCAGGCTCCGCCCCGCCTCGGTGTCCGATGCGATCACCGCCCACACCGCGCCGGTGCCGGCCGTCCTCTCCACGGCGGGGGCGGGGACCCAGGCGACCTCGAGGAAGCGCCGGGGACCGTCCAGACTGAAACGCTCCCAGTCGACCTTCTTGACGGTGTAGTCGGTGATCTGGGCGAACGTCCGCCCGTCCGGGCCGACGAGGTCCACGTCATAGGTGATCGTCTCGCCGTCGCGGCTGTCGTCGCGCACGGTGCGGATCAGCGAGTGGAACGTCTCGGGCATGGGCCGGTGGAGGACGAACCGCTTGTACATGTAGGGCAGGAACGTCTGCCCGCTGTTCTGCGAGATGAGGTTCACCGCGTTGTCCAGTTTGGCGGGGTGCAGGCCGTAGACCGCGGTCTCGTCGTCCGTTCCCCGCGGCAGCGCCAGCAGCGCCAGCGCCCGCCCGTCGGCCTCGTTCCGCCACAGACCGCGCACCGAGTCCCAGCGCGGGCCGAACTGGAAGACCCCGGTGTCGGTCTCGGTCGGGTACGGGTCGATGACCTCGGTCGCGGCGCGCTTCACGGCCTCCGTGTCGGGCGAGGCCTCCGGAGCGGGCCCGTCGAAGGGACCCACCCGGCCCTCGACGTGCGTGATCCACTCGTCGCCGCGCCGGCTCGTCACCCGGAACGCGTAGCCGTCCCCGGTCCGGTCGAGCAGGGTGCGCACCGTGGCCCCCGTGCCGTCCTCCACCGCGAGCGGGGTGAGGAAGAAGACGTTCTCGAACCGCGTGCTCCCGGTGCTCGCCACGGCGGCGAAGGCCGCCCGGGCCATCTCCAGATAGGTCGTTCCGGGAACCACCGGGCGGTGGCCGATCCTGTGGTCCGCGAGCACCCAGTGGGTCTGCGCGGACAGCGTGTTCTCGAAGACGACCGAGTCCTCCGTGCGGGTGAGCTCGGTGCCGAGCAGCGGGTGCTCCGGGCCCCTGCCGAAGCCACGGACGCGCGTCCTCATCGGCTTGGCCCAGTGGCGGGTCCGCTCGAACGGGTACGTCGGCAGCGGCACCCGCCGACGGGCCTCGTCCGCGTAGTACCGGCCGAATTCGACGCCGGCTCCCCGGACGTAGGCGGTGGCGATCTCGGCGAGGACCGCCGGGTCACCGTGGGCGCGGTACTCGCCGAGCATCGCGTTCGCCTCGTCCGACAGGCGCCGGACCGCCCGGGCCGTGAGGTCGCCGGGCTCCGGAGAGCTCTTCTTGTCGCTGACGACCGCGTGCACCCCGTAGAAGATCCCCCGCTGCGTGTCGGTGCTCAGGCCTCGGTGCCGGAGCCGGTCGAGGGCCTCGGCGAGCTGCTCCTTGCCGGAGGCGACGATCAGCACGCGGTGCTCGTAGTGGCCGCGCCCGACGGAGGAGGTGTAGCAGATGTCGGCGAGCGACCACGGGCACTCCTCCGCCAGCATCGCCCCGTACGCGTCGAGGAGTTCGCGCAGGGCGGCCTCGGACTTGGCGCTGAGGGTGAGGCAGTAGTGGCTCTGGCGCGCGGGCTCGCTCGTGTAGCGCGGCGCCTCCTCCAGGACCATGTGGCAGTTGGTCCGGATGAAGCCGAACGAGCTGATCCCGGCGCGCCGGGGCTCGCCCCCGGTCTCCCAGGGCGTCAGGCGGTCGTTGACGTAGAGCGGGCTGCCGGTGAAGTCGATGTAGGGGTTGGGCACGTTGAAGTTGGCCGTCGGAGCCAGCGTCGCGGTCTCCAGGGACTTCACCACCTTCGCGATCGACGCCGCGCCGGACGCCGCCACCAGGTGCCCCATCGTCGTCTTGAGCGAGCCGATCCCGCAGAACTGCTTCCGTGAGGTGTGCCTGCGGAACGCGTTGGTCAGGCCCTTGATCTCGATCGGGTCGCCGAGCACCGTGCCGGTGCCGTGCGCCTCCACGTACGAGATCGTCTCCGGCGCGACGTCCGCCTTGGCCCACGCGTCGAGGATCACCTTCTCCTGCATCAGCGCGTCGGGCGCGGTGATGCTGGTGGAGGTGCCGTCGTTGTTGACGGCCGACGCCTTGATGACGGCCCGGATGTGGTCGCGGTCGGCCAGGGCGCGCCGGAGCGGCTTGAGCACCACGATGCCCGCGCCCTCGCCCCACAGCGTTCCGTTGGCGCCGGCGTCGAAGGTGCGCACGGTGTCGTCGCGGGACTCGACGCTGCCCAGCGACATGCTCGCCAGGTACTCGGTCTTGACCTCTCCGCCCTGCGAGATGTTGATGCCGCCGGCCAGCGCCATGTCGCACTCGCCCAGCAGGAGCGACTGGATCGCCTGGTGGATGCAGACCGCGCCCGCCGAGCACGCGGTGTCCGTCATCAGTGAGGGGCCCTTGAGGTCGAGCTGGTAGGAGATCCGGCTGGCCACCAGGCCCTCCCAGGAACCCGACAGCTGCATCGGGTGGTTCTCCGAGAGCATGCGGTAGTACGAGTGGTTCGTCTGGTCCCTGCCCAGGAAGACACCGGTCCGGGTGCCCCTGACGCTGTCGCCTCCGTATCCGGCGTTCTCCAGCGCCTCCTGGGCCACCTCCAGCGCGATCCGCTGGTTGGGGTCCATGTAGTCGGCTTCGATCGGGGGGATGCCGAAGAAGCGGGCGTCGAAATGGTCGATCCGGTCCAGGTATCCGCTGGGGGCGTGCATCCGGTCGATGTCGGACTCGGCTATCGGGGCCCCGAGGATGAGTTCCGTGTAATAGGGGTTCCGCAGCATGTCGAGCATCTCGGACTTGCGTGCCTGCGGGAAGTCCCGGATGCACCGGTGCCCCACGCTGAGGAACTCCCACAACCGGTCGACGCTCGTGGCGGCGGCGAACCGTCCGGCGAGACCGATGACGGCTATCTCCTGGTGCGCGTGGGCGCCCGAGAGCTCCAGCAGCAACTTCTTGGCGTCCTCCCTGCCCAGCTGCTTGTTGGCGACCTGCGAGAGGATGAATGCCTTCACATTGTCCATGTGACTTCCGATTCCTAGATGAAGCCCGGGGAACTGTCGACGGTGACCACGCCCTGCTCCGCGAGGTCCAGCAGCCGGTCTATTTCACCGCCGTCCGAATCCGTGGCGGGCGCTTCGGTCGTGACCTCGGCCGGTGCGACACCGAGCTTCTCCTTGATGTACGCCGCCTGAGCCGCGATGGTCGTGTACCTGAACAGGTCCACGACATCCATCAGGCCCGGATAGTGCTCGTCGTAGAGCTTCGACATCTGCGATATCAGGAGCGAGTTCCCGCCGAGATCCCCGAAGCCGTCGTGCGCGTCGACCTCGGGGACGTCCAGCGTCGCCGCCCAGATCCCCGCGACGGTCCGCTCGACCTCGCCGACGCTCTCCAGGCCGTGCAGCGCGACCTCGCGGCCGTCCCGCGGTCCGGAGCGGCGGTCGCGGTCCCCCCGGACCTCCGCGGTCCGCCTCCTCGTCCGGCCGGGCATGAGCACGGCCGGGTGGTCGTCCCAGGCCATCAGGGCCGTGAGCAGGCCGACCGCCTCGGGGGTGTCCAGCGGCGGGAAGACGTCGTCCTCGTCCACGGCGTCCAGGCGCATCGCCATCCCGGTCTCGCGCCAGGCCGGCCACTGGATGCTGAGCGCCGGCAGTCCGGTGCGGCCGCGGTGCTGGGCCAGGCTGTCCAGGGCCAGGTTCGCGGCCGTGTAGTCGGCCTGGCCCTGGGTCGGTTCGAGGCCGGCGATGCTGGAGAACACGATGAAGTGATCCAGGTCGTCGGCGAGCGTGGCCTCGTGGAGATGGACGCCGCCCAGCGCCTTCGGCCGGTAGACGCTCATGAAGGTGTCGACGCTCTTGGTGTGCAGGAAGCCGACGCCGGGCCGGCCGGCGAGATGGAGGACCGCGGAGATCCTGCCGTGCCGCGCGCGGATGTCGCGTACCGCCCGCTCGACCGCCTCCCGGTCCTCCAGCGCCGGCCGGATCACCTCGAAGTGCTCGGCCTCGGCCTCGATTTCCGACCAGAGGCCGCTCAGGTGCGGTTCCCGCGCGCCGTCCGCGGCCGGCGAGCCCAGCAGGACGAGCCTGCGCGCGCCCTGCCGGGCCAGGTGCCGTGCCACCGCGGTGCCGAGCCCTCCGGTTCCGCCCGAGATGACGACCACCCCGTCGGTGGCGATCGGGACGGCGCGATCGGACCCGAGCGGGACCGGGGACTTCGCCAGATGGGGCTCGTACGACTGCCCGCCGCGCTGGAGGACGAACGGCGGCCGGCCGGCGGCGCGGGCCTCCGCCAGTACCTGCGCGGGACCGGTGTGTTCGTCGCCGTCGAGGCAGCGGATCCCGAGGGCCTGGTACTCCAGTGCCGCGACGCGCGCCAGGCCGGTCACTCCGGCCTGGCCGGGGTCGATCGCCCTCTCCTCGCCCGTCACGGCGAAGGCGTCGCGCGTCAGGACCAGGAGCCCGTCCTCGAAGGCGGCCCGCTGCCGCGAGACGAGCCCCAGCAGGGCCAGGATCCCGTCGACCGGCTCGACCACCCGGTCGGCGAGCGGGGTACCCGCGTCCGCCGGCGCCCAGGACAGCAGGCCGAAGGCGAACCGGCGGTTCTCGCCCACCCGCTCGCCGGCGTCTCCGTCCTTCGCGTCGGGCACGTGGACCCAGTCGTGTCCGGCGGTCTGAAGCTCCTTCGTCAGGCCGTCCAGTACGTCGCCGAAGTCCCCGCCGAGCAGGACGGTGCCCTGGCCCGCGGCCGGGGCCGGTGCCGAAGTCGTCTTCCGGTACGCCTGGACCCAGCCGTACTCCCCGGTCAGCGTCAGGTCGAGGTTGGCCGCCGACTTGACGCAGTAGTTGTCCACCGTCAGCACGACCCGGCCCGCGGGGTCGACCACGCGTACGTCGAAGACGTAGAGCTCGCCGGCGATGGACTCCGGCCGCTTCGTGAAGTGGGTGAACACGTGGGCCGGCAGGGGGCCGTGGACCGTGAGCCGGCCGTAGGAGAACGGCAGGTAGAGCCGGTCCTCGTCGTAGACGGTGTTGGGCGCGTTGATCAGGGCGTCCAGCAACGCCGGGTGGAGGACGTAGTCGTGGATCTCCTGCCGGTAGGCCGCCGGCAACACGTGCTCGTACAGGAGTTCGGCGGCGTCGTCGTCCGCCGCGCCGTACAGCACGCTGCGGGTCCAGCGCTCGCCGATGACGAGGCCGTTGGCGCGGTCGACGCTGTCGTCCAGGGGGAGTTCGCGGGTCATCCGGCGCCGCACGTCCTCGACGTCGAGCGGCGCGGGGGGCGGGGGAACGGTTCCGTTCACCAGTTCGGCGGTCGCGTTGCGCACCCACTCGCCGTCCGGCCGTCGCGTCGCGATGGTGACCTGGTCGACGTCGCCCTGGGGCTCGACGACGACGTGCACCTCGGCCTCCTCGCCGTCGGGGACCGCGAGGGGAAGTTCGAACCGGATGTTCCGCAGCGTCATGGCCGGGCCGCGGCCGAGTCGCCGCGCGGTCTCCACGATCATCTCGACCAGGCCGGTGCCCGGCAGGACGCTGACACCGTGGATGCGGTGGTCGGCCAGCTCCCACATCCTGCCGGGCCCGATCCGGCACACGGAGATGTCGCGGTTCCAGGAGCGCAGGACGTCCGCGTCACCGGTCAGGCCGGCCGCCCGGCGACGTCCGCGGTCGGACTCGATCCAGCACCTGGTCCTCTCGAACGGATGGGTGGGCAGCGAGATCCGCCGCCCGGCGGCGGCCGCCGCCCGCCAGTCGATCTCGGCGCCCCGGACGTACAGGCCGGCGAGCCGGCGTCGCGCGTCCCTGTCCGTCTCCCCTCCCGCGAGCAGCGACGCCGCCCGGCCGCTCAGGTCGTCGCGATCGGCGTCGGCGAGGGCGCGGGGACCGCTCGTCGCGGTCCGCTCCCCCGCCGGGCGGGATTCCTCGTGCGCCACGTCCAGCGGATCGGCGCTCGCCCGGGCGTCGTCCCCGTCCGCGAGGAAGCGTTCGAGCAGTGCCACCAGCTCCGTGCGGGACCGGAAGGTGAACGCGGCACGTACCGGGTGGTGCAGGCGCCCGACCGACGCGGTGAAGGCGAGGTCGACGAGGTCCACCTCCTCGTTCCGGGTCAGGAAGGCGCGGTAGCGCTCCGCGAGCCGCCTCAGGCCCTTCGCGTCACGAGCGCTCAGCGGCAGCAGGAGACACTCCGGGGCGCCCGCTCCCGCCTGTTCCCGCGCGGGAGCCGGGTCCGCGCTGCGCAGCACCAGATGGCAGTTGGTGCCGCTCAGGCCGAAGCTGTTGATTCCCGCGTAGAGGGTCTCCTCCGGGTCGTCGGACCACGGCACCGTGGCGTCGTTCACGTAGAGGGGGGTCCCCGGGAAGGTGATGTTCGGGTTCGGCTCCTCGAAATGGAGGCTCGCCGGCAGGGTCCGGTGCTTCATCGACAGCACCAGTTTGGCCAGGCCCGCCAGTCCGGACGCGTTGTCCATGTGCCCGATGTTCGTCTTGACCGTGCCGATGCCGCAGAACTGCCTGCGCCCGGTCTGCCGGGAGAAGGCCCGCTCGATCCCGCTGACCTCGACCGGATCGCCGAGCTTGGTCGCCGTACCGTGTGCCTCGATGAAGCCGATCCGGTCGGCGCCGATTCCGGCGTCGTTCAGGGCCTCCTCGATCAGGTCCGCCTGCGCCTCCGCGTTGGGAGCGGTGATGCCGTTGGAGGCGCCGTCCTGGTTGATCGCGCCGCCCATGATCACCGCGTGGACGTTGTCGCCGTCGCGCTCCGCGCGGTCCAGGGCCTTGAGGACGAAGACGAAGCATCCCTCGGCGGGACGGGTGCCCTCGCTCCTGCGGTCGAAGGTCCGCGTGCGGCCATCCGACGACGAGGTGTCCTGGATGTCCTTGAACCCGATGCCGGAGGCGTCGGCCGTGATGGGCAGGAGGTCGGTGTTCGCCGCTCCGACGACCGCCATCGTGCACTCGCCGCTCTGGATGGCCCGGAAGGCCGTGTAGGCGGCCACCAGACCGGACGAGCAGGCCGTGTCGACGAGGATCGACGGGCCCTTGAGGTCGAGGAGGTAGGCGATCCTGCTCCCGATGATCGACTTGACGTTGCCGGCGACGGAGATCTCCGGTGCTTCGGGGGCGATCGCCTGGATCAGTGACCGGTAGTCCTCGCCGAAGTCCGCCGACATCCCGGCGTAGACGCCCACGCGTTCCCCGCGGATCTCCTTGTTCAGGTACCCGGCGTCCTCGAGGGCGGCCCACGAGGTCTCCAGGAAGATCCGCTGGTTCGGATCGATGGTCTTCGCCTCCTGAGGGGAGAGCGAGAAGAAGCGGTGGTCGAATTCGGCCACCGAGCGCAGCCGCGTCCCGCCGATGTAGCGCTCCTCCTCCACCGGCGTCGGCACGCCGCGGGCGGCGAGGTACGCCTCGACGTCGGCACGACGCTCGGCCGAGAGGCCGGTGCGCGCCTCCTCGCCGCGAAGGATCATCGTCCAGAACTCGTCGAGGTTCTCCGCCTCACCCGCCCGGCCGCTCATTCCGATGATGGCGACCGGTCCGTGCTCGCGCCGGGGAGCCGCGTGGGTGATCCGGGCCTCGGAGTCGTCCGGGAGCCGCATCAAGTCCAGATCGCCGAGATCGAGCAAGGGTTTCATCTCGTCAGCACCCCCGCGGGCGCCCGGAGGTGGGTGTTGCCGGTCCGTTCCAGGATCGACGCGATCCGCTCCTGCCGCTCCGCCTCGGGGACCCGCTTGGTCGTCATGATCGTGTGGAGGAGTTCCAGGGCGGTCGCCTTCTGCTCGTCGGAGAGCTCGTCCTTGTCCACCTGGCCCAGTTCCTGGAGCCGCCGGTAGGGAAGCACCACGCCGTTGGTGTACTGCTCCTCGTCGAAGTTGCGGTTGCGCGTCGCGGCGGCGGCGCCCAGGCACAGGCCGACGAGCCCGGGCTCCCGCCTCTTCAGCTCGACGAGCCGGTCGATCGCGGCGTGGGCCTGGTCGAGCTCCGCGTCGAGGCTGTGGACGGCGCCGCCGTCCACGGCGTCCTGGATCAGCTTCTTGAGCACCTGCTTCGGCCCCACCTCCAGCCACAGGGCGATGTCACGCCCCGCCAGCTCGGAGACGACCGTGCTCCAGCGCACCGGGCTGGTCAGCTGGACCGCGAGGGCGTCCTTGATCTCCTGCGTGCTCCCGTACGCCCGCCCGGTGACGGTGCTGTACACCGGAACGGCCGGTTCCCGGAACTCGATCTCCTCGATGGCCCGCACGTACGCGGGAACGGCGTTCGCCATGAAGGTGCTGTGGAACGCTCCGCCCACGTTGAGCCTGGCGATCTTACAGCCGCGCTCCTCGAGGAAGGCGGTCATGGCCTTCAGGTCGTCGAGCGCGCCCGACAGCACGGTCTGCCGCTCCGCGTTGTAGTTGGAGACCTGCACGGTGCGGCCGCCGGTGTTGAACTCCTCGACGCACTTCTCCACCTCCGCCGCCGACATCCCCAGGGCGGCGATCATCCCGGCGCCGCTCTCCGTCGCGCAGGCCTGCATGGCCTCGCCGCGAACCTTGACCAGGCGCACGGCGTCGTCGAAGGTCAGCGCGCCGGCGGCGAGCAGGGCGGTGATCTCGCCCAGGCTGTGCCCCGCCATGGCGGAGACGGGCGGCGTGCGGTCCGCCGTCAGCACCTCGTACATCGAGTGGCTCAGGACCAGCAGCGCGACCTGCGCGTGCATGGTCTTCGTCAGCTCGCCGGGCGGCGCGGTGAAGCAGAGGTCCTCCAGCGAGTAGCCGACGATGCCGGACGCCTGGCGGAAGCGGTTCCGGACGCTTTCGTGCGCGTCGAACCAGTTCTTGCCCATGCCGGGGAATTGGGACCCCTGGCCGGGGAACACGATGACAAGGTCGTTCACGAGTTGTCCTTCTCCTTGGATGTGCGCGATCGGTCCGTCTCGGATGACTCGCTCAGAACGCCGAGAAGCCTGACGAAACCGCTCAGCAGTCGTTCCACCGACGCGGAGCCGATCTTCCGGGCGTAGCCGATGCCGGCGACCGACGGATCGGCCAGGAGGTCGAGACCCAGGACGAGGTCGAAATGGCGCAGGAGGCGGGTCTCGTCCACCTGCCGGCTGTCACAGCACGCGATGGAGACCCTCCCCCCGGCGTTCCGGCCGGCGGTGAAGTGGCTGAGGTCGACCTGGTTCGCCCCGTCGGGCCGGTGCTCGTCGTCGTCGAGGATCTCCCGGAGGTCGGTCTTCCCCGCGAAGCCGAACCGGACCGGGACGACGTCGTCACCGCTCCGCACGACGCACAGGTCGAGGTCGTCCTGGCCGAGCATCTTGCCGAGGGTGAGGGCGAACGTCGCCAGGACCAGTTCCTCGGGCTCCCGGTCCACGTCCTTGCCCAGCCGTGCCAGTCCGTCCCTGATCCGCGGGGACAGGACGGCTTCGATCCGGCCGCCGCCCGTGCCGTCCTTCGCGAACCAGGTGTCGGGGAGCCGCACGCCGGTCTCGGCCGGCGACGCGCCCGCGTCGCGCTGGGCCAGCCTTCCCTCTATGTGCCCCCGGAGCCTGCCGATCGTGGGATGGGCGAACAGGTCGCTGACGTCGAGCAGTCCGGGGAACACCGAGTCCAGGTCGTTCAGCAGCAGGATCAGGCTGAAGGAGTTGCCTCCGAGGTCGAAGAAGCTGTCGTCCCGGCCGATCGGGATATCCCCGAGCGTCCGTTTCCAGGCGGCGACGAGCTCCCGCTCCACTCCCGGGCGGGCGGCGCCCTCGCGGCCCGGCGCCGCCCATTCGGCGGCCTGCCGCTCCAGCGCCTTGCGGTCGACCTTTCCGCTGGTCGTCACGGGGATGCCCGGGACCTCTGTCAGGGTGGCGGGGATCATGTAGTCGGGCAGCCTCTCCGCGAGGAAGCCCTTCAGTGCCTCCTCGCGGAGAGGCTCGCCCCGCTTCGCCTGGTAGAAGCCGCGGATGACCCGGTTGCCCGGTGACAGTTCGTGGACGACCGCGGCCGCCGCCGTCACCAGCTCGTGTCCGGCGATCGCCTGCTCGATCTCCTCCAGCTCGATCCGGTGCCCGCGGACCTTCACCTGGTTGTCGGTCCGTCCCAGGCAGTGGACCTCGCCGTCCTTCCAGACGGCCCGGTCACCGCTCCGGTAGATCCGTCCGGCACCGAACGGGTTGTCCCGGAACACCTCACCGTTCAGATCGGGCCGGTTGAGGTAGCCCGGCGACACCCCGAGCCCGCCGATCCACAGGTCGCCGGGCATGCCCTCCGGCACCATCCGCAGGTCGTCGTCCAGCACGTGGAAGGTGGTGTTGGCGATCGGCGTGCCGATGCTGAGGGCCGTGTCGCCCGTGAGGTTCTTGACACTGGACCAGATGCACGTCTCCGTCGGGCCGTAGACGTTGAAGATCTCCAGCGACGCGTGCTTCCGCAGCCCGTCGAGCAGGTCCTCGGGAAACGCCTCGCCGCCCACGATGAGCTTCTCCAGCGCGCTCAGCGCCTCGAAGGCGGCGTCCGGGTCCGCGTGCAGCAGGCGCAGCCGGGTCGGCGTCAGCTGCACGTAGTCGACACCGTTGCGGACGACGAACTCGGCGATGCTCGCCGGGGTCCGGGCCTCGTCCTCGTCGGCCACGACCACCGTGCCGCCCGTGACCAGCGTCAGCAGCGTCTCCAGGACGTGGATGTCGAACGACGGCGTCGTCAGGCACGCGACGGCCTTCCGCTCGCTCCATCCGAGCGCGTCCGGCATCCCGCGGAGGAAATTGGCGAGGGCCCCGTTCGTGACCGTGACGCCCTTCGGCCTGCCGGTGGAACCCGACGTGAAGATGACGTACGCCAGGTCGTCCGCCGTGACACCGGCCCGCGCGGCACCGGCCTCGGAGGCCTCGTCCGCCGCCGTGCCGGGCGGTTCGCCCTCCTTCAGGACGAGTACGCGGGACCCGAGATCCGGTGCCCCGCCGAAGTCCTCGGAGCAGACGATCACCGCGGGCTCGGCGGTCTCGACGATGTGGGCGAGACGCTTCGGCGGCGTGGCGACGTCCATCGGCAGCCAGGCGCAGCCGATCCGGTTGGCGGCCAGCATCAGGGTGATCAGCTCGGGCGACGGCCGCAGGAGGAGCCCGATCACGTCTCCCCTGCGGGCACCGTGGGCCCGCAGGAGGGCGGCGTGACGGTCCACCCGCTCGGCCAGTTGCCCGTAGGTGACGTCCGTCCCGCGGAACAGGACCGCCGGCTCCTGCGCGTACCTCTCGCACGCCGCGTCGAACAGCTCGGGCAGCAGCGCCAGGTCCGTGACGACCGGGCCCGTGCCCCAGGTGACCAGGCGCTCCCTGGCCGCGTCGTCGAGCAGCGAGAGCTCGCCGATCGTTCGATCCGGGTCCTGCACCACCTGTGCCAGGAGGGCGCGGAACCGGTCCATCAGCGCGGCGATCCGCTCCTCGCCGTAGACGCTCGAGTGGTTCAGGTCGGCGAACAGCCCGCCGTCGCGCTCGGTGAGCTCGAAGGTGAACGCGAACATCGAGCCCCGCGCGCCGAGGTCCTCCGTCGTGGCGGTGACCTCGCCGTAGCGGCGGGCGCGCGTCCGGGCGTCGGTGTAGATGAACATCGTGTCGAACAGCGCGTTGTGGCCGTGGTCCCGCGCCAGGTCGAGTTCCTGGACCAGGACGCTGTACGGATAGAGCGAGTGGCTCATCGCCGCGAGGCTGGTCTCCCGGACCTGGCGGAGGAAGTCGGACACCCGGGTGCCGGCCGCCGGCCGGACGCGGAGCGGAAGCGACTCCGCGAACATGCCGACCGTCTTCTCGAAGGACCCCAGCATGCGCTGGTCCATGGGGACGCCGACGCACAGGTCGTCCTCGCCGGTGACCTTGGCCAGCAGGAGCGCCCACAGCGACAGGTAGAAGACGGACGGCGTGGTCCGCTGCCGCCGGATCACCGCGGTGGCGGCCCGGTGCAGCTCGGGGTCGACCTCGAAGTAGTGGCGCCGCCCGGCGAAGTCGTTGACCGCGGGAGGCGGCGAGTCGGTCGGGAGGCTCAGCGGGCCGGGAACGGTGGCGAACTGCTCGAGCCACCACCGCCGGTGGTCCGCGTACTCGGGCCGGGCCGCCGCGCCGGACAGCAGGCGCACGAACGTGGCGTAGTCGTCGGACCCCTCGCCGTCGTCGAGCCGGCCGTGTGTCAGGTGATCGGACAGGTCGTTGAAGATGATCTCGATCGACCGGCCGTCGACGGCGATGTGGTGGAACGTGACGACCAGGTGGTGAGTACCGTCCGGGTCCACGACGATGCCGTACCGCCACAGTGGCGGCCTCGCCAGATCGAGCGGCGCGTTCATCACCGCCAGGATGTCCTCGACGGTCAGCGAGGGGTCCTGCCCGCGGTCGAAGAGATGGAACTCCGGAGTGACGTCCGGCGCGGTCCCGGCCCTCACACCGGCCGGGTCGACCACGTAATGGCGCCGGAGGTTGGGGTGCCTGCGGCCGATCGCCCGGAAGGCCGCGGCGACCCTCTCCTGGTCGAGCGGGCCGTCGAAGCGGAGGCCGAAGACGATCTGGTACGCCTCGTTCCCGCCGCGCATCCGGGACAGGACGTAGACCCGCTGCTCCAGCGAGGTGACGTCCACGGGCGCGTCCGGCCGTGGCTCGACCGTCGTGCCGGCCGCGGACGTCCCGCGGTTCCCGGGCGGGGCCGCGGCCGGCTGCCGGCGCCGGAAGTCGAACCCGCCCGCGCGCAGTTCCTCCACGCTGGCGCGGACCGCCTCCAGGATCCGGTCCTGGTGCTCACGTGTGTGGGCGACGGAGAAGGTGGCCGTCCTGCGCTCCCACACGTAGACGCCGTGGTGGTTCAGGAGCTTGAAGAACAGGTTCTGGGTCAACGAGGCGTGCGCCACGTCCCGCGGGGCCACCGGCTCCCATTTGTACATCGACGCGAAGTGCGCGACCGTGAGCGGAACCTCCTCGGCCTCGAAGTACTCGTTGACCCGCCGGGCGAACTCGGCGGTGTAGTCGTTGAGTCCGGCCAGCATCTCGGCGCCGGACTCCTTCAGGCGCGTGAGCACGGCCTTGGACGCGGCCATGGCCAGGGGGTGCTTGCAGAACGTCCCGGCGAAGAAGGTGGTCGGGGCGGCGGGCTTGGAGTCGTCGGTGTCGACCCAGGCGCCGCCGTCCACGGCGTCGAGGTACCTGCTCCGGCCGGCGACGATGCCGATCGGCAGGCCGCCCGCCACGAGCTTCCCGTACAGCGCCATGTCGGCCTTGACGCCGAAATACGCCTGGGCGCCGCCCAGCCCCACCCGGAAGCCGGTGATCATCTCGTCGAAGATGAGCGCGATCCCATGCTCCGTGCATATCTCGCGCAGTTCGCGCAGGAAGTCCCCCGGCTGCAGTGCGGGATTCCGGGACTGCACGGGCTCGACCAGCACGGCGGCGAGTTCGGCGCCGTTCTCCCGGATCCACTCCAGGGTCCCGGGGCTGCCGTAGGCGCGCACCACGGTGTTGTCGACCATGCCCTGCGGGACCCCGATGGTCAGCGGGACGGTGGCGGTGCCGTCCGTCTCGGCCAGGACTCCGTCGGAGCTTCCGTGGTAGGAGTTGGTGAACCGCAGGACCTTGTCCCGGCCGCTGACCGCCCTCGCCAGCCGCAGTGACACCATCACCGCCTCGGTGCCCGTGTTGCAGAAGGCGACCCGCTCGGCGCCGGTCATCTGGTGGACGAGTTCCGCGACCTCTCCGGCGACGCCGTTCTGCGGGCCGAGCTCGTAGCCGTGGTCGAGCTGCCTGCGGACGGCGTCGGCGACGAAGGACGGGTTGTGCCCGAAGACGTGGACCCCGTAGCCGATGGCGGTGTCGACGTACTCGTTGCCGTCCAGGTCCCAGAACGTGGCGCCGCTGGACCTGGCCGAGACGACCGGGTAGACCGTCTCCTTCACGCTCGGGTTGAAGTTGAGCGACGCGATCCAGTCCGCCAGCCTCCCGCGGTACCTGTCGGCGTACTCCTTCGACTTCCGGGTCCTGGCGACGTACCGCGCGACGAAGTCCGCGATGAAGCGGCTCTGCTCGCCGGTGAGCCGGTCATCGGTCAACGCGATGTTGTTGTTGTACGAACCGACCTTGCGCGGGGTCCTCGGCGCGTCGGCGCGGGCGGGAGTGGCCGCGCGCGGTTCCCGGACGGTGGCGTCCGCCACGGGTGCGGCGACGGAGCCCGCCGGATCGGGAGTGCCCGCGAGGAGGCTGAGCTGCTGCCGCATGAGCTCCAGCTGCGCCTGGACGACAGCCTCGAGAGCGGTCCCGGGCGCCTGCTGGGCGACGGCGGCGGTCCTGGCCACGGACGGGACGGCGGCGGCAGGCCGCTCCTGCGCGGAGGACCCGGAGGACGCGGAGGTCCCGTCCGCCCCGGCCGGGGCGGACGCCTCGAGGTCGTTCCGCGGCGTGGGCTCGGCGGGCCGGTGCTCCAGCACGAAGTCGGTCAGCTGGCCCACCGTGTGCAACGACTCGAAGAACATCCTGATCGGGAAGTCGACGGAGAACCGTCTGTCGATCCTCTTGACCAGCTGTACGAGCATGAGGGAGTCGATACCGAGCGAGAACAGCTCCAGCGACTCGTCCATCGTGTCCACGGCGACGCCGGTGATCTCGCCCAGCGCCCCCGTCAGGAACGTCCGGATCGTTTCACGTTCCGCCGTTCTGCGGGCGTCGCGCGCCCGCATCTCCTCGATGCCGTCCTCGACGCCAGGGGACATCGGAACACCGCCGTTTCCAGTGTGGTCGCCGTACCAGATCCGTTGCCTGTCGAATGATGTGCGGGGAAGATCCGGGACGAGGCCGCCGGGCCTGCCCGGTAGCCGGTCCCACTCCAGCGCCCTCCCGAGCCGCCACAGCAGGCCGGCGCTCTCCAGGAACTGCCGCGTGTCGGAGCGGCCCTTGCGCAGGCTCGGGACGGTCACGACATCCTCCGTGGCGTCCTGGGCGATCAGCCCGCCGAGGGTCGCCATGGGCGCGACCTCGACGAACACCCGCAAGCCCCGACCGGCCGCTGTGCCGACCGCCGACGTGAACAGGACGGGATCGACCAGGTGGCGGCTCCAGTACTCCGCTCCGATCATCGAGTCCCGCGTCACCGGCCGGCCGGTCTGTGCGGAGATCCACGGGATCTTCGGAGCGGCGAACCGCTGGTCCCGGATCTGCTCGTACAACTCCTCGGCGCCCCGGTCCATCCACCGCGAGTGGAAGGGGTGCGATATGTCCAGGCGCTCCACGAAGATCCGCTGCTTGCGCGCCTTCCGCAGCACCGCGTCGAGACCCTGCGCCCGTCCGGAGACGGTGACGTTCTCCGACGCGTTCACGGCGGCCACCGAGACCTCGGGGAAGTCGCGCAGCAGTTCCTCGGCCCGCTCCCGGGAGCACAGCAGCGTCGCCATCCCGCCGTCGCGCGGTGTGTCCTCCATGACCCGTGCCCGGCGCGTCACCAGGTCGACGGCCTGCTCCTGGCTCATGACACCGGCGAAGCAGGCCGCCCCGTACTCACCGATGCTGTGGCCGAGGACCGCGGCCGGGGTGACGCCGAGCGCCTGCCAGTAGCGCGCGAGCGCCAGCTCGACGGTGAAGATCATCGGCTGGGTGTGGAGCGGTGACGCGAACACGGCCTCGTCGTCCCCGAACATGGCCTTCAGCGGGGAGGCGCCGCCGGCCCGTGAGAAAGCGCTGTCCAGCTCGTCCATCTCGCGGCGGAAGATCTCGGCGTGGTCGTAGAGCTCGCGGGCCATGCCGGGGTACTGCGTGCCCTGACCGGAGAAGACGAAGACCTCGCCGGCGGCGTGGCCGTCGGGGAGCGCGGTGTCGTCGGAGGCCGCCGCCTCGGCTGCCGCCGGGATGTCGGCCGGAGAGCCGCACACCAGCGCCCGGCGGTACCGCAGCGCGCGTCGCCTGCCCAGCGTGTGGGCGACGTCGGCGAGGGGCGCGGTGGCGTTCCCGCTCCACTCGGCCAGGTTCCGCAGGGTGGTGTGCAACGCCGCTTCCGATTGGGCCGAGACGGTGAGCAACTGCGGCGTGTCGGGCGCCGGCCGGGGCGTCCGGACGGGCTCGCGGGGCCGGTGCTCCTCGACGATGACATGGGCGTTGGTGCCGCTGATCCCCAGCGAGGTGATCCCGGCCCGCCGCCTGCCGCCGGCCGGTTCCCACGGGGTCTCCTCGGAGACCACCTCGATCGGGATGCGCTCCCAGTCGATCCGGCGGTTGCCGGTCCTGAAGTGCAGGGTGCCCGGGAGGCGGCCGTGCTCGATCGCGAGGACGACCTTGCACAGCGCCGCCATGCCGGCCGCGGCCTCCAGGTGCCCGAGGTTCGACTTGACGCTGCTGATGGGGAGCTTGGTCCGGCGGTCCGCGAAGACCCGGGCGAGGGCGTTCACCTCCTGGGGGTCTCCGATGGGCGTGCCCGAGCCGTGGGTCTCGACGTAGGAGACGTCCTCGATGCCGAGGCCCGCGTCGGCCAGGGCACTTCGGATGACGTCGGCCTGAGCCGTGCCGCTCGGCACCGTGAAGCCGCCGCTGCGACCGTTGTGGTTGATCGCGGAGCCGCTGAGGACCGCCAGGATCCGGTCGCCGTCGCGCTCGGCGTCGGAGAGCCGCTTGAGCAGGACGACCGCTCCGCCCTCGCTGCGGATGTATCCGTCGGCACCGTCGTCGAAGCTCCGGCACCGCCCGCTCGGCGAGAGGGCGTTCAGCCGCGACCAGGACAGGTGCACCTCGGGGCTGAGGATCAGGTTCACCCCGGCGGCCACGACCAGGTCGCAGCCGCCCTGCCGCAGTTCCCGCATGCCCAGGTGGACCGCGTACAGGGAGGAGGAGCAGGCCGTGTCGACGGCCATGCTGGGGCCCCGGAAGCCGTAGACGTAGGAGATCCGTCCGGCCGCCGCGTTGGCCATGTTGCCGGTGTAGGTGTACGCGTCGGGGGCATGTCCGAGATCGGCCCCGACCTGCTGGTAGTCGTTGTTGTAGATTCCCACGAAGGTGCCGACCCGCCGGTCCTCGCCGGCGGCGAGGGGGTCGATCCCGGCGTCCTCGAACGCCTCCCACGTCAATTCGAGGAGGAGCCGCTGCTGCGGATCGAGGAGTTGCGCCTCCTTCGGCGAGATGTTGAAGAAGAGCGGGTCGAACCGGTCGACGTCGCCGAGATAGCCGCCCTGCGTGGTCGTGACCCCGGCGGTGTCCAGCGGGCTCTGCCGCCATCGGTCGGCCGGTATCTCCGTAACGACGTCGATGCCCTCGCTCAGCACCTCCCAGTAGTGTTCCCGGGTCCCGATGCCGCCCGGCAGCCGGAAGGCCATCCCGACCAGCGCGACGGGTTCCGACGGGTCTGCGCGGACGGTGGGAGCGGCGGGGGCCGGTACCCGGCGTTCGGTGTCCCGCCCCTCCACCCTCGGCCCCAGCTCGCGCACCAGGGCGCCGACGGCGGGGTGGTCGACGGTGAAGGTGCTCTCCAGGCTGACGTCCAGCCGGCGCTCCAGCAGGTCCTGGAGCGCGACGAGCCGGACCGAGTCGAAGCCGAGGTCGAAGAGACCGGTCTCATGGTCGTGGCGGCCCAGCGTGACGTCGCCGACCGTCACCTCCGGCGCCGTCCCGCCCCGCACCGCCGCGACGATCAGGTCGCACACGGCCTCCACCAGCTCGTCGCCGTCGGGCGGCGGGACCTGCGGTCCGGCCGCGCGGCAGGTCGCGCCGACCGTGCTCGCGTCCGCGGGCGAGGTGGCCACGGGCCGTCCGGCCTCGTTCGGCGCCCGGTCCGCGCCCGCCGCCACGCCGTGTCCGGGGACCTCGGCCAACGAGGACAGGAACCGGTTCATGTCCTGGTGACCGCGGTACAGGGTACCGATCACCGGAACGCGGCCGCCGGCGGACTCCACCGTGGCGCGCATCGCGGTCGTCAGCACCGGGTGGGGGCTGGGCTCGATCAGCGCCGTGTGGCCGTCCGCCAGCATCGCGCGGGTGACCTGCTCGAACAGCATGACCTGGCGCATGTTGCGGTACCAGTAACCGGCGTCCAGCTCGCCGGTGGCCAGACGGCCGCCGGTCACGCTGGAGTAGAACGGGGTCTCCACGTCACGCCGGGTGACCTCGCCCAGGGAGTCCAGCAGCCAGTCGCGCTGCTCCGCCATCCGGGGCGAGTGGCACGCCACCCCGAGCGAGAGCTTCTGGGCGTACGTCCCCTCGGCGCGCGTCTCGGCGACCAGCCTCACGATCTCGTCGCGGTCGCCCGCGACCACCACCGACCGCGGGGCCAGGACGCCGGCGACGCTCACGGCGTCGCCGAGCGGCGCCAGGCGGACCTGCGCCTCCTCCAGGGGGAGTGCCAGCAGCGCCATGGCGCCGGGGTCCGTCGCCCGTGCCTGCGCCTCGCTCCACAGCGCGATGACCCGGGCGGCCTCGTCCAGGGAGAGCGCGCCGACGACGCACGCCGCGGCGACCTCACCGAGGCTGTAACCGGCCACGGCGTGCGGCTCGACGCCGTGGGACCGCCACAGGGCGGCCAGGGAGACCTGGACGGCGAACAGCACGGGCTCCGAGACGTTCGCCCGTTCGTACGCGGTCGACGGCCGCTCCGCCCGGAGCACGTCGACCAGGGACCACTCCACGTGCGGCGCCAGGGCGTCCGCGCAGTCGCCGACCCGCCGGGCGAAGACCGGGGAGCTGTCGAGCAGTTCGACCGCCATGCCGGGCCAGACGGCACCCTGCCCGGGGAAGACGAACGCGGGCCGCGCGCTCGCGTAGGTGTCGTGATGTCTCATGTCCCCCACCCCGACTTCGAGACGGCGAATTTCTTGTAGCCGTAGTCGGCGATCAACAGCTGCTGCAGTTGCGACGTGCCTTCGATGACCTCCAGGACCTTCGCCTCCCGGAACAGGCGTTCCGCCGGATACCGGTCCCAGCACCCGTTCCCGCCGAGGACCTGAACCGCGTCCGAGGTCACCTGCTGGGCGATCGTCGAGGAGAAGTACTTCGCGATGTTGGTCTCCATCACCGCGTCGGCGCTGTGTTCCATGCGCAGCCGGCCGGCTCGACGGCACAGCTCTCTCGCGGCGCCGACCTGCGTGACGGCGTCCGCGATCATCTTCTGCACCAGTTGGTGGGTGCCGATCTTCACCCCGAACTGCTCGCGTTCGATGGCGTAGGCGCACATGGTCTCGAGCGCCGCCTGAGCTATCGCGACGCCGGCCCAGGCGATGCTGTAGCGGCCGTGGAACAGGGCGGTGTTCGCGACGAAGCCGACTCCCAGCCCGATGCCCGACACGAGGTTCTCGGCGGGGACCTCGACATCGCTGAAGGAGACCTCCGCCATGTGCGTCGCCCGGTTGCCCAGCATCCCCGACATCGGGTGGATCTCCACGCCCGGCATGTCACGCTCGACGAGAAAGGCGCTCGTCGCGCCGTTGTCGGTCGCGAAGACCATGAACAGATCCGCGACGCCGGCGAAGGAAATCCATTTCTTGCGCCCGTCGAGGACGAAAAGGTCGCCCTTCTTGATGTACGACGTGGTGACGGACGCGGCATCGGATCCGGCACCGGCCTCGGAAAGGGCGAAGCACGCGATTTTCTTTCCGAGTGCCAGATCTGTGAGGTATTTCTCCTTGAGCCGGTCCGATGCCCGTTTGACGAGGGTCTCGGCGACGAGGGATGTGTGCACCGTCAACAAGGCCCGTGTCGACGCGCAGGCCTTTCCGATCGACTCGGTCAGTTCGCCGTACTCGAGCGGGTCCAGGCCCTGGCCGCCCCATTTCGCCGGGACCACCGCGCCGAGGAATCCCGCGTCGGCCATCGTCGTGATGACGTCCCTCGGCAGGTAACCGGCCCGGTCGAACTCCGCGGCACGATTCACCAGTCCGGTCTCGGCGAAGGATCTGGCGCGCTCCTGGATACCGCCGGCTCGCTCCTCATGTGCCTGACGCATTCTTCAGCTCACCTACCATTCGCGTTATTCGCTGGATCGAGCTGAAGTTCTGCAGAATTATGCGATCGTCCGGCACCTCTACGTCGAACGTGAACTCGATGAAGTCCAGGAGCTGCATGGCGAAGATCGACGTGACGAAACCCTTCTCGAAGATGTTGTCGTCGTCGTGAAGCTCCTCGTCCCGCAATGCGCTCATGTTCGATCGCACGTAGTCCCTGACGGCGTTCGCCGTTTCCACGGCCGAACTCTTCGCCATTTCCGTGACCGCTTCGCTAGGCATTGACATCCACCTTGATGTATTCCGGATATTCCCGGCTGACAGTGAGATCGTTCTCGTACACGTAGTCGTCGCCGTCCTGCGACACCACACGGAAATTGGCCAGCTGGTACGTCAGCAGCATCTGACGATTGCGGCTCGTGCGCCGGAAGTCCGCGAGCAGACGCTTGCCCGCGGCGGCGGCGTGCTTGACGAGGAAGGCCAGGAGGACGGTGCCCACTCCCTTGGAGACCGTCCGGCACGACATGAGGAGCAGCTTGATCGTCCATCGGTCCTGGTGCTTTTCCACCAGGGCCAATCCGATCTTTCCGTACGAGCCGTACCGGTCGTCCAGCTCACAGACCCACAGATCGTGCCGCGGGTCGCGCGTCAACGCCTCGAGCTGCTCGTAGGAGTAGTGGATGCCGGTCGAGTTCAGCTGGCTGGTCCGCTTCGTCAGCTCCTCCAGCCTCAGCAGGTCGTCGCCGCCGGCCCGGGAGATTCGGAAGACCATGTCGAGGCTCCTGAGGAAGTCCTCACGGGGGCCCTGGTAGGCCAGTTCGGACTCGCTGCGCCTCTCGTCCTCCAGGTACATGTGCCGGCGCCTCCTGGCGTCCTCGGTCACCACCGGCGGGGACAGGCGGGGCAGCGAGCGGAGGGTGAGGTAGTCCTCCGCGTCGACGGTCTCCACCCCGGGCAGGGCGAACGCGACCTCGTCGCGCTCGAACGGCTGGTCGTCGACGAACACGAACGTGTCGAGTCCGATGTTCAGCCGCTTCTGGATCTCCGCGACCGAACTCGACTTGCTGTTCCAATTGACCTGCGGGTACAGGAAGTACTCGGCGACCCCGAGTTCCTCCAGTTTCCGCATGGCGTCGTCATGGTTGTTCTTGCTGGCCACCGACAGGAGGATCCCCCGGGAGTCGAGCGTCTTGAGCAGGTCGAGAATTCCGCTCTTCAGGGTGACCTCGTCGCCGGCCGACAGAGTTCCGTGCCACAGCGTGTCGTCGAGGTCCCAGACGACGCACTTGGCCATCTTCACGGCTTGATTCCCTTCGGGAAGGGGCACGTCCGGCATCAGATCGCACCCACTCGGGACCGGCCCGCATCGCTGCCCGGCGCCGGGGCGGCCTGCGTCGTATAGCTGTAGAAGCCTTGGCCGCTCTTTCGCCCCAGCAGCCCGGCGTCCACCATTTTCTTCAGCAGCGGACAGCAGCGGAATTTGGTTTCCTGGAACTCGTCGTACAGAACCGCCAGCGAATTGACCACCGTGTCCAGGCCGATGAGGTCCGCCGTTTCCAGCGGCCCCATCCTGTGCCCGTAACCGAGTTTGAAGACGGCGTCCACCTGTTCCGGTTCCGCGACGCCGTCCTGCACCAGGAAGGCCGCTTCGTTCATGAAGAGATGGGACAGCCGGTTGGATACGAATCCAGGCATGTCGTTCACGACGATGGGTTGCTTGTTCAGGGAGGTCGCGAAAGATTCCGCGGCCTTCACCGTCTCGTCCGACGTGTGATATCCGCGAATCACCTCGATGCCGCCGATCAATGGGACCGGGTTCATGAAGTGCATGCCGATCACCTGATGTGGATGCGGCAGGAGCGATGCGATCCGGGTGATGGGAATGCAACTCGTGTTGACCGCGATCCTCGCCTCCTCTCCGCACACGTCACGGAGCCGGAGATAGAGTTCCCGCTTGGCCTCCGGGTTCTCCACGATGTTCTCGACGATCCAGTCCACGCCGGCCAGTTGCGCGAGGCCGGCGCTGCAGGTGATTCTGCCGAGGATTTCATCGGCATTCCACTCCGCCAGGTCCGTCGACATCATCCGGTATTTCTTGATGAGCCGACGCATTTGTCCGGACGCGGACGCCAGGACCGATTCTTCGCTGTCGCAAAGAACGACATCGTATCCGCGGGCCGCGCAGGTGAGTGCGATGTCCTTGCCCATAACACCGGCGCCAATTACTCCAACCATTGCCATGCTCTTTACCTCTTGAGTCGTCACCCCATGGGTGGGCACACGCAAGGACACGTCCAATCGGCGGCAGCCGTGACAACGGGGCGCCACTGAACGTGGACTGCGGATGCCGGAAAGTACCGGTGCAGAGTTGTGGTGCATGATCGGCGCCGTCGGCACGCCACGCCAACCATGTGACCATGATGAGAATGATGGCTGATCAGCCGAATACCCGTGGAACTCGCGGGTACCCTAAAGGTGAGTAAACGTACCGGAAATTGTCAAAGGATCAACACTTCCCTTCCCCGACGTGGTGCACCCCGAATTAAGGCTGCACTTCCCCCGTCACACACTTCTCCTCCAAGGAAAACTGCTCGATGGAGGCCTGGCGTCACCCCTTACTCGTGCCCGACATCAAGTGATCACAGCTGGACGACACGGGTCGCACACTCTTCGGTGCCCTGTGCCGCAGATCACTGCTTTCGAAGATCCTAGGTGTGGATCCATGCCAAGTAAAGCAATTGAAGTCTCGTTATGAGTTTGGCAAAGAGACTGGCGGTGACGGTGCTGGGTTTGTCCTGATCCCGCGTTTCACGCAATTCGGGGTTCCAGCGAGGCCGGCGCGCTGAACCTGCAGATCAGGGGCTCGGGTGGACCCCGAAAGCCATAAGCGCACAGAGGCGCGATTCTCTGGATTCAGCCGCACAGGACCGGCATGACGACTTATGGCCCGAGCCTTATATGAAGAGCGGGAGAACAAATTCGAAACGGCCCGCTACCTGCATCCGGCGCATAACGAGTGGGGCCCGGTGAAAGGCCTGACGATACCGAGGACGCTGTTCGTCTTCGGCCGTGAGAACGAACTGGACCGCGACACCGTCAAATGTCCGGTCGCGTCTGTGTCGCGACTGCCGGAACCGGGTGATGCCCTGACGGCGACGGCCTCCTCGGACTTGGAGTTCGTATCCTCGGCCGCCTGCGGCGGCACCTACGGGTTCGATCACCCGTGGCGGCGGCCGCGGGTCGACCAGATCCTCGGCCGGGTGGGCCGGCCCGAACCGGGGCCGACCCCGCGGGCTCGTTCCGGCAGGTCGCCGATCTGTCCGAGCCGCGAGGCGACCCGCTTGCTAAGATCGACATCCCCGCCCCCGAGCAGGTCATATACCTCCCAGCCCACATTTCACCGACCAGCAGAAACAACACCGCCTAGGGCACGATCTCCAGGCGGCCTGAGCCATGTCCGACCAGGTCATACCTATCGTTCGCGTTTCCAGGCCGCCGAATCACGTGGAACCCGGGGTGATGGGCGGCCGCCCGTGGCAGACGCGGCGGCGGACGGCGAAGGACTCCGCCCGTCGCCGGCCTCCTTGGGGGCGCCTCAGGCACGGCGGACCAGTGCACGCACGCTGATCGCGAGCCCGAGCAGGCACCAGACCAGCAGCACCGCCAGATCGGGCCAGTTCACACCTTGGCCGCCCGACACCAGCCCGGCACGCAGCAGGTCGCCGGCGGGCCGGAACGGGAGCACGTCGTGCACCGCCCTGAACCAGTCGGGCAGCTGGCCGGCCGGGAAGGTGATCGGCGAGAACAGCATTACGAAGAACACGAGGACCTGACTGACGAGTTGGGCCAGCAGGGGTGGCAGGAGCACGGCGAGCGCGTAGCCGACCGCCGTGGCCATCACCGCGGTCAGGACGGAGGCGGCGATCAGGAGGGGCCAGTCGAAGGTGTAGGTCAGGTCGTAGCGCAGCCACGCCACGAACACCGCGACGGGGATGCCCGGCAGCGCGACCACCAGCCACACCGTCAGGTCGGCCAGCAGCAGCAGCGGGCGCGGCACCGGCAGGGCGCGCAGGTAGGCGAACGTGCCACTGGTGCGTGATTGCGCCACGCCCTGGGGGACCATCACGAGGCCGACGACCATCAGCAGCACGGTGGGGGTGCCCGTGGACAGGAACTGCGCGGCGGGAGTGTTGATGTCGCTGATGAGGAACCCGAAGCCGATGATGATGCCGGCGGCGAGCAACGCCTGGACGATGATGATCAGCGGCAGCATCGCGCCGATCTGGGCCATGGTCCAGCGCAGCAGGGTCCCGTAGGTCGTCCACAGGCCGGTGCGCGGCGGAACGGCGCGAGGCACGCGCATGCGGGGCGCGGAGACGGTTGCCTCAGACATGGGCGGCTTCCTCCGAGGTGACGGCCGTGCTCGAGGTGGCTTCCGCGGTGGCGGCGAGGTAGACGTCTTCGAGAGTGGCGGGGGCCAGCGCGTATCCCTCGATGAGCCGGCTCGAACGGAGCCTCGTCGCCCAGGCGACGGCGGCCTCGGCATCGGTCGAGCCGAGGGTCAGCAGCACCCGCCGGCCGACGCGGACGCGGCGGGCGACCGGGATCGGGATGTCGGCCATGGGATTGGACGGGTCCGCGCCGTCGGGATGCAGCGAGAGCTCGAGCCGCAGGTCGTGGTCGTCGGTCCCGCGGAGGGCGCTCGGCGATCCGGCGGCGACGACCTTGCCGTGGTCGAGCACGACCAGCTCGTCCACCACCCGTTCGGCCTCCACGACGTTGTGGGTGACGAGCAGGACCCCCGCGCCGTCGTCGCCGAGGCGGCGGACGGTGTCCCACAGGCGCCGCCGCCGGCCCGCGTCGACGTCGTTGGTGGGCTCGTCGAGGATGACCAGCGGAACGGGCGCGACCGCGGCCATGGCGAACGCGGTCAGACGGCGCACGCCGCCGGACAGGCCACGGCCGTCCGGCATGGCACGTCGATCGAGCCACTCATGGATGTCCAGCTCGTCGGCGAGCGTGCGCGTGGCGGCCGCCGCGGCCGCGCGGGACATGCCGCGCAGCCGTCCGGCGATTTCGATCGCCGTCCTGGGCGTCAGGCCGTCCAGCGGCGCCTGCGACTGGGCTTGGAGCGCCACGCAGCGGCGGGCCGTCGCCGGATCCGCGATCGCGTCCGCGCCGGCCACCCGGATCGACCCGCTGTCGGGCTTGAGCAGGCCCACGATCTGCGAGACCAGCGTGGTCTTGCCGGCGCCGTTGTGCCCCAGCAGCCCGACCACCTCTCCCGCCCTGACCCGCAGACCGACCCCGTCGTTCGCGACGACCGAGCCGAACCTCCTTGTGAGGCCTTCGATCTCCAACACCGCGTCACTCACAAGTGATCCTCCGTCACCCCGAAACGCCCCCGGGCACTACGATACCGAGATACCCACGATACCTAGATCCCAACGGTATTCGAATTCCATCAGTATCGCAATGCTGTTGGTACGAAAAAATTAGGATGCGGACATGGATCAACGCTCCTCGACGACCGCGCCCCGGGTACGGCGGAGCCGTGCCGAGCAGAAGAGGGAGACCCGCGACGCGTTGACGGTGGCGGCGCTGGTGGCGTTCGCTCGGGACGGCTATCACGGAGCGAGCCTGGAGGGGATCGCCAACGAGGCGGGATTCTCCAAAGGGGCCGTCTACTCGAACTTCGAGGGCAAGGCCGAGCTGTTCCTCGCGGCGATGGACCACAACCTGGAAGCGCTTCGCGGTGAGGACTGGGACCCGTTCGCGACGCCCGAGGCGCCCGGCCCCGACCGGCCGGAGCCGGGCACCGGCCCCGGCGAGGACGCGGCGGAGATAGTGCGCGGGTTCGGACTCGCCATGCTGGAGTTCATCGCGACCGCCGCCCGCGACGACACGCTGATCCACCTGCTTCGCGCACGGGTCCAGGTGCTGCTCAACGCCTACGGACGGGTCGCCACCGCGAGCCGGCCGGACGGCGAGCACCTCCCGGCCGACGACGTCGCACAGCTCATGACCGCGCTCGACCAGGGAATGTCTGTGCTCGCGCTCAGCGGCATCGCCTCTGCCGACGGCGCGCTGTTGCGTACCGGCCTGCGTCGGCTCGTGGACCCGGCGAGCGCCGCCAACGATCCGTCGCCGGCACGGGACGGGCACGCCTCGCACCTGCCGGACGTCGAGCGGGTGCGCCGGCTCACCCAGGACACGCCCGACGCCTGAGCTCGCGCCCCGATCGCTCGACCCCCGGGATGCCCGGCCTGTCCGGCAGGCCGTCGTGGAGAAATGCCGTCACCGACGTCGCCGCCGCGGCCGGCACCGCCCAGGTCAACGTGGAGATCGATCTCGGCGGGGTCAGGGACGAGGCCGGGGTCAAAGACGAGGCCGGGGTCAAAGACGAGGCGGGGTCAGGGACGAGCGGGCCCGCGCCGGGCCGCGCTGCGACCGGCCCAGGCGGACCTGCTCGGTGTCGCGCGGACCCGGCACGCACAGCGACACGCCTGCGAGGTACCTCAGGGTCCGGCACGCCGAAGGCGGCGCGGCAGGGACACGAAGCCCTGGTTAAAGAATGATCTCGGTCGACGACCCTTCCACCGAAGGCTTCTTTACGTCAGAACCAAAACCGGCGATCCACAACGGATCCGTGACCTGCCGCGTCAGATTGGAATCCGCTCATCCGACCAGCGAGCTGAATCCATGATTCCCGCGGCGAAAAGTTCACCGCGAGTTCAAATCCGTTTCGACCGCCTTTCACAGCGGCGTCGGCTGGAATTACGCCGAAGGGCCGGACAAGAACGACCGACGACCAGCGCCGTCACCCGCTCGCACGACATCTGTTCCGGACCGGAAATCGAAACCGCCCAGGGCGTCGGGATGTCGTCGGCCGAGCCGATTCAACAGCTAAACGGCAGTGTTAGGGCAATTGATGCGTTCCGTCAGCGACTCCGCCAGGAGCTGCCAGCTCTTGGCGTGGTGCCGTGCCACTTCGGCGATTATCGGCGCGCAGTGGATCGGCAGGCTGTGCGCCATCGTCGACCAGTTGTCCGGCTGTTCCGCCGAGACGTCCAAACTCCGCAACAGTTTCCGGCCCACCTCGGTGAGCCGGAGCGAGGGGTCGGCCCGCAGGCGCTGGACCGCCAGTGACAGGTCCACATGCCCCGGCGGAACCTTCGCGGGCCCCCGGACACCGGCCTCACCACCCCGGGTCGACCCGTTGTCCGGATCCCCACCGGCATGGCGTGCTCGCCTTCTCACGTCCTTCGCCGTGGTCAGCGAGATGTCCGCGGCGAGCGCCACCTCCTGCGCGGACGCCTCGGGGTTCGCCGCGAGGAACGCCAGGGCTCGCTTGCGGCCCTCGCCCACCGCGACCGGGTAAGCCACCCCGTCCCGCCCGATCCGTGCCGTGGCCGGGTGCGGAATCTCCGCACCCGACTTCCGCCGGAGCGCGGCTATGGTCTTGTCCGACAGGCCCGCGACCTCGGCCAACAGCCGGTTGGACCAGTCGGGGAAGTCCGCGATTATGCGGACGGCCGCGGCCTTGCGGTCGGCCAGCGAGAGCGGCAGCCCGTGGCTGCTGTTCAGCTTGACCGCGAGCACGAAGGCTTCCCGCTCGTCACCGTCGAAGAACACGGCGCTGATGAACTCGGCGCCGCTGCGCTGGGTGGCCCTGAGCCTGTGCACGCCGTCGATGACCGTCATCGTCTCTCGATGGACCACTATCGGTGGCAGGTCGGCGTACACCTCGACCAGGGAATTGATGTGTCGCAGGTTCTCCCCTGCCGCCCGCAGCGTGCTCGGCACCTTGATCCGGCTTATCGGAATCTTGGCTACCTCGGACAAAGACTTGTCTCGGCTCGAGTCGAGACGACGCACATGCAGCTGTACCGGCTTCTCTGCATTCGCAGAGTCCATCAATTCTTCCCCTTACCTACTTCCAGTGGAGCTACCACCGTCGTGCGATCTCCGGGATGCGTCATACCCCTGTGAACCACCGCCGAGAGACATCCCCAGTACGCCCCAGTACGCCCCAGTTGATCAGACAATGTCATGATTAACGGGATATATCAAGACCTCGGATATGTCCAGGAGTCTCGGCTCTACGCCGGCCCGTTCGCCTCTCATCCAGGGTTCCGGCAGGTGGATGCCTTAAAAGGGTTCATCCACGCGCATGACGGCGCGAGTAAGGGAATACCAAACCACTGAAGTCAGAAAAGCGCCGTTACCAGAGGTCAGAGGTGTCCGACATCAGGGCTCTCCCGGCCCTCCCGTTCGGCGGCATTCGCTCCGCCGGGTTCGGCCGTCAAGGGCTCAGGAGCCGGTGCCCGCGCCGACGGGGTCCTGCCCCTGTGATCCGTGCGATCGGCTCCTGCCGGTCGTGCCATCGCTCCTTCGATCCGGTGCTCTGACTCCGTGCCGGGCTCGCGCCGCCCTCTGCCCCTCCGCGGCACGCCGACAAATAGTCGGATCGTCCAGCCAGTCCACCGGTTCCACCATTCCTGCGGCCTCCAGCTGGGCTCATAGTTACCTCACCTGAGCGGATACACCCTGGTGAAGTCCAGCCCCCCTTCCTTACCGGAGGCGAAATGCCGCAGCGAAACGGCCCTCACCGCCCAGTCCTGATCGCCGTGCTGGCCATGGCGGCGATACTCCTCAGTTTTCTCGCGACGCCCCCCGCGTTCGCGCTGACGACCCGCGGCGTGAGCTCGCCGAACGGGCAGATCACCTTCACCGTCACCGAGCAGGCGCAGGGAGCGCTGACGTTCGCGGTGACGGCCGGGAGCACCTCGGTCTTCGGGGAGTCGCCCCTGGGCATCGCCACCTCGGCGGTCGACCTGCGGTCCGGTCTCGGCTTCGCGGGAGAGTCGCGCAGGTCGATCGACACGACCTACACGTTGCCCGCCGGGACCAAGCCGTCGTACCGCGACCACGCGAACGAGCTGGTGCTGCGGTACGCCAAATCGGGCCGGACGCTGGAGCTGGTGATCCGTGCCTACGACGACGGCGTCGCCTACCGGTACCGGCTGCCGGGGAGCGGCGCGGTGTCGATCACGGACGAGACCGGCGGGTGGCGCCTGCCGACGACGACCGGCGGATGGGCCGCCCCCTGGAACGGGAACTACGAGCAGGACTACACCTACCGGAACGCCTCCCAGCTGAACTCCGGTACGAAACTCACCATGCCGCTGCTGGCGTCGATCGACGACAACGCGTACTTCACGGTGATCACCGAGGCCGAGGTGGTGAACGCGAACGCCTCCTACGTGCCGTCCCTGCTGAAGGGCAGCGGTGCCGGGGACGGGCTGCTGAACCTGGAGCGGACGCCGGACCAGGCGTTCCCGATCTCGGCGACGTACCCGTTCCAGACGCCGTGGCGGGTGGCGATCATCGCGAAGGGCGTCGACCCGCTCTACAACTCGGACCTGGTGCAGCACCTGAACCCGCCGGCGACGACCGCCGCCTCCTGGGTGCGCCCGGGGCGCGCCGCCTGGTCGTGGTACGCGGACGGGGACAGCGCCGCCGACCTCGACAAGCAGAAGGAGTACGTCGACTTCGCCGAGTCGATGGGCTTCGAGTACGTGACCATGGACTGCTGCTACGACCGTGCGGCGGACCTCCCGGAGATCTCGTCCTACGCCAAGCGGCGCGGGGTGGACATGTTCGCCTGGGTCAACGCCGAGCCGTTCGCCGACCCGGCCGTCGCGGACGCGCTGATGGCCGAGCACAAGGACTACGGCGTCAAGGGCCTCAAGGTCGACTTCTTCCTGCGGGACTCGCAGGAGGCGATGGGCTGGTACCAGTCGATCGGCAAGGCCGCGGGCGACAACGAGATGATGATCACCTTCCACGGCAACACCAAGCCGGGCGGCGAGAACCGTACCTGGCCGTGGCTGGTGACGACGGAGGCGGTCGCCGGAACCGAGCACTACCTGTACCCGCCGCCCACGACCGCCCGCCAGGACGTCACCTATCCGTTCGTCCGGAACATGCTCGGCGGCATGGACTACACGCCGACGATGATCTCGGAGAACGCGTCGATCCTCACGCAGGGGCACACGCTCGCGCAGGCCGTCGTGTACACCTCCGCGATGGTCAACTACGCGGACTCGGCCGCGGCCTACGAGCAGTGGGACGGCCGTCACCTGATGCGCGCGCTCCCGACGACGTGGGACGAGACGAAGGTCGTCGAGGGGTTCCCCGGAGATCACATCACGGTCGCCCGCCGCTCGGGCGGCGACTGGTTCGTCGGCGCGATGACGTCGCCGGCCAGGACCGCCACGGTCCCGCTGTCGTTCCTCGGCTCGGGCACGTACACCGCGACGATCTTCTCGGACAACGGCTCGGGACGGCTCACCACGTCGACCCAGGCCGTGACGAGCGCGACCACGCTCTCCCTGCCGATGATCGCCACGGGCGGGACCTCGGTGCACATCTCGAAGACCCCCCTGCCGAAGATCGGGTCCGGTGACACGCGGTACGAGGCGGAGAGCGCGGCCAACACGCGCGGCGGCGCCGCCGGGATCCACGCCTGCAAGGGATGCTCCGGCGGGCAGAAGGTCGGCGACCTCGGGGCCGGCGGCTCGGTGCGGTTCAACGGCGTGACGGCCGCGACCGCGGGCACCCACCGGCTGACCTTCACCTACACCTCGGGCGACCCGCGTTCTGTGCAGGTGCAGGTCAACGGCGCCACCGTCTCGACGGAGAACGTCAAGGACTCCGGCGGCTGGGAGCACGTGGGCAAGTGGTCGCTCGACGTGCCGCTCAACGCCGGCGCGAACACCGTCACGTTCCTGAACGACGGCGCCCACGCCCCCGACATCGACGCGTTGACGATCGCGCGCACGGTCCAGGCCGAGGCGCCGGCGAACACCCGGAAGGGCGGCGCCACCGTGGACGCGTGCTCGGGTTGCGAGGGCGGGGCCGGGGTGTCCGGGCTGGCGGACGGGTCGCTCTCGGTGCGCGTCGACGCCGTCTCGGCAGGCGACAAGACGGTGCGGATCGACTACGCGTCGGCGACCGCCGGCTCGATCAAGGTGGTGGTGAACGGCGGAGCCGCGATCACCGTTCCGCTGCACGCGACGGGGAGCGACGACACCCCCGCCACGGCGACCGTCGGGCTCCCGCTGAACCCGGGCGCGAACACGATCGTGTTCAAGAAAGCGTCCGGAGTGGCGGTGACCGTCGACTCGGTCGGCACGGTGCTGTGAGCCGGGCGGGGCGGTGACCGCCGACTCGGCGGTCCGCGTGTCGACGCGAGCCGGGCGGGGCGGTGACCGCCCGCCCGGCGGTGCGGGCCTGACGGAGCGCCGCCCCGCCTACACCGTCGGATCGTCCATCCCCTACCTGCGAAAGCCCATTTCACGAAGAATCACCCGGCCGATAGCGTCATTGATATGTGGCGGTGGCTCCCCCACCGCCCGAGCAGCCGGACGGCATCTGATGGAGAACGTGGTGACCGACGAAGTACGCTCCAGAACCGCGACGAACGCGGGTCCGGTCGACGCCCGGGTCGAGAACGCCGGCGCGGGAGTGCGGCTGACCGTCACCCGGCGGGAGGAGGTCGTCCTCGACCGGGTCCCGCTCGGGTTCGTGCTCGACGGCACGGAGCTGGGGACGGCGGGCGCGGAGCTCGTGCGCGTCTCGGAGCGTACGGTCCGCGACCGGTTCCGCGCCCGCTCCGGCAAGTCGGCCGGCGAGCACGACTACGAGCACCGCGAGAGCGTGTACGCCTTCCGCGAGGCCGGCGGCGTCGAATGGGAGGTCGTCCTGCGCGTCGCGCGTGACGGCGTCGCGGTCCGCTACGCGCTGCCCGCGCTGGACGGGACCGCCCGCGTCACGGGTGACCGCACCGCCGTCACGCTTCCCGCCGGGTCGCGGAGCTGGGTGCTCGACTACCAGACCTGGTACGAGACGCCCCGCTCCGGGGTCGACAGCGCCGAGCTGGCGAGCGGCGCGTACGGGTTGCCGTTCCTGGCCCGGCTGGACGCGGAGAGTCACGTACTGATCACCGAGTCGGGGATCGACGGCCGGTTCGCGGGCGCGCACGTCGAGGCGGGCGAGCCCGAGGCGGGAGGACTTGAGGGCGGCGGGCGGACGCTGCGGTTCGTCCTCGCCGACGAGAGCGTCGAGGTCACCCGCGGCGTCGTCACGCCGTGGCGGGTCTTCCTCGTCGGGACGTTGCCGGAGCTGGTGTCCTCGCTGCTCGTCGACGAGCTGGCGCCCGCGGCCTCTCCCGAGCTGGAGGAGGCGGCGTGGGTCCGGCCGGGGCGGGCCGCCTGGTCGTGGTGGTCGGACTTCTACTCGGGCGCGCAGCTGGACAAGCAGAAGCACTTCGTCGACGTCGCCGCCGACCTTGGCTGGGAACACCTGCTCATCGACTGCGGGTGGGAGGAGACCTGGGTCCCGGAGATCGTTTCCTATGCCGCAGGCCGGGGCGTCCAGGTGCACCTGTGGACGATCTGGCGCGACCTGAACAGCCCGGAGGACCTGCGGAGGCTGGCGCTGTGGCGGTCCTGGGGCGTCGCCGGGATCAAGGTCGACTTCATGGAGTCGGAGTCGAAGGACCGCTACCGCTGGTACGACACGATCCTCGCCGAGACCGCGCGGCTCGGCCTCATGGTGAACTTCCACGGCTCGGTCATCCCGCGCGGCTGGGCGCGCACGTTCCCGCAGGTGATCGGGTACGAGGCGATCCGCGGCGCCGAGTACTACGTGTTCTTCGAGAACCAGGCGCTCACCGCCGCGCACAACGTCGTCCAGCCGTTCACCCGCAACGTCGTGGGCGGCATGGACGCCACGCCGGTCGCGTTCGGCGCCGCGAACCGCACGACCAGCGACGGCCACGAGCTCGGGCTGTCGGTGGCGTTCGAATGCGGGATCACCCACTTCGCCGATCATGTCGACGCCTACGCCGGACGCCCGCTCGCGGCCCGGTTCCTGGCGGAGCTCGCGCCGTACTGGACGGAGACGGTGCTGCTGGCGGGTGACCCCGACAGCCACGCGGTCATCGCCCGCCGGGCCGGCGACCGGTGGTTCGTGGGCGGCATCGCCACCGGGGAGGCCCGGACGATCCGCGTGCCGCTCGGCGTGCTCGGGGTGGGGGCGGACGCCCAGGTGTGGATCGTCGGCGACGCGTCGCCCATGACCGGTGAGGCGCCGGCGACCGGGCTCGCGGAGAAGGCCGACCGGACAGCGGCGACCGGGCTCGCGGAGACGACCACGACCGCCGGTGACGCGATCGACGTCGAGGTCGCCCGCGACGGCGGGTTCGTCGCCATCGTGGCCCCGGCGGGCACCGGCGTGTTCCGGGCCGCGCCCCGGCCGCGTCGGGCCGCACCGGCCGTGTACCCGGCCGTCGCCGAGGTCGGCGCGGACGGGACCGCGTCGATCACGACCGACGCCGGGGTCCGGCTGCGCCTTCCCCCCGGGTGGTCGGCCGAGCGCGTCGGCGAGACCGGCTGGGCCGTCCGTCCCGACGCCTCGCTGCGCCCCGGGCGTCTCGGCGTCGTGACGATCGAGCGGGACGGCGAGGGCGAGGGCGACGGTCAGGTGCCCGTTGTCTCGCACGCGCGTGTCGTGCGCCCCCTGACGCCCGGCGACCACGCCCTCTCGGACCTGCCGATGATCGCCTTCGTCAACGACGACGGGCCCGTCGAGCGGGACCGGTCGAACGGGGCGGGCAACCCCGGCGACGGCCGGCCGATGCGCGTGGCGGGTCAGGGGTTCGAGCGCGGCCTCGGCACGGCGCCGTACTCGGAGGCGCGCTTCCACCTCGGCGGGCGCGTGGAGACGTTCACCGGCGCGGTCGGGGTCGACGACGAGTCGACCGGCGGTGCCAGGGTCGGCGTCCTCGGCGACGGTGTCGAGCTGTTCACCGCCGTCGTCGAGGCGGGCAGGCCCGTCACGGACTTCGGCGTGGAGGTGCGGGGCGTCCAGACCCTCTGCCTGCGCAGCGAGGCGGCCACACCGGACGACGCCGGCGTGCACGTCGACTGGGTCGGCACGACCCTGCACGTCCCACCCACGAACCGATGACACCGCGCCGATCACGGCGACCGGTGCACAACACGATCAGCGGCACGATCAACGGCACAACCAGAGGAACACCATGAAAAGCACGTGGATGGCGGCCGTGGCGATGGTCACGGCGACGACACTTCTCACGGCCTGCGGGTCCGGATCAGGGTCAGGGTCGGGTGCCGCGCCGGGCGAGAAGGTCACCCTCACCTACGCCAACTGGAGCGAGGACCAGACTCCCGCGATGGAGCAGATCGCCGCGGAGTTCCAGAAGGCGAACCCGAACATCACCGTCAAGGTCCAGACGCTGCCGTGGACCGAGTACTGGTCGACGCTCCAGGTCGGCGCCGCGGGCGGCACCGCGCCCGACGCGTTCTGGATGCTCGCCGACCACTTCCGCGAGTACGCGAAGGGCGGCCAGCTGCTCGACCTGTCGGAGACGGTCAAGGCCGCCGGGATCGACACGGGCGTCTACCCCAAGGCCGTCACCGACTCCTACACCTACGAGGGCAAGCTGTTCGCGCTGCCGAAGGACTTCGACACCAACGGCATCTGGTACAACAAGGCGCTCTTCGACGCCGCGAAGGTCGCCTACCCGGACGACACCTGGGGCTGGCAGGACGTGCAGGACGCCGCCGAGAAGCTGACCGACAAGGCCAAGGGCGTGTGGGGCGTCGCGGCGCCGATCGACCCGCAGGGCGGCTACTACAACACGATCCTGCAGGCCGGCGGGTCAATCATCAACGGCGAGGGCACCGCGTCCGGCTTCGCGAGCCCGGAGAGCGTCGCCGGTCTGAAGTTCTGGACCGACCTGCAGGCGGCCGGGTCGTCGCCGACGCTGCAGCAGTTGTCGGACACCGAGGCCGTCTCGATGTTCGAGAACCAGAAGGTCGCCATGTACTTCTCCGGCGCGTACTGGGCCTTCCGCTTCCACAAGAACGCCGATCTGAAGGGCAAGGTCGACGTCGCGCCACTGCCGCAGGGCGTCAAGCGCGCCACCGTCACCAGCGGCATCGGCAACGCCGGGTACGCGGGCAGCAAGCACCCGGAGGAGCTGAAGAAGTTCCTCGCCTTCCTCGGCGGGACCAAGGCCGCCGAGATCCAGGCCGCCACCGGGACGGTGCTCCCCGCGTACAAGGGGACGCAGCAGCCGTGGCTCGACGCGATGCCCGAGTTCAAGCTGCAGGTGTTCATCGACGCCATCGAGTACAGCGTCCCCCTCCCGGTCGCCGGCAACGCGTCGGAGTGGCAGGGGCTCGCCGCGGAGTATCTGGCTCCCGCGTGGGACGGCAGGAAGCCCGTGCAGGAGGCGGCCAAGGAGTACCAGGCCGCCGTCGACGAGGTGCTCGCGAAGCAATGACGTCCGTGACGACGAAGCCCGTGAGGGCGACGGAGCCCGTGCGGCGGCCGGCCGGCCGCCGCACGGGCGTCGGCGAGCCCGGCGGCTGGTGGGCGGCCGCGTTCGTCGCCCCGGCGGTGATCGGCCTGGCCGCCCTCTACCTGTGGCCGTTCCTGTCCACCATGATCAAGAGCTTCCAGGACGTTCCGGCGTTCGGGCCCGCCACCTTCGTGGGGCTGGACAACTACGCGAACCTCGTCGGCGACGAGGACTTCTGGAAGGCGTTCGGCAACTCCGCCCTCTACACCGCGATCATCCTGCTCGGCATCCCGCTCGCCATCGTGCTGGCGGCGCTGATCGAGCAGGTCGGCCGGGGGCGCGCGGTCTACCGGGTGCTCTTCTTCCTGCCCGTGGTCACCCTGCCGGTCGCGATCGGCATGGTCTGGCGGTTCATCTACAACGGCGACTTCGGGCTGCTGAACTCGGTGCTGTCGTGGTTCGGCGTCCCCGGCCAGTTCTGGGTGGCCGACCCCCGGTTCACGATCTACGCGTTCGGCGTGGCCGGCATCTGGATGGGCCTGGGCATCAACCTGATCATCCTGGGCGCCGGGCTGCAGGCCGTCCCGAAGGAGCTCTACGAGGCCTCCGCCCTGGACGGCGCGGGCCGCGTGCGGCAGTTCCGGCACATCACCGTGCCGCTGCTCAGCCCGAGCATCTTCTTCGTCACGATCCTCAACGTGATCGCCGCCCTGCAGATGTTCGACCTGATCTTCGTCATGTTGCGCGGGGTGAACAACACCGCCCTCGCCGACTCCAAGACGATCGTCTACCTCTTCTACGAGAAGGCGTTCGTCCAGTTCGACCAGGGCTACGGAGCCGCGATCGCGATCGTGCTGCTCATGGTGATCATGATCGCCACGGCCCTGCAGTTCCGCCTCCAGAAATCGTGGGTGTTCTATGGCTGAGACCACCACTGTCGAGAACACCGCCACCAAGACCACCGCCGCCAGGAGTCCCGGGCCGCGCCCCCGGCGGCGCGGGAAGGCGGGCACCACCTGGCCGATCCACGTCGTCCTCGTCATCGCGGCCGTCGTCATGGTGGTGCCGTTCGTCTGGCAGATCCTCACCCTTTTCAAGTCGACCGCCGAGGCGACCAGGATCCCGCCGACGATCCTCCCGGAGAGCTTCGGCCTGGACGCGTTCGCGACGTTCTTCACGACCGTGCCGTTCTGGTCGATGTTCGCGGTCTCTGTCGGCTCGCTGGTCCTGCGGGTCGCCGGCCAGCTCGCGGTCGCGGCGCTCGCCGGGTACGCCTTCGCCCGCATCCCCTTCCGCGGCCGCAACCTGCTGTTCGGCCTGTTCATCGCGATGCTGATGGTGCCGAGCCAGCTGTTCCTGATCGGCCAGTACGAGCTGATCCGCGGCCTGGGGATGCTGGACACCCTGCCGGCGCTCGCCGTTCCCGGCCTGTTCTCGGCGTTCGGCACCTTCCTGATGCGCCAGGCCTTCCTCACCATGCCGAAGGACTACGAGGAGGCGGCGCGGCTCGACGGCGCCAACGCCTTCCAGGTGTTCTGGTACGTCATGCTCCCGATGGCCAGGCCGATGCTCGCCGCGCTCGCCGTGCTGACCGGCCTCTACTCGTGGAACGACCTCCTGTGGCCGCTCATCGTCTCGCCCTCGGGGGAGAACCGGCCGCTGCCGGTCGGGCTGGCGGGGCTGCAGGGACAGTTCGGTACGGACTACCCGACCCTCATGGCGGGGGCGTTCGTGTGCTCCATCCCGCTCGTGATCGTCTTCCTGCTCCTGCAGCGGCAGTTCTTCGCGGGCATCGCGAGCAGCGGGCTCAAGGGATGACGGAAAAGATGGGTAAAGATCATAAAGTGAACGACACCACGAACGACGTACCGGTACACCTGCGCGCGGGAGGCACCAGCCTCGTCGTCGCCGTCGACGGCGGCCGGCTCCCGCGCGTCCTGCACTGGGGGGCGGACCTCGGCCCGCTGGAGGACGGCGCCCTGGCGGACCTGCACCGGGCCGCGCTCCCGGCCATCGGCGACAGCGCGGTCACCTACCCGCAGCCCGTCCCGGTGCTCCCCCAGCTGGCGGAGGGCTGGCTCGGGCGCCCCGGGCTCGTCGGCGACAGCGACGGCCGCCGCTGGGCGCCGAAGTTCCGGCACGCGACGTACCACCTCGACGGCGAGGCCGACGGCGGCCCGGTGCTGCGCGGCACGGCGCGCGACCCGGAGTACGGGCTGACCGCCGACATCGAGATCCAGGTGCTCGCCGCCGGCGGGCTCGTACGGCAGCGGGCCCGGATCACCAACGACGCCGAGACGCCGTACCGCGTGGGTGGCCTGGAGATGGCCCTCCCCGTGCCGCCGGACGCGTCGGAGGTCCTCGACCTGACCGGCCGCTGGGCGCTCGAACGCGTGCCGCAGCGGCGCCCGTTCCACGTCGGGGAGTGGGTCAGGGCCTCGCGGGGCGGCAAGCCGGGGCTCGAACACACGATGCTGCTCGTCGCCGGTGAGGAGGGGTTCGGGTTCCGGCACGGGACGGTGTGGGCGACCCATCTCGCCTGGAGCGGCAACCAGGTGCTCGCCGCCGAGCGGACACCGGCGGGCACCAGGCACCTGGCGGCGGGAGAGGCGCTGCTCGCGGACGAGGTGGTGCTCGGGCGGGGCGACTCGTACCGGAGCCCGTGGCAGTACGGCTCGTGGGGAGTGGGGCTGGACGACCTCGCCTCGCGGTTCCACCGGTACCTGCGGTCGCGCCCCGAGCACCCTCGCTCGCCCCGGCCCGTCGTGCTGAACACCTGGGAGGCCGTCTACTTCCAGCACGACCTCGCGACCCTGGCCGCGCTCGCCGAGCGCGGAGCGGAGATCGGCGCCGAGCGGTTCGTGCTGGACGACGGCTGGTTCCTCGGCCGCCGGGACGACACCACCTCGCTGGGCGACTGGACGGTCGACCCGGCCGTCTGGCCGGACGGCCTCGAACCGCTCGTCGCCCGCGTGCGCGAGGCCGGCATGGAGTTCGGGCTCTGGTTCGAGCCGGAGATGGTGAACCTCGACTCCGACCTGGCCCGCGAGCACCCGGAATGGATCTTCGACGCGGGGCACGGCCCCGGGCTGCCCTCCCGCCACCAGCATGTCCTCGACCTCGGCCACCCCGGCGCGTACGCCCACCTCCTGGAGCGGATGAGCGCCCTGATCGGCTCGCTCGGCATCGCGTACGTCAAGTGGGACCACAACCGGTACCTGCTCGACGCCGGGCACGGCCCCGACGGGCGGCCGGGGGTGCGCGAGCAGGTCCGGCAGGCGTACCGGCTGATGGCGGACCTCAAGGCCGCCCACCCGGGGCTGGAGATCGAGTCGTGTGCCAGCGGCGGCGGCCGCGTCGACCTCGGCGTGCTGGAGTACGCCGACCGGGTCTGGCCGAGCGACTGCAACGACCCGCACGAGCGGCTGGAGATCCAGCGCTGGACCGGGCTGCTGGTGCCCCCGGAGATGCAGGGCACGCACATCGCCGCCGAGGAGACGCACACGACCCACCGCACGCATCCGCTCGACTACCGCGCGGAGAAGGCGCTGTGGGGGCACCTCGGCGTCGAGGTCGACCTGCTCACCATGGACGACGAGACCCGCGCCGCGCTCAGGAGGTGGATCGCGTTCCACAAGGAGCACCGGGCGTTGCTGCACTCGGGTGAGGTCGTGCACGCCGACCTCGCCGACGCGGCGTTGCGCCTGCAGGGTGTCGTGGCGGGCGACCGGAGCGAGGCGCTGTACGCGTTCAGCGTCGTCGAGCGCCCGGCGACCTGGCCGCCGGGACGCGTCCGGCTCCCCGGGCTCGACGACGAGCGGACCTACACCGTCGAGGCCGTCCACCCGGGCACCTCGCCCGCGCTCGCGCCCGGCGCCGTGCTCCCGCCGTGGCAGTACGACGGCGTGACCCTGCCCGGACGGGTGCTGCGGCTCGTCGGCGTCGAGGCGCCGTCGCTGGACGTGGACCGCTCGGTGCTGATCCGCGTCGTGAGCCGGACGGCGACGCCGTGACCCGGGCGGCGGTCGCCTCGCCTCCCGGACCCGCGGCGGCGTCGTGTCCCCGGGCCGCCCTGCCGGCTCGCGTCGTGAGCCGGACGGCGACGCCGTGACGCGGGCCGCCCTGCCGGGCTCGCGGGCCGCGGGAGAGCGCCCCGGGCTCAGCCCTTGGCGCGGTTGCGGTATTCGGTGGGGCTGGCCTCGTGCATCCGCTTGAAGTGGCGGGAGAAGTAGAACGGGTCGGGATAGCCGACCTCGCGGGCGATGGTGGCGACGGTCGCGTCCGTCGTGTCGAGCAGCTGGCGCGCCTGCGCCATCCGCAGCGCCGTGTGGTGCGCGAGCACCCCTCCCCCGGTCGCGTGGCGGAACATCGCGCTCAGGTGGGAGGGGGAGACGCCGACCAGTGACGCCAGGTCGGCGACCCGGACCGTGCTGTCCAGCCGCTCGGCGAGGTAGGCCATCGCCCGCTGCAGGGGGTCACCGGGTGCCGGCATGGCGCGGTCGACGACGATCTGCGTGAGGAGCTTCCACGCCGCGCCGGCCGCCCCCATCCGGCTCGCCGGCGAGTGGTCGCGTTCGAGGATGGTGACGATCTCGTCCAGCAGCGCGACCGCCCGGTCGAGGCGCCGGATGGGGATCACCGGCCTGGACACGCTCGCGCCGATCTCCTCGACGAGCTCGGCCAGGTCGCTGCCACGGAGATGGCACCACCAGATCGTCCAGGGGTTGTCGGCGGACGCGCCGTAGGAGTGCGGGGCGCCGCGCGGGATCACCAGGGCCGCGTTCGACCCGACGCGGTGCTGGGCGCCGCCGACGCTCGCCCATCCGGTGCCGGCCGCGCACAGGATGAGAATGGTCTCCTCGGTGCCGTTCGGCCTTGTCATCAGGTGGTCTGCCGCCTTGGGATAGTAACCGCAGTCGGTGACCATGAGGCGCCTGGTCACCGGCCGGGCGTGCGCCTCGGCGACGACGCGGCGCGGCACGACGGTGAGCCGCTGGTTGAGGAACCCCTCCTGGATCGGCACGGGAGCAGTATGGCACACGTCATCGGATTGTCCAGGTAGTGCCGCGTAATGGACATTCCTCGCGGCCGGTCGCCGCGTGTTGACTGGTTCGCGAGGAACGACGACGTGACCGGTCCGCGAGGAACGACGACTCGCGTGCTCGGCCGATCGTGGAGACCGTCCAGCCGGGCGGGCTCCCCACCATCTGGGGGATGTAGATCATGGGACGGGGATTGCTGTCCGGCAAGGTGGCCGTGGTGACCGGCACGGCCTCCGGCATCGGCGCCGCGGTGGTGGACCGCTTCCTGGCCGAGGACGCGCGAGTGATCGCGGTCGACCTGGCCGGGCAGGGCCCCGACCGGCCCGGAGTGCTGGCGATCACCGGCGACGTGGCCGACGCCCGCACCTGGCGGCGGATCGCGGACGTGGCGCGGGCCGAGTTCGGGCGGCTCGACGTGCTGCACAGCAACGCCAGCGTGGTGACGCGGGCCCCCGCCCACGAACTGGCCGAGGCCGACTGGGACCGGCAGATCGCGGTCAACCTCACCGCGACGTACCTGGCGGTCCACGCGTGTGTCGGGCTCCTGCGGGCGAATCGGGGCACCATCGTGCTCAGCTCCTCCGTGCACGCCCTGGCGGGCCTGCCCGCGCACCCCGCCTACGCCGCGGCCAAGGGCGGCCTGGTGTCGCTCGGCCGCCAGCTGGCCGTGGAGTACGGCCCCGAGGTGCGGGTCAACACCGTGCTCCCCGGGCCGATCCTCACCCCCGCCTGGGACGGCATCGGCGAGGAGGACCGCCTCCGCAGCGTGGCCGGCACCGCCGCCGCGCGCTTCGGCAGGCCCGAGGAGGTGGCGGCCGCGGTGACCTTCCTCGCCTGCGAGGAGAGCTCGTACGTCACCGGGGCGTGCCTGGTCGTGGACGGCGGCTGGAGCGCGGTGAAGGACTCCGCGTGACCGGCCGGAATCGAGCGGGAGATCAGGACGGCCGGGAAGGGGTTCGCCGGATGGCGACGGTCCCGGTTCCGCTGCGCCCCCTCTTCGACCTCGAGCGCGGTGGCAGGTGGACGTCGCTGGCCGGCGGCGGCCGCGAGTGGCTGTGGTCGCGCCCCGACCCCGCCCGGGAGGGCGTGGTCCCCGGCATGGACTTCGTCGACGCGGGCGGCCTGGAGGAGTGCCTTCCCACGGTGCGCGGCCTGCCCGACCACGGCGACGCGTGGAGCCGCCCCTGGAGCGGGTCGGCGGGCGAGGGCTTCGTACAGGGTGACGGCTTCGAACTGCGGCGCGGGGTCACCGAGGAGGCCGGGGCGGTGGTCGCCGAGTACCGCCTGTCGGCCGACCCGGGGTACGCGTTCGTCTGGGCCGCCCACGCCCTGCTCGACCTCGGCGACGACGCCCGGCTCGTCGCCCCGGCGGAGACTCCCACCAGGGTCTTTCCCGAGGCCGCGGAGATGCTCGCCCGTCCCTGGCCCTCCGGCGCCCCCTACCTGGAGGGCCGCTGGCCCGACCCGCTGGGCCTGCCGCTCGGCCGGTTCGGCCCGTGTGACGGCACCGCGGCCGGAGCCGTGCTCCGGTGCTCCGCCGTCCGGGTGGTGGACGGCCCCGACGTCCTCCACCTGCGGGTGGAGGCGCCCGAGGGAGTGCCGGTGTCCACCGCGCTGTGGCGCAACCTCGGCGGGTTCCCCGCCCGCGCGCCGTACCGCAGCATCGGCGTGGAGCCGATGCTCGGCGCGGTCTTCGACCTGGCCGAGGCGGGGCCGGGGGACGCCGCGGTGGTCCCGCCCTCCGGGGAGCTGACGTGGCGGCTGGTACTGGCGGCGGAACGGATGAACGACCGGCGGAACGGATGAGCGACCGGCGGAACGCCCTTCGCGGGCACTCTCAGGCCCGGGGGACGGGGCCTGCCACCGCCATTCGCCCGGCCGGCGTGATCAGCCGGGACGTCCGTCCTGCCCGCTGGTCTTCAGCAAACGCTGCATCTGGGATATCTCGGCACGCTGGGTGTCCCTCACCTCACGGGCGAACGCCGCGACCTCCTCGTGTCGCGCGAGCCCGTGCCTGAGCAGGTGCTGGGACAGCATCACCGCCGCCTTGTGGTGCGAGATCATGTCTTTCAGGAACGCCTTGTCCAGTGAGTCACCCGACAGGTTCGACAGATCGCGCATCATCGGCTGGTAGTCGACCTTCGTGGCGCGCCCTGGATACCACTTGGCCAGCCACGCCTTCATCCTGGCGACGTCGGCGTTCTGCGTGGCCACGATCGTCGCGCCCAGCCGGCGTATTTCCGGGGTGCTGGAGCGCCGGAGCTGCTTCGCGGCGGTGACGCCCTCCTGATCGTGGGGCACCATCCGCGCCAGATAGTCGAGCTCGCCGGTCGCGACCATGTCGTTCGTCCCGCGCTCGTCCGAGTTCCCTGGAGGGCGGGGCTGCTGGGCCGGCGAGAGGCGGTCATCGATCACCGCCGCCACGGTGACACCCGCCAACGCCACGATCATCAGGATCAACACGAACAAGATCTTTGTTGTCGCCGGCCCCATGCCCCCTCCCTTCGGGTAAAGATTCAGTTATCCCCACATATCAGGATGTATCCGGCACTCTTGGCGGAAACAGGGCTGTTTGGCGCATCAGGTCAGGACCAAAGTCCTTCCCGGAGCCGCCGATCAACGTCGCCGCCCAGGTGGGAGCCCCGGAGGGCCGGATGTTCGTCCAGGTTCCCGGATGTCCTCGCCGGAAAGGGACCCTCAGGAGGGCGCCTTCGCCGGCCGGATGCGCCGCACCCGGACCCGGGTGCACACGAACGAGTACGGCCGGCGCGTCCTGGCCGCCCGCGCCGGCCCGGCCTGACGGCTTTGATCTCTCCCCCCGCGACGAGTCCCGTTGTTCGGGAAAGCGGCCCGGGAGGCCACCGCTCGGGTACGTTGGGGCCGATGAACGATCAGCACGCGGAGGTTTCACGGCCGGAGCGTGGCCACCGGCCGGGCGGGCGGACGACGCCCGCGTGCCCGGAGGTCTCGGAGGTCAGGCCGCGGGGCACGCGCGCGGGCCGGTCGCGCGGGAGGCCGATGGTCGCCTCGCTCGTCGGCCTGGTCGTCGCGATCTCCGGCTGCGCCACCTCACAAAGCGCCACCTCACAGAACGCCGTACCGCAGAACGCCCCGCAGGACGCCGCCTCGCCAACGGGTGCCGCGCGGGACGCCGCCTCGCAGAGCGCCGCCGCCCCGAAGACGACACCGCCGCCGGCGGCGGAATCCACGGGCCAGACCCCCGCGGGCCAGGCGGCACCCGCTCTGCCCGCCCCGGACGCGGCGATTCCCACCGACCCGTCACGACTGGCCCGTTCCCTCACCACCACCACCGCGGAGCTCCGGCGCGCCATCGACGGCTGGAGACGCGAGGGCGACCCCGCCAAGGGGCGGCCCCCCGAGCCGGTGGTGCTGCTGGCCCTGCACCAGCAGCGCATCTACCGCTACCTGGTCCTCAACCCGAAGGTCGCCTCCCGCACCTACGCCAGGCTGCCGAAGGCCCTGGCCGGGCAGGCGAGGGACAACGTGACGGCCGGCCGGGACCTGCGCTCCCTCGTCCGGCCCATCAGCGGAGCGGCGAAGTTCCGCGTCCAGCCGCCCAAGCCCGCCGACTTCCTGCTCGGCCACTTCCGGTATGCCGAGCGGCGGTTCGGCGTCGACTGGGAGGTGCTGGCGGCGGTGATGTTCGTCGAGACCAAGTTCGGCCGGGTGCGGTCGCCGAGCCACACCGGCGCCAAGGGGCCCATGCAGTTCATGCCGCGAACATGGGCCGCCTACGGGATGGGCGGCGACATCCAGGACACCCGTGACGCCCTGCTCGCCGCGGCCAACTACCTGCACGCGTCGGGGGCGCCACGCGACTACCGGCGCGCGCTGTACGCCTACAACCACTCCCAGGCGTACGTCGACGCGGTGCTGCTGCACGCCCGCCAGATCAAGCAGGACATCAGAAACTACTACGCCTACTACAACTGGCAGGTGTTCGTGGTCACCACCCGCGGAGACCGCCGCCTCACCGGCCCCGGCCTCACACCCGGCGGCTGAGGTTCCTCACTGGCGGTCGCGGCTCCGCTGGAGTTCGGCGTTGATGCGCAGGGCCTCGGCGAGCTGGTCCTCCAGGATGATGATGCGGCAGGCCGCCTCCAGGGCGGTGCCCTGGTCGACCAGCTCGCGGGCGCGGGCGGCCAGGCGTAGCTGGTAGCGCGAGTATCGGCGGTGGCCGCCCTCGGAGCGCTGCGGCTCGATCAGCTTGGCGGTGCCCAGGTTGCGGAGGAACGCCGGGGTGACGCCGAGCATCTCGGCGGCCCGGCCCATGCTGTAGGCGGGGTAGTCCTCGTCGTCGAACCGGTGACCGGAGACGTCACCCGAGCCCATCGGCCCTCCCCGCGGCGGCGACCCGGGGGGCCGGTTCAGCCTTGCCGGCGGTGCCGCGGAGCCCGAGCTCGGCGCGGACGGCCGACGTCATCACTGCTTGATCCATACAACCTTCCCGAAATGCCGACAGGGGCCCCGGCGCCTTGATGCGCCGGGGCCCGCGAGGTTCAACACCATCTATCGGCCCTGGGGCCGATCCGTTTCTTCCGCACCGGCCGCCCGATGGGGACGGGTGTGCGGGGATCGCGTATGCGTGACCGTAGACCACCTTCCAATCCGTGGGACTGCGGTACCCGTGCGGCGGAACATCAGCCGTCAACGGGCGATCCTGATGGCGTTCAACACTCCCTTCGCTGTGTGTGCTTCTTCGATCTCATGCGTCACTTACCGCAACCGCGCGCCCACGGTCGGGACCCTTCACCTGCTGTGCCGGCCCCGGCACGTCCGACGTCGCGACTTCGTTCACCGCTACTGCCGTGGCAGCGCGTCCACGGTCGGGACCCTTCAACCGCTCGGCCCCGGCACGTCCGACCTTCTGCCCCTCTTCGCGGCCCTACCGCGTTGTCTCCTGCTGTCCACGCTCGTCCGGGCAGCTCGTCGTGATGCCTGAGTCCTGCGCTGCCCTGGTGGATCCGTTCCTTGCGATGTCAGAAACCATACCCCTGCTCGATACGAATGTCTACATCGACCACTACAGATTTTCCACTCTCGTGAAGGTAGGAGCGGCTCCTCACCTCGAGGAGAGCAGCTCGGCGACGGCCTGTTCGGCGTTGTCGCGCAGCTCGAAGCGGGGCAGCAGGCCGGTGCGTCGCAGCAGAAGCCGCAGGCCGTCCGGGACGCCCGCGAACAGGAGCCGGCCGGTGGCGGTGTCCTGGATGCGCTGCCGGGTGCTGGCCAGGATTCCCAGGGCCGTGGAGTCGTAGAAGGTCAGCTGTGACAGCTCCAGCACCAGGCGGGGGCCGGCGCTCAGCTCCCAGACCTCGTCGACGTGTCGGGTGAGCGTGGGGGCGGTGATGAAGTCCAGGTGCCCGCCCACCTCCAGCACGCTGCAGTGCCCGCGATGGGTCACCCGCACCCACAACGCCTGCTTGTGACGATCCACCTCAGCCCTCCCTGGCCGCGTACCGATGGCGGACCCCCGCGATACCCCGATAACGAGCGGCAATGCCCATCCCCCCGGACCAAACGCGGATCCGCCGACGCATACCCCGGCCCGGCCGCCGCGAACGTCCCCGGCCGCGCGGGCCGGACACCACCGCGACGGCCGCCCGGCACCCAGGTCCGTCTTCACCTCTCCCTCGCCTGACCTCGGCCCGGCGCTCCGGGATCAGGGGTTCGGCGGGCGCCACATCGGGAACATCGGCGGGCCGCCGGGCAGGTCCAGCGGGTCGCCGAGGTCCCGGTAGCCGTGCCGCAGGTAGAGCCTGCGGCTGCGAGTGCTGCTGGCCTCCAGGTACGCGGGTATCCCCGCCTCGTCGAGCCCGCGGTGGTACCCCTCCAGCAGCCGGGTCCCCGTCTTCCGTCCCTGATGTCCGGGGAGCACGGCGAGGAACGCCAGATAGTGGTGTGGCTCGTGGGGATGGCGCCGGTCCATCTCCTCGCCCATCTGCTCGATGCGCTCCGCGTGGGGCCCGGCGAACGCCGCCACCCGGGCGGCCCGGTCGGGCACCTCGGGAAGCGGCTCGACCCCCTTGTGGTACCACACGGCCACGGCGGACATGTCGGTCGTCGCGTGGACCTCGCCGTGGACGAGGGCGCCTTCGCTGAGCATGGAGAAGAAGGGGGGCATCACCCGGCGGCGGTCCTCCTCCGGCGGGATCATCCAGGCCGAGACCTCCTGCTCGTGGAAGGAGGTGGCGATGATCGCGCCGACGGCCTCCGCGACCCCGGGAGCGTTCTGCAGGCGAATGATCTCGGTCATTCGTTCCCTCCCACGGCCGCCTGGGCGCCCAGCCCGATGTTGGCGTACACCTTCGGCCGCCTGGCCCGCAGGGCGAGGCCCCACATGACGCCGAAGCCCGCGGCGACGAAGTAGATGGCGGGCATGATCCAGCGGAGCGGGGAGTCGGGGGCCACGCCGAGCACGGTGTCGAAGTTGAGCAGGACGAGCACGATGACGACGAACAGCAGGACGGAGGAGATGACCGGGGCGATCCTGGTCCGCCAGGCGTTCTCCTCGTGGGGGTTCTTGGCGAAGAAGACCAGTACGGAGACCGAGGTGGCCGCCAGCATCATGAGCAGTCCCAGGCCGCCGAACGACCCGACGGTGAAGAACAGCTGGATGACCGGGTCCAGGTCGAAGATCGCGTAGATGACGATCGTGGCCAGCCCGATGATGCTCTGCGCCACCGAGCCGTTGACCGGGGCACCGGTCCGGGGGGAGGTACGGCCGAAGGTCTCGGGCAGGACCCTCTCCCGGCCGAGGGCGAAGACGTAGCGGGAGATCGTGTTGTGGAAGGCGATCAGCGCGGCGAAGAGGCTCGTCACGAAGAGGAGGGAGCCGATGGTGGCGATGGTCGTCCCCAGGTGCTGCCCGGCCAGGTTGAACAGGAGATTCGAACTCTGCTCGCGCGAGGCATCGACGATCTTGTCCGAGCCGATCGGCACGGTCATCGCCCAGGACGACAGGGCGTAGAGGCCGGAGATGACGGCGAGCGCGACATAGGTCGCGATCGGCACCGTGCGCCTCGGGTCCTTGGTCTCCTCGGAGAACACCACCGACGACTCGAAGCCCGCGAAGGACGCGATGCAGATCGCGACCACCGCTCCGATCCCGGGGACGAAGAGGTTCGACGGGTCGAAGACGTCGAGGCTGTAGCCCGAGGCCGACGGGTTGACCAGGTCCGCGATGTCGAACAGGACGACGACGGCTATCTCCGTCAGCAGCAGGACCGACAGGACCTTCCCGTTCACGTCGACCCGCATGAGGCCGAGCGCCCCGGTCAGCACCCAGGCGACCAGCCCGATGACCCACCAGGGCGGGGAACTGCCGAACCAGCCGGCGATCAGCGGCTGGGCGGCCGCGCCGATCATTCCGTAGAGACCCACCTGGAGCGCGTTGTAGGCCAGCAACGCGACCCACGCGGTCGCCACGCCCACCGGCCTGCCGAGCCCTTTCGCGGTGTACGCGTAGAACGCCCCGGCATTGACGACGTGGCGGGCCATCGTCACGTAGCCGACGGCGAACAGGCCCAGGATGCCTCCGAGCAGGATGAAGGCGAGCGGCACGCCGGTCACGCCGGTCGCGGCGTAGGCGGCGGTCACCGAGCCGCCGATGACGGTGAGCGGTGCCGCCGCCGAGATGACGAAGAAGACCACGGAGGGCACGCCAAGGCGGTCCTGGGCCAGCGCGGCGGAGACCGCGCCGGTTCTCTGCTCTGTCACGGACATCGAGGGACTCCTTGGAATGAGGGGGGTGGGCTCACCGGCGGGTGATGACGGCGTCGCCGACGGCGGCCTCGGTCTGGGCGACCAGTTCCTGGAGCGGCGCCGGAAGGGCGGCGATCGCCGCGGAGAGGTACGCCGGGTTCCGCTCCCACAGGACGAGCTGGTTGCCGCCGGTCGCGACGAGCAGCCCCAGCAGGACGCGGTCCTGGGCGTTGAGTGGCTCACGGCGTTGGATCGCCAGGTTGACGCGCCCGACAGGCCATCCCGCGACGTTCACGTCGACCGGTACCCGTCTCCGCGACGGGCGCCTGCCGGGCGGGCGCAGCAGCCCGTCGGCGGTCATCCGGGCCGCCACGTCGGCGAGTGCCGTACGGGCGAGGAACTGCAGCCAGGTACGGAAGCGGTGAGAGGGTTCGGCGACGATGTGCCCCAGGGCGGTCCGGGTGAGCGCGTCTTGAGGCGGCGCCGCGTCGAGGACGACGAGCCGCACCTGCCCCGCCGCCGATCCCACGGTCACCCGCCCGGCGAGCATCAGTTCTCCCAGTACGGCGGCGGCCAGCCCGAGACCGGTCAGACGGGCGTGAAGCCTCATCCGGCCGGTCGCGTTGTCATGCATGACAAAGAACAGGTCGTCGGCCAATCGGGTTCCTGAAAGATCAACTCCAACCACGAACGGCGATCGTATAGCTAAATCATTAAATTTGTCATTATGCGAACAAAGTTCTAGCGGCAGACATAGATGAACCCGACGACAATCAAAGAAGCGGGCGGATAGCCAAGAACCCGGAGCCATGCCGAGGACACCTCAACGGCTCCAACGAATCCAGAAATTTACTTATTTTTGGCCATCCGTAGGCAGGTGCCGGGAAGCGACCGGCCAAGGAGTCGCGGAGCCGGAACAACCCCGGTCAGGCGGCTCCCGAAAGAGGAAATCCACGAATCCCGATGAATCGCCGCGGTACTTTGATGCGGACACTTTTGGCATTTTAGGACCGACGTAATGCCGGGACGGCTTTCGTGTCTCCGCCGGGGGTGATAGCGGGGGACGCACGCGCCCGCGCGGGACCGGACTCGGCCACTTCGGGATCGCGGGCGGCCGGGCACCCGTTCATTCCAGGTCATTCAGTTTGATCATCAGATGTGTCACCAGCCGGTCCTGTGGCGTGGTGGCGGGGTTGGAGACGTACACCTCCCGCAGCGGGCCGGCAGGCGTGTGCCCGCGCTCGCCCACCCAGGCGAGCAACGCGTGCGTGGTGAGAGGGATCTGGTCGTACGCCCCGATGTGGGTCGCCGACGCGTACAGGCCGCCCGGCAGGACGTCCGAGGACGTCCCCGGGACGTCCTCGGACGTCTCCAGCGCGACGGCCACGGCCACCTCCTCCGCCATGTCGAGCGGGAACAGGCCGACCAGCAGCCCGTCCGGCGCGCCCGTCGCCGCGAGCAACCGGGCCACGCACGCCGAGGTGACCGGGCCGATCCGCTCCTGGGGCGCGGTGTCCCGTACGACGACCACCCGCCGGGCGGGCTCGCGGACGACCGTCACCTCCGGCCGGGGCAGGCCCTCGGACAGGATGCGTTCGAGCGCGGCGAAGTTGCGCTCGCGGCGCGCCAGCTCGGCCTCCATGCGGTCGCGCACGCCGCCGAGCACGCCCGCCTCGCCGGACAGCACCCGCCCGATCGAGGGGAGGGGTACGTCGAGGGAGCGCAGCAGGCCGATCAGCATCGCGGGGCGCGCCTGGTCGGGCCGGTAGTAGCGGTAGCCGGTGTCCGGATCGACGTACGCCGGGGTCAGCAGGCCCAGCTCGTCGTAGTGGCGCAGTTGCTTGACGCTGAGCCGGCACAGCCGTGCGAACCGCCCGATCGGCAGGTGTCCCTCGTTCACGTCACCAGCATGAAGGTTCCCGCGATGGGAGGGTCCAGCCGGACCGCCGTCTCCCGATCCGCCCATGGACCGCCGGGACCGAGGGGACCGGCCCCGGCGCGGGAGACGGAGACCCGGTCGGGTGCCGGATCGCCGCGTCTCCCGCGACGACCGGACGGGCGGGCGGGCGGCGGGGACGGCGGAACAGCAGGCGTGGCCGGGACCCGCGTCGCGGGTCCCGGCCACGCCGGGGTGCTTTCTCGATCGAGCCGCCGTCACCTCGCGGTCGGCGGCGGCACCGGTCGTCCGGTGCTATCTCAACGGCCGTCGCAGCCCCGGGCGGCGAAGGCCAGGAACTGGGTGGCCTCGTTGCTGTCGAAGTTGTCGTCGGAGCCGACCACCAGCGTGCACTCGCCGTTGCGCAGGCGCGGCCCCCAGGCGAGGCTCTCCAGGTTCTGCAACGGCGGCCGCACCCTGCCGAAATCGGTGACGAGACGCTTGGAAACCGGGCGGTACGGGCGCCCGGCGGCCAGGCTGTCGCGGGTCAGCACGTTCGTGGCGCCGCGCAGGTCGATCTCGTACAGCTTGGCCTTGTAGTTGACGCCCTCGATCCAGGAGCGCTCAAGGGCGAGGTAGCGGTTGTCGTCGATCGCCAGGATCTCCGAGACCCCGCTGTCGGACTTGCCGTTCGCCGGGATCGGCGCCGCCGGGAGCTTGTCGATCGGGTAGGCGTACTGCCCGCGCGGCCGGCCGTCGCGTCCCCACACGGTGATGCGGGCGGTGGCGCCCCGGCTGACGGTCGGTGGCGCGCCGTCCTCGTATCGCGGGCCTTCCGTGACGGCCGCGATGGTCCGCTCCGTGGAGGTCAGCCCCTCGAACCCGAAGTTGCGCCGGGGGCCGCTGGTGGTGGCGGTCATCTTCAGGTTGCGGGGAACGGGCAGCTCCCCGAGGTAGCGGCCCTCGCTGTTGGTCCAGCGGACGGACAGGTCGGACACCGGGATGCCGGGGTTCTCCGCGTCCGGCCGGTCGCCCTCGTTGGCCCACAGCACCCTGCGGCTCCACCGGTCGTAGCGGATCGTCTCGGGATCGGCGGACCTGGGCCGGCCGTAGGCCGGGTAGGAGCTCCCGCCGGGTCGCCGCAGGGTGGTGACCCCGGTGAGGTTCACCCCGGTGAACGCCCCGGTGACCGGGTGGATGTCGAAGCGGCCGGTGTAGAAGCGGGCCGGGTTGTAGCGCCACCGGTCGTCGGATATGAGGTACCAGGTGCCGGTGCGGGGGTCACGGTCGAGACCGGAGAGGCCGCCGACGGTGGTCCCCCGGAACCGCATCCTGTGCGGCAGGCGCTGCTCGCCGAGGAAGCGGGTGATCAGGAGCCCCTGCGCCGGAGGCGCGGCCACCACCGAGGACTCCTCGGCCGTCGCCGACGCCTGCGCACCGGCGCCCCCGAGGCTGACCGCCGTCGCGAGCGCGGCCGCGAGTGCCGTGATCCTTCGCGAATTGGTCATATGACTCTCCTCTTCCCAGTAATGATCCCGAAAGAACTGGCTGGAATATGAGACCGCGGATTGCGGAAAATTTCCACGAGAATCAACAATTAAATGCCCGTTGGCCGCTCAATGACAGGACAGAACAAGCCATTTGTCATGCATTTCCATCACTAAGTCGGCGATAAGGGCAAGCCGCTTCAAAACTGCGGGTAAGGACGTCGGGGACGGCACCGTACGGGCAGCTCACACCCGGAACGCGTACACGCACGGACATCCGGCGACGCCCGCGACGCCGTGTCCGCACGGATCCGGCCGGGGGCGCGCATCCGCACGGCGACGGCTCGGGTCGTTTCCCGCGCGCGAATCGCACCGGATTGGATGGTGATCGACCTGTCACGATGTGGAGAAGCCACACTGACGCGGGAAATACCATTCCGGGGTTTATCCATCGATCGCGGTGACGCGTACACGAATGCGAGGCGCCGAGGGCCGATCTGGCCCGCTGACGTTCTTGTCCCGGTTCGCGGGCATGAGTTCGCGAGCACGAGAGGGAGGGGGCTTGACCGGGTGTTCGGCGGGGTGGTGAGCCTGCGGGGCGGCGAGTCGGCTGGTCGGAGCGTCAGCGGGTCGACGATCATGGTGGTCGTTCGCCCGCTCGGGGTGGCCTCCGGCGCGAGGAGTACGCTCGACAGGACGCCGACAACTCCGCCGGGTCTACTCCACATGGACATCTGGACGGCGAAACATGGCGGATACCGAGCCCGCGTGCGAGCTGCACCTGCGAATCGCCGGGCAGTCCCACGACCTGATGCTGCGCCTGCACGGACACGAGCCCACCGAGGACGAGGTGGCGGGCTGGATGCGGGACGGGTCGGTGGTCAGGCTCCAGGTCACCGAAACGGCCGGACGGACACCTCACACCATGCTGGTGAATTTCAGCAGCGTGGTTTTTGCCTGGCTCTGTCCTTACCAGTCCGGCAGAGGGGTGAATCTGTGAGGTCGCGGGAGGACCTGGGACGGGTACGCACCGGATCCGGTGACCGGTGAGGTCGGCGTCGCCGGAGGGGGACGCGCCGAAGGCGGCTCCGGCGGAAACGGCCCCGGCGAAGGCGGCTCCGGCAGAGGCGGCGTCGGAGACGGAGACGGCTCCGCTGAAGGTGGCCCTGCTGGGACCGGTCGCCTGGCGTACGCCGCCGCGCCACTACGGGCCGTGGGAGCAGGTCACCAGCCTGCTCGCCGAGGGACTGACCGCCAGGGGCGTCGACGTGACGCTCTTCGCCACCCTCGACTCGATCACCTCGGGGACGCTCGACGGGGTCTGCCCCACCGGGTACGCCGAGGATCCGTCCCTCGACGGGCGGGTGTGGGAGGCGATGCACGTCGCGCACGCGCTGGGGCGTTCCGCCGAGTTCGACCTCGTCCACAGCCACCTCGACTGGCTGCCCCTGGCCTTCGCGGGTCACTGCCGCGCTCCGCTGCTCACCACGATCCACGGGTTCTCCGGGGCGGGGATCCTGCCCGCCTACGCCCGTGCCCGATCGGCCTACGTCTCCATCTCCGACGCCGACCGCTCCCCCGAGCTCGACTACGTCGCCACGGTCCACCACGGCATCGACCTCGGGCTCCTGCCCTTCGACCCCGACGGCGGCCGAGGGCTGGTCGTCTTCGGCCGGGTCCATCCCGACAAGGGGACCCACACGGCGATCGAGATCGCGCGGCGGGCCGGGTTGCCGCTGACCGTCTGCGGGATCGTCCAGGACCGGCGCTACTTCGACGAGCGGGTCGCCCCGCACGTCGACGGCGAGCGGGTCAGGTTCCTCGGTTCGGTCGGCCCCGAGCGGCGCGCCGAGATCCTCGGCGGAAGCGCGGCCCTGCTGCATCCCATCGCGTTCGACGAGCCCTTCGGCCTGTCGGTGGTCGAGTCGATGGCCTGCGGCACCCCCGTGGTCGCCTACCGGCGCGGGTCGATGGCCGAGGTCGTGGACCCGGGCGTGACGGGCTTTCTGGTGGACACCGTCGAGGAGGCCGTCTCCGCCGTTTCGCGCGTCGGCACGATCGACCGGGCGGGTTGCCGCGCCCAGGCCGAACGCAGATTCGGGGTGGAGAGAATGGTGACCAATTATTTACGCATCTACCGCGACATAGTGGACCGAGCGTAATCCCCTGATACTGTCGGAGTGACGTAGCCCCCGCGGTCCTCTGCGGGGTCGCGGCAGCCGGGCCCCGATGAGGACGGCCCCCGGCGCCAGGCTTCGGTTCCATCCGCCACCACGCTGGCCGGTGGACGTCTTCATCCCGTGAGGTCCGCATCCGTGAGCCGGAGCGGCCGATGACCGGAAGGCTTGGCAGTGGCCTGTACATACGGATTTCTCAGTACCCACCCGCCCACGCAGTGCGGGCTGGCGACCTTCAACTCCGCCCTGGCCGCCCACCTCACCGAGGGGGGCACCCGCGGCGGGATCGTCCGCGTCACCACGGATGTCGACGACGAACGTCCCGTACCCGGGGTCGTGCACACCTGGGCCCCCGGCGGGCACGAGAGCTGGAAGGCGGCGGCCTCCGCGCTGGAGCGGTTCGACGTGGCGGTGGTCCAGCACGAGTACGGCATCTACCCCGGCACGGACGGCCAGGACGTCCTGCCGCTGCTGCGGCATCTCATGGTGCCGAGCATCGTGGTCCTGCACACCGTGCTGACCCGGCCGACCCCCCGGCAGCGAAGGCTGCTCGAGCAGATCGTGGACGCCGCCGGCGCGGTGGTCACCATGACCGGCACCGCCCGCGACCGGCTGCTCGCCGGCTACCACGTCGACCCGGGCAAGGTGTCGGTCATCCCGCACGGAGCCGCCGACCACATGCGCGTCCCGGCCCAGCGCCGCCCGCGGCCGCACCTGCTCACCTGGGGGCTGATCGGCCCCGGCAAGGGCATCGAGTGGGCGTTGCAGGCGCTCGCCCTGCTGGGGGACCTCTCCCCCTCGCCCACGTACACGGTCGCGGGCAAGACCCACCCCAAGGTGCTCGAACACCACGGGGAGGCCTACCGCGACCGGCTGCAGCGGATGGGGGCGCGGCTCGGCGTGTCCGCCTCCGTGCGGTACGACCCGGTCTACCGCGACCAGGCCTCGCTGATCCGGCTGGTCCGCTCGGCCGACGTGGTCGTGCTGCCGTACGACTCGCACGAGCAGGTGACCTCCGGTGTCCTGATCGAGGCGGTGGCCGCCGGGGTGCCGGTGGTCGCCACGTCCTTCCCGCACGCCGTGGAACTGCTCACCGACGGGCCCGGCCTGCTCGTCCCCCACGAGGACCCCGCGGCGCTCGCCGCGGCCGTGCGCCGGATCCTCACCGAGCCAGGCCTGGCCGAGGACCTCAGGAACCGTACCCACGCCCTGGTCCCGACCCTGCTGTGGCCCGCCGTGGCGGCGCGCTACGAGGACCTCGCCCGGAGCCTGCTCACCAGACGCCCGGCAGCCGTGGCGGTGGCCCTGCCGTGACTCCCGCGACCCCCGCAACCCCCGCCCCCCACACGTCCCTCGCGGTCGCCCCCGCCATCCCCGGCTTCCGGCACCTGGCGCGGCTGAGCGACGACACCGGCCTGTTCGAACACGCCAGGCACGCCGTCGTCCGCCGCCAGCACGGCTACTGCACCGACGACGTCGCCCGCGGGCTCGTCGTCACCAGCCGCGAACCGGCGCCGACCCCCGAGGTTCGGCGGCTCGCGGAGTGCTACCTGGCCTTCCTCACGCACGCGCAGGACGGCTCCGGCGCGTTCCGCAACCGGCTCTCCCACGACCGGCGCTGGACCGACGAACCCGGCCTCGGCGACTGGTGGGGCCGGGCGCTGTGGGGCCTGGGCACCGCGGCGGCCCGCAACCCCGCCCCGTGGATCCGCGACGAGGCCCTGATCTCCTTCGCCCTCGGCGCCACCAGGCGGTCCACGCACCCGCGCGCCATGGCGTTCGCCGGGCTCGGCGCGGCGGAGGTCCTGCGCGTCCTGCCGGACAACGCCCCGGCCGCGGCCCTGCTCGCGGACGCCGCCCTCGCGGTCGGCGTCCCTCCGGCCGACCCCGACTGGCCGTGGCCGCAGCCCGAGCTGACGTACGCCAACGCCGCCCTCGCCGAGGTGCTCATCGCGGCGGGCCACCTCGGCGGCGATCACTCGATGCTCGCCGACGGCCTGCGGATGCTGACCTGGCTCCACGACATCCAGACCAGGGACGGGCGGCTGTCGGTCGTGCCCGTCGCGGGCTGGCGGCGGCACGCGCCGCGGGGCCGCTACGACCAGCAGCCGATCGAGGTCGCCGCGCTCGCCGACGCCTGCGCCACGGCGGGCGCCGCCACCGGCGACCCCGCCTGGCGGGCGGGGGTGTGGCGGGCGTCGGCGTGGTTCCAGGGCGCCAACGACCGGGGTACGGCGATGTGGGACATCGCGACCGGCGGCGGCTACGACGGCCTGACCCTGTACGGGCCCAATCTGAACCAGGGCGCGGAGTCGACCATCGCGCTCATCTCCACCCTGCAGCACGCCGAGCACCTGGTGAGCGAACGGAGTGAGGTCGTCTGAAGGCATCGTGCCCTGGTCACGGGACCGGAGGGATGATGTCATGGGTGTCATGACGGGATATGGCGCGGCCCCTGCACGGCGTCGCGTCCCGACCGCGCTCCTCGGAGGACGCCGCGTCCCGGCCGCGCCCTCCGGAAGGTGCCGCGCCCCGACTGCCTCCCCCGTAAGGCACGGCCTCCCGGCCGCCACCCCCGAAGGGTGCGACGTTCCGGCCTCCTCCCCCGGAAGGCACGGCCTCCCGGCCGCCTCTCCCGGAGAGGGCCGCGTCCCGGCCCCGAGACCCCCGAACGAGGCGCCATGACCATCAGGGACCTGGCCACCCGGCTCGACCAGACTCTCGCCCCCGACCCGCGAAGAGTGATCATCAAGCTGTTCGTGCCCGGCGAGGACGCCGCCCTGGCGCGCAGCCGGGCCGCCGCCCTGATCGACCGCATCACGCTTCTCGGCCACGACGAGACCTCCGCGCTCCTCGATGAGACGCTGCGGGGGTTCGGCGACCGGCACCGCGACCTCTCGACGACCTTCCTGCACCACTACGACCTGGTCCGCTACCGGGTCCCGAGCCATATCGACCTGCGGCCGGCGGCCCGCCTCCTGGTCGGCGCCTACTTCAGCCACGAGTACGCGGTGGAGGGCGCCGCGCTGTGCAACCCCTCGATGGTCGCCCACCCCGACCAGTCCGGCCTGAGCCCGGGACGGCTGCGCGTGGTGATCAGCACGCGGCAGATCGGCGAGGGCCACCTGTCGTCCATCGGCTTCGTCACGGCGGTGCTCGGCCCCGGCGACGAGCTCGTCGTCGCCGACCGCTCGGGACCGCTGACCGCCGGTCCCCGGCACGGGGTCCCCCACCGGCGTGACCTGCTCGCCGCCGCGCTCACCGACGAGGGCTGGGACAACGAGGTCTCCTCCACCGTGCTGGGCTCGCTGCCCGACCTCTTCGACGACGACGACTTCGAGCAGGCGGTCGCCCGGCTCCCCACCGACCTGCTCACCCGCACCACCACGCACGGCACCGTGGAGGAGCTGCGCCGGGCGACCGCCGCCGACTACGCCGTGACCTTCCCCGCCGACGTCCCGATCGAGCGGCGGGTACTCTGGCCCGCCACCGCGGCCGAGAGCAACGGGATGGAGGACGCCCGTTTCGTGAGGATCGTCGATGAGGACGGCACGCCCTCGTACCGCGCCACCTACACCGCCTACGACGGGCGGCACATCCGCTCGCACATGCTCGCCAGCGACGACCTGCGTACCTTCGAGGTCACCCCGCTGCGCGGGCCCGCCGCCGTCAACAAGGGGATGGCGCTGTTCCCGCGTCGGGTGGGCGGGCGCCGGCTGGCGCTGTGCCGATCCGACGGCGAGACCATCGGCCTGACCTCCCTCGGCGAGGACAGCAGGTGGCGGCGCCCGGTACCGCTCCACACCCCCCGCAGCGGCTGGGAGCTGATCCAGGTCGGCAACTGCGGATCCCCCCTGGAGACCGAGGCCGGCTGGCTCATCCTGACCCACGGCGTCGGCCCGATGCGCCGCTACGCCATCGGCGCGCTGCTGCTCGACCTGGACGAGCCGCGCCGCGTCATCGCCGAGCTGCCGGGCACGCTCCTCACGCCCGGCGACACCGAGCGCGAAGGGTACGTGCCCAACGTCGTGTACTCCTGCGGCGGCCTGCTGCACGCGGGCGCCCTGTGGCTGCCGTACGGGGCGAGCGACGCCCGGATCGGATTCGCCCGCGTGACCCTCGACACCCTTCTGGGGGCGATGCGATCGTCCCCGGAAGGCAGGTGAGCCCCGCACCCCCGCCCGCCTTGCTCTTTTGACCTCCTGGCCTCCTGGCCGCCTTCCCCTCGCCCGCCTGACCGGTCGCCGGTCACCGGGGGGAGAGGTCGAGCGAGCTCCTCCGCGCCGGCCATTGACAAATTATAATTTTACGTACAAGGTTGATTTTGCGATGAGAGACGTCCTGTACCTGGAACAGATCGAGCAGGCCGAGGCCCTGCTCAAACCACAGCGCATCGAGGTGCTGCGGCAACTCGCCGAGCCGCGCTCGTGCACCGAGGTGGCGGCCCTGCTCGACCAGACCCCGCAGCGGGTCTACTACCACGTCAAACGCCTGGTCGAGGCCGGCCTGGTGACCCAGGTGACCGAGCGCAGGGTGCGCGGCATCCACGAGGGCGTCTACCAGGCGAGCGCCCGTTCCTACTGGCTCTCGCCCCGCCTCGTCGGCCGGATCGGCCTGCGCACGACCCGGGACGAGCTGAGCCTGGGCTACCTGCTGGATCTCATGGAGGAGGTCCAGGCCGACATCGGCGCGCTCGACAGGACCGCGCCGGAGCTGCCGTCCATCGGCGTGTCCGGCGAGATCCGCATGCTCCCCGAGCGGCGTCAGGAGTTCCTGAACGACCTCCAGGCGGCGCTCCAAGACCTTTTCACCCGTTACGGCGGCGCCGAAGGGGACGCCTTCAAGCTCGCCGTCGCCTGCTACCCCAAGGGAGGACCCCGTGAGTGAGCCGATGAAGCTGAGCGCTCGCGTGACCGCACCGCTCAAGGCAGTCCACCACGCCCTGACCGACCCGGGCGAGCTGCGCGTCTGGCTGGCCGAGCACGCCGAGGTCGAGCTGCCGCATCGGTACGCGTTCTGGGGGCGCCACACCCCCGGCGGAGCGGCGCCCCACCAGCGGCCGCTGCACGTCGACGACCACACGCTGCGCTTTTCTTGGCAGCTCGGCGGCGAGGAGACGACCGTCGAGATCGGCCTGGAGGAGGAGAGCGCGGAGTCGACCATCGTGACGCTGACGCAGACCCACTTCGACCAGGAGTCCGCGATGACCGAGGGCGGCGTCCTGGGGACGCTGCAGACGTTCTGGTGCCTGTCGATCGCGAACCTGGTCGACCATCTGGAGGGCCGCGAGCTCACCCCGAAGGCCGACTTCACCTCCCCGATCTTGCGGGAGCGGGTCGTCATCGGCGGCTCGCCGGAGGCGGTGTTCGACTCGCTCGTCGACCCGGAGAAGTTCAGCCGGTGGTTCGGCTACAAGGTCGACCTCGAGCCGTACGTCGGCGGGCGGTTCGCGATGGGCGGCTTCGAGGTCAACGACACGCCCGCGAAGGTCGTCGAGCTGGAGCCCGGCCGCGGCCTCTCCCTGGAGTGGCCGGGCCGCGGCGTCTCCAGCTGGGAGCTGGAGGGCTCGGGCGGCGCGACGTGGCTCACCTTCGTGGAGAGCGGCTTCGACGAGAAGAACCCCCCGTACGCCGGGTGGATGGGCTGGCTCAGCGGCATCGCCGAGCTGCGCCGCTTCCACGAGCTGAGCGACTGGCGTCCGATCTGGCTCGACGCGAGCATTCCGGGCTCGCCGGAGCAGACAGAGGTGAGCGGCTGACCACGAGGGGCGGGATCGGCGGCATGCCGCCGATCCCGCCCCTCCGTCATCCCCGTCACACGACCTCGTGAATGTCACGGGGTCCGGTGAGTGTCACTCGATTCCATGGAGCGCTCCGCCTTCTTCATCTTCATCCTCACGACGACCGCTCCCGCCACGAAGGCGACGACGAACACGAGGGAGACGATCCGCCATTCGCTCGGCCAGTCCAGCACCTGCGGCAACGCCAACGCGACCAGGGCCAACCAGAAGAGCAGCAGGTACCACGCGTACGGCCGCACCGGCAACGCCCGGTCGCCCTTGGAGTACAGGGGAGGGAACCGGCCTGTCGCCAGCGTGTAGACGCTCTGTGCGATCATCAGGCATCCGAAGACCACAATGACCCAGTTGATCACCGTTAAAATTGTGTTGCCGCTCATCAGGATCGTCCCCCATCCCCGTCGTCTATGGATGGAACCCGTCTTTTCCGACCGTCGGCCACCTGCCCCGTGATATGCGAGGAAAACCCTTCATTCGAACGACGGCACGCGAATTCGGCCCGCCTTTCCCCGCTCCAAAGATGAATTGCGGAAACGCCGGACATCTATCGGAGATCTAGCTGACGCAGAACTCGTTCTCCTCGGGGTCGAGCATCGTCACCCCGTAGTAGTCGTCGTTTCCCTCCACCGTCAGCACGTTCGCCACAGTGGCGCCCAGCGCCGTCAGCCGGGCGACCTCGGCGTCGACCCGCCCCCTGCGGACCGCCACGGGCGCGGTGCGGTCCTCGTTGGCGCGCAGGTCGAGGTGGAGGCGGTTCTTGACCACCTTGCCCTCGGGCACCTTCTGGAACCACAGCCGGGGCCCGACGCCGTCGGGGTCGACGACGGAGTCGTAGCCGTCGAAGAGCTCCTCCCCCGGCAGCCCGGCGTCGCGCCAGTAGTCGCTCCAGCTCTCGAACCCCTCGGGGGCCTCCTCCAGCCGGTAGTGCAGCGCCTCGGCCCAGAACCGTGCCAGCCGGTCGGGGTCGGCGCAGTCGAAGGTCACCTGAAACCTGATCGCCATGATCGCCTCCGTGTCGCCGTCGTGTCGCCGTCGTGTCGCCACCTCACCGGCACGTCACCGGCGCCGACGATCCTGCACCACCCGTACGACATTTCCCGGCACCCGGCACCCGGCGCTCACCAGCACATGACGGCGGCCTGGCCTGGTCCCCAGCAGGAGTGGACACGCGCGCGCAGGACGTAGCGGCGGCCCCTGAGCAGGTGGACTCGGAGGGACACGTTACGAGGGCGCCCGCCGTCGTCGTCGCCCGCCAGATAGCGCGGTTCGCCACCGACCTCCTCGAACAGCACCAGCACCGTGTCGCACTCGCCGAAGACACCGACGGTGTAGTCACGGGTGGCGCGAGGTGTGATCACGAAGTCGCGCTGCTCCCCCGCCCCGGTGCCGAGCGGGGCGGAACAGAACGGCCGCAGCTCGGTGGGCGGCTCGGCTCCCGAGGGCGGGTACCAGCGGCGGGCGAACGCGGCGTCGGGCTCGGAGACGGTGCCCGGCGGCACGATCCCCGCCCGGTGGCACGACGGTTCCAGGATGAGCCCCGGACCGAGCCGGTATCCCATGACGGACAGCGGATCCCATACGGGGCCGTTCGCCTCGCTCTCGTCGAGCCTGCGGATGACGTTGTGGAACGTCCGCGACCTCGGCCAGAGATTCGGCGGTCCCGCGAAGTCCTCGTAGACGGCCTCCTCGTCCCAGAGGATGCCCGAGTACGGGCTCTGGTGCTCGTGGACCATGCCGATGACGTGGCCGATCTGGTGCAGCACGGTGCCCCGGCCGGACGCCCCGGTGAGGTCCCAGCCGAAGTTCACCGTGCGGGAGGCGGTCCCGACGCGGAGCGCGTCGCGTCCCACGGCCGACCACGATCCGGCGTCCCGCCGGAACCCGATGCGCACCTCCGCCTCGGTACGGTCGGCGACCTCGGCGAACTCCAGCCCGATGCCGAGGTCCTTCCACTCCTGGAACCCCCGGCGCACGGCGTCGCGCTGCCCGCCGTCGCCGTGCTCGCCGTCATGCCGCCCGCCCAGGAAGCAGTAGTGCAGGACCGTGCCGTTCAGCCACGCCCGCCGCCCCGAGAGCAGAGCCGCGCGCCGCCGTCCCTCAAGCCCGTCCGGCGGCGCGTAGGCGGGGTACGGCGGGAGCGAGCAGTGCCGGACGCGCTCGCCGTCGCCCGCCCTCATCGACGTCCCCGCGATGTGCCGGCCCTCGCCCGCGGGCAGGATGGAGAGATCAAGGAAACCGTGTCCACATGCCACGAGACTGGGGACGGAATCCCGGACGCGCATGAGTAGGGCCTACTCAATTCCACGTGTATCACGGACGGGCGGCCCGGCTCATATCGCTGTGAGAAACCCACGGTCCCCCTGGCCGTTCACGGCCAGGACGGAGGAACTCGATCTCGTACGGCGGAACCTGGCGGCCGGCCGCCGGGGCGTCGTCGTGACCGGCGCGGCGGGGAGCGGCAGGAGCCGCCTGGCCGCCGAGGCCGTACCCGTGCCCGAGGCCGTACCCGTGCCCGAGGCCGTGCCCGAAGCCGTGACCGAGCCGGTGCACGCGCGGGTCACGGGAACGCCGGACACCCTGGACAGCCCGCTCGCCGCCTTCGCCCATCTCCTCTCCCGCTCCCCGCGCCGCGCCGGGCTTCCCACCTCCCGGTCCCTCACGGGATCCTCCCCGCGCCCCGCGGGGCTTCTCTGCCCGCCGGACCCGGTGGAGGCGCTGGACGGGGTGCGCGTGCTCGTCGTGGACGACGCCCACCTCCTCGACGACTCCTCGGCCGCGCTCGTCCACCGCCTGGCGCTCAGGGGGCGTACCCGCCTGCTCGTCACGGTCCGGGAGGGCGTGCCCGTGCCGGAGGACGTCTCCAGGCTCTGGAAGGACAACCTCCTGCCGCGCGTGGCGCTGGCCCCCATGACGGAGCGCGAGTGCGGCGAACTGCTGTCCCGGGCGGTGGGCGGCTACGTGGACACCCTCACCGTCCGGCGCCTGCACCGGGCGAGCCGCGGGGACCTCCGCCTCCTGCGCGAGCTGGTCGTCGCCGTCCACGCCGGAGGGGACCTGAGCAACGTGTCGGGCACCTGGACCTGGCGGGGCACTCCCCCGATGACGGCGCGCGTCAGGGAGCTGGTCGAGGACACGATCCGCGACATCGACGGGGAGGAACGGGAGGCGCTGGAGCTCATCGCGTCCGGCAGGCCGCTGAGGCTGGTCATGTCCGGCGAGCCGCGGGAACCCACCACCGCGTCCGCGCCCCTGACATCCGCCGCGTCCGGCGCACGCTCGGAACCCACCGCGTCCGGCACGCTCCCGGAGCTCCTCGCGTCCGGTGAGCCCCCGGTCCCGGGCGCGGCGGGCGCCGGAACCGCCTTCGGCGTCCTCGAACGCCTGCGGACGAAGGGGCTGGTCACCGTGGACGACCGGTTGTCGGTCCGGCTCGCCCACCCGCTGCACGGCCCGGTGCTCCGTGCCGCCGCGAGGCGCCCGGGGACGGGCGGTCCTTCCGGCTCGCCACGGCTCCCGCGGACCTCGGCCACGGCCACGGCCACGGCGCTGGCGGGCGAGTGCGAGGACCTGACCGCACGCGCGTACGCGGGACGGCTCTCGGGGATACCGCGCGGCACCGGCGAGCGGATGGCCGAGGACGACACCGGCTGGGACGAGCCCGCGATGCCGGAGTTCTGCGCGCGGCGCGCCCGGGTGGCCCGGCTTCGCGGGGAGACCCGCGAAGCCGTCGCCTGGAGCCGCGAGGGACTGCGCCGTTCCCCCCACCACCGCGCCTGCCTGGCCGAACTCGCGCACGCCTCCGCCTACCTCGGCGACCTGACGACGGCACGGCAGGCCCTGTCGCGCGGTCCGGCCCCCGGCGGGGACGCGCGAGCGCGCGTGCGGCCCGCCGCCCAGGACCGGTCCTCGATGTCCCCGAGATCCCCGGGATCCCCGATGTCCCCGGCGACACCGGAACTCGCGGGTGACGCGCTGTCGTGGGCGCTCGCCACCGAGCGGGCGCGGACCTGGACGCTCGCCGCCGAGGGAGACCTCGACGGGGCCCTGCGCTCCGCGCTGCGTGCCGCCGGAGACGACCCGCTCGACGACGACCTGTTCGCCCTGCACGACGTGGTGCGGCTCGGGACCCCCGAGCTGGTCGTCGACCGGCTCGGGGAGCTGGCCGGCCGCGCGCGGGGAGACCTCGCCCCCCTGCTGGCGCGGCACGCCCGAGCGCTGGCCGGGCGCGACGGTGAGGCCCTGGACAAGGTGGGGCGTGGTCTCGCCGGCCTCGGCCTGACGCTGCACGCGGCGGAGGCGTTCGCGCACGCGGCCCTCGTCCACGAGGACCGGCGAGCCTCGCAGTCCTCCAGGAACCGGGCCTCCGCGCTGGCGGGCACCTGCCAGGGGGCGCGCAGCTCCGCCCTGGTCAACCTCGCGCTGCCCAGGCTGACCGCACGCCAGCGGCAGATCGTCAGCCTGGCCGCGGCGGGCCTGACCAACCGGCAGATCGCCGAACAGCTCACCGTGTCGATCCGTACGGTGGCCAACCACCTGTGCGACGCCTACGCGCGGCTCGGCAGCAGCGACCGCGCCGGCCTGGGAAGGCTCTTCACCGTCGGCTGACGCGGCGGTCCGGCCGGGCACGCCGGGCGGCCCGCCCGGCCGGGTTCCGGACGTCCCCCGGCCGGAGGCGTCAGGCCCCGCCGATGGCGGAGAAGGACCAGCCGGTCGCCCGGTTGAGGGCGTCGCCGGGCATCGCCAGCCTGGCGTCGCGCAGGGCCTCGGCCATGCTCAGGCCGCGTCTCAGCCCCTCGTGCAGGGCGAGCATCAGCGGCACCACGGCCTGGTCGTCGACGGGCACCGAACTCGCCACGATCCCGGCCGTGCCCAGCGGCAGCAGCGCCGCGGCGAGGCCGAGCAGCTCGTTCGCGCCGACCGGCTGCAGCCTGCCGGAGTCGCAGCTGGACAGGACGATCCGGTACGGGGCGCTGTGCAGCCGTTCGAGGTCGTGCACCGTGAGCGGGCCGTCGTCCATCCTCAGGGAGGAGAACATCGGGCTGTCGGAGCGGAAGGTGCCGTGCGCGGCGATGTGGGCGAGCCTGCTGCCGTCGAGCGCCGCGAGCACGGCCGGGGCGACCGCGGTGCCCGACCCCAGCACGGTCGCCTCCCCGTACCGCGCGGCCAGGAGCGGGATCTCGGCACCGCCCGTCGCCAGCCCCGGCCCCCTGACCAGCACGACCCGCTCCTTCGCCGGCGACGGCTCGATCCGCCGGGCGCGGAGCCAGGCGCTGGCGGACGGCGACACGCTCAGCACCCGCTCGCCCAGCGCCGGCAGCAGCGCCCAGGGCACCCCGTGCAGCCTGCCCGGCGGGACGACGACCACGGGACCGTCCCCGAGGTGGCGCACGGCGGGGCCGAGCAGCGACTCCTGGAGGCGGCGCCCGCCCGCTTCGAGGACGGGCAACCTGCCCTCCGAGCCCCCGTACGCGATCCGCGCGAGGCCCGCGCGGGCGTGGTCGGCGTCGATCGCCGCGTCGGCCAGCCGTCCCGCGGCGAACCTGCGCACCCGGCCCCGGCCGCAGAGCAGGACGTACAGCTCGCCGTCGACGGCGACGATCTCGATCAGCCACCCGTCGCCGAGCCCGTCGAGCAGGGGGCCCGCGTCGAAGCGGTGCCCGTCGAAGCCGCCCGCGCTGCGGGTGCGGAGCGTGCGGGCGCGGATCTCCTTCTCCAGCCGCCGCTGCTCGCGCTCCAGCGCGGGGACCGGCACGCCCCCCGGCCTCGCCGTGTCGACCCGGCTGCTGATCTCGCGGAAGGCCGTCACGTCGCGCAGCAGCTCGGGGTCGTCCGGGGGCCGGGTCGGCGGGACCGCGAGCACGGTGGCCCGCCAGCGCTCGCTCCAGCCGAGGAACCGGCGCGGGCTCCCCCCGGCGAGGGTCGCCCGCTGCGCGAGCAGGGCCAGTTCCGCCCCCTGCGCGCTGGCCCGCGCCCGCAGCTCCGAGGCGCCCAGGGTCATCCTGTACTCGTCCAGCAGGTCGAGCCCCCGGCGGCAGGCGTCCAGCACGCCGCGCGTGCGTCCCGCCGCGGCCGCCCTGAGCGCCTGCGCCACCCAGCCGTCCACCCGGGCGAAGGCGGGCCCGCGCCCCCTGGTCCTGGCCGCGGCGGCCAGGTGCCGTTCCGCGTCGGCCTCCCAGCCGAGGGCGAGGGCGGTACGGCCGGCCAGCAGCGAGGCCTGGACCGCCTCGGGGGAACGCAGCTCCGCCAGCCGTACGGCGACCTCGGCGGCGTCGCGCACCGAGCGGCCGGAGACCTTTCCCGCCGCGAACCTGGCCTGGACCAGCACCAGCCGGGCGTGGGCCTGCCACCAGTCGCGGCGCTGGCTGGAGAACAGCCGGATGGCCGTGCTCGCGCGGGCGATCGCCGCGTGCGGCTCACCCGCCGCGATCGCGGCCCGCGCGGCGATCAGGAGGAGCTCGGCGCTGCGGGTCGTCTGCCCTCCCATGCGGTTCAGCTGTTCCGTGGCTGCGTCGGCCTCCTCCAGCGCCTCGCGCGCCAGCCCGGCCGCCAGGAGCACCCCGCACCGCCGGATGTGCAGCACGAACATGGGCGTGCCGAGGGCCTCGTAGCGGCTCGCGGCCTCGTCGAAGAGACGCAGCGCCGCCGGGAGGTCGCCGGACCTGAACGCCGCCAGCCCGCGGCTCTCCACGGCGTCGGCCTTGTCGTGCTCCTGGTCGGTGGTTTCCCACAGCCGCTCGGCGGCGACGAAGTCGGCCTCGGCCCGCTCGACGGACCCCATGGCCAGGTGGACGGTCGCCCTGAGCGTGAGCGCACGCGCGGTCCAGATCGTGTCCTGGGCGCGGCGCAGGGTGGGAATGGCCCGCCGCAGGTCGTCGAGCGCCTCGCGGTGCCCGCCGAGGACCCACCAGGCGTAGCCGCGGCGGAACAGCACGCGGGCCCCGGTGATCCCGCTGCCCCTCTCGACGGCCGTCTCCAGCGCCGCCATCCCCTGGCGGGTACGGCCCGCGTGGATGAGGGCGGCGCCCAGGGTCGCCAGCACGTCGGCCTCGCGGTTCGGGGAACCGGACCTGGCGGCGAGGGCGCGGGCCTGCCGGAGGTGGCCGATCGCCACCATGAGGTCGCCGAAGTCGCGGTGCCAGATGCCGATCACCTGGTGGGCGACGGAGGCGTCGTGCGGCGAGGGGGCGCCCGACAGCCCCGACAGCACGGCCCGCGCTCCGGCCAGCGCGTCCGCCGGGCGGGCGAAGACCAGGGGCAGCAGGGAGAGCGGGTCTCCCACGGGCGGCGGGATCCGCGAGCTTCCCCCGGTCACGGATCGATGTTAGACGTGGTGTGTTCAGGGCGTCCATGCCGCGGAGCCCTCCGAGGACGCCCCCGTCCGGCTTCGGACTCCCGTTCGCGCCCGGGAATCCGCTCGGGGGGTGTATCAACGAGACGACCGGCGGCTCTTAACCCGTGGCGACGTCAGGACATCTCCGAGACGAGGACGGCGAATATGGCGAGTGCGGCGAGTGCGGTACCAGACAGGTTCCAGGAACAGTTCGACCAGATCCAGGACGCCATGGGCGACGAGATCGTGCTCGCGGCGGGTTTCGAGGGCCCGGAGCGCATGTTCCTCTACGAGAAGGGCTACGTCCTCGCCCGCGCCGACGACGCCGACGAGGTCGCCTCGGTGGTCAGGGACGCGTTCGTCCGGGATCGCGGCGGTGACCAGGCCGAGAACGTGCGGGTGGAACGGGACGACAGCCCGGGCGGCGTGCTCAGGATCCGGGTCGGGGAACCGGACAGGAGCGAACGTTCCAGCGACCGGGACGTGTCGGACGCGCTGAGGGCCGTCGAGGGCCTGGAGCGTGACAACAGCCGTCGTATGGCGTCCAGGAACCACATCGTGTCCATCGCGGTGAACTGCTGCCCCGGCGACGAGCCGGTGCCGGTGCCCCGGTCCCAGCCGCCCAACCCGGCGGTGGCCGAGTCCTCCGGCCGGGGGGACGTGCCGGTGTCCGTCCTCGTGGTCGACACCGGGCTGGTGGAGAACTACAAGTCGCACCCGTGGATGCACCGCGTCGAGGGCGTGGGCAAGGAGGTCGAGCTCGACAAGGAGGGCATCCTCAAGCAGTACGTCGGGCACGGCACCTTCATCGCCGGGCTGGTCAGCGCCGTCGCGCCCGGCACCGACGTCACGGTGCACGGGACGCTCGTCAACGCGGGCGCCATCAGCGAGAAGGTCCTGGGCGACAGGCTGCTCGGCGGGATGCTTCCCGAGGGGAGGTGGCCCGACATCATCAACCTGTCCGCGGGGACGCCGAGCACGTGCTCGGAAACGCTCCTCGGGCTCGAACGCTTCATGGACGCGCTGATGGACCACCCCGAGACGCTGCTCGTGGCGGCCGCGGGGAACAACGGCAACACCGTGAGGTTCTGGCCCGCCGCCTACGCCGACCACCCCGGCTACGCCGGTGCCGTCGTGTCGGTGGGGGCGCTGAGGAAGGACGGCGCGGACCGCGCCTGCTTCAGCAACCACGGGCCGTGGGTGACGGCGTACGCGCCCGGTGAGCGCCTGGTGAGCGCCTTCACCGCGGTGGACCCCACCCCCGCGGTGTACGACTATCAGCACTCCACCTTCCCCCAGTGCCGGTACGGCCACCGGTACGACTGCACCTGCCAGTTCCCCCCGCACCGGGGCGAGCTCAGCGAGAACACGAAGGCGTCGCCGAGCGCGCTTCCCGAGCGCGTCGTGTTCGACGGCCTGGCGGAGTGGAGCGGCACCTCCTTCTCCACCCCCCTGGTGGTGGGCATGATCGCCGACTACATGATGCGGCACGAGGGGACCGGTTCCCGGGAGGCCGCCGGAAAGCTCCTGGACGAGACCCCCGCCGGCATCCTGCAGAGCATCCCCGTCCCGGCTCTCATCCCCTCCACCTGGAAATCGGCGAGCGTGCGAAGTGTTCCGGCCGGGCACTGAAAACCACTGCGGGCGGATCGGCCCTCCGGCGTACGATGACAGTCCCGAAAGCAAGGGGACCTCACCGTGGATCGAGACTCGATCGGCATCCTCTTCCGCGCCGCGGTGGACACCGACGACGCCGCGGCGTGGAAATCCCTGGTCGAAGGTCTCAGCCCCCTCGTGTGGTCCGTCGTGCGCGCTCACGGGCTGAGGGACGCGGACGCGCAGGAGGTCTACCAGACGACCTGGTTCCGGCTCGCGCAGAACCTCACGCGGATCCGTGAGCCGGACAGGGTCGGCGCGTGGCTGGCCAGCACGGCGCGCAACGAGTGCATCAAGGTGATCAGGACCGCCCGGCGGGTCTCGCCGAGCGGCGACCCTGCGGTGTTCGACCGCGCCGCCGACGACCGCACTCCGGAGCAGGCGGTGATCGACTCGGAGGACGCCGCGAGGGAGCGGGAGCGGGCGCGGGCGACCTGGCAGGCCTTCCAGGAGCTCGGTGAGAGCTGCCAGCGGTTGCTGCGCCTGCTCACGGCGTCACCGCCGTCCAGCTACCAGGAGGTGTCGGCGACGCTCGGCATCGCCGTCGGGAGCATCGGGCCGATCAGGCAGCGCTGCCTGCGACGGCTGCGCGTCCTCCTGGGCAGGCGGGGGTTCCGATGAGCGCGGGGTTTCCGATGAGCGACGACGAGCTGGAGGCGGAGCTGCGCCACGCCATCGAGCTGTTCGATCCCGTTCCCTCGCATCTCCTGCAGATCGCGGTCGAGGCGTACACGCTGCGCACGCTCGACGCGGAGCTGGCCGAGCTGGTCTTCGACTCGCTGAGCGGGTCCTCGCAGGTGCGGGGTGCGCGGCAGCCGCGCGTGCTGACCTTCCAGGGCGCGGGGCTCACCGTCGACCTGGAGGTCACCGTGACCGCCACCGGCGGGCGGGTGGTGGGCCAGCTGATGCCGCCGCGGCGCGTGGAGGTCGAGGTCCTCGGAGGCCGGCCGGTCACCCTGACGGCCGACGACCTGGGCAGGTTCATCTACGACGACGTTCCCGCCGGGCCGTTCAGCCTCCGCTGCCGTCTCGGGGACGCGACGGTCGTCACCGAGTGGATCACCGTCTGACGGCGGCCCGCGCGGTGGGCGCGGCTTCCGGCCCGCGCCCGTCCGCGTCCCGCGGCGGCCCCCGGGTTTCGGTGCCCAGGTGGGGGTAATCGACCTGGTAGACGACACAGGGGGACCCATGAGTGACCGCCGGACCGTGCCCGAGTTGATGGGCGAGAACGACGTCGTGGACCTGCTGGTGCGCCAGCACGCGATGATCAGGGATCTGTTCGACGAGGTCGAGGAATCCCCCGCGGGGGCACGGCGGACCGAGGCCTTCGAGCGCCTCGTGCGGATGCTGGCGGTGCACGAGACCGCCGAGGAGGAGATCGTGCACCCCTACGCGCGTCTCAAGATCGAGGATGGGGACGAGGTGGTCGGCGACCGCCTCGCGGAGGAGAGGGAGGCGAAGCAGCTGCTCGTCGACCTGGAGAGGCTGGGCACCGGCCATCCCGACTTCTCCGGGCGTCTCCAGGTGCTGCGGGCGGCGGTGCTGGCCCACGCCGAGGCCGAGGAACGCTACGAGTTCGCCCGGTTGCGCGCCCGGACGAGCGTGGCCGAGCGCCGGGCGATGGCGGCCGGGGTGAAGGCGGCCGAGGCGCTGGCCCCGACCCACCCGCACCCGGGTACGGAGTCGATGGTCATGAACCTGCTGTTCGGGCCGCCTCTGGCGATCGTGGACCGGACGCGCGACGTGATCCGCCAGGCCATGCGGGGGCACGGCGGCTGAGGTACGCCGCTCTCATCGGTGGTCGCCTGTCACGGGGTCACGGGGTCACGGGGTCCCGGGTGAGGCCGGTGGCAGGAGGCGAGGCCGGGTGGCGGGGCAAGGCCGGGGCGGGGGGCGAGGCCGGTCACGACCTCGCCGCGCCCGCCTCCCGCAGCGAGGAGGTGCCGCGACGCCAGTGGCTCATGACGTGCTCGGCGAAGAGCCGGTCCAGGGTCAGGGCGCAGGCCGCGCCGTACAGGACGTCGCCGGCCCGCGAGGGGCACCGCGTCGCGAACCCGCCGCACATGTCGCCGGCGGCGATCTGCTCGTGGGCGGCGTCGGCGCGCACGTGCTCGTCGTAGAAACGCCGCGCAGCCTCGTCACCGCCCAGCCTGCGCAGGCCCATGGAGTAGCGGTGGTTGAGCGCCGAGGAGGTCATCTCGAACGCCGCCAGGTGGCCCAGCAACGCTCCGAGGTGGCGCCGGTGCAGCCCGAACAGCGACATGGCGTTGGAGACGGCCAGCGTGATCGCCGGGACCCGGTCGAGGTGGGCGCCGTAGGAGTCGTCCAGGTCCAGCCCGCGCATGGTGGCCCGGAACAGCTCCGAGCGCATCCGCTCGGCCCTCCCGCCGCCGTACGCGTCCGCCTGGATCTCCACCAGCGCGGCCTTGGGACGGCCGCTCAGCCGGGGAATCGCCAGGGTGTGCGGATCGGCCTCCCTGAGATGGTGGACCGACCGGTGCGTGACGAACTCGCGGAACTGCTCCAGGTCCGCCTGCCGCTGGAGGAACCCCGCCAGGTCGGGCCCGTCGACGGCGGCGGCCACCAGCTCGGCCAGGGCCTGGCGCGTCTGCTCGGGCCGCGAGCCTGGCGGGTACTGTACGGCCCGCGCCAGCCCCTCCTCGAACCGCGCCTCCAGGATCTCCCGCACCTCCAGCAGGGAGGGATTCCACTCCCATCGGTCGTCCACACCCTCGAAGCCCTGGTAGTGCAGCTCGTAGCAGACGAAGAGGGCCAGCTGCACGTCCTCGTCCACGAGGACCGGGCCCGCGAAACGCGCCGGGAACGACAGGAGCGGGAGCGAGAGGAGACCGAAGCGGTGCGGCGGGCGTGCCAGCCGTTCGAAGAGCAGGGAGGTGATCGGGCCTCGCACGGCGGGCAGCGCAGGAGCCTGGCCGGGAACCCCCGGATCCCGCGGGTTCGGGAGGTTCCGCTTCGAGCGCGGCGAAGGCGACGGGGACAGCGACGGCGGGGTCGGCGGGGCCGGCGGGAACGTCGAGGGCTCCGGAGAACGTGACGGGCCGGAGGACCTCGGGAGCCCCGGCGTGCGCGACCGGATCGGAGACTCCGGGGGAGCCGGGAGGCGCGACGATCCGGAGGACTCGGAGCGCCCCCGCGTGCGCGGCCGTAACGGAGACTCCGAGGGGGCCGGGAGGCTCGGGGGCGCGGGGAGACCGGGAGCCGTCAGGGGTCCGCTCGCGGCCCCGGGGGGATCCTTCACCGTGGTGCCGTCGTCCTGGACGTCGGCGATACGCCGCCCATGGTGAGCGGACGCGTCGAACCCGCGCGCCATGCGTCCCCCCGTTCGATGACCCCCAGACCGGTCCGATGCCCGCCCCGGAGCCCGCGAAACGCTCCCAAGATCGCTGCTTCCATCCGATGAACTGCAGAAACAACGAAATATGCGGGTACTCCGGTAGGTCGGGCGGCACTTCGGCCGTCCAGATCGGTCCGGTACCGCGTTCCTCGCTTTCCTCGGGACGGGCCCGCGCCCGGCGTCCGGCGAGACGCGGTATCGATTCGGGATGTTTGGCATGACCGTTTACGGTCATCCCATGGAGAACCTCGACATCCCGCGGTTCCCGCCCGTCCCCCTACCGGAAGCGGTCCTGGTGTCTGCCTCTCCATCCGCGTCGGCGTCCGCCGACCCGTCCGCCGTCGCGAACGGCGGACCGCCCCCGGCCGTGCCCGCCTCCGGAGACGAAGTGGAGACCGCGCGACCGGCTCCCGCGGGTGACACCGGAACCGCGCGCCCGGCCCATACGGACGGCACCGGAACCGCACGCCCCGCTCACGGTGACGCCGAAACCGGGCGGCCGGCTCCCGGTGACGACGCCGAAACCGGGCGGCTGGCCGCGCTGCGGCGGTACGAGATCCTCGGCGCCTCCCCGGACGGAACCTTCGACCAGATCGCCGAGCTGGCCGCGACCGTGTTCGACGCCCCCATCGCCACGGTCGGCGTCGTCGACACCGACCGGGTGTGGTTCGCCGCCGCCCACGGGCTGGACGGGATGGAACAGGTCGGCGTCGAGCCCGGCCTGTGCGCCTCGGCGGTGCTGGCGGACGGCCCGTACGTCGTGAACGACGCGGCGGTCGACCCGCGTACCCTCGATCACCCGCTGGTCCGCGGGGAGCTGGGGCTGCGGTTCTACGCGGCCGCCCCGATCGTCACCGCCGAGGGGCATCGGCTGGGCACCGTGAACGTCATCGACCGGCGCCCGCGGGAGGTCACCGCCACGCAGACGGCGGTGCTGACCGGGCTCGCCGCGCTGGTCGCCCGGCATCTGGACCTGCGCCTGGCGGCCGTCCACGCCGTACGCGCCGAGCGGCTGCTGCGCGAGGAGGCCGACGAGCGCGGCGCCGTGACCGCCGCGCTCGCCGAGCGGCTGCGCCAGGTCGCCGCCGAGGAACGCGAGACGGGCCGCCCCGCGCTGTGCCAGCTCGGCGGCTCGGGACGGCAGTGCGCGGAACCCGCCGAGCTCAAGATCGCCGACGGTTGGGGCGACTCGGCGTGGGCCTGCACCGCGCACGCGGAGGAGGCCCTCTTCGTGGCCGCGGTGTTCATCGCCAACAAGGACCTCGGTGGCCTGAACGCCTACCTCGACCGCCCCTGACCCGCCCGGCGACGCTTCCGGTGACGCTTCCGGCGACCTCGGCCACGCTCCCGGGTGACCTGACCACTCGGTGGCCGGATCGTCCCGGGAGCGCGCTCGGGCGCGGGCCTTGGGACAACCGGCGCGTCAGGCGCGGGCCTTGAAGGAACCGCTCGTCAGACCTTGAAGGAACCGCTCGGCAGGCGCGGGCCGTCGAGGAAGCGGTCAGGCGGGTCGCCGAGGAGGGCGGTCAGGCGTTCACCCTCGCGCGGCGGGCCTCGATCGCCTCCAGTCCCACCTGGTCGTCGGGGAGGGCGTCGGGCATCTCGGTGTCGAGCCCCACCAGCCTCCTGACCCGCAGCGACCCGGCGACGACCAGCACCATCCCGAGAGCGCAGAGCAGGTAGAGCAGCCCGATGCCCCGGCCGGGTCCCACCCCGATCACCGCGCCGACCGTCGAGGCGAGAGGACCGCCTGGGACGAGCAGCGGGTCGAGCAGGGCGGCGCCCAGCGGGGCCACCAGCCCCATGCCGATCGGCAGGGTCGACCAGGCGACCAGGGTGTTCAGCGCGAAGACCCGGCCGTGGTAGCGGTACGGCACCTTGATCTGGACGATCGTGGTGTAGATCGAGTTCATCACGGTGAGGAAGAAGGTCAGCGCGAACGCGCCGATCCCGATCGTCACCAGCGACGGGCTGAGGCCGACGATCACGCTTCCCGCGGCCATCGCCAGCGTGGCGGCCAGGACACCGCGGAAGCGCCGCTTGGGCGGCCCGCCCCACAGCGCCATGGTGAGCCCGCCGAGCAGCACGCCGAGGCCGCTCACCACCGAGATGCGGCTGACGTCGGCGAGGGTCGCGAAGGAGAGCACCAGCGGGGACACCAGCAGCATGAGCGGCGACAGGAAGATGTTGAGCACCGCGAAGAAGGCGAGCATCGAGCGCAGGCCCCGCTCGTTCCAGGTGTAGCCGAACCCCTTGGCGATCTCGGTGGTCAGCGGCTCCCTCGGCCGCCACGGCAGCGTGTCGGGGAAGCGGACGAGGAGGACGACGACGATCGCGAAGACGTAGCTGGCCACGTCGATGGCGACGATGCCGCCCAGCCCGATCCAGGCCAGCAGACCGGCGGCGATCAGCGGTACGACCAGCTGCGCCACGCCGCCCGCCATCTGGGTGACCCCGATCGCGTGGCCGAGGTAGTGCTTGGGGACCAGCTGCGGGACCGCGGAGTTGTAGGCCAGCCGCTGGAAGCTGCTCGCGACCGACAACGAGATGATCAGCAGGTAGATGTGCCAGAGCTGGAGGTCGCCGAACAGGATGATCCCGGCGAGTACCGCCTGGATGGCGGCCGAGGCGCAGTCGGCCAGCAGGATCACCCGGCGCCGGTCGCCCCGGTCCACGATCGCACCGGCCAGCGGCGAGATCAGCAGCCCCGCGAGGTTGAGCACGGCCAGGATCGAGAACTGCGTCACCGAACCCGAGTCGACCAGCACCGTGAGCGGCAGCGCCCACCCGACGAGCGCGGAACCGATCATGGATATCTGCTGGCCCGCGGAGAAGGTGAGGAAGCGCGCCATGCTGGGCCGCACGGCGTCCTTCCCGCCGTCCGAGGCCTTCGGGTCCGAGGTCCTGGCGACCCCGTGGACCCACCAGGTGTCGTCGGGACCGCGTTCCGGCGGCGCGTCCAGCCGGTCGTGGATCTGCAGGATCCCGGCCAGCTCCTCGGCCCGGTAGCGCAGGAAGAAGTGCCCTCCCTCGTCGAGGACGACCAGGGCCGCGGTGTCGGCGATGAAGTGCCACTCCCTGAACCGCTCCTCGTAGAAGTCGGTCGCCGGGTCGCGCTCGCCGATCACCGAGACGACCGGGGCGCGCAGCCGGACGCGGTCGGGGGTGTCGAACAGGTCGGTGAAGTACTTCTCGGCCGCCCTGCCGTCGTGGCGCATCGTGCGGACGATCCGGTCGGCCACCCCCGGATCGAGCTCCTCCAGGTCGACACCCCGCGCCTTGAGCCAGTTGATGTCGCCCTGGCTGCGGCGCAGGCTCTCGAACTCCCCGATGCGCGACAGGGTCCGCATCAGGCCCCGGGGACGGGCGAAGGGGAAGATCGCCCCGATGTAGACGGCCTCGACCTCGCGTCCGGCCGCCTCCACGCGCCTGGCCAGCTCGGTGGCGAGGCCCGCGCCGACCCCGCAGTGACCGTAGATCACGACCGGCCCCTCGACGGTCCGCAGGATCTCCTCGGTGCAGCGCCTGGCGACCTCGTCGAACTCCTCTGGCTCCTCGTCCAGCCCGACGTCGTTGCCCGGGATGGCGACGGCGTAGAGCGCCTGGTCCTCGGGGAGCGCGTCGGCGAGCGGCTGGTAGACGATCGCGCTGCCCGAGCCGTACGGGACGCAGACGTAGCTGCGCGTCACGGTACGGCGGGGAGTGAGCCGCTGGAGCAGCGGGCGGACCCCTCCGCCGCCGGGGCCGCCGACGAACCCGGCCAGCTCCCGCACGGTGCGGAAGGAGAACAGGTCCACCAGTCCGACCTGCAGGCTGCCCTCGGGCAGGGCCCTGCGCAGCTTGGCCACGACCTGGATGGCCAGCAGGGAGTTGCCGCCCAGGTCGAAGAAGTCGTCGTTCGCGCCGACGCGCTCCACCGAGAGCACCTGCTCCCAGACGGCGGCGATCGCCCGCTCGGCGTCGTTCTCCGGCTCGACGTACTCGGCGGCCCCGGGCTTCTCCGGGGCGGGCAGGGCCTTGCGGTCCAGCTTGCCGTTCGGCGTCAGCGGCAGCGCGTCCAGGGTGACGAACATCGAGGGGACCATGTAGTCGGGCAGGGTGCCGCCGAGGGCGACCCGCACCCGGGCGGTCTCCGGCGGCTCGTCCGCGACGAGGTAGGCGACGAGCCGCCGGTCCCCCGGCACGTCCTCCCTCACGATCACCGCGGCGTCGCGCACCCCCGCGCGCTCCCGCAGCGCCGCCTCGATCTCCCCCAGCTCGATCCGCAGGCCGTGCAGCTTTACCTGGTCGTCGAGGCGGCCGAGGAACTCGATCGTGCCGTCGGGCAGCCACCGGGCCGCGTCGCCGGTCCGGTAGACGCGGTCGTGGCCGAGGGGGAAGAACCGCTCGGCGGTGAGCTCGGGCCGCCGGTGGTAGCCGAGGGCGACGCCGACCCCGCCGATGTGCAGCTCGCCGGGCACCCCCACCGGCACCGGGCGGCGGTGCGGGTCCAGCACGTGCAGCGCGATGTTCTGGATCGGCGCGCCGATCGGCACGCTCGTCCTGCCCGCGAGCGCCTCCGCGGTGCAGTGCCAGGAGGAGACGTCGATGGCGGCCTCGGTGGGACCGTAGAGGTTGTGCAGCTCGGCGCCCGGCAGGGTCGCGAGGCAGCGCAGGGCCAGGTCGACCGGGAGTTCCTCCCCGCTGCAGATGACGCGCCGCAGCGAGGTCAGGTCCCGTACGCCGTCCTCCGACAGGAAGATCCCGAGCATCGAGGGGACGAAGTGCGTCGTGGTGACGCCCTCCGAGGCCACCAGCTCGCGCAGGTAGGCCGGGTCGCGGTGCCCGCCCGGCTCGGCCAGCACCATCCTGGCGCCCGTCATGAGCGGCCAGAAGAACTCCCAGACCGACACGTCGAAGCCGGCGGGCGTCTTCTGCAGGACGACGTCGTCCGGCGTCAGGCCGTAGCGCCTCTGCATCCAGTCGAGACGGTTGACGATGCCGCGGTGGCTGTTCGGCACGCCCTTCGGCCTGCCCGTCGAGCCGGAGGTGTAGATCATGTACGCCGCCGCGCCCGGCTCCACCGCGTCTGCCGCGTCTCCCGCGCCCGGTTCGCCCGCACCACCCGGAGCGGCCCCGGCGTCTTCGGCGTACCCGGCATCCCCGGCATCATCGGTGGCGGCCCAGACGGCGGGATCGTCCAGGGCGAGGACGGCGGCGCCGTGCCCGGCCAGCCGGTCCGCCAGGTGCCGCTGGGTCAGCACCACGGCGGCGCCCGCGTCGGAGAGCATGAAGGCGAGCCGGTCGGCGGGGTAGTCGGGGTCGAGCGGCACGTAGGCCGCCCCCGTCTTGAGCACGCCCAGCAGCCCGGTGACCAGCTCCGCCGACCGCTCCGCGCAGACCGCGACCAGCGATCCCGGCCCCGCCCCCGAGCCGCGCAGCACGCGGGCCACCCCGGCGGCCCGCTCGTCGAGCTCCCGGTAGGTCAGCGACTCGCCCCCGAAGGTGACCGCGGGAGCGTCGGGGCTCCGCGCCACCTGGGCCTCGACGAGGCCGTGCAGCGTCGCGTCGGCGGGGAAGTCGGCCGCCGTGGCGTTCCACTCCTCGGTGAGGAGACGGTGCTCGGCCTTCCCGAGCAGCTCCAGCTCGCTCACCGGGACGCCGGGGCGGGCGACGGCGTCCCGCAGGAGGTTCTCCAGGTGCCCGGCCATCCGCTCGACGGTCGCGGCGTCGAACAGCGCGGTCCGGTAGGTGAAGGTGGCGGTCATGCCGCCGTCGGCGGTGGGGACCAGGTAGAGCTCGACGTCGTAGCGCGCCGAGCCCGGCGCCATCGCGAAGTCCTCGGCCGCCAGGTCACCGGCGGCGCCCGCGGCGACGGCGAAGTCGTGCATGGAGAAGAGCGCGTCGGCCAGCGGCTGCCTGCTCGGGTCGCGGGGCACGTCGAGCGCGTCGACCAGCCGCGTGAAGGGCAGTTCCTGGTGGTCGAGGGCGTCGATGACCACGTCGCGGGTGCGGGTGACGAGCTCGGCGAAGCCGGGGTCGCCGTCGAGGCGGGCGCGGAGCACGAGGGTGTTGACGAACATGCCGACCACGTCGTCCAGCCCGTCCCTGGTCCGCCCGGCGACCGGCGTGCCGACGGCGAGGTCGTCCCGGCCGCTGTAGCGGGCGAGCAGCACCTGGAAGGCGGCGAGCAGGGTCATGAAGCGGGTCGCGCCGCGCTCCGCGCCCAGCCCGGTCAGGGCGGTGACCAGCTCGGGGTCGAGCCGGTGGACGTGGGAGGCGCCGTCGAAGGTCAGCCGGGGCGGGCGCGGCCGGTCCGAGGGCAGCTCGGCGCGAGGCAGCCCGGCCAGTTCCCCGCGCCAGAACGCCAGCTCCCGCTCGAACGACCGCTCGCGCTGCCAGAGCGCGAAGTCCCCGTACCGGACGGCGGGCGCGGCGGGGGCGTCTCCCCGGTACAGCGCGAGGAGGTCGGCGAAGAGCAGCTGGGTCGACTGCCCGTCGGCGGCGATGTGGTGGACGAACAACGCCAGGACGTGCTCGTCGTCGGCGATCCTGATCAGGGTGGCGCGCAGCAGCGGCCCCTCGGCCAGGTCCAGCGGCTCGGCGCTCTCCGCGCCGATCAGCTCGGCGGCCTCCGCGTCCGTGGCGGCCTCGGCCAGGCGCAGCGGCACCGGCGCGGTGGGAACGACGTGGACCGCGGGCCGCCCGTCCTCCGTCGCGGGGAAGCGGTGGCGCAGGCTCTCGTGCCGGTCCGTCAGCGTGGCCAGCAGGTCGCGCAGCCGGTCGACGTCGAGCGGGCCGCGCAGCCGCACCGCGACCGGGAGGGTGTACGTGGAGGTGCCCGGGGTGAAGTGCTCCATGAACCATAGGGGCTCCTGGGCCGGGGAGAGCGGGGGAGGCGTGCCCTCGGGCCTGCGCGGGATCTCGGGGCGTTCGGTGTCGACGGCCCCGCCCCGGAGCCTGCGCCTGAGCAGATCCCGCCTGGCATCGGACAGATCGGCGACGGACATGGCCTCATCCCCCTGTGACGACGTCTCCACGGGTACGCCGGAACAGCGCGGCGCCTGGGTGCGGGGGGCGCGGCGCGCTCACGATGAATCCACGGAAACCATCGGATGCGCACCCCGGTGTGCGCGGAATAGGAAAGAAGGTATCCTAAAAAGATCCGCGACTCCATCAAGGTCCACTGGCCACTTTCGGCAGCAGGAAAGGGGTGGCGGTCCTCACCGCGAACCGGCGGAACCACCGGGGAGGCGCCGGGGAAAACACGGGGAGCCGCCGGAGAAGTGCCGGGGAAACGCCGGGGAAAACACGGCGCCCGGCGCGTGGGAGCGGGGGAAGCACCGGTCTCCCGGTACGGGAAGGTACGGTCGGTTCATGTCCGAGCGCAGCATGCCGCATGACCTCGCCGCCTGGGCGTGCCCCCACGGGCAGGACGCTCGCCGGGGTTGCACGACCTGCTACGAGGAGTCGAGCGACCCCGACACGTCGAATCCCTTCTGGGAGGTCGCCGCGTGGTTCACCACCTCGCGGCCGATCCCGATCAGGACGCTCCAGGACGCGCACCACCACGGCCGCCATTTCGCCCTCGACCAGCCGTCCACGCCGCTGGTCTACCTGCTGACCGGCCGCGCCCGCGCGGGCGACAGCGTGCAGGCGATCGCGGGCGTCGTCGGCTTCCTGCTGCACAACCGGCACGTGGTGGCCGACTTCACCGTGACCGAGACCCGCGCCACCCGCCGCTCGCCCGGCACTCCCGCCGCGCCCAACGCGACCCGCCAGACCGACAAGTGGCTCCAGGACCAGCGCCGCCCCGACGGCCGCGCACGGTGAGGGCTCCGCGCCGCCGACGAGCGGGCGCGGCGACCGCCCGGTCATCCGTGACGGGCGTGCGACCGCCGCGCCACGGATGACAGGGTACGGTGGCGGTCCCTAAGCTCGACAACACCATTGTCGAGACAGCGGGCCGGGAGGCGATCGTGACGGCGGACCCTCCGGGCTTCGAGCTGCCGCTCCGGCTCTTCCTCGGCTTCCGGGTGCTCATCGACGAGCTCCACGCGGAGCTCGCCCGCCAGGGGCACCCTGACATGCGGCCGATGCACGGCTTCGTCCTGCAGGCGATCGGCCCCGAGGGCACCACGGCCGTGGAACTCGGCCGGCGGCTGGGCGTCTCCAAGCAGGCGGCGGGCAAGACGGTCGACGCCCTGGAGCAGCTGGGCTACGTCGAGCGCGGCTCCGACCCCGGCGACGCCCGCCGCAAGATCGTGCGGCTCACCGAGCGGGGCGTCGACAGCCTCGTCCGGTCGGCGCGCATCTTCGAGGACCTGCGCGCGGGCTGGGCGAGGACCCTCGGCGAGGACCGTCTGCGCGCCCTGGAGTCCGACCTGCGCGCCGTGACCCCGCAGGACGTCTTCCGCCTGGACGTCCCCGGCTGGTTCGGCGGCCACTGAGCGTTCACTGAGCGTTCACGGGAGCGGCCGGCGCGCGAAGCACTCCGTCCGAACGGGAGCCCGGTGAGCGGGACCTCACCGAAGGGAACGTCACCGGGTGGAACCTCCCTCATCCGGGCGGCGGCGGATGGAGAGCCCGGCTCTCGGGAGCGCGTACCGCGACGCGGGCGCTCAGCCCGGCTGGGGACACAATGGCGGGTATGCGAATCCTGATCGTCGGCGGCACCCGGTTCGTCGGCCGGCACATCACCGGGGCCGCGCTCGCGGCCGGACACGAGGTCTCCCTGCTGCACCGCGGCCGGTCCGGCCCCGGGCTGTTCCCCGAGGCCGAGCATCTGACGGCCGACCGCGACGCCGACCTGTCCGTGCTGCACGACCGGCAGTGGGACGCGACGATCGACGTCAGCGCGTACTTCCCCTCGCAGGTGACCTCGCTCTCCGGCGCGCTCTCCACCGGCCAGTACGCCTTCGTCTCCAGCACCGCGGTCTACCGGACGCCCGAGGCGCGGGGCTTCACCGAGGACTCGCCGCTGGCGGAGCTCGACGGGCCGGTCCCCGAGACGGTGACGAGCGAGACGTACGGGGCGCTGAAGGTGCTGTGCGAGCGGGCCGCGGCGGAGGCGTTCGGCTTCCCGACGCTGATCGTGCGGCCCACGTACGTCATCGGCCCGCACGACCACACCGGCCGCTTCACCTACTGGGTCAACCGGATCGCGCGGGGCGGCGAGGTCCTCGCGCCCGGCGACCCCGGCGACCCCATCCAGGTGATCGACGCCCGCGACCTGGCCGCCTGGATCGTCTCCATGGTCGAGGGGACGCGTTCGGGCGCCTTCCACACGGTCAGCCCTCCCCCGCCGTTCTCCTTCGGCGACATGCTGGAGGCGATCGCGGCCGAGGTCGGGCCGCCGGGAACGACCCTGACCTGGGTTGGGCAGGACTTCCTGCTCGCCCAGGGAGAGACCGGCCGGTCGCTGCCCCTGTGGTCCGAGGGCGACCCGTGGATGTCGGTCAACACCGCCGACCCCGCCGCCGCCCGCGCCGCGGGGCTCGACCCACGGCCCCTGGGGCAGTCGATCCGCGAGATCCGCGAGGCGGAGTCGTCCTTCTCGACGGACGCCGCCGTCACCCCCGCCAGGGAGGCCGAGCTGCTGTCCCGCTGGTCCGCGCGCGGCGCCTGGAACTGAACTCCGGCCACCGGCCACCGGTCGTCGGACGAGGGCCGTCGTCCGACGACCGGAGGTCAGCGGCTTTCGATCACGGCCCGGGGTCAGCCCCCCAGCCGTGACGGCCGCAGCGGGTTGTGCCCGACCTCCAGCAGCGCCCGCCGCCGATCGTCGTCGTCATCGTCGACCGCCCCCTCGGCCAGCGTGTCCTCGACCCGGTCGACGGCCTGCCGCATCGTCTCGACGTCGTCGGCGGTGAGGTCGGCCTTCCGCTTGCCGAGAACCTGGAGCACCTGGCGCCCGAGCGGCGGCATGGCCGCCTCGGGGCTCACCGCGTCGACCCCGCCCGCCGACGCCGAGGCCGAGGCGAGCAGGAAGGCCCTCAGCTCCTCCGACGTCATGTTCACGACCTCGTGGAACTCCTGCCACACCAGGTCGAGGATCAGATCAGATTCGTCGGCCATCGTGCTCTCCTCTCATGCCGGGCCGGTACGGCCACGCCCCGGACACGAACCGGCCACCGGCGGGAGTGCTCGCGGTGGCGGGCGCACGGCCCGCCCTACCCCGGCTTGCACGCCGCTAACACGGGAGCCGGGGCACGGGTGGGGAAAGGGAGCCACATGGCCCGGTGAGAGTCCCCTCGGGCGGGACCGCCCTCCGAGCGCGAGCCCCCGCCCGGACAGCGCCAACGGCCGACCGGCCGGGCCCTCCGAAAAGAACTCTCCCGGATATGCCTTCTGGAAAATGCCGCCCAAAGAGGGAATGGTGGCCCCGCCGGAGAGTGACCCCATGCGGCCGAAGCCATTCAGCACACGTTTTCCCAAATATCGGTATTTGAGGCGAAATTTGCTGCCAGGGCCGGGCCGGCAATTTCCGCTCCGGCGTGACCTCGATATTTCTCTTCGGCGGCGATCCCGAACCAAGGCTTTGTCTTGTGCGGGGTGAACACCCGGATGTCCCTGAACTAGCGTTTTGTGTGACGTCTATTCCGCATATTTCCGGAAACCGGATTGGCGCCCTGTAGGCCCAGGCGGCATGCCGGACTGAAACATCAGAGATGGAGTGACATGTTCAAGCACACTCTCACCACCGGCACATTGGTGGCTTCCGGCTTCATCGTCGCCATGACGATGTCGGTTCAGCCCGCCGGGGCGAACGCGACACCCCGGGAGGCCGCTTCGGCATCCGTACTGCTGGGTGATCCGTCCCCCGGCGGTCACCACCAGCACTACTCCTGGCCCGGCAACCACCACTCCTCGCCAGGTCATCACCACCATCAACCCGGGCTCGGCCACCATCAGCACCACTCCTCGCCGGGTCACCACCACTACTGGCCTGGCATGCCCTTCTAGACGAGAGGTCCCGAAGCGGGTCGGTGGTCGCGGACGACCGGCGACCGGGTGATCGGCGCACCGGTCCCGTCGTCGCGCCGGATCGCCGGGACGCGCCGAGCGGGGGGCGACCGGCCGGGGCGCCGCGTTCCTTCGATCCTGTCGCCGGTCCTCACGTGGGGTGTGGTCACGAGGGTGTCGAGGCCCGGTCCGTGACGACCGGGCCTCGACACCCTCGTCCTGTTCGGTGGCCGGTTTCGCGATGTCCGGGAGAGGCGGCCGGTCGGGCCGGGGCGGGCTTCGGGCGCGCCGTCACCTCGGAACGTCCCGTCCAGGACGAGGGCTCTCCAAAGACAAGGCCTGACCGGTCAAGCCCCCTCAGGCAGGGTTGTCCACGGTGAAGCGCACTCCGGAGAAGCGGCTCCGCCACTCGGTGACCTCCGGCGCCACGGTGCCCGGGTCGACGTTCTCGTCCAGGCCCCGGGCGACGAACGCGGCCAGCTCCGGCATATCCGCCTCGGTCATCCCGAGCCTGACGATTTCCGGCGTACCGACGCGCAGGCCGTTCGTGTCCCCCTCGACCGCCTCCGACGGCAGGCCGATGCCGCAGGCGAGAAGGTTGGCCTCGCGCAGCCGCCGGGCGGCCCGCTGGCCGCCGCCGTAGCGGTGGGCCAGGACGGCGAACTGGTGGGAGCGGGTACAACCGCGCTCGGCGGCGAAGACCGGGACCCCGAGGGCGAGCAGCTCGTCCGCCAGCCGCCGCGCGGTCGCGACCATCTCCCGCGCGTAGGCGGGTCCCGCGGCCTTCCAGTCGAGCATCGTCATGGCGAGCGCCGCGGTCTTGCCCGCGTCGAAGTTCGCGGTCAGTCCCGGGTAGGCGATCGCTTCGAGCCGCTGGGCCAGCTCGGCGTCGTCGGTCACGACGAGGCCGCCCGCGGGACCACCCAGGCTCTTGTACGTGCTCATGGTGATCAGGTGGGCGCCCTCGTCGAGCGGCTGCGGCCAGACCTTCCCGGCGATCATCCCGCACAGGTGGGCGGCGTCGAAGAGCACGCGGGCGCCGACCGAGTCGGCGATCTCCCGGATCCGGGCCACGGGGTGGTGGAACAGGTTGAGGCTGCCGCCGATGGTGATCAGCTTCGGCCGTACCCGCCCGGCGAGCTCTCGCAAAGCGTCGACGTCCACCGTGTAGCCGTCGGACGTGACGGGGGCGGGAACGATCCGCAGCCCGTACAGGCCGGCCGCGCCCGGCTGGTGGTGGGTGACGTGGCCGCCGATGCTCGCCGGAGGGGCGATGATCGTGTCACCGGGTTCGCAGGTGGCCATGAACGTGTAGAGGTTCGCGAGCGCCCCCGAGCCGACGCGCACCTCGGCGTAGCGCGCGCCGAAGACCTCCGCGACCAGCTCGGCGGCGACGATCTCGATCTGCTCGATCGCCTCCAGGCCCATCTCGTACTTCTCGCCCGGGTAGCCCAGCGACGGCCGCGACCCGAGGTTGGCCGAGAGCAGGGCCTCGGCCCGCGGGTTCATGATGTTCGTGGCCGGGTTCAGGTTGACCGACTCCACGTCGTGGATGCGGTGGTTGTCGGCCACCAGTCTTTCGATCTCGCTCTGGACCGTGGAGGCGGTCTGGTCCGTCACGGCCTTCAGGACGGACTGGACGCGATCCTCGGTGGCGGCGGGCACCCAGGGACGGTGGGCGAGGGCACGGGGCATCGGGTGATCTCCTGGCCGACAGGCAGACGGCTGTCGCGATGACGTCACGGTGTCTGCCACACGACGTTAGATCGCCGACGACGCCCGGCGCATCAGGTGAAAGATGGGCTTTCTAGCTGCTTTTTCCTACATTTGTCGGAAAAAGATCACTTCTTCCACAGGGAACCCAGACGCACCTTCAGTCTCCCCGATCGGCACCCCCGCGACCTCGGGACAGGACCGCTTCAAGGCCGCACGACGGGACCGCTCCAGAGCCGCACGACGGGACCGTTTTAAATGAGTGAGTAACTCACTCACTCATCGGATAGGATGTCCGGCGTGATCTCGACCTCACAGCGGGCGACCCCCCTCCCCCCCGACGAGCGGCGCGCGGCGCTCATCGCCTCCACCCTGTCGCTCGTGCTCGCCGAGGGCCCCGACGTGAGCACCCGGCAGATCGCGCAGGCCGCGGGCGTGGCCGAGGGGACGATCTTCCGGGTCTTCACCACCAAGGACGAGCTCGTGAACGCGGCCGTCGCCAGCGCCTTCGACTCCTCCCCGCTGCTGGACGAGCTGGAGGCCGTCGACCGTACGGCTCCCCTGGACGTCCGGCTCGTCGCGGCGGTCGAGATCCTGCAGCGGCGCACCGCGCGCATCTTCCGCGTGGTGGACGCGATCGGGCTGAAAGCCCTCGAGGCCGGCCGCGACCACCAGAACCTCTCCGAGGAGAGCGCCCTCATCCGGCAGGCGCTCACCGACCTGATCGAGCCCGCCCGCGACCGGCTGCGGCTCGAACCGCGCGAGGCCGCGCGCCGGCTGCAACTGCTGACCGTCGCATGCACCCATCCCCGGCTCGTCGAGAACGACCCGGTGACCGCCTCGGAGATCGTCTCCATGCTGCTCGACGGGGTCCGCCTGCGCCCCGGCGCCCCCGAACCGCTTCCCTGACCCCGACGGCCCCGACCGTCCCGACGACTCGACGGCCCCGGCGCCCCCGGCCTCCCCGCCTCGACCCGATCCCTCACCTCGACCCACCTCGACCCACCTCGGCCCGATCCCTCGCCTCGACGTCCTCCTTGACCTCAACCGAGGTTCACATCGCAGGCTGATCCCCGACACTCCCTGGAGGAGATCCCCATGATCCCGGTTACCGGGGTGACGGGCGAGACCGGCCGGCGGCCGGATCCCCGGCACGACGCCCCTCGCCCGGCCACCCCACGTGAAGAGACCTCATGCTGACCCGCCTGCTCCGCACGTACCTGCGCCCCTACTCGTGGGTGCTGACCGCCGTGGTGGTGCTGCAACTCGTCGGCACCATCGCCTCCCTGTACCTGCCCAGCCTGAACGCCGACATCATCGACCGGGGCGTCGCCACCGGCGACACCGGCTACATCCTGTCCGCCGGCGGCTGGATGCTGCTCGTCTCCCTCGTGCAGATCGCCTGCGCGATCGCGGCGGTCTACTACGGTTCCCTGGCGGCCATGGGGTTCGGGCGGGACGTCCGCTCGGCCGTCTTCCACCAGGTCGGCGGGTTCTCCGCCAGGGAGGTCTCCCACTTCGGGGCCCCCTCGCTGATCACCCGCGGCACCAACGACGTGCAGCAGGTCCAGATGCTCGTCGTGATGACCTGCACGATGCTGGTCGCCGCTCCGATCATGGGCGTCGGCGGCATCATCATGGCCCTGCGCCAGGATCTCGGCCTGTCCTGGCTCATGCTGGTCTGCGTCCCCGCGCTGCTGGTGTCGATCGGCCTGATCATCACCCGCATGGTCCCCCAGTTCCGCGCGATGCAGGACCGCATCGACACGGTCAACCGGGTGCTGCGCGAGCAGCTCACCGGCATCCGCGTGGTGCGCGCCTTCGTCCGCGAGCGCGAGGAGACCCGCAGGTTCGCCGAGGCCAACCAGGCGCTGACCGACACGTCGCTGCGCGTCGGACGGCTGACCGCGCTCATCTTCCCGACCGTGATGCTGATCCTCAACGTCTCCAGCATCGCCGTGCTCTGGTTCGGCGCCGCGCGGGTCGACAGCGGCGAGATGCAGGTCGGCGCCCTCACCGCGTTCCTCATGTACCTGATGCAGATCCTCATGTCGATGATGATGGCCACCTTCATCTCGATGATGATCCCGCGCGCCGCGGTCTGCGCCGAGCGCATCGTCGAGGTGCTCGACACCGAGTCGTCGGTGACGCCGCCCCGCGACCCGGTACGGCAGGTGAGCGGGCGCGCCGAGCTGGAGATGCGCGACGTCGAGTTCCGCTACCCGGGCGCGGCGGCACCGGTGCTGTCCGGCATCTCCTTCCGCGCGGAGGCGGGACAGACCACCGCCGTCATCGGCAGCACGGGCTCCGGCAAGACGACGCTGATCTCCCTGATACCCCGGCTGTTCGACGCCACCTCGGGCACGGTGTCGGTCGACGGCGTCGACATCCGCGACCTCGACCCCCAGACGCTCTGGACGCGCATCGGCCTGGTGCCGCAGAGGCCGTACCTGTTCAGCGGCACCGTCGCGAGCAACCTGCGGTACGGCAACCCGGACGCGAGCGACGCGGAGCTGTGGGAGGCGCTGGAGGTCGCCCAGGCCCGCGACTTCGTCGAGGCGATGCCCGAGGGCCTGGAGGCGCCCGTCGCGCAGGGCGGCACGAACGTGTCCGGCGGGCAGCGGCAGCGGCTCGCCATCGCCAGGGCGCTGGTCAGCAAGCCCGAGATCTACCTGTTCGACGACTCGTTCTCGGCCCTCGACCTGGCCACCGACGCGCGGCTGCGGGCCGCCCTGCGCCCGCACACCGCCGACGCCGCCGTCGTCATCGTCGGCCAGCGGGTCTCCACCATCGCCGACGCCGACCAGATCATCGTCCTGGACGACGGCGTGATCGTCGGCCTGGGCACCCACGACGAGCTGCTGGATTCCTGCCCCACGTACCTCGAGATCGTCGAGTCCCAACTAGCCGCGGAGACCGCAGCATGAGCGACCGGCCCACGACGACCACGCGACCGCGCCCCCCGGGCCCTCCGGCCGGGGGGCCCGGCTTCGGCCGCGGCCCCTTCGGGGGAGCCGGGATGCCCGCGGAGAAATCGATGACCTTCGGGCCGTCCGCGCGCCGGCTGATGCGGCGCCTGGACCCCGACCGCCCGAAACTCGTCATCGTGATCGCCCTCGCCGTGACCAGCGTGGTGCTGAACGTCATCGGACCGAAGATCCTCGGCCACGCGACGGACCTGATCTTCACCGGGGTGATCGGCAAGCAGCTGCCCGCCGGCACGACCCCCGAGCAGGCGATCGCCGCCGCCCGCGCGTCGGGCAACGACAACTTCGCCAACCTGCTCGCGGGGCTGGACTTCGTACCGGGCCGGGGCATCGACTTCGGCGCGCTGGGCACGGTCCTGCTGTGGGTCCTGGGCATCTACGTCGCGGCGTCGGCCTTCGCCTGGATCCAGGGCTACGTGCTCAACGACGTGGTGCAGCGCACCGTGTTCCGGCTGCGCGAGGACGTCGAGGACAAGCTGAACCGGCTCCCCCTGCGGTTCTTCGACGGCCAGCCGCGCGGCGAGCTGCTCAGCCGGGTCACCAACGACATCGACAACGTGTCCCAGACCCTGCAGCAGACGATGAGCCAGCTGCTGACCTCACTGCTGACCGTGATCGGCGTACTGGCGATGATGTTCTTCATCTCGCCGCTGCTCGCGCTGATCGCCCTGATCACCATCCCGCTGTCGATGGTCGTCACCGCGCAGATCGCGAAGCGCTCGCAGAAGCACTTCGTCGCGCAGTGGGCCCACACCGGCACCCTGAACGCCCACATCGAGGAGGCGTTCACCGGTCACGAGCTGGTGAAGGTGTTCGGACGCCGCCCCGAGGTCGAGGAGGTGTTCAGGCAGCGGAACGAGGAGCTGTTCAAGGCCAGCTTCGGCGCCCAGTTCGTCTCCGGGATCATCATGCCGACGATGATGTTCATCGGGAACCTCAACTACGTCGCCATCGCCGTCGTCGGCGGCCTGCGGGTCGCCACCGGGTCGATGAGCCTGGGCGACGTGCAGGCGTTCATCCAGTACTCGCGGCAGTTCACCCAGCCGCTCACCCAGGTCGCCTCGATGGCCAACCTGCTGCAGTCGGGGGTGGCCTCGGCCGAGCGCGTCTTCGAGCTGCTCGACGCCGAGGAGCAGGCCCCGGACCCCGCGGTCCCGGTGCCTCCCACCGTCAGGCGGGGCCGCGTCGAGTTCGAGCACGTGTCCTTCAGCTACGACCCGGAGCAGCCCCTCATCGAGGACCTGTCCCTGGTGGCCGAGCCCGGGCACACGGTCGCGATCGTCGGCCCGACCGGCGCGGGCAAGACCACCCTGGTCAACCTCGTCATGCGCTTCTACGAGCTGGACTCGGGACGGATCACCCTCGACGGCGTCGACATCACCGCGATGCGCCGCGACGACCTGCGCTCGCACATCGGTATGGTGCTCCAGGACACCTGGCTGTTCGGCGGCACCATCCGCGAGAACATCGCCTACGGCAACCCGCGGGCCACCGAGGAGCAACTCCAGGCCGCCGCGCGCGCCACGTTCGTCGACCGGTTCGTCCGCACGCTGCCCGACGGCTACGACACCGTGATCGACGAGGAGGGGAGCAACGTCAGCGCCGGGGAGAAGCAGCTGCTGACCATCGCCCGCGCCTTCCTCGCCAACCCTTCCCTGCTCATCCTGGACGAGGCCACCAGCTCGGTCGACACCCGCACCGAGGTCCTGGTGCAGCACGCCATGGCCGCGCTCCGCTCGGACCGCACCAGCTTCGTCATCGCCCACCGGCTGTCCACCATCCGCGACGCGGACCTCATCCTGGTGATGGACGCGGGGCGCATCGTCGAGCACGGCACCCACGACGAGCTGCTCACCGCGAGGGGCGCCTACCACCGCCTGTACTCGGCGCAGTTCAGCGGCGCCGTGGTCACGGACGACGAGGAGGCCGCCGCACGCTGAGCCCCGCCGCACGCCCGGCACCACCCGCACGCGTACACCGTGCGGGCGGTGCCGGGCGTCGCCGCGTCCCCTTGACCTCAACCGAAGGTGAGGTCGCAGGCTGGCCTGGACATCCCCACCATCGAAGGAGATCCGCATGATCCTGGTCACCGGAGCGACCGGCAAGGTCGGCGGGCAGGCCGTGTCCCAGTTCCTCGACGCGGGCGTCGCGGTGCGCGCGCTGACCCGCGACCCCGCGTCCGTGACCCTCCCGGAGGGCGCCGAGGTCGTACGCGGCGACCTGGCCGACCCCGCCACGCTGGACGACGCCCTGGACGGGGTCGAGTCGGTGTTCCTCGTCTGGCCCACCCTCTCGGCCGACCACGCGGCGCCCGCGACCATCGAGGCGATCGCCGGACACGCCCGCCGGATCGTCTACGTCTCCGCACGCGGCGTCCCCGACCCCGTACCGGGCGCGCCCGAGCAGGACCCGCACTCGATCCTCGGCTCCCACGCCCTCGTCGAGCGGCTGATCGAGCGGTCCGGGCTGGAGTGGACGTTCCTGCGGCCCGACGGGTTCGCCGCCAACACCCTGATGTGGGCCTCGCAGATCCGGGAGACCGGGACCGTCCGCTGGATCCACGGAGCCGCCTCCAGGGCGCTGATCCACGAGGGTGACATCGCCGCCGCCGGGGTGAGCGTGCTCACCGGCACCGGCACCGGCACCGGCCACGCCGGGGCGAGGTACGTGCTGAGCGGCCCCGAGACCCTGACCCAGGTCGAGCAGGTGACCGTCATCGGCGAGGCCGTCGGCCGGCCGGTCCGCTGGGAGGAGCTCTCTCCGGAGGTCGCGTTGCGCGGGCTGCTCGACCAGGGCTGGCCGCCCGCGGCGGCGGAGGAAATGATCGACGCGTACGCGCAGATGGTGACCTCCCCCGAGCCGGTCACCTCCACGGTGGAGGAGCTCACCGGGCGGCCGGCCACCCCGTTCCGGCGGTGGGCGGCCGACCACGCCGGCGACTTCCGCTGACGCACCCCGAGCCAGGGCCCGCATGAGGTTCAGAGCGTGAGATCGCTTCGGCGCCGACCATTCGGCTCGGCAGGTCACCGCTGGACGGTCACCTTTTACGGCCAGGGCATCACATATCTCATTTCTTCCCATATGGGACGCTCTCTGCCATGCAAATGAGAAGCGGCACAGCTGATGATATTTTCCCCATCGTTGCTCTGCACGTGGACAGCCGGCGTTCGGCGTACGCGGGGATCATGCCCGACGGCTTCCTGAACGGACCCCTGGCCGACGATCGGCTGGTGTTGTGGCGGGAACGGCTGACTTCGCCCGTACGGGGATCGGGGCTGTTCGTCGCTCGCGACGACGATGGAGAGCTGGCCGGCTTCGTCTACCTGCTTCCGGCTCCCGGCGGGCGGATCCTCCTTGACAACCTCCACGTGCGGCCGGGGAGCACCGGTTCAGGCATCGGAACCCAACTGCTGCGGCGAAGGCTGGCGTGGGCGGCGGACGAGCACCCCGGCGGGGAGGTCTATCTGGCACTTGAGCACCTCGCGGAGCGCGGCGAGTGTCGCGAAGCGCACCGCCTTGGCGCGGCCGTTCTTGAGTACCGCCAGGTTGGCGGAGGTGATCCCGACACGGTCCGCGAGGCCGCCGACGGACATCTTCCGCCTGGCCGGCATCACGTCGATGTCGACGACGATCGGCATCAGACCACTTCGTCCAGCTCGGCCTGCATCCGCGCCGCCTCGACGTCGCGCGCGACGGCCTGGGCGAGCAGCATCCGCAGCACGAGCACGATGAGCGCGACTCCCAAGATGGCCAGGCCGATCCCGCCCATGATGACGGTGACGCCCGGGTCGGCCCGCTGGCCCGGCGCGTTGAGGGCCGTGACCGCGAACCACAGGAGAGCGGCCGCCACGATCGCGCCGATCACGGCGTCCACGTACCGGAAGGCGGCGGAGGAGAACACGGTTTTGCGTTGGACCATCGTCACCAGCCGCCACACGCCGACCAGGGCGACTTGGGCCGACACCATGCCCAGGATCGTGATCACGCGCAGCGGGGTCAGCGGGAGCGACCCGTCTTCGGGGTCGCTCCCGCTGACCAACGTCCACACCATCAATGCCTGTACGAACACGGTGCCGGCGAGCACCACCACGAGGACGGCGCGAAGCGCACGCATTGTCAGCTTTCCCATGACTCATCTTTCTATCGATTTACGATGAGAAACTATCGAGTTTCGATAGGTTAGGCAAGGGCGGGGGCGGAGGGCAATGGCGGTTTCGCACCGTGGCGGGACGCCGTCGTCCCCGCCCACGGCATGGCGTGCGCGCGAACCATCTTGATCTTGTCGGAGCCGGTCTTGCTTGAGCGCAAATCGGACGCCACCCGACTACGCCGAAACGTTGCGGCCGACGGTCCCTGGAAGTGCACCGACAAGGGGCAGCCGGGCGGGGGCCTTTCGAGTCGTCCGCCCTCCCGGCTCACGCCGCCACGTCGAGGACGACGCGGAACCGGGCCTCACCGCTCATCATTCGCTCGTACGCCTTCGGCGCCTCCGCCCACGGCACGGTCTCGATCATCGGGCGGATACCGTGCCGCCCGCTGAAGGCGAGGTTGTCCTCGTTCTCGATCGAGCTGCCGGTGAGGCTCCCGCTGAGCGTGCGGGTTCCGAAGATGAGGTCCCCGGTGTTGACGGAGATGGGGTCGAGGGCGGCTCCGACGACCACCATGCGGCCGCGAGGCGCGAGCCCGGAGACCAGTCCCGTCATCGAGGCGCCGTTCGCGGCCGTCGCGATGATCGCGGCCGCACCCCCGAGCTCCCGCAGAGCGGCACCCGGGTCCTCGCGAGAGCTGTCGATGTAGTGGTCCGCACCCAGCTGCCTCGCCAGCGCGGCCTTGCCCGTTCCCCGGGCGACGGCGGCCACGCGGTAACCGAGCCTGGCGGCGTACTGCAGGCCGAGGTGACCGAGCCCCCCGATCCCCTGGATGGCCACCAGGGCTCCCGGAGGACCGTCCACCTGCTGCAACGCCTTGAACGTGGTGAGACCGGCGCACAGCAGCGGCGCCGCCTCGACGGAGCTCATGCCCTCCGGGATGCGTACGAGCCCGCTTCCCCTGGCGAAGACGACCTCGGCGTAGCCACCGTCCACGGTGGTTCCCATCTGGTGCTGGTTCGCGCAGTTGACGAAGTCGCCCCTCCGGCAGGGGTCGCACTCGCCGCACTGACCGCCCAGGAACCCGACGCCCACCCGGTCCCCCACCTTCCAGCCGGTCACGCCGTCGCCCACCGCGTCGATGACACCGACGATCTCGTGGCCGGGGACGACGGGCCGTTCCGGGTCGGCCCGGACTCCCTCGACGGCGAGGAAGTCGGTGTGACAGATCCCGCAGCTCTCGACCCGGATCCTGACCTGGCCCACGGGCGGCTGCCGGAGCTCGCGGACCACGAGCTCGAACTTCCGCGATCCGGTCACTTCGAAGGCACGGTAGGTGGACATCGCTCTCCTCACAGGGGTTCGCACCCGCTTCGCGACCGTGGCGACCGGCGAAACGGTCCCGGAGGTACCCCGGGCGTTTTCAATATGACCGGTCGTCTTAAAAGTGTCAACAGCGTCACGTCGCGGCGGGCGCTCTCGGCCCCCGGCTTGACGGCACCTAAGACGACCGGACATATTGGAGGCGAGGGGGCGACCATGGCCAGGAAGAGCATGCGCGCGGAGATCGTCGGGGCCGCGCTGGAGCAGTTCCACATCCGGGGCTACAACGCGGCCGGCGTGAAGGACATCACCGACGCGGCCGGCACGCCGAAGGGGTCCTTCTACAACCACTTCGACAGCAAGGAATCCCTCGCCGTCGTCGCCCTGGAACACTACGGCGCGGGGCTCCGCATGGAGGATCTCGCCGACGGCGAGGTCGAACCCCTCACCCGCCTGCGCAGGCACTTCGAGTTCCTCCGCGACGAGACCGTGCGGCACGGATTCACCCGGGGATGCCTCATCGGTAACTTCGGCGCCGAGATCGCCGATCGCAGCGACGTCATCCGCACGGCCGTGCACCAGAGTTTCCAGCAGTGGACCGCCCTGATCGCGGCGGCGCTCACCGAGGCCCGGCGCGCCGGGTCCCTGCGCCCCGACCTCGACCCGGAGGCGACGGCCCGCTTCCTCCTCGGCGCCTGGGAGGGCACCCTCGTCGTGGCCCGCGCCGACCGTTCGGCGAGCGCCTTCGACTCCTTCTTCACCGTCGCGTTCGGCACGCTGCTCGTCCGGGGCGGCGACCACACGGGCACGTGACGGACTTCGCGAGATCACGGCCGCGCCACGTACCGGAAGCCGGCCGATCGGGGGAGGGCGGGCACCGGGCGAATCGCCCGGTGCCCGCCCTCCCCGTCACCCCGGGCGGCCCGGAGGATTCACGGGAGGATCCACGACACCGGCGCCGCTATTGCGGATGGTCGTTCTCCGTCACCATCGGCGTGTCCTGGTTGATTCTGATGATCTTCGTCGGCGGTGGTGTGGCACCCGCCGGGGGGTCGGTGGCCTGGCGCTTGCCGGCGCCGGCTTGACCAGGGGGCTGCGCGGGGGGATGGACCGGAGCGTGAACCGGGGCATGGACTGGCGGAGGAGCCGGGAACAGCGTGTGAGAGAAGCCGATGATCTCCCGGATATCGACCTCCAGCTGCTTCCAGTTCACCTCCTCGTCGCCGTGGGCGCGGAGTTCGAGGGGGACGAGGCGGTATGACACGCCGCCGGCCAGGTAGTGGTCCGGTTCGTGGATCTCCTTCATCCCGCCGAATACCCGCTCCACGGAAACGGTGGGCACGCCGGGAAGGAGCAGCGCGCTGTTCAGGAACGCGCCCACCGTCAGCCGGTTCACCTCCGATATCGCAGTGTTCTCATCTTCCTCGGGATTGCATGTCGTCAGGGTTTCCAGGTCACGTATCGGGCCGCCGTCGGGACCGTTCTCGCTCCCCTCGGGCGCGCCGGCCTCGAACAGGTCCCCGGGTGATTCCCTACCGGTCGGCGCGGCACTGATCGCCCTGCCCTCAAGCGCCGGGACGAGCGCGTCATCCAGAATCGACCACGGGAATCCGAATTTCGGGTCCTGCTGTTCCTGGTAGACCTTCTTGTACGAGGGCAGGAATCCCGCCAGGTTCTGCCATTCGTTCAGAGCCTGGTCGACATAGTCGCGATTGAGAGTGATATCGCGTGCGCTCGCCCTCAATTCCGAGAGATCCCAGGCGTCCTCCGGGTCATCGGAATTCTTGGCCTCGGCCGCCGCGATGTCGGCCAGGATCGTGGCGAGGTCGGCCTCGGCGTCGGCGTACCGCTGCTCCCTGTGCCTCTGCGCGCTCGCGACCTGTACGGCGACGAACGCGTTCAGGTCCTTCAGCTCCGCGTCGTCCGTGTCCGCGAGCAGGGTGGCGAACGCCTGTTCCTTGAGGAACCACTGCACCTGTTCGGGAAGCGTCTTCGCCACCTCCCGCAAAGGGACGCGCGACAGCGCGACGGCCTTGTTCTTGATCTGTCCCGCACCCTCCACGTACGAGTGATCGATGATCGCGGCGACCTGGGTGTACACCAGGGCGACGAATCCGCGGAGCGTGGTGCGCTCCTCCTCCGTCACGGCGATCTGCCTTCGCCCGGCCCACTGGGTGAACATGATCTCGGCCGCGGTCCCGGCATGTGCCGCGCGAACACAGCTGATCTTGGCGAAGGGGCGTTTGCCCACCGCGCGCGCCTTCTGCCCGATCCAACGCAGGGCTTCGTCGAGCCTGCCGATCGGAACCCCGACCGTATAGTGCACGAAAAGGTTTTCCACCCCTTTGTCGGACACCATGTAGACCTTCTTTTTGGGCCCAGCGATCCTGAGGTCGGATTCGACGAAAGCTCCGACACCATTGGTTCGGGTCACCCAGAAACCGAGTTTCTGCAACGACAGTAGTTTTACCAGGGAGGTCCTCCCCTTCGGGGAGTACAGCACGTCGGCGACCCCTCTGAGTCCGGCCAGCAGGGGACCGACCGGGTCACCCGGCGCCAACTGGTCGAACGGGTCGGTGACGAACTCGACGTTCGAGTAGTCGATGGATTCACCACTGTCTTTCACCTCGTCCGCGTCGCGGGCGTCGGTCAGGAGCCGGAACCGGCCTTCCTTGAAGCCGGCGAGCAATTCGTCGCCGTCGAACATCTCTCCGTCGGCGTTGGTGACGCGCCTGTCCAGTTCGATCTCGAATCCCATCACGCCGTCACAGTAATCCCGGCCGCGAACAATGCCCATGACGCCATTGACTCGTTCCAATGACAGTTTCCGGCAAGGTTCTCACCTCCTTGATACGGATGCCCACCAAGACGCGCGTGCCGTTCCCTCCCGCGCGGTACGAGGGGTGGAGCCCCTAGCACGGTGATCGGTCAAGCGAGGTCGGCGCGATCACCACCACCGGGTCCATGGACCGGGCACCCGTACGGGGCCGCCGGGACGGTGGGCGGTGGGCGGTGGGCGGCGGGCAGGACCCGAGGCCGCCCCGCCCGTGCGGGTGGGGCAGCATGGAGGGGTGAGCGACGGTACGAGCACGCTGGCGGGACTGCTGGCCGAGGGTGACGTTGTGGTGCTGAGCGGCGCCGGGATGTCGACGGAGTCGGGGATCCCCGACTATCGAGGACCGGGCGGCACCCTGACCCGGCACACCCCCATGACCTACCAGGCGTTCGTCGGCGATCCGGTGGCCAGGCGGCGCTACTGGGCCCGCAGCTACATCGGCTGGCGGGCGATGACCCGGGCCGCGCCGAACAGCGGCCACCACGCCGTCGCGTCCCTCCAGCGGCGGGGCCTGGTGTCCGGCATCGTGACGCAGAACGTCGACGGCCTGCACCAGGCGGGCGGCGCCGGGGCGGTCATCGAGCTGCACGGCAGCCTGCGGGACGTGGTCTGCCTGGGCTGCGGCCACACCAGCCCGCGCGAGGAGCTGGACCACCGCCTGACCCAGGCGAACCCGGGGTTCGGCGCCCGGCCCACCGCGATCAACCCGGACGGTGACGTCGAGCTGCGGGACGAGGAGATCGACGCGTTCCAGGTGGTCGGGTGCCGGGCGTGCGAGGAGGGGATCCTCAAGCCCGACGTCGTCTTCTTCGGGGAGACCGTCCCGGCGGAGCGGGTGCGCGAGTGCTACGCGCTCGTGGAGGGAGCGCGCCTGCTCCTGGTCCTCGGCTCGTCGCTGACGGTGATGTCGGGCCGCCGGTTCGTGCTGCACGCCGCGAAGCTCGGCATCCCCGTGGCGATCGTGAACCAGGGCCCGACCCGGGGCGACGACTACGCGGCCCTCACCGTCGACGCCCCTCTGGGCACGGTCCTTCCGGAACTGGTCCGCCTCATCGACACCGGAGCGGTGTCCACCGGCTCGCCGTACTGATCCGCCGGTACGAGCGCGACCCGTACGACGGCACCGGCGCGGCCGATCCGGGGTCGCGTTCCGTCCGGCACGTCGAGCCTCCCGCCCCGCTGAAGGCGAACCTCCTTTCGGCCCCGTAGGCGGTCCTCGACGATGTCCGGGGAGCGGCGACGATCTCGCGGGGAGCCCTTGGGGTCAGGGGTTCCAGAGGCGGGCTATCCGGGGTGCCGCCCGGGCGGCCTGGGCGCGGCCCGCCCGGGCGGCGGGGGCACGGCGGGCCGGGTCCAGCATGCCTCCGAGACCTCTGCCGACGATCTTCTTCCACGCTTCGGGCTCGGGCTCGATCAGCGCCGCCTCGGAGTCCGGACCCAGCTCTGCGATCTGCTCCGCCACCCCCTTCATGACGCCGCCGCCGCGTGTCACGGGCGCGAGCACGACGACGCGGTCGTAGCCGGCGGCCAGGTCGACGTTGCCCGGGGAGCACATGCCGCCGTCGATGTACCGCCGTCCTCCGACGGTGGCCGGCGGGCGGGTGCCCGGTCCCGCGGTACTGGCCGCGACGCAGTCCACCAGGTCCGCCCCGCTTCCGGCCTCGAACGTGACCCGCTCGCCGGTCCCGGCGTCCACAGCGGTGATCATCAGCGGCCGATCCGGCCACTCGCGTGTCTCGCCGAGCCGGCGGGCGATCTCCGCCCGGCGTTCGGCCTCCGGCGCGGTCCTGGCCGCCAGCGCGATCCTGCCCATGCGGGCACCGAACTCGGCGATGGTCCTCGACCGGCTCAGCGTCCAGATCAGGCGCACCAGGCCGGACGCCGAGGTCCCGGGAGCACGCTCACCGTCCGGTGGCGCGAGCTGCCCGCCGTACAGGTGCTCGACACCGACACCGGCGGCGAGCTGGGCGCCCACCACGGCCCCGGCGGACGTGCCGATCACCAGATCGGCCTCGCCCAGGTCGACACCGTGCTCGGCCAGACCGGCCAGGACGCCGATCTCCCACGCGATGCCGACGATCCCGCCACTGCCCAGTACCAGTGCTCTGCCCGCCACCGTCTCTCCTCCCCGTCCCCTGCTCAGCTGCTCGGGCCTGCTCAGACCTGGTCCGCCGTACGGTCGACGAAGCCGAGAACGCGGTCGGTGACCAGGTCGGGTGCCTCCAACGGGATCGCGTGGCCGATGCCGGGCACGATCTCCGCGTGGCGCAGCGGCAGGAGCCGCCGGGCACGGGCGAGGGCCCGGGCGGGCCGCATCAACGTGGTGCGCGCCGCGAGGAGGAGCTGCGTGGGCACGGTCACGCGACGGAGCTCGTCGTCGGTGAACCGCCGCGCGGGACTGCGGTGCGGGCGGAAGGCGTGGGCGCCGAGCAGAACGGGATCCATGATCTCGGAGCGCTCGACCAGGGCGTGCACGGCCAGAAGGCGGGCCAGTGCGGGTCGCCAGGACGCGGGCGCCCGCATCGCGAACACCGCCGCGAACAGGCCGAGGAGGAACCGAGCGGGCACCTTCTCCAGGCCACCGGGGTCGAGCAGCGTGACGGAGGCGAGCCGCTCCGGCCGGTGGACGGCCTGGTTGAGCACGAGCCAGCCGCCGTAGGAGAGACCGACCAGATGCGCGCGGGTCAGGTCGAGACCCGCGAGGACCTCCGACAGCCAGGCCGCGGCGTCGCCGGAGCCGGTCACGGGCCTGCGCTGCACGCTGCCGCCGGGGTCGTCGATCGTGTCGATCGCGTAGACCGGACGGTGCCGTCCGAGCTCGGCCACCTGGTGGTACCAGGTGGAGGCGTTGGCACCGTGCCCGTGGAGCAGCACGATCGGCTCCCCCGACACCGGCCCGCGGCGGTAGACCCTGGTGGTTCCGAACCCGGTCTCCACGTCGATCGTGTCGTGGGGCGGCCACAGTGTCATCGCGGTGTCGTAGGCGGCCCGGAACTCCCGTTCCGCCGCCTCGCTGGTGAAGCGCCCGACCTGAGCGCGGGTGCCGCCGTCCATGATCTGTCCCCTTATTAAGTTGGTACATCTGTATAGGGTACGGTTGTACCAACTAATCGAGGCCCTGTCCATGGAGAGGTCGCATGAGCCGCGCCGACAACCGGGAGAGCCGACGCAACGACATCGCCGAGGCGCTCCTGCGGGTGATGGGCACGCGCGGGCTGCACGCCGTCACGATGCGCGCCGTCGCCGCCGAGGCGGGCGTCTCGCTCCACCTGGTGCAGCACTACTTCGACACCAAGGAGCAGCTCACGCTCTTCGCGCTGCGGCGGCTCGCGGAGCAGATGGCGGAGCGGCTGAAGGCGAGGCTGGCCGGGACGCGCCGGCCGCGCGAGGTGCTGGAGGCCATCCTCACCGAGTCGATCCCGACCGACGAACGCAGCCGGATCTTCCACCTCGCCTACACGTCCTACGCGGTGCTGGCCGTCACCGACGAGGCGCTGGCCGCGCACCCCTTCCTGGCCGCACCGGACGCGATGGAGTCGTTCGTGGCCGGTCGGCTCGCCCAGGCACGGGACGACGGCGACATGGCGGCGGACCTCGACCCCCGTACGGAGGCGATCGTGCTGCTGGCCACCGCCGCCGGACTGGGCATCGCCGTGCTGGCCGGGCAGCGCGACGCGGAGAGCGCCCTGGCGGTGCTGCGCGGGCGGCTCGCCCGGCTCATCCCCGCGTGACCCCGGCTCGACCTTGCGTAGCTCCGGCTCGTCCCGTACAGGACTGACCGGTTCCCCCACCGGTTCCCCGGCCGGGGAACCGAGCCGCGCAGGCCCCTCGGAGGCAGGCCGGTGGTCGGTGGTGCGGGCCGTTACGGCAGTCTCGGACTAACGGTCGCCGCTCGCCCGGTCCGGCACGCCCAGCACGGACCGTACGACGGCGTCGGTGTCGGCGAGGTCCTCCAGCACCAGCTCCGGACCGGCCTCGCCCAGGACGCTCGCGTCGTTGAAGCCGGTGGCCACCGCGATCACCCTCGCTCCGCCCTCATGACCGGCGCGGACGTCGTTCGGCGTGTCACCGATCAGCACGGTGTTGCGCGCGGTGAAGGGCTCCCCGTACTTGCCGGCGGCGCGCCGCTGCGCGAGGGCCACCAGCGCGGCGCGGTCCTCGTGGTCGGTGCCGTACGCGCCCACCTCGAAGTCCACGAAGCCCTCCAGCCCGAACACGGTGAGCTTGCCGATCGAGACCGGTTCGGTGTTGCCGGTGAGCACCGACTGCACCACGTCCCGGCGTTCCGCCAGCGCCGCGAGCACCTCGCGCGCTCCGGACAGGGCCCGGCCGCGCTCCCGCATGACGGCCTCGCGCACGACGAACGCCTCGGCGAGGGCGACGTAGAAGGAGTCGAGGAGCCGGTCCGACACCTCGACGTCGTGCGTTTGGAGGATCTCGGTGATGATCGCCCGCTCGGTCCGCCCGGCCACCTGCACCGAGTACTCCATCCGGCGGCCGGTGGTGGCGTGCAACGCGTGGTCGTAGGTGTCGGCGGTGACACCGCCGGCGTCGATCAGCGTGTGGTCGATGTCCCACAGCACGAGCGTTCTCGGGGAGCTCACCGCCCGAGCATAACCAAGCCCGGATCGCCGGGGCTTGACGGCCCGGCCTCCCGGAAGGGCGCGGATCCCGTCACCGGCGGGGCCGGAGCCCGAGGCGAACGGAGCGAACGGCATGAACGGCGCGAACGACATCGACACGGCCGCCCACGGCCGCCAGAGGTCGACGCGGGCGTCAGAGGTCGACCCGGGCTATGAGCGGCAGGTGGTCGCTGCCGGTGGCGGGCAGGGTCCAGGCGGCGACGGGGACCGCCGCACGGGTCATGACGTGGTCGATCCGGGCGAGAGGGAAGGCGGCGGGCCAGCTGAAACCGAACCCCCTCCGCGTCGAGGCCATCCGGGAGGTGAGCGGGGCCAGGCCGCGGTCGTCGAGGGTGCCGTTGAGGTCGCCCAGCAGGACGACCCTGTCCAGCGTCTCCGAGGCGACGGCCGCCCCCAGCTTGGCGGCGCTCTCGTCCCTGCGGCCTGACCCGAAACCGTCCGGCGGCCGGATGCGGATCGAGGGAAGGTGGGCGACGTACACGGCCACGTCCCCGTGCGGCGTCCGCGCGGTGACCCGCAGCCCGCGGTTCCAGTCGGGCCCGACGCCCGCGGGCCTGATGTCCACCGGCCTCGGGTCCGTCAGGGGATACCTGGACCAGAGGCCGACGGTGCCCGCGACCGCGCGGTGGGGGTGGCCGGACGCGAGGGCGTTCTCGTAGACGGGCCGGACGGCGGGCGTCAGCTCCTCCAGGGCGACGAGGTCGGCCCCGGCCCGTACCAGGGCCAGCGCGGTCCCCTCGTGGTCGGGGTTCTCCTCGCCGACGTTGTGCTGGAGCACGGTCAGGTCGCCCCCCGCCGCCCGGTCGGCGGGCAGCACCCGCCCGCCGAACACCACGACCCAGACCACCGCGGGCAGCACCACGGACAGCGCCGCGAGGGCCGAACGGCGCAGCAGCGCCAGACCCAGCAGCACCGGAACGGCCAGGCCCGCCCAGGGCAGGAAGGTCTCCAGCAGGCTGCCGAGATTGCCCACGGCGTTGGGCACCACGGCGGGGAACGCCAGAACTCCCGCCACCAGCACGGCGGCCGACGCGAGAACCCACCCGCGCGGCCGTGGCTTCGAAGGCTCGCCGGACCTTCCGTCCGGCGCGTCCCGTCCCGGCGCCCGGCGCCCGGCACGACGGGCGCTCCTCCCCTCGCCGCCGGTCTTCCGATCTTCGACGCTCATACGCCCGACCGTACGATCATCGAGGCCCGGCCGGGCCTCCTCCGGCGAGGAGAACGGAACAACGAAGAACGTCACGCCTTGACAGCGTTCGTCGCGAGGTCCTGTAATGACATGCATGTCGCGTGCCACCGGCCGGGAGGACGGCGGTGGCATGGAGGCGCCGTAGCAAGGGATGACGTCGTGTCTTCACACTTCACAGGCAGCGCCTGACCGCACAGCGCCCGCGCGCCGTTCCCACGCCCGGTGGTGCTGAGCACCACCGCGCCCGCGAGCCCTTCTCGAACCTGACGGGCTCGAATCCGACGGGTCGATGACCGGCTGACGTCTCGCTGTCCCCATGTGCTCATCGAGACCCACGCCCATCACGCCCTTCGTGCCTGCGACCAACTCGGCGCGCGACGGCTCCGCGCTGCCCGCGCCACAAGCCACCGGCCACCACCGCGCGCGCGTCCGGCGCCCTCACCGACGCCATCGCCGCGCGCATCAGGTGCCCTCACCCATACCCGGAGCAGGCCGAACACGCCGATGTCGGCTGCCCGCCCGCTCTGCCGTGAAAGAACTGATTAGGACCACATCGTGAACGTCACACGCATTCCCAGCACGCCCGGCGACAGCGCCGAGGCGCTGTCGCAGCTCATGACCCTGCACTCCCATCCCCCCGCCCTGCCCGCCGACGCCGACCTCACCCCCGTCCTGCCGCACACCGGCGGCGTTCCCGGCACCTGGGTCACCGCGGGCCGGACCACGGTCGAGAGGGGGGTGACGATCTATCTCCACGGAGGCGGATTCGAGTACAAGAACCCCCACCTTGAGCAGCTCATGGCCCACCGCCTGTCTCAGGCGACCGGTCGCCCCGTCCTGGCGGTGGACTACCGGCTCGCGCCCGCCCACCGGTATCCGGCCGCCCTCGACGACGCGGTGGCCGTCTACCGAAGCCTGCTCGGCCAGGGCGTGCCCGCGTCGCGGATCATCCTGGCGGGCGAGTCCGCCGGGGGCACGCTGGTGCTGTCGGCGCTGCTCGTGCTCAAGCGGGCGGGCGATCCCCTCCCCGAGGCGGCGCTGGCCGTCTCCCCGCAGACCGATCTCACCCTGTCCAGCCCGTCCATCGACGCCAACGACGGCCAAGACGTCGTCAACCGGGCCGTACTCGACCACGTCCGCACCCAGTATCTGGCCGGGGAGCGACCGGATCGGGCGCCCCAGTCTCCTCTGCACGGCGACCTTCGCGGGCTGCCCCCGCTGCTGCTGGCGGTGGGCTCGAAAGAGGTGATGCTCGACGACGCGCGGCGCTTCGCCGAAGCGGTCTCCGCCGCCGGAGGAGACGTCCGGCTCGACGTCTACGAGGGCATGCCCCACGCCTTCCACGCGACCGTCCTCCTCCCCTCCCCGCCTCCCGTCGCCACCACCCTGCTGCGCCGCATCGCGGAGTGGGCCTACCGGGGAGCGCGGAGTCCGGACCGGGCGTCCCTGGATCAGGATGGAAAAGACATGTAGCGGGAGATCACGTCCTCAGGCTGTCGGCAGGCGCCCGGCGAGCCGCGCCAGGCCCTGCCTGATCATCTGCCCGTACCCGTCGTCACCGAGCGCGCCAACGGCGGCACGCCCGCGTTCGAGGTGGTCGCGCGCCCGGTCGAGGTCGCCGAGCCTGCGGTAGGCGTCGCCCAGGTTGAGGTGCAGGGAAGGGTAGAAACCGCTCACGGGACCGGCGACCCCCGCCTGCCGAGCCCGCTCGTCGGTGACCAGGTCGGCCGCCTCCAGGGCGCGCAGGTCCCAGAGCAGCTCCTCCTTCACCTCGTCCTGGACATCGGCCATCGAGTGGGCGAGAGCGCAGCGGTGCAGGGGGTCGCCCGTCACACCGATCTCCTCCCACAGCTCGGAGAACAGCTTCCGAGCGGCCTCTCGCTCACCTCGTCGGCCCAGCTCGACACCTTGGCCGATCCTGGCCATCGTCACATCGGGCTCGGTCATCCGGTCTCCTCGACAATCCTCAGCAAAAGATCAACAGTGCTCGGCGACTGTAACGACCACCACCGACACAAAACCGCGCCGACCGTGCCGACATCTGTGCCGGCGCGCGAGCCTCAGCCGCCCCCGGTCAGGCCACCCGGCGATCCCTGGGCTTCCGCCGTTTCCCTCGCCGGTGGGTCGACGTCGAACAGGCGACCCACCAGGGCGCCCTGACCGGCCTGGAGGACGTGGGCGGTCTCCAGCGGGATCCAGAAGCACTCGAAACGGGTCGGTTCTCCCTCCCCATCGTGGTCCTCCTGGCTGTTCCACCGCTCCGGAGCGTCCCCGGTCAGCTCCAGGTGGAAGAAATGGCGACGCTGGACCTCGAACCGGTACGGGGTGATGTCGTACTCGGTCGTGCCGAGTTTCCGCACGATCCCGAACCCGGGCAGGCCCGTCTCCTCCCGCGCCTCGCGCAGTGCCGCCGCCTCGGGCGTCTCACCGGGTTTGACGGTCCCGGCGGGAACCTGGATCCCGACCTCCTCGTAGCTCTCGTCGACATGCCGGAACACCAGCAGCCGCCCGTCGCGTACGACGTAGCACAGCACCTTCTCGGTGTTCACCTTCACCAACACGTCGTCGCCCTTCCCGCTCACTCACATCACCCTTCTTCCTCGTCGGCCGTCGACTCGGACCGGCGGGTTCCGGCTCGGCCCGTCCAGGTCGCCCAGCCAGACGGGCCGATGCCCTTGGCCTCTCCGAACCTATGAATGATCTCTCTGAGAGGTCGTGCCAGAAAGGGCGTGGTCGCCATCGCAACCCTGGGGGCATGGTGCCGGTTCAGGCGGCGGGAGCCCGATGAGCCGGGCGAAAGGTCGGCGTCGCGCGGCTGGATCGGCCGCTTTCCGCGGCCGTGACCGGGCGCGAGTTGCCTTGACGCCGGTGACAAGGTTCTAGCGTGGCCGCGACAGACGGGTGGGGAGGTCGTCGACACATGGCGAGGCCACGATGCCGCCGCGGTACCGGCCATGGTGATCGGCGACCGCCCATCCGTCGCATCGGCCGGCCGACCGGAGGAACGACGATGAAGTTCGCAGTCAGCTACAGCACGCCCTACCACGGCGTCGACCCCGACAAGATCATGGCCTACGCCCGGCACGCCGAGGAATGCGGCTTCGAGGCGCTGTATCTGCCCGAGCACATCGTGCTGTATCCCGGTGCGACGGTCGGGCGCTTCGAGCTCCCGCCGTCGCTGCCGTACTTCGATCCGCTCGACTGCCTGAGCTTCGTCGCCGCGGCCACGCGACGGATCCTGCTCGGGACGGGTGTGCTGCTGTTGCCGTACCACCATCCGGTGATCCTCGCCAAGCGCCTGGCGACCATCGACGTGCTGTCCAAGGGGCGGATGCGGCTGCTGACCGTGGGGCTCGGCGCCCTGCCCGGTGAGGCCAGGGCGGTGGGGGTCGACTTCGGCACCCGTGGGCGTCGCGCCGACGAGGCGATCGACGTGATGCGGCTGCTCTGGGCCGGTGGCGAGGAGGGTGTCAGCTTCGACGGGGAGTTCTTCGCCTTCGACGAGCTGTGCCAGTTCCCGAAGCCCCACGGGGTCGCCCACCTGCCGATCCACGTCGGCGGATCGAGCCGGGCGGCCGCACGCCGCGCCGGACGACGCGGCGACGGCTACTTCCCGGGTGGCGCGCTCACCCCGGACGAGCGCGCCCTCCAGATGGACCTCGCCCGGGCCGCCGCCGTCGAGGCCGGCCGCAGCCCGGAAACGCTGGAGTACACGCGATCGGGGGCGATCGACATGACCGTCGACCAGGTCGAGGCGTTCGCCGCGCAAGGCGTGACCCGCATCGTCGTGGGTGCCACCGCCACCGAACCGGAACGGCAACGCGAGGAGCTGTCCGCGTTCGCCCAGCGGTTCGCCCTCCTCGACACCACCGAGGCGGGGACGCGCACCTGACGCCTGCCGCACCGTTCCGCAGGGGCGACCGACCTGCTGCCACGGCAGCCCCCTGCAAAAGATCGACGATGCTCGGCGACCGTAACGACCACCATTGACACAAGCCCGGGCCGACCCCGCCGAAGACGTCCGGCCGAAGCCTGGCGATTCACGTATCTCACGGTCGCCGCCCCGCACCCCAGTCCCACAACGCCTGGAGGACGGGGCCGAGGTCACGCCCGCGGGAGGTGAGGCTGTAGCGCACCCGGGGCGGCCAGTCGGGCCGGCGGTGGCGGTCGAGCACGCCTGCCGCGGTCAGGTGCGCCAGCCGATCGGACAGCACCTTGTCCGACAGCGCGGGCAGCGCCCGGCGAAGCTCGCTGAACGTACGGTCGCCCCGCAGCAGCTCACGGACGAGCAGGGTCGTCCAGCGCCCGTGCAGGGCCGCCAGAGTGATCTCCACCGGGCATGACGGGGTGGGTTCGGTGACGTTCGCGCGAGGGTCGTCGGGCAGGCCCGGATGACCAACCGTTTGGTGAGCCACGAAGGCGCCTCCTAGCGTTGCCGTGTCTGACTGATTTCTCCCTGACCGCGATTTCTACCCGACCGGAAGGAAATGGGTCGATGATGCGACAGCTGGCCGAACGCGCCGAGGACGTGCCCGCGGTCTTCGCCGAGCGCTTCAACCACGGTGACGCGGAGGCGGTGGCGGAGGTCTACGAAAGCGGAGCCGTGTTCGTCCCGGAGCCGGGCTCACCGCTGACCGGGCAGCAGATCGACGCCGCCAACGGCCGGTTCCTGGCCCTGGGCCTGCCGATCACCGTCCGGCCACGGCACGTCTACACCACAGGCGACCTCGCCCTGCTGATCGTCGACTGGGTCATCGACGGCACGGCCCGCGACGGCCGGCCCGTGCACATCCAGGGCACCGCCACCGACGTCGCCCGACGCGGGCAGGACGGGTACTGGAGGTACGCCATCGACAACCCCTTCGGCGTACGGGCGGAAACCGGTGGCCGGGAAAGTCACTGACGGTCGTCGCCGGTCGTTCACCCCGCCAGACGGCGTGCGAGATCAACCGGTTCCGGCAGGCGCAGCGCCCGCTCGCCGGAGCCCGGGAGGGATGTGCGGCGGTCCGGCAGATCCACTTCTTCGCGCTCCAGCGGCGACTCCGCCAGACGTACACCATTGACCCGAACGTACCGGCGTGACCGCGCCCCAGGGCAGCCTCATCACCATCGGCATTTATCTACCCAATAGGAGCACTAAAGGTCTTTAAGTGCACCGCAAGACATTTGTAAGACCCTCGGCTTATCACTGAAGGACACCGACGCCGAGGAGTCCCCCCATGAGCAGCCTCCCACAGCTCTCCCGCAAGCCGCGGCGACCCGTGCCCGGCAGCCCCTCATCACGCCCCCGGCGGGCGGCCGTCGCCGTGACCGGAACCCTCCTGCTGAGCCTGACCGGCATCGCCGCGGCGGCACAGCCGGCAGCCGCCGCGGCCGCACCGCTGAAAGGCGCCGGAACCTGCGCGAACATCGACTTCGTCATCCGGCCCCAGTCCGCGTTCCCCGACACCAGCCGGGGACGTTACGACTTCAGGGCGCAGTCGACCACCGTCCAGAAAGCGGTTCTGTGTCTCGTCAACGCCGAACGGACCGGTCTGAAACCGCTGAAGAGATACCTCTCGCTGGGCAAGAAAGGTGGCCCCACGCTCGGGGCCGCCGCCGCCAGGCACGCCGCGGACGCCGTCAGACTGCGCTGGTGGGGAAAGGCGGAGCCGGGTAAGAACTGCCGCCCCGTACAGGGCGACCCCGGCCGGTGCGACCCGCACATCAACCCGCAGACCGGCTCGACCCCGCTGAGCCGCGCCCAGGCCGTGGGCTACGGTCGCCGCTGCGCCTCGTTCTCCATCGGCGAGAACACCTACGCGGGGTGGGGGACCTCCTCCGTCACGCCCCGGGCGGCCGTCACCTGGTGGATGAACAGCAAGCCACACCGCGACACCATCCTCAACCCGGCTTTCACCGAGCTGTACACCGCTGTTGCCTGGGGAAGCGCGGATCCGGCCGCCGGGTCCACCACCCCGGCCGCGACCTACGTACAGGTGTTCGGACGCTGCGGCTGAGGTAGTTCGTCGGGCTGCCGGCAGCCAGTGAGTAGACCAGCCGGCCCCTCGGACGATGAGCCGCTGCTCGAAGATGGCCCTGAGCCGCCGGATGAACCGCTGCTGCGGGACGAGCTTGAGCTGCTGCTCGGGGATGACGATGAGCTGCTGGATGAGCTGCTCAGAGATGAGCTTGAGCTGCTTTCGAGTGGCCGGTCTGTTCGCTGTGCGTCTCCCTCTGTCCCGCGCGACAGTCTGACGCCGGCGCGGGTGCCCGAACAGCCCGCGCCGGCGCCAATAGGTGTCGCTGTCAGCACATCGGGATCCCGGCGTTCGCGACGATCTCGGAGGACTACGGGGTGCCGGTTCCGAAGGCGTCCGTTCCGCTGCCGCGGTCGTCGAGGACGAGGGCGGCCCGCCCGTTGACGGTGTAGCGGATGTGCGTGACCTCGGGGGTGTGGATCACCCTGGTGGGCGTGAGCTCGATCGCCTCCTTCTCCGCGAGGTCGAGGCCGAGGCCCGCGCCGAGGTCGGCGTCGAGCAGGCGCATCCCCCTGCCGAGCACGGTCGGGACGATGTGCAGTTCCAGCTCGTCCAGCAGACCGGCCTGGATGACCTGGCGCAGCAGGGTGCCCCCTCCGGCGATCGCCACGTTCTTGCCCCCCGCGACGGCGCGCGCCTGCTCCACGGCACTGGCGATGCCGTCGGTCACGTACGTGAAGCTCGTCCCGCCCTTGCGCACCAGGGTCTCGCGGGGGCGGTGGGTCACGACGAACACCGGCGCGCGAAACGGCGGCTCGTCACCCCAGGGGACCTCGCCTCCGTCCGCCATGTTCCGACCCATGACGTAGGCCCCGGCGGCCTCGAACGTCTCGGCCATGATGTCGGAGTTGACGTCCCGTTCGCCGCCCGCGAAGCCCTGCCGCTCGCGCCAGGCCGCGGCGTCGATCACCCACCGGGTGACCCGGAAGAAGCCCGCGGCCTCCGCCGACTGCAGCCAGTCCCTCGCCTCACCGCTGTGTCGCGGGCCGGCGTAGTGGCCGTCGAGTGATACCGACATCTGTGCCGTCACCTTTGTCATGTCGCTTCGCTCCTGTTCCGGCGACCCCCCGAATGGGACCCGCTCGGTAGGGAGTCGGAGCCGCGGACCGGATCTCTACCTGCCCACACCGAAATCTTGACGCCACCGGTCCTCGCAGGTGAGCTTGACACAGAGGGCATCTCCACAGGTGTTCACGCGCCATGACCACGAGGCCATCCAGGATTCAGGCGGCAGGAGCCCTGGGCGTCAGGCGAACCTCGACGTCCGCGTCCAGCGCACCCGCCAGGCGCTCCAGAACCGGCAGCGTGGGGACGGTTCCTCCGGCCTCGAACCGGGCCACCGCCGACTGGGTCATGCCGGCCGCGCGAGCCAGCTCGTTCTGACTCCACCCTCGTTCCTCGCGCATACCGCGGACCGTCCTGCCTAGCTCGTACGCGATGCGGGTAGCTTCGTAGGCCTCAGCCGCACCCGGCTCGGCCATCCGACGATCCCTGAGCCCCCGCCAACTCTCCTGCTCACTCATATCGCCTCTTCCTCCTCGTCGACGATGTGCGCCAGTTCGACACAGCGACGCATGGCCCGGCGAGCCCGCTCAACCTCACGATCATCACGCGTCCGCGTCTTGTGGAACACGGTCAAGAGCACGATCCGGCGACCAGGTGCGATCCAGTAAGTGATGCGTACAGCGAATTCGTCGAGATGAAACCGGAGCTCACGGAGCTTGCCGTCGAGCTGCTTCGTATACGGCTCTCCCAGGAGAGTTCCCTCTTCCGCAAGCAGATCGACGTAGAAGGCCACTCTCGCGAACGATGCCGCAGATAGATCTTCGAGTCACTTCCGAACCTCTGGTTCCAGCTCTACGGTACCCCAGCTCATAGCGTTGATGCTATGAGTCGAAGTCTCATCACGCCCTGCTTTTACCTGAACACAATGAGGCACGGAACTTCGAGCTCCCAGCCTGCACCGTCTCACTCGCTGCTGTCGCCAGGTCAACACCAACCGTGAGCACCGTTTCACGATAGAACACCGGCTGATCAGCGGACAGGCGGTCACCCTCGACTTCCCCAAAAGCCGGTCCCCCGAAGCAGGTCAGCGGGAGCGATGCCGCACCCAGGCTCGTCCTGCCTCGGCGGCCCGCGCACGGAAATCGCGTCCTTCCACCGGGCCAAACCGCCCCTTGTACAGGCGAAACAGCGTCCACAGCGCGGCCAGAGCGGTTACGGCGTCTGCGGGTGCGGACCGCCAGGCGGGCACCTGGGCGAAGAGTGCCTCGGTCTGCTCGGGGGTGTGGCCCGCCTCGATGAAGCGTGGAGCGAGCATGACGGCATCTATCCAGGCCGCACCGCGCGCCGCGAACGCCCAGTCGATGACGTACGGCTGACCATCGTCGATCCGGAAGTTCCCGGAGTGCAGGTCGTAGTGAAGAAGGGTGTCGCCGTCCAGGGCGTCGGGTTTGAGCTTGTCGAGCGCCGTCTCGTACATGGCCCGGTGCGGCAACTCCTCGGGAGGAAGAGCGAGCAGTCGCGCGGCCTTGGCCTGGAGCATCGCGATGTTCGCGGCGACATCCGGAACATCGCCTGGACATGGGGTGAGCGCTTCGTTCAGGACGGCCAGGGTGTCCAGCACGAGCGGAACGTCCGGTGAGCCGGGCGACAGATCGGCATCGCGCCCGTCGACGTACTCGTGCAGCAGCACGATCCACCCCTCCACCTCGCCGCTCCACCGCAGGCGGGGAGTGGGCAGGCCGGGCGGCAGCACGGTGCCGGCTCGTCGTTCCCGCTCGTACAGGGACGCGGCCGGGCTGGCGGTGGAGACGGCCTTGAGGAAGACAGTCCCGCCGTCCTCGGTGTGCAGCCGGGCAGCGAGGCCGGGCATGAGCCCCTTGGTCACCGGTTCGGCCTTGAGGACTTGGCCGATCCGCTGCTCAACGGTGCGACGCACGTTGTCGGGGAGGTCGTCCCACTGAGGTTTCACGGTCAGCTCTCCCTTCGGTCGTCGGCGCAGACCGCGTAGCACTGGCTGCATTGGCTGGCAGGTGTCCACAGCTTGGGGACGAGGGGCAGACCAGCGGCTCGCATCGCCTCGACGGTAGACCCTGTCGCGGCCGTGGGGCCATGAATCGCGCCGATGACCCAGCAGTGCATGGCGCAGCACTTCGGACGCTGATCATCTCGGCTGTCGCCACGTTGAGCATGTAGCAGCCAGCCACACATCTATGTGATCCATCAACTGAATCTAGAAAGTTGGAACCGGAGCAGTTCGAGAGAAGCTAAGCCGAAGATGAAGCCATCCAGCAGAGCATGACAGTCTGTAGGCCCGTGATCATGCCTTGACCATCGTAGTGAGCTGATCAGCGCCTTCTAGCGTAGGGCTAGTGCACCCCCGTTTGAGTGCCCGGCGTCCCCGGCTGGTTTCAGCTCAGGTGCGTGTGGTGACCGAAAGATCCCTAGCCAAGGACAGTCCTCACGGTGATCGCCAGATCCTGCCCTGAACGATTGGCTAGGACGTAAGCGGACAAGCTCTACTTTGTAGTCACAATGCCCTATCTTAGCTAGATGATCGATGTGGGATGGGACACCCCTGTAGGCGCGCTTTTGGGGCGCGAGGAGCGTATGGCGAAGTACGGGGGCGCCAAGTACGGAGGTATCGAACCCTCCGGAACAACTCCAAATGTGTTCATCTACTCAGACCCCGACCGCGGTGAAGCATTTGGCTATAACTTTGACGGCTGGAATGAAGACCGCACCGTCTTCCTTTACACGGGCGAAGGACGTGTCGGCGACCAGCAAATGCGGGACGGCAATCGAGCCATCCTTGAGCATCAAACGAAAGGCCGTGCTCTCCGCGTATTCGTGGCCGAGGGATTCATCCCGGGAACGAGCCAGAAGAATCATCGCTATATCGGAGAATTTAAAATAGATGAAGAGCGGCCATTCTTTTTAGAAGAGGCTCCCGACGAAGCAAATGAGCTGCGCACAGTCTTCGTATTTCGCCTCCACCTACTGGGCGAAGCTTTTCATCGCGAAACCGATCAAAGCAGTACCGGCGACATCAAAGTTATAACTGAAGCTGTGCTTATTCCGCTAGAAGCACACGTGACACAGACCTTCAAGAACCCTGGAACAGAAGCAACAACAGCCGTTCGCCGAGAAAGCGAACTCTGCGCTCGATATATTTCTTACCTTGACCGCGATTTTCAGCGTTGGAAAATTACGCCTGCCGGCGAGACTCGCCCCCTTTTTACGGATCTATACGACCAGGAGGGAAACGAGCTATACGAGGCCAAGGGGACTGCAACACGCGATGCCATACGGCGGAGTGTTGGTCAGCTCCTCGACTATCAACGCCACATCACCCCTAAGCCCAGCCTGGCACTTCTGTTGCCTCACCGCCCGAGCGATGACCTAATCAACTTCCTTCACAGCGTAGGAGTTTCTTGCGTATACGAAGAATTGGGATCAGGATTTACCCGCATAGCCTCTAATTCTGGACAGCCTTCGTAAGCATTCTGTTCCAGCTAAGCATTAGAGATGAATTTAACCTCACTCCAGTAGTAGGTAACCTGGAGCCTTGTACTACTTCGATCGAATTTTGAGCACTCAGCTGGCTTTGTAGGGTTGTTAACAGTATCCATCAAGCAAACTTGATCCATGAAGCAAGCTTGAACTTGATCCTTCAGTATTTCAAATCCTCGAATGCGCCACTTTTAACACTATCGATAAATTTTTTCCACTCGCCACCAGCAAAAAGCAGCTTCGGCCCGCTAGGTTTCTTGCTGTCTCGCACAGCACGCCCTCCGTTCGGAAGATCCGCTACTTCGACACAATTGTCCTGCTGAGCACTCTGACTACTCTTGCGCCAGATGAGCCCCGAGAGGATTTGGTCCACAGTCGTCGCCTCTATTCCTGCTGCAGCCGATCGGCCAGGGCAGCCACATAACGTACAGACTCCTCGACGGTCAGGGCTGCCGCCACTACACGGTTAAACGTGAGCGTATACGCCTGAATCTCCTCCGGCCGCTCCAGGAAGAGATTGTCTGTCGGTGTCTCCAAGTAGACGATCGACGGATCCAGATCGCCCGCGAAGTCCAAGATGACGAACCCGCTTCCCATCGCCGCGTGCGCACCGATCGAGTCAGGTAGCACCTGAACAGCGATGTTCGGTCGCATCGCCATGTGAGCAAGATGGCCGAGTTGTTCCGCCATGACCTTGGGACCACCGACCATCTTCCGTAGCGCCGCCTCGTCGATGACGGCCCAGATCTGCGGCGGGTTGTCACGACTGAGGATTGCTTGCCTGGCCAGACGCGCCTCAACACGACGCTGGACGGCAGTTTGATCAAGGACCTGTCCCGCTTGGAAGATCGCCGTGGCGTAGTCAGCCGTTTGCAGCAGGCCAGGGATGGTTACGAGCTCGATGGTACGGATCTGGGTGGCCTCTGCCTCGAAGCCGGGAAGACTGCCACCGAACACGTCCTTGTATTTGGCCCACCAGCCTCTTTCTCGGGACTGCCGAGCAAGATCAAGTATTGCCTCACGTACGGCGGGGTCAACGACGTTGTAGAGGTCGAGCAGGAGCCGAACGTTACCGATATCCGGCAGAACCCACTTATTTTGCTCCATGTGGGTGAGGCGACCGCGCGACCATTCCAAGCGCCTGGCCACCTCATCATGGGTGAGACCCGCCTGCTCGCGTAGTCGGATGAGCTCGGCGCTCAGACGCCGCCGCTTGATGGTCGGACTACCGGTCATCTGCCCTCTTCTCACGTGTTAAGTAAGCGAATCACGCAATCTGCCCGCCGAAACTAGACAATACCGGCGATGAAATTTTGGCCTTGAAAATTCTGCGGCCTGCCCTCACTATGTGAAGAGTATCCATCACGCAGAGTGATCTAGGTGTGACTCTCACCTAACGCACCTTTTGAAACTCTCAGAAAGCAGCCACTCAAAGATGGCGGCCCGATGCGGGCCAGGAGAGAGCTCGGCTCGTTCGGTGCCATCACCGGGCCGAGGACGTTGCAGAAAACGGTTCTGCCAGACGAATGGCGTCGTCTGGCAGAACCTCAACCGCACACTGGAGGTGCGACCTGTGTCCAACCCTAATAGAACCTCAAAGATCATCAGGGTCCGCTGGCATGCCGAGCAGCCACCCTCGCCCCTGGGCTGCCGCTGGTGCGGCCATCCCCCGTACGCGCACGACGCCGCCAGCCTGCCGCATCGGCCCGGCCATCTGTGGGAGCAGCCCACTCCGGCCCAGGTCCGCACCCGCATGATGGCCCGGCGCCGCCTCGGGCTCTGCGGTCGGCTGCCCTCGGCCGTACCGGCCGCACACCCGGTGCCCGCCGCGCCGAATCCATCCGCCGCCGTGGTCACGCGCCCGGCGAGCCGGCCCTTCGCCGGTTCTCCCGCAGGCAGGGGACGCCACGCGCGACCGGCCGCGATGGCCGCGCCACCGTACGGACAATCGCCGCACGGACAGCCTTCGTCCAGGCAGCAGCAGCCGTACGGACGGGAGTCGCCAAGTGTACGGCCCTGGCCGGGCAGGCGCGAGGCGTACCGGAAAGGGGTGACGGCATGAGCCCGCCACCCGTCGAAGCGACCGGCACGACAACGACCGCCGAAACAACGGAAAACCTCCCCGCTCCCCTCTCCTGCGAGCCCGGTGAAGACGACACCGGCGCGCCGACTCTCCGGTTCACCGGCTGGTGTCTCTGGTACGGCAAAGTCACCGAGCGCTGGTGGGCGCTCTCCCCTACCTGGTGCCGGGAGCGCGTCGGCCTGGTCGAGGCCGACACCTTCGCCGAGTTGGTCGCGCGGATGCGGCACATCGAGGACTTCCGCCCCCACCTCGCCCCCGACCAGCGTGAACGGCCACGGCGTCTCCCCGGGACGGGCCGCCGAACGGCCGTTCCAGAGCCACGGCCTGGAGGTGTCGACGGCACCGAAGACGTCAGGTTCGCGGAAAGGGACGCCGGGGGCGGGAAGGGCGTCGCGATCACGAGGAAGGGGGGTGACGGGGATGGCGGGGCGACTCCTCTCCGTGCTCGTCGGCGTGTTCGCTGACCGGTTCCGGGCCACAGCCGAAGACGCCACGGAACCGGCCCACGCAGAACCGACCCAGGCAGGTCCGGCCCAGGCGGGAGCGGTGTGGTCGCCGCACCTGGGCCACGTGCCCGGGTGGTCGACGCCCTCGGGTCACGCGGATCACGTACCCGCAAGCTCTCCCGTGATCTCTCAGCAGTTCGGGGCCACCCGCGACCAGGTCAGGTCCGCACGAAACTTCGTCGCCGAGATCCTCGGGGGCGACCACCCGCTGCACGACGACGCCGTGCTCCTCACCAGCGAACTCGCCACCAACGCCGTCGAGCACCCCACCCAGCCAGTTGATACCGGCATCGGGTGGGACGGTACGGGACCGGTCGAGCGGCCAGGGGAGTTCGTCGTCACGGTGGCCTTCCTCCCGCACGGCGTCGTCGTCACCGTCCAGGATCCCGGCTCCGCGCGGATCCCTTGCGTAAGGAACTCCGGGCTGGACGCCACGGGCGGCCGGGGACTGATGCTCGTCAACGACCTCGCGACCCGCTGGGGCTTCCACCGCGACGGCACCGGGACCGTCATCTGGTTCGAGCTCGGCTCACCCGGCTGAGAACCCGGACAAGGCCGGTGGACCGGTGTGATGGTACGAGATCTGGATGGATTCGTACCATCACACCGGTCCACCGGGAACAACCGCGAGTGACCGCGCGAGGGGGGACGACCTGCCGTCCTGGTCGCCGACGGATTCGAGGTCGAACTCGCCACCCCCCGAAACATCACGTCAGGACTGAAGCCGCCCCACGTCTCCGGCCGAGCCCATGCGGCATGCGACACATGCCGCGGCGTGGCCACTGTCGTGAGTGATCGCTATCCTGGCGCTTCCCGACAGGGGCGGAAAATCAATGGATCCGGTTACACCTGAGATGATCGAACACTACACGCGCTTCTTGGAAGATCTTGACGACCTGTCCGCGGGGCGGTACATGAACACCGATTCGATGTTCTGGATGGTCGTACGGGGTCGTGACACGCCGCTGACGGTCACCGAGGTCGCGTGCCGGCTGGGTGCCGACCCCGGCACGATCGTTCCGCGCCTTCCGGTGGATCTGCCGGACACCGGCTATGTGGCGCTGGAGCAAAGCGAGCGTGGTGTGATCCTCATAGCGAGCGTCGGTTTCGCGCCCACCACCCCGGGAGCGTGGGCCAGGCTGACCGAGAACGCTCAAGCGTGGGGTTTTTGGTGGTTGATCAACAATGCCAATGAGTTGTGCTACGGCGCCGACGGCGCTCTTGTCACCACGCTGGACATCCTGCATCCCCAGCCGGCGGGATGCACCGGCCAGAACCCGCGGGGATTGGATGCCTACCTTGGCGCACTCCGGATGCTCCACAACCGGAAGATGACCGACGCCGAAACGGGCGTGCCGTACCCCGATCAATATCGCGACTGGGAGACCGCCCTGGCGACCGTGGAAGCGATGAGCGGCGTGCGTCTGGACCTTGACCGGCTCGTCCGGGAGCAGCAGTCGGTCTACGCCCCGGCGCTGGACCTGTAGCTCAAGTGTGCTCGTCTCCGCTGAGCGGAGCGACGCCTCCGCGCCTTGACCGTCGCCACCTGTCCGGCGTCACGTGATTTCAGCGTCTTCAGGCTCGTCCGGCGCCGTTGGCCGGTCGCGCCGGTCTCAACAGGTGCTGCCCTCGTGGTAGGGCCGGGGTCAGTCGGCGCCCTGGTCCAGCGCGTGGCGCAGGTGGGCAGTATCGCCGATCGTGCCGGAGTGGCCGCTCGATACGGGCACGGACGGGATCGACGAGGGTGACATGGTCGCCCTGGGTCCTGTTTCCTGGATCCTGTGGTTGATCCGGTGTTCGCGGTCTTCACGGACGGCCGGCGGTCGCGGCGGCGAGGTCTTCGGCCGGCAGCCAGTGTGTGGTGGGCTCGTAGTGGAGCCATCCCTCCTGCCGGGCAGTGGTGGTGGCGGTGTGCAGCAGCCGGTTCAGGAGCGGATGGTGGTTGCGGCGCCGCCAGACCAGCGACCACGGGTAGAGCGGGGTGGGATCGACCAGCGGGATCAGCGCCGTGTCCGCGATGCCGGCGGTCTGGGCGTTGGCGTCGATCAGCCACACCCGGTCGGTACGGGCGTGGATCCGCGCCACCACCTGCTCCAGCGTGGCCAGCGCCGGCCCGATGGCCAGGGGGACGGCGAAGTGGTCGCTGAAGGCGCGCAGGTAGCCGTCCAGTTCGGTGGCGCCCGCCAGGGCCGGTGTCCAGATCCCGCAGGAACGCAGGTCGACCGGGCGCAGGCGGGACCGCGCCGCCAGCTGATGACGGCGTGACATCAGCGCGTACAGCGGCTCGAACCTCAGGGGCTGATGAGCCAGGTCCTCCAACCGGGAGGGGGCGAGGCCGTGGACCCGGCCGAAGGCCACGTCGATCTCGGCACGCCGCAGTGCCGACAGAGCGGTCCCCAGGCTGTGCCGGCTGCTCAGCTCCAGCGGCAGGTCAACCAGGTCGATCAGCCAGCGCATCAGAAAGGAGCCGGCGATCGGGCGGAAGGTGTCGAGCCGCAGCGGACGGCAGTCGAGCCGGGCGGCGGCCACGATCTCCTCGGCCGCGGCCAGGGTCTGGCGCGTCAGGGGCAGCAGCCGCCGTCCCAGGTCGGTCAGCTCGACGAGGTGGTGACCGCGCACGAACAGCGATCCGCCCAGGGTCTCCTCCAGGCGCCGGACACGAAGCGACAGCGCCTGCTGGGTGAGGCACAGCCGGGCCGCGGCCCGTCCGAAGTGCAGCTCCTCGGCGGTCGTGACGAACGCCTGAAGCTGTCGAAGGTCGAGATCCACCCCCAACACGCTGCAGCGACAAGCAACGCTTGTCAAGAAGGGAAGGTCTTGTTGGACACCGCACGCCGGTGAGCGATGAAGTGGATCTCATGGATGAGGACACCCGGTCGGGCGAACCGGTCCGAGACACGACCGTCCAAGACACGAACGTCCGAGACAAGACCGCCACCGCCGACGTGACCGGTGCGGCCGAGGGCGATGCGGCGGAGGGCGGCGCGGCGGATCCGCGTCGCTGGCGCGCGCTGGCGGTGCTGGCGACGGTGCAGTTCATGTTCACCGTGGACAGCTCGATCGTGAACGTCGCGCTGCCCTCGCTGCAACGTGACCTGGGCGCCTCGACGGCGGACCTCGCCTGGGTGGTCAACGCCTATGTCGTGACCGCGGGCGGGCTGCTGCTGCTCGGCGGGCGGCTGGCCGACCTGTGGGGCAGGCGCCGCATGTTCCTGCTGGGCACGGCGATCTTCGCGCTGGCGTCACTTGCCAGCGGGCTCGCGGCGAACACCGGCATGCTGGTGGCCAGCAGGTTCGGGCAGGGCCTCGGCGAGGCGCTGGCGGCGCCGGCCGCCCTGTCGATCATCGTGCTGACCTTCCGCGACGGTCGCGAGAAGGCCCGCGCCCTGGCGATCTGGGGAGGGCTGAGCGGGCTGGGCGCCACGGTGGGGGTGTTGTTGTCCGGGGCACTGACCGAACTGGCGGGCTGGCGCTGGATCTTCCTGATCAACCTGCCGGTCGCCGCGGTGGCGTTGCTGCTCGCGCCACGGCTGGTGAAGGCGCGGCCGGGCGGCGGCGGCCGCGGGGTGGACTGGGCGGGGGCGGTACTCGTCACGACCGGCCTGATCGCGCTCATCTCCGCCCTGCTGTCGGCCGGTCAGGCCGGGTGGAGCACCTCGACCACCCTCGTCCCTCTGGCCGCGGGGCTGGCCGCGCTGGCCGCCTTCCTCGTCGTGCAGGCGCGGGCCGCCTCGCCGCTGGTGCCGCCGCGCTTCTTCGCGAGCCGCGTCCGCCTGTCGGCGAACCTGGCGACGGTCACGCTGGCCAGCGGGATGGCGGCGACGATGTTCCTGCTCACCCTGTACATGCAGAACGTGCTCGGCTACCGGCCGCTGGCCACCGGACTGGCCTACCTGCCGTTCTGCGTGGCCTTCCTCGGCGGGCTGATGCTCTCCACCGTGTTGACCGACCGGCTCGGTACCGCGCTCACCAGCGGCGCCGGTCTCGTCCTCAGCGCCGCGGGCATGCTGTACGTGGCGCTGAGGATGTCGGTCGCCGGCGGTTACGCCGTTGACGTGCTGCCCGCCATGGTGATGATCGCCGCGGGGCTGGGGATCGCCTTTCCCGCGCTGCAGAACGCGGCGCTGCACGGGGTGACCGACCAGGACGCCGGACTCGGTTCCGGGGTGCAGACGACCATGCAGCAACTGGGCAGCGCCCTGGGGCTGGCCGTCTTCGCCGCGATCGCGATAGGCCGTACCGGCGTGGCGCTGGAGGCCGGCGGCTCCTCCCCTGCGGCGGCCGTCAGCGGCTACCGGTGGGCCTTCCTGGCCGCGGCGGGCGCTCTGGTCCTGGCCTCCGTGCTGGTGTCGGCGACGGTGTGGCGTACCGGAGCGGATCGTACGGGAAAGCCCGCCGCATGACCGAGGGCGAGGAACTCCGCGGCGGCATGAACGTGGTGCGCCGGTACGGCGACACCGTCCGCCGCCCGGCCTCCGCGGCGTCGCCGGTGATCCACCGGCTGCTGCGGCATGTGCGCGCGCAGGGCTTCGACGGCGCCCCCGAGCCGCTGGGCCTCGACGCCGACGGCGACGAGGTGCTGACCTTCCTGCACGGACAGGTGCACCAGGCGCTCCCCTCCGAGCTGCGCACGCCCGAACTCCTGGACTCGGCGGCCACGCTGCTGCGCCGCTTCCACGACGCGAGTGCCACGTTCGAAACCGGTCCCGGCGACCGGTGGTGGCTGCCCGCGCGTTCGCCCGCCGAGGTCATCTGCCATGGCGACGCCGCGCCGTACAACTGCGTGGTGCGCGAGGGCACGGTCGTGGGCCTCATCGACTTCGACGCCGCGCATCCGGGCCCGCGCGTATGGGACGTGGCGTACGCGGTCTACCGGTTCGCTCCCCTGCACGCGCCGGACAATCCCGACAGCTACGGAAGCCCCGCGGAGCAGGGACGCCGGGCGGCCCGCTTCTGCCACACCTACGGCGTCCCCGCCGACGCCGCGCTCCTCGACATCGTGGCCGACCGGCTGCGCGCCCTCATCGACTTCATGCGCGCCCAGGCGAAACGGGGCGACAAGGCGTTCCAGTCCCACATCGACGGCGGCCACGCCGACCTGTACGAGGCCGACATCCGCTACCTCGCCGCGAACCGCGACCTCCTGCTCAGGGCCTTCGACGAGGAGTGACAGTGCCGCGTCGTCACGCGTCGAGGCGCGCTCCGGTGAGCTTCTCGCTGAGGTCCCACAGCCGGGTCGCGGAGTGCGGGTCGATCGAGTAGGGCATGACGCCGAAGGCGAGGGACTCCCCGGTTCGCACCCGCTCCTCGGCGATGGCGACGGGGTCGTCGCCCTCGGGGACGAGCGGGGCGATGTCGGAGTTCTCGCAGTAGACGCCGCCGAGCCCGTCGAGCTGCGGGCCGGTGGCGCACCACACGCTCGTCGCGGCGCCCTGCTCGGGGCTCTTCTTGTTTCGCAACGGGTCGATGAGCGGTTCGCCGTCCTCCCCGATCATGCCCATCCGCTGGAGGAGTTCCGGGTCGGTGTGCCGTACGAGCGGGGTGAGGATCCTGCCCGGGTGCAGGGAGAACGCCCGCACCCCGCGGTCGCGTCCGCGCCGGTCGAGCTCGACGGCGAAGAGGTTGTTGGCCGTCTTCGACTGCCCGTACGCGCCCATCGGGTCGTAAGGGCGGCGCTCGAAGTGCACGTCGTCCCAGACGATGTCGGACTCGCGGTGCCCCCATGACGAGACCGCGACGACCCTGGCGCCCCCGGCCCGCAGCAGCGCGGGCCAGAGCCGGAGCGTCAGCTGGAAGTGGCCGAGGTGGTTGGTCGCGAACTGGGACTCGTAGCCGCGCGCGTCGCGGGAGAGCGGGCCGGCCATGATCCCGGCGCTGTTGATCAGCATGTGCAGCGGCCGGTCACCGTCGAGGAAGCGGTCGGCGAACGCGTCGACCGACGCGGGATCCTGGAGGTCCATCGGTTCGAGCTGGACGCCGTCGACGCCGGCGAGGGTCTCGGCCGCCTTCTCGCGGTTCCGTACGGGAACGACGACCGACGCTCCCGCCGCGCGCAGCGCGCGGACCGTCTCGACGCCGAGGCCGGAGTAGCCGCCCGTGACGATCGCGGTCCTGCCGGTGAGGTCGACACCGGCGACGATCTCGCCCGCGGTCGTCGCGGGACCGTATCCGGTGCCGAGCGGGATCTGCGGTGTGGGTGCGGGCGCGGTCACGCGATCGCCTCCGAGAGGTCGGGGCCCAGGTGGTCGGGCTCGATGTGGCGCATGGGTTCTCCTACGACGGTCAACAAAACGGAGGATTCTCCGTTTACGTGGGGTCGACGATAACGGAGGATCCTCCACTTAGCAAACGTGCCGTATTCCCTCGGAAGCACCCCGGTTCCCTTGGAAGCACTCCGGTCGGGGACCGGCACCCGCGATCACAGTGTTCCGCCGGCCGCGAGTCGCATGAGGTCGGTGGTGAAGTCGACGTCGTCGGCGCTGCGTTCGGCGCGGGTGGCGTTGCCGCCGAACTGGTGCTGGTAGCCGGTCCATGCGCTGTCGGCGATCGACCTGCCGACGCCACTGCGCAGCAGGAGGACGAGTTCGGTGGCGGCTCGCTGGATCCGGTCGCCGAGCGCGGCCTGCCCCCAGTCCTCGGGTGCGGCGAAGAGGGAGGTGGGCACGGGGAGAGCCCGCATGAAGGCGAACAGGGGCCGGAGGTGCTCGTCGACGACCATGGCGTGCCGGGCCGTGCCCGCGGTGGCGGCGAGGATGACGGGTTTGGCGATGAGCAGGTCGTTGTCGAGGATGTCGGCGAAGGACTTCATCAGCCCGCTGATACCCGCCTTGTACACGGGTGTACTGGCGATGACGGCGTCGGCGGCGGCAAGGCGTTCGAACACCGCCTTGAGGCGCTCGCCGGGAAATCCGGAGACGATCGCCTGGGCGATGTCGACCGCGAGCGGTCCGAGCTCGATGACCCCGACGGTCGCGGGCGTGCCGGATTCACGGAGCAGGTCGAGCACCTTCTGCACCGTGCGGTCCGCGAGAAGGCGGGTGGAGGAGGGTTCGCTCACACCGGCGCTGACGACGACGAGGCGCAGGGGCTCGTCCGGTTCGGATGAATCGTGCGGGTCGAAGGTGTCGGGGCTCATTCGGGGTTCCTTTTCGTTCTCTTCGGGGTGGCGGCGGTCGCCGCCTCGTGCTCGGCGGCTTCGAGGAGCCTGAGGCTGAGGTCGCGGATCATCTCCAGCTGGCCGGGGTCCAGGGCCCGGGTCATCGCCCGGGCCACATGTCGCGCGTGGGCGGTGCCGGCGCGTCGCTGGACCTCCACGCCGGCCGGCGTGAGGCGGATGCGACAGGCACGGGCGTCGTCCGGGTCGTCCTCCCGCTCGACGAGCCCGCGAGCTTCGAGCCGTGCGACGAGCCGGGACATGCCGGGCTGGGAGATCAGCACGTCGGAACCGAGCTCGGTGATCCGCAGCCCGCGTCCCGCGGTGGAGAGCGCGTAGAGCACGCCGTACTCCCGCGGCAGCAGATCACCCCAGTGATCGGCCTCGGTGAACTCGCGGGCGATCGTGGCCTGCGCCCGGAAGAAGGCCTCCCATGCCTCGTTCGCGAGTCGGACGTTGCCCGCCATGGTCACACGACCGACGGGAAGCGTGCCGCCACGGCCGGGTCGCTGTCCTGGTACGGGGACGAGCCGGAGAGGTTGTCGCCGCGGTTCGGGTTCGGGCGCGGCTGCCGCGGCTGGGCGTCGCCGTACTTCTCCGCGACCAGGGTGCTGTGGACGGGGGCGTCGGGCACCCCGGGGGCGCGCCTGCCGGCCATCTCCTTGCGGAGCACCGGGACGACCTCGGTTCCGAGCAACTCGACCTGCTCGAGCGCCATCTCGACGGGCAGCCCCATACCGTCGAGCGCGAAGAGCTGGCGCTGGTAGTCACCGAAGCCCTCCTGGAAAGTGAGGGTCTTGTCGATGACCTCCTGCGGACTGCCGACGCTCAACGGCGTGCGAGCCATGTAGTCATCGAGCGAGCTCCCCCGGAAGACCGGGTACTCCTCGAAGTACGGTCGGAAGGTGTTCACGGCGTCCTGGGAGCGCCGGGCGATGAACGCCTGCCCTCCGAGGCCGACGATCGCCTGTTCCCTCGTGCCATGCCCGTAGTGCTCGAAACGCGCGCGGTAGAAGTCCACGAGCGGTTTGAAGTGCAGGTTCGGCGCCAGGATGTGATTGGCGAAGTATCCGTTGCCGTAGAAGGCGGCCTGCTCGGCGATCTCGGGAGTGCGGATCGAGCCGTGCCAGACGAAGGGCGGCACATCGTCCAGGGGCCGCGGGGTCGAGGTGAAGCCCTGCAACGGCGTGCGGAAGGTGCCCTCCCAGTCCACGACATCCTCCCGCCAGAGCCGGTGCAACAGGTTGTAGTTCTCCAGAGCGAGAGCCACGCCCTGCCGGATGTCCTTTCCGAACCACGGATAGACCGGCACCGTGTTGCCACGTCCCAGCATGAGATCAAGCCGCCCCTTCGCCACGTGCTGGAGCATGGCGTAGTCCTCGGCGATCTTCACCGGGTCGTTCGTGGTCATGAGCGTGACCGAGGTGCTGAGGATGATGCGCTTGGTCAACGCCGCGATGTGCGCCAGCAGGGTGGTGGGCGAGGACGGGACGAAGGGGGGATTGTGGTGCTCGCCGAGCGCGAACACGTCCAGCCCGACCTCGTCGGCCCGCTGCGCGATTCGCACGATGTTGCCGATGCGCTCCGCCTCGCTCTGGGTAAGGCCGGTGACCGGGTCGGGCGCGATGTCACCGACCGTGAAGATTCCAAACTGCATGATGTCCGCCTTTTCAGGTTGTTTCTGGACACCACAACAACATGCCTGCGCATGTATTCCCGCGATGGGAGACCCGCCCCACCCAGGCGCCGTCGACGCCCTTCCAGAGGGTCACGAAGGCGATCGCCGCCAACGCCCGTCCGGGCGGTTCTGACAACGGCGTTGATCAACGTAAGCTGTGGCTCGTCAACGCCCGAGGTTCCGGAACGCTGCGAGGGTGGGTGGATGCGGACGATCCTCTTGCAGACCGAGGTCTCCGACGCCGAACAGGTCGTCATCGAGCTCTCTCCGGGCCGCGAGATCACTTTTGGCCGCGGCTCGGCGGACGCCCCGGTCGACTTCCCTCTTGATCATCCGGGGATATCCCGGCGGGCCGGGATCATACGGGCCATGGAGGATTACTGGCTGCTCACCAATCTCAGCCGTGACTCCACCCTTGTCGTGGAGAATCCCGAGGGGGGCGGGGAGTTCCTCAAGGTGGCTCCGCGCCGGGCGGCCGCGCCCGTACCGTTCGAGTTCGCCCGGGTGGCGCTCCCGGTGGCGGGTGGCGCCTGTTCCTTTCTGGTCTTCGCCTCACAGCACAGCTTCATCGACCTCGACGCGCCCGAGGCGACGGTCGGTGAGCCGACCGTCTCCGGCTTTCCCCTGGACGAGACGGCGAAATACTTCCTCGTGCTGATCGCGCTCTGCGAGCCGCGCCTTCGCGACTGTACGTCCGCGGTCATCCCGACGGTGCCGGAGGTGCTGGAGCGGCTGCACGAGGTCCCCGGCTGCGCGGGACTGACCCGGGCCGCGGTCAACTTCCACGTCGACTATCTCGCACGGACGAAACTGCGCGTCAAGCCGTCGTCCGGTTCGCGCAAGGCCGACTGGCAGCGCGCCGCGCTGGTCTCGGTCGCGCTGCGCTTCGACCTGGTGCGGGAGGAGCACCTGAAATGGCTGAACACGTGATCACGTCCGGCGTCCGGCCCGGTCACGTACGTGGTCACATCTGACGTGCGGACCGGTCACGCAGGTGATCACATTTGACGTGCGGACCGGTCACGCGGGTGATCACGGCTGGTATTCGGCCCGGTGCTTCCGTACCCGTTCGACGAACGGCCGGATGCGTTCGGGAACCCCGTTCTCCCGGCGGACCACATCGTCGGAGGAACGGAACGCCGCGGCTCCCAGCAGGCCGGGATCTCCGGGCACCCCGGCCATCAGGGGCAGCCGCGTGCACAGATAGCGGCCGACGGCGGGAATGGTGTCCTCGGGGGAGAAGGGCGGGGTGGGGACGACGCCGCGGCGGTCGGCGGGCAGGTAGTACTGCAGCACCGACGGCGTCCAGCGCGCGAGGCCGTACTCGTTGTTGGCCACGTCGAACAGCCCCGCGTCGAAGTTGCTCTCCGCCTTCAGGATGCCGGCGACCAGTGCCGGGCTCAGGCCCGGCTCGGCGCACATCGTGCCGGCTTCGACGATCAGCGCGCGGTACTCCGGGGGAATGTCGGAATCGGAGCGCAACCAGCGCCCGAACGGATCGGCCACCGACGAGTCGACCATCCCGGCCCCCGAGACGCCGGCCATCACCAGAAGGGCCGCGGCGATCGCCCCCGCCAGCCGTGTGCCCGTTCGCCGCAGCGGGGCCTTGGTGGTTCCGGCCAGCACCCGTGCCCGGTAGAGCTGGCGGGCCGCGCTGGGCCGGAGCCTCGGATCGGGTGTCAGGCAGTCGGTCACCCAGGAGCGCCAGGCCTCGGGCAGCGAGACGGGAAGCGTCAGGGGCCGCTCGCCCGCCGCGTACTCGGCGGCGGCCACGTAGCGCGCGCGGGCGGTCGGGGCGTTGAAGGGAAGGTGACCGGTGAGCAGCTGGCAGGCCGTCACGCCGAGCGCCCACACATCGGCCGAGGCCCACACGGCGTGTCCGCGTTCGCTCAGGGGCTCGCCCCAGCGCTCCGGAGGCACGTGGTCCACCGACCCCATCGGGGGAAGGTAACCGTGGGTCCCGTCGATCTCGGTGGCCAGGCCGAAGTCGGCGAGACGCACCGAGCCGTCGGCCATCACGAGCACGTTGTTGGGCTTGAGGTCTCCGTGCACCCACCCCTCGGCGTGCATGTGCGCTATGCCCTCGCAGATCTCGGCGATCAGCCTCGGCGCGCCGGGAGCGGGAGCCCCTCCCTGGATCAGGTCGGCCAGCGACCGTTCCGCCAGGTCCATCACCAGGACGCACGCGCCGTCGAGTTCGGGATTTCCCGCGTCGTCGATGACGAGCGTCTCGTGCAACCGGATCAGGCGAGCGTGCCGCAGCCTGCTGTGCAGGCGTATCTCCCGCTGCGTCATGTCCTTGAGGTGTCCCAGCTGCCGCCGGGTGACCGTGCCCGTGGGCAGGAACTTCAACGCCGTGCGTGTCGCGCCCTCCCCGTCTCGTACTCCCAGGTAGACGCTCGCCCAGCTCCCCGTGGAGATGGGCCTGCCGACCCGCCAGTCACCGACGCGGTATCCGCGGGGAACACTGACGGCCCATCCCTCGGTGTCCATCGGTCTCCTGCCCTCCTTGCCGTTTCACGGTCGGGATCGTCAGAGCACGATCCCTCGAACTGTTCGTCGGCTTCACGTCGGGGAAGTCGACGTCCCCGCTCCCGCGACGGTTCCGGGACTCGCGACCGGGCCGATGCCGTTCAGGACGGTGGTGAGCAGATCCTCGACGAAGCCGGGGGGAATCTCCAGGGCGGTCGCCGCGCCACCGCTGAACAGGTGGGGCAGGACCAACTCGTGGCAGGCTCCGATGATCATGGCCGCGGCGGCCTCGGGATTGGCGCCCGGGGCCAGGCGGCCGAGGTCGCGCTCGGCGCGCAGGTACGTGGCCAGGTCCGCGCGCAGTCCCCGGCCGCCCGCCACCGGGTTGGGCAGGTTCGCGAACCGGATGAGGACCTCCGGCCGGCCGAGCAGGCCCGCGAAGGAGGGCAGGATCGCGACGTGCAGCGCCAGCCCCTGGGTGATGTAGGCGCGCAGGTTGTCCTCGACGGTGCCGCTTCCGGCCCTGGTGGGCCGCTCGCCCAGCCCGCGTTCGGCGGTCTGGACGTGAGCGTGCAGGGCGAGCGCGAGCAACTCCTCCTTGCCCTCGAAGTGGTTGTACAGCACACCGTCGGCCACCCGGGCCTCGCGGGCGATGTCGCGTACGGTGAGCCCGGCGGTACCGCGCTGGGCCATGAGGCGTTCGGCGGCGGCGATCAGGTGCTCGCGCAGGCTCCGATCGCCCTCGCCGTCACGCAGGGCCGCTGCTTTTCTCGGGGACATCACATCGCATCGTAGTGACCGCCGGGAGCAAGTGATCACCGGGAGCGGGTGGCGGTCAGGGACAGGTGCCGGTCATGGGCGGGTGGCGGTCAGGGACAGGTGCCGGTCATGGGCGGGTGGCGGTCAGGGACAGGTGCCGGTCATGGGCGGGTGCGGGTCAGGGACGGGTGGCGGTGATCAGCCACGCGGCACCGCGCAGCCGTACGGCGTCGGGCTCCTCGTAGGGCCGCAGCGCCACCGTGAGCGCGTCAAGGGCCCGGGCCGCGGTGTCCTTGTCGACCTGGTCGAGGACGAAGCGGACGGGGCCCCATGCTCCGAGGAAACCGGCCGCGTCGGCGGCGTCCCTGCCCCACACCTGGGGCGCGTCGACCGGTGTGGAGGTCACCTTCTCGAAGCCCGCGCCGGTGAGCACCTCGCGGACACGGTCCGGGTCGGCCAGCGACTCCGGGCCGGGGGCACCGGGCTCGGTCGGGGCGGGGCGCGACGGCAGGTGCTCGGCCATCGCCGCGAAGACGGCGCCCAGGTCGTTGTCGGCCATTCTTCGCAGGGACAGGATGGCCAGGCGCCCGCCCGGTCGCAGCGCGCGGCCGATGTTGGCGAACGCGGCGACCGGATCGGCGAAGAACATGATCCCGAACCGGCTCACCGCCACGTCGAAACCCGAGGCGGGGAAGGGGTGGGTCTGGGCGTCGCCCTCCTCGAAGGTCACGTTGGCGATCCCCTCGCCGGCCGCACTGGCACGCGCCCGCCGCAGCATCGGCGCCGACAGGTCGATCCCGGTGGCCTGTCCGAGCCGCGCCCGCCCGGCGGCCAGCCGCGTCACCTGCCCGTTGCCGCATCCGACGTCGAGCACGCGGTCCCGGTCGCCGATGGCGGCCGCCGCGAGCAGGTGGTCGTTGAACCCGCTGTTCACGGCGTCGTACCGGGCCTGGTGATCGGCCCAGTGGTTCCCTTCGTAGCCGTTCCACGCTTCCGCCTGCTCGGTGTTGACGATGGAAAGCACCGCGTTCCTCCCGTGGGTCTCTCGGGACGTCCCGGACGGCTTCTCGCCGGTTCCGCTCTCGGTGCGGCCGCGACATCCCCGATATGAACACTCGTTCATGAATGCTTGTTCATAATGAGGGCGTGGAACCGTACATGTCAATCGTCATCCGGGCGGGCCGGAGCGGGAGGGGCGCACGCGACCGGGTGGCGGACGTCGTCCACGGGGGCCGGCGTCTGCCTCGGCCCGCCGTACGCCCCCGGGAGTACGGCGGGTTCAGAGATCCAGGACGCGGGTCCGGGGATCCAGGACGCGGGTCCGGGGATTCAGGACGCGGGCTTCTCGTCGGTCCAGCCGGCTTCGAGGACGGTCTGGGAGTGCCATACGGTGCCCGGTTCGAATCCGGCCTGCGGGCCGCCCGGCCGTACGACGACGCTCTCCCTGGCCAGCGCCCTGCCGGTCGCCTCGTCGAAGATCAGGCGGTCCAGCAGGACTCCGCCGGTGTCCTTGGCGTCCGCCTTCGCCCTGACCCGTACCTCGATGGCGACCGCGCTGCCGGTGCGGCCCTCCGCGTCGGTGACGCCGCGGGAGACCTTGATGGTCTTGAGGTCGGCGAGCATCCGGAAGGCGGCGCCGCGCACCTGCGAGGTGACCGGCATGTCGGTGATCAGCCCGATCGAGACGGCGAACAGCCAGGCGTCCGACGACATCGGGTCGTCCGACTCGGTGCCGCTCCCGGTGTACGAGCGCAGCAGCCAGGCCTTGAGGTCGTCGGGGTCGTCGGGCAGGCCGCGCAGGTCCTTCATGGTGACGTTGCGGCCCAGCCAGAACACCTTGTCCCCGTCGACGAGCGGGGTGTGGCTGTCCTTCGCCTCTCCCGGCTCGGTCGACAGGACGTAACCGCCTCTCCGGCCCCCGCCCTTGCCGGGGGCCTCGACCTCGATCTCGGTCGGGGAACCGGCCCGCCGCCAGGCCGCCTCGTCTTCCGGGCTCGCGGGCCGCGCCCCGAGTGACCGCGTCCGGCTCCACTGGTCCCCGCCGGTCGCCGACGGGGTCCAGCCCTCGTTCCGTGTCCGCTCGACGACGGTGTAGTCCCCGTCCGCCGCCTCGGACAGCATCCGGGTCACCGACGCGGTGTGCCAGTAGGCGCCGGTCGTGTCCGGCTGGCGGGCCGCTCCGTGGGCGGCGGCGAGCAGGATGGATCGGCTGGAGAGCTCGACCCGCGAGGCGGAGGGCGCCGGGCTGGAGGACGCCTGGCTGGAGGCCGTCCGGCCCGGATCGGCCTGGGCGGAGGGCGCGTCCGGGACCGTGCCGCCGGTCGCGGAGATCGTGACGGCGACCGCGGTCACGGCCGCGGCGGCTCCGGCGAGACCGAGGCCGAGGCCCCACCCCGGGCGGACGGCCCTGCGCCCGGCCGGCGCCCGCCGGGGCTGTGCCATGGCGCGGGAGAGCTCGGCGGCCCTGGTACGCGGGTCGACCGGGGCGTCCCCCAGGTGCTCGGGGCGTGCGGCCCGCAGCTGATCGATGGGGTTCATGACCACTCCTCGCTGAGGTTCCTCATCCGGGGTCCGGGGTACGCGGCGGTGTCCATCTCCTGCTTGAGCCGTTTACGCGCGCGGTGGAGCCGTACCCGGAAGGCGGTCGGAGAGCAGCCGACGACCCGCGCCGCCTCGCGGGGGGAGAGTCCCTGCCAGGCGGTCAGGATCAGGAGTTCCCGATCGTCCTCCGACAGCCCTGTCAGCGCCTTGAGCACGCTGAGCCGTTCGGCGACCTGCTCGGCGACGTCGTCCTCGGTCCAGGCCCGCAACTCGGCGCTGAGCGCGTCGCGCCGGACCTCCGCCCGGATGTTGTCGCGCAGCACGTTGCGGGCCACCCCGAGGAGCCACGGCAGGGCCGGCTCCGGCACCTCCTCCAGCCTCCGCCAGGCGATCGCGAACGTCTCGCTCACCACCTCGTCCGCCACCTGCCGTCCCGCGCGGCTGACCACGTAGGCCCAGACACGTTGCCGGCACTCGTCGTACATGCTGGTGAACCGCTGCGAGTCGTCCGTCACCGCCCCGCCCCCTTCGTACCGGATGTGTTGTTCTGACACGGGGAAATGGCCGGGGCTCCTCGTTTGTTACCTGCCTTCTTCAAAAAAATGGTACGAACCACTACAAATCCGGAATCATCCCTGCCCGGGACCCGTCTCCTGCCCGGTGACCGCGGGGGCCCGCCCGCGCGTCAGCACCTCGTCCCGGGCGCGGGCAGCACGCGGTCGGTGAGATAGCGGTCGATGTGGGCGCGGGCACAGGGGTTGGAAGCCTGGAGCGTGTGGCCGGGCCCCTCGTGCCGGACGACGACGCTGCCCGGCACCTGCCTGAGCACCCGCCGCACGGCGTCGGACTCGCCCCAGGCGCCCGCGCCGAGCATGGGCGGCAACCCCTTGGGCAGCGGGGCGGGCGGGTTGGTCACCCGTACCGGCCAGCCGACGCAGCCGAGGGTAGCGGTCGCCATCGTGTTCGCGGTGCCCGCGTTGGGCGCGACCTCGCGCAGCCGGGCGATCGTCGCCTCCAGCTCGGCGCGGCCGGCGGGACGGGGCCAATCGACGCACTCGGTGACGCCGGTCGACTGGTCGGGGTAGCGGGCGCCGCGCTCGGGCACGAAGCCGGAGGCGTCGCCGCCGACGGCCGCGCGGATGTCCCGCGCCAGCTTCGGCCACGCCTCGGCGCCCTTCCTGGCGGAGCTCACCGCGAAGGCCTGCAGGTCGCGTCCGTCGTACGCGATGCCGGCCTGCCTGGCGGGAATCGGCGTGCGATCGGCCCCGGCGACCAGCTTGCGCCACTTCGCGGGTACGTCGCGGCACTGTCCGGCGGCGCACCAGTCGAAGAAACGGCCGATGGCCTCCTCGTTGCTCCTGGCCATCGCCTCCAGCTCACCGGCCCAGTCGGCGGTGCTGTGGTTCCACGTGCCGTCGAGCACCATCGTGCGCACCTGGCCGGGGAAGAGCCTGGCGTACGCCTGCCCGTAGAACCCGGCGTAGGAGGCGCCGTAGAAGTTGAGCTTGGCGCCGCCGAGGGCCTTTCTGATCGCCTCCATGTCCCTGGCCTGGTCGGCCGAGCTCATGTTGGCGAAGAACTCGGGATCCCTGTTGCGGCAGGCCTCGGCGTAGCCGCGGTTGGTGTCGGAGAGCCGCCCGAAGTCGGCGTCGTCCTCGGGGAACTCGGGCAGCGGGATGCGCGTCCAGGTGCACGGCAGGCCGGTGCTCAGGCCCCCGGTCTGCTCGCCGTAGCCCCGGGTGTCCCAGGTGACGATGTCCATGCGCTCGCGGAGTTCGGCCCACCGGTTCCCGGACCGGGTGATGGCGATCCCCGGCGCGCCCGGCCCGCCGTAGGCGATCAGGACGGAGCCCTCGGAGGTGCCGGTGGCCTTCAGGCGGCCCAGCTTCAGGGTGATCTCGCGTCCGCCGGCCTGCTGCCAGTTGACGGGTACCCGCAGGTCGGCGCACTCCATCCCGATCTTGTCACCCGGGCAGGTGCTCCAGTCGAGGGAATCGGTCTGTGGTGCCTGCACGCCCGAACCCAGGAGGGTCAGGGCGACGGCGATCGACGTCAGCATGAAGGCCACGATCTCCGAACGGCCACCCCGTCCACATCGGAGCCCGGTCTGATTCCGGAGACTGCGCATCAGACCGGGGGATGTCATCCCGCGACGATCACGCGGCCACTACGCGAGTGCGCGGGCCATGGGACCTCCGGAAGGCGGGCGGACCCGCTATCCGGTCACGCCGAACGCAGGTCGCCGTCGAAGACCTTGTCCAGGAAGCCCTCCAGGTTGAGAGCGGTCCGGGTGATCCGTTCCTCCGTGGTGAGCGTCTCCTCGAACCGCACGCCGGACTCCGCCCGCTTCGTGCCGCGCACGTAGAGGGAGCAGGCCAGGTCGGCGCAGATGTAGGTGCCGACCGTGTTGCCCTGGCGGCCTGCGGCGCCGACCCTGGGCGCGACGAACAGGGCGACCCCGCTGCCGGAGTGGGGGGTCAGGCAGAGCGAGCAGACGGTGCTCTTGGTGAAGCTCCTGCGGACATCCTGCGCGACGCGCAGGGTGACGCCGACGAGCTCGCCCTGCCGCTCGACGACCAGGTAACCCCGGTCGGGGGCGCCGGGATCGCGCCAGCCCAGGAAGTCGAGGTCGGCCCAGGAGAGCTCGGAAAGGTTCCTGGGCAGGTTGAGCCTGCGCGCCTCCCCCTTCGAGCAGTTGACGAAGGATTCGCGTATCTCTCGCTCTCCGACCGGGTTCATGGTTCACCTACCGTCATGACGATCATTGGAAAAGGCCCCTGGAGCCCCGGCTCCGGCCCCCGCGGTCGGCGCCTCCGCCGACCGGTGAGCGGCCAGACCAGGTTAGGCCAGGTCACAGCCCGGTCGGGCTAGGTCACAGCTCGGTCAGGTCCGGCCGGGACGGGTCTCGGCCAGGCCGAGGTGATCCCGGGCCTCCGGCAGCGGCCAGTGTCTCAGTGCGACATCAAGGACGTCGAGGGATTTTTCTCCCAACACCCGGAGGCCGCGCGAGCGCCCGTCGCCGGATGGCGGGCGGATCGGGATCACCCCTCGCGTCACCGGCCTCGAAAGCCGATGATGAACGGGTGTCCGAGTCCTCCTCCGCGCCGCACGCCCCCGACGCGTCCTCCCCCTCCTCCTCGCACACCGCTGACACGACCGCCTCGCACACCATTGGCCCAACCGTCCCGGCCGCCCCCTTCGCCCGGTGGCCCGTCGGCGCGGTCGCGCTGGCCACGCTCGCCGTGCTGCTGGTCGCGAGCCCGCGCTACGGCTATCACCGGGACGAGCTGTACTTCCGGATGCTGGGTGAGCGGCCCGCCCTGGGATACTTCGACACCCCGCCGCTGACCCCGCTGATCGCGCGGGCCTCGGTCGCCGTGTTCGGCGACACCGTGGTCGCCCTGCGCGTCGTTCCCGCCCTGATCGCGTCGCTCGTCGTCGTCCTGGTCGCCCTCCTGGCCCGGGAGCTCGGCGGCGACCGGAGGGCGCAGATCGTCGCCGCGGCGGGAATCGCCACCACGACCCTGCTCCTGATCGGCGGCCATTCCCTGCTCACCCTCGGGGTCGACCTGCCGCTCTGGGTCGCGGCGGCGCTGTTCGCCGTACGGGCGCTGCGGGGCGACGGCCGCTGGTGGCTCGCGCTGGGCGCCGTCGCGGGGGTGGCGACGTACAACCGGCAGCTGATCGTGCTGCTCCTGGTCAGCGTGGGCGTGGGCGTGCTGGCGGCGGGACCGCGCGAGGTGTTGCGGGACCGCAGGCTCTGGCTCGGCGCGCTGCTGGCCCTCGTGATCGCCGCGCCCAACCTGGTCTACCAGGCGACCCACGGCTGGCCGCAGCTGGTGATGGCCGGGGCGCTGGAGGCCGACGAGGGCGCCGACAACCGCCTCGCCTTCGTGCCGCTGCAGTTCCTGCTGCTCGGCCCGCCCCAGGCGGTCGTCCAGGTGGTCGGCGCCGTACGGCTGTGGCGGGAGCCCCGCCTGCGCTGCCTCGCCCTGGCCTACCCGCTGGCCTGCGCGCTGACGCTCTACTCCGGCGGGCGCCCCGACTACGTGGCGGGCCTGCTCGTGCTGCTCTTCGCCGCGGGGTGCGGACCGGTCAGCCGGTGGATGTCGGGTGCGGGACGGCGCGCGCTGGTCGTCGGCGCCCTGGCGGCCAACGCGGTCCTCTCCGTCGTCATCGCGCTGCCGGTGATCCCTCCCCCGGCCCTGGAGGGCACCCTGGTCGCCGGGATCAACGAGGTGGCGCGCGAGTCGATCGGATGGCCGGAGTTCGCCGCGCGGGTCGCGGCGGTGGTCGGCGGGCTGACGCCCCAGGAGCGCGCGCGGACCGTGCTCCTCACCGACAACTACGGCGAGGCCGGGGCGCTGGACCGCTACGGCGGGGAGTACGGCCTGCCCGAGGTCCACAGCGGGCACAACGAGCTCTACTGGCGCGGCCCGCCGTCGCCGGCCGCCCGGATCGCCGTGGTCGTGACCGACTCCCCCGGCGGCTACTCCCGGGTGTTCGCCACCTGCGAGGAACGCGGCAGGATCGACAACGGCGTCGGCCTGTCCAACGAGGAGCAGCACCTGCCCATCCTCGTCTGCCGCGATCCGCTGCGCCCGTGGCAGCTGCTCTGGCCCGGGATGCGGCACCACAGCTGACGTCCCCGCCACCCGCGAGACCCGCGCGGGACGTCCCATGTTGGCGGGGATGTCGATGAGGACGTCTCCCTGGCCGCTCTGGCCGCGGGTCATCGCGGACGCGGCGGGCGTGCGGACCGCGGGCACCGGCTGACGCCTGGATGCCCGTGCACCGGTCGCGTCATTTCCAGTTCTGAAAATGCGCCGAAAATTCAGGACGCATCAGAAAAGCCGGAACGAGAGCGGGAAAAATAATCGCGGATCGCGACCAGGAAACACGGCCGGTGTCGAGCGCGTCACGCGAGAACCACTTCTGGATCGCCACTCCTGTCAGGTCGCGTTGTTAAAGCGTTTTCGGATGCTCGCAAATCCCGGGCTTCGAATTCCATGCCGCCGCGCCGTTCCCAATTCGGCGTCGAGCGGATTTGATGGGGCCACCACCGATCCGCAGCACGGAGGCAGGCATGTCGACGCCACAGATCCCCACCACCGAGGACGCCCTTGCCGTGGTCCGGCGAGACCTTCCGGCTGACCGGACGCTCAATCTTGGACCGCTCCAGATCAACGTCCGGCACAGCGTCCTGGCGGGTCTCGACGAGGCGGGGGTGACGGAGAAGCTCGTGAGCATCCACAGGGCCGTCGGCCAGGACTCCGGCCTGGTCGGGAATCTGACGGATCCGCAGCTCCGCCACTGGCTGCTGTACGCGGCCAACCTGCTGGCGGTGAACCAGACGGGCGCCCCCGGCTTCAATGTCAAGGAGGCGTTGGCCTGGCTGGTGAACAACGTCACCACGGTGCGGCCTCGGATGCCTCTCTCCGACCGCGACGGTTTCGAACTCCAGGTGCTCGGCCGCACCGGATGGCTGAAGGCGGCCCTGGGCGCGAAGGTGCCGCGCCTCCCGGAGGAGGCGCGGCAACGGGCCGCCGCCTGCTACGGCGCCCCGCCTCCCGGGGCGCCGGGTGAACGACCCCCGCTCGACCGGGCGCTTCTCCTCAAGGAGTTGCTCCCGCGACTGCAGGAATTTCTCATCAGGGAGGTCGCGATATGGCGCAGGCCGCCCGGGGTGGAGCGCGCGTTCCAGAAGATGTCCGACTTCGAGATGATCGCGCAGCTCGCCCAGTCCGTGGCCTGGGAGATGCTGCAACCGTACGCGGCGGCCAGGGAGGACAACCCGTTCGTGACGGGCTTCGACTATTTCAAGAACATATACGACAAGACCACGGCCGTACCGACCGAGAACGACCTGGTGAGGCACCTGATGACCCGCGCCTTCCAGGTGGGCGGGCAGGGCGCACCGGGAAAAACGGTTTTCGACGCGGCCGGATACGACAGCACCCGGAGCGCGGACAACGTATTCCTCTTCGAAGCGCTCGGTAAATGGATGAACGAGGAGAAGGGCGCGAAGCGGCTCACGCTTTTCTACGCCCAGCACATCGGCTCCAACTCCCATGGGGACAAGGGCGGCGGCATCGGCCTGGTCACCGAGTTCAGGCCCGACCAGCCGCAGTCACGGTCCCGCTGGGAGGTGATCGAGACGATCGTCCACGAGATGACGCACTCCCTCATCCATCCGCGTCTGACCGCGAAGATGAAGGGCACGAACAGGCCGCTGGTGATCTCGGAGGGGTTCGTCGAGGTGGTCACCAGGGAGATCTACAACTGGATGGTCGACCACGGGGGCGAGAAGTCCACGAGGAGGCTCATGGTCGGCGTGGAGGGCGCCCTGGTGCCTCCGATCAAAAAGAAGGATCTCGGCTACGGGGCGGATGGGCGGTACGCGGACCAGATCTTCCAGATCGTCGGCCGGGAGAGGTTCCTCACCGCCTTCCTGACCGGAGACGTCGAGCTGGTCGCCCTGCCCGCCTGAACCGGCACCCGGGGCCCTGGTCTTCCGGTCTTCCGGTCTTCCGGTCTTCGGGCGCCGGGCGCCGGGGGCCGGGGGCCGGGCGCCGGGGGCCGGGGGCCGGGCGCCGGAAGACCAGGACCCGGTCTGCGAAGGGGCCGGCGGCCACGGGCCTGCGCGGCCTCGGATCTCCTCGCGGAAAGCGGCCTCAGATCTCCTTGAGGAAACCGGCGTCGACGGCGAAGTCGGCGCCGGTGGTGCTCGCCGAGCGCGGCGAGACGAGCAGGGCGATCACGTCGGCGACCTCCTGCGGCTCGACGAGGCGGCCGGTGGTCAGCTTCATCATCTCCACCGCGACACTGTTCATCACGGTGTCACGGTCGGTTCCCGCCTGCGCGGCGATGATGTCGGCCGCGCCGCCCTCCTCGGTCCACCACGCCGTCCGCACGGGCCCCGGCGACACGGTGTTCACCCGGATGCCCTGCGGCGCGAACTCCTCCGACAGCGCCTTGGTGAGATTGTTCAGGCCCGCCTTGGCCGCGTTGTAGTCGACGTTCATGGGGGCGGGCAGCCGGGCGCCGCCCGAGGACACGTTGACGATCGAGCCTCCGCCCCGCTGGAGCATCACCGGGACGGCGGCACGGACGGCCCGTACGACCGAGAACAGGTTGAACTCGAACATCGCCCGCCAGTCGTCGTCGGTGGGGGCGAGGAACGAGAAGCGCGGCAGGGCCGCACCGGGCGGCGGGCCGCCGGCGTTGTTCACCAGGATGTCCAGCCCGCCGAACACCTCCACGGCCCGCGCCACGATCCGGCCCGGAGCCTCGGGGTCGGTCAGGTCGGCCGGTACGTGGAGAAGATCCGCGCCGTCGAGCGCCTCCAGCTCAGGGCTGCTCTTGCGCGAGGCGGCGACCACGCGGGCCCCCTCGCCGAGCAGGGTACGGGTGACGGCCAGGCCGATGCCCTTGGAGGCGCCGGTGACGACCGCGACACGGCCGGAAAGCTGCAGGTCCATGGAATGCCCTCTCGTCATCGGGCCCCGTACGGCGGCAGGGACCCTTCACGCGAGCAAAGCTATGGCGGGCACGCGGCCCCGGGCTGGCAGCATTCGGACCGGCAATTCACGCTGGATTCGGACCGGTGATCCATGCCGGACCCGAACCTCTTCATCCGGCGTGAGCGCTCCGGCGGCCGTCCGGGCGCTCGCGTCCCCGGACGGAGGGAGCCCGGAGCGGGCAGGCAAGGTCGGACTTGTAGGCATGAACGACCACAAAGCACTACGATCAGACATGTGTCCCACCAGAGCGCGTGCCACTGCCTGCTGTGCGTCGAGCAGGAGGTAGAACTCGACGAGGCCGACCTCAGGACGATGCGAAGTGTCCGGGATCGCGGGTGGGCGGTCGTGATGGTCCCGGAGGACGAGGACGGGCCGGGCTGGGCGTTCACCGTCGGGCTGTGGCACACGCTCCGCTCCCCCGAGGTGGCCATGTTCGGTCTCCGCGTGGAGGTGATGGGCAACTGCCTCGACACCCTGGCCGGCGAGATCGCCGCCGGGCGTCACCTGGCCGAGGCCCGGGAGCGGGACGACGTGATCAGGGACTACCCGGTCGTCGCGAGAACGGTGGACACGAGCTGGTACCGGTCGCTGTTCGGCACGGCGCTGCACTTCTACCAGCGGCCCCCGCTGTCCTTCATGGAGGTCGTCTGGCCGGACGCCGCGGGCCGCTTCCCCTGGAACGACGGCTGCGCCCCGCGACTCCGCGAGCTCCAGCCCGCGCTGTGGATCCCGAGGGACGACCACGCCCCGGGCCCCTGGACCAAACTTCCCTGACGAACCCGGGCCCGCGACCGGAGACCCGGCCGGGGTGGCCACATGCCACCGGCGACCGGGACGGCGACAGACCGCCTGCGGCAGGAGACCCGGCCGAGGCGGCCGCACACCACCCGCGACCGGAGACACGCCACCGGCACCGGCCGAACCGCCGGAGATCGCGACGGGCACCGGCTCCGGCATTGCGGCGAACCGAAAACCAGATAACCGGCTAAATAACCCGACTCACCTGTTTTATGCCGTTTTCTGGTGACTCAGGGCCTTATTTCAGGAGTCGCCCGCATAAAGCCCATGGCCATTTCCTCACGGCGCTTCCTGCCCCTTCCCCGGGGACGAAGGAGGCGACCTCGGGGAAGGGCCAGGGAACGGCCTTGAGAACCTCCCCTCGGCGGGGCCGTCGCGGCTCGCGCACCTCGCCCGGCCCCGGCCCGCGGGGCTTCCCCGCCCGCGGGGCTTCCCCGCCCGCGCGGCGTCGGGCGCCCATATCGGCGACCTCCGGCGCGTTCACCCGACCCCCCACTCGGCGACCTGTAGTTTTTGTACAATTGTCGACTGTGCTTTACCGACGGGGGAGGAATTCCGTGCCGAGGGCGACGTTTCGAGAACGCCTGCGTTACTGGTTCGACAACACCATGTCCCGGGGCACGCCCGCGCTGATCGGATGGCTCGCCCTCGTCTCTCTCGGCCTCATCCTGCTGGTCACGGCGCTGAGCCTGTGGCTGACCCCGCACGAGGCCGCGAAGAACCACGGCGCCCCGGGCATGCTGTGGATGACGCTGATGCGCGCGCTGAGCCCGGGGAAGGTGGCCAGCGACACCGGCAGCGCGCCGTTCGTCGCCCTGATGTTCGTCGCGTCGCTGGGCGGGCTCTTCATCGTCAGCGCCCTGGTCGGCATCCTCTCCAACGACCTCAAGAGCAGGTTCGAGGAGCTGCGCAAGGGCAGGTCCCGGATCATCGAGAGCGGCCACATCGTGATCCTGGGCTGGTCGGAGCAGGTCTTCACGATCGTCAGCGAGCTGGCCCAGGCCCACGCGAGCGACCGCAGGTCGGTCATCACGATCCTCGCCGACAAGGACAAGATCGCCATGGAGGACGAGATCCGGCAGTTCGCGGGCGAGACCGGCAGGACCAGGCTGGTCTGCCGGACCGGGCGGCCCACCGAGCCGACCGACCTCGACCTGATGAACCTCGCCGGGGCCCGCTCGGTGGTCGTCCTCTCCCCGCAGGGCGAGGACCCCGACGCGCACGTCATCAAGACGCTGCTCGCCCTGGCCAAACGGCCCGGCAGCCACCCGCCGGTGGTGGCCGCCATCGCCGAGAGCTCCAACATGGCCGCCGCGCGTCTCGCGGGCGGCCCCGACGTCCACCTCGTCGACTCCGACGACACCGCCTCCCGGCTCATCGTGCAGTCGTCGCGGCAGTCGGGCATGTCCGTGGTCTGCATGGACCTGCTCGACTTCGGCGACGGGGAGATCTACCTGCGCTCCGACCCCGACTTCACCGGCATGACGTACGGCGAGGTGCTCCCGGCGTACCAGACCGCCACGGTGATCGGGCTGCGCCAGGCCGGGACGGTCACGCTGAACCCGCCCATGAGCACCGTGATCTCCGACTCCGACGAGATCATCGTGATCGCCAACGACGACTCGATGATCCACCTGGCCGCCGGCATGCCCTCGGCCCGCGAGGAGTCGATCGTCCTGGTCGAGCACACCAGACCTGGCCCCGAGCGCACCCTGGTCCTCAACTGGAACGGCCGGGGCCGCCGAGTCGTCCGCTATCTCGACGGCTACGTCGCGCCGGGTTCGGTCCTGGACATCGCCTCCGACCACCCCGACGCGGCGACCGGTTTCATGGGGCTGAGCAACCTCACGGTCAACGTCAAGGAGTGCGACACCTCCGACCGCTACGCGCTGGAGTCGCTCGGCCTGGGCCTGTACCAGCACGTGATCGTGCTCTCCGACGACCGCTACAGCCCCGGCCACGCCGACACGCGCACCCTGACGACCCTGCTCCAGCTGCGCGACATGCAGTCCTCGCTCGGCGAGCGCTACTCCATCGTCAGCGAGATGCACGACGAGAACAACCGGAGCCTGGCCGAGGTCACCAAGGCCGACGACATCGTGATCAGTGACACGGTGATCGGCCTGCTGCTTGCCCAGCTCGCCGAGAACCGGCACCTGGCCGAGGTGTTCGGCCAGCTCTTCGACTCGGGGGGCTCGGAGGTCTACCCGCGCCCGGCGGAGCGGTACGTCCGCCCCGGGGCGCCGGTCGACTTCGCCTCGGTGATCGAGTCGGCCCGGCGCCGCGGCGAGACCGCGATCGGCTACCGCCTGGCGGAACGCGTGAACGAGGCCCCGCACTTCGGCGTCGTCCTCAATCCGGACAAGTCGCGACCGCTGCGCCTCGGCCCCGGCGACTCGGTGATCGTCCTGGCCGAGCGCTGACCCGCCGGGGCGGGGCCCTGCCGGGTCAGGCAGTGATCATGAAAGCGAGCCCGAGCAGCACTACGACGGGGATCACCCAGACCACGGCCTCGATCGCGAACTCCTTGTACACGGTGAGCTTCTCCCTCTGGGTGCTGCCTGACATGAAAACGACGATGCGCAGCATATGCGTATCGGCAGGCGTTCCCGTACCCGGGTCGGGGCCGGCCGGCGGCTTTCTCCGGCCCGGCCTCCGCCGGTTCCTAGCGGCTCAGATAGTGGAAGCTCGGTTTCCGGTGCATCAGGAAGTCGTGGTGGGAGATGTTCCAGGCGTAGGCGCCCGCCATCGTGAACTCCACCAGGTCGCCGGGCTTGAGCGCGATGGGGACCCGGCGGGCCAGGGTGTCCTTGGGAGTGCAGAGCTGGCCGACGATCGTGATCGGCTCACCGGCCTCCGTCATGACCAGGGGCTGGTCGTGGCCCTTGGTGGCGGGGGTGCGGATGTGGTGGGTCCCGCCCGCCACGATCGCGAACAGCTCGCCGTGGACCCGTTTGACGTCGATGACGCGCGTCACGTACCTCCCGCAGTAGACGGTCAGCGAGCGTCCCGGTTCGATCCGGAGCGTCTCCCCTGGACGGCGGAGGGCGGCCAGGCCCGAGCCGTAGGCCGTCCAGTCGAAGCGGTCGTCGGGGTCGGCGTAGGAGACGGCCATGCCGCCGCCGAGGTTGATCTCGGTCGCCCCCAGCGTCCGCGCGTAGTCCAGGACGGCCGCCGCCAGCTCCAGCATCCGGGGCGCGTCGAGCCCGCTGGCCAGGTGCGCGTGGATCCCGCGCAGCCGTACGGCACTCTGGGCCTCCAGCAGGGCGACGCATTCGGCGATCCCCGCGGGGTCCATCCCGAACGGGGTGGCGCCGCCGCCCATCGCCAGCGAGGCCCCCGCGATCGGGACGTCCAGGTTGACCCGCAGCAGCACGTCCGCCGGGCGGCCGGACGCGAGCAGGCGGCGCAGCTCGCCGGGGCTCTCGACGTGCAGGCGGGTCACGTCGCCGAACAGCTCGGCGTCCGTCTTGCCCGGCCCGCCCAGCGCGATCGGCGCGTGCGGGAAGTGTTCCCGCACGTGCGCGAGCTCGCCCCCCGAGGCGACCTCGAAGCCGTCGACGTGCGGGGCGAGCGTCCGCATCAGCTCCGGGTCGGGATTGGCCTTCACCGCGTAGTACAGCTCGACGTCTCCCAGCGCGGCGCGGATGTCCCTGACGTGGGCGGCGAGCTCGACCAGGTCGTAGACGTATGCGGGCAGCGGCCCGGCCAGGAACGACTCCGAGGTCTGCGGCTGCGCCGCGACGGTGGCTGTCACTGCGTTATCTCCGATCATGGCGGTACGGGACGCCGGACGGGCGGGAACCGGGTCTCGACGATCAGGTGGCGCGTGGGCGTGACGGCGGCCGCGACCGCGGTCCCCTCCTCGTCCACGATCTGATCCGTGTGGTGGACATCCAACACGCTTCGTCCTGGCGGTTCATCGATACGGTGCCGTGTCGGGGAAAGTCGAGGGCACGGGGAGTACGCCGCCGCCCGTCGGTGCGCGGCCATCCGGGGCGAAGGCCGCGAACGCGGCGAGGCGCGTTTCCACCGCGACGTGCCCGGCCTGCCCGAGATGGCTCAGAGCCCGGAGCCGCCGGTGGCGTCGAGGGTGGTCCCGGTGACCCAGCGGGCGTCGTCGGAGACCACGAAGGCGACGACGTCGGCGATGTCCTCCGGGGCGCCGACCCTCGCGAGGGCGGACTGCCCGGCCGCGAAGCGCTCGGCCTCGGGGTCGCCGCGCAGCCAGCCCGCGTTCATGTCGGTGTCGGTGATGCCCGGCGAGACCGAGTTCACCGTGATCCCGCGCGAACCGAGTTCCTTGGCCAGCGTCCGGTTCAGCGCCTCCATCGCCCCCTTGGTCGCGACGTAGGCGGGACTCTGGGGGAAGGCGATCCTGGTCACGCCGGAGCTGATGGTGACGACGCGCCCGCCGTCGCGCAGGAGGGGCAGCGCCCGCTGGATGATGAAGAACGGCGCCCTGACGTTGACGGCGAACATCCTGTCGTACGCCTCGGGCGTGACCTCCGAGATGCCGCCGGGGACGATGATCCCCGCGTTGTTGACGAGGATGTCGAGCCCGTCCACCTCCTTTTCCAGGGCGGTGAAGAGCGTCTCCACATCCCCCGCCACGCCGAGTTCCGCCCGGACGGGGAACGCCTCTCCCCCGGCCTCGGTGATCGCCGTCACGACCTCCCCGGCCGCCGCCTCGTCCCTGGCGTAGTGGACGGCCACCCGGACCTCCTCGCGCCCGAGCCGCAGGGCGACCGCCCTGCCGATCCCCCTGCTCGCACCCGTCACCAGCGCGGTTCTCACATCGCCTCCCAGGTTTTATAGCGATCGCTACAAAATCGAACCGTAGCAGGGTTTTGTAGCGTTCGCTATACAATGCTCCGGTGAGCAGGAAGCGAGCCTTCGACCGCGACACCGTGCTGGAGATAGCGCTGCTGGAGTTCTGGCGGCACGGCTACGAGGCCACCTCCATCGCCTCCCTCACCGCCGCGATGGGCATCCGCCCGCCCAGCCTGTACGCCGCCTTCGGCGACAAGCGGCACCTGTTCGAGGAGGTCGTCGAGCGCTACAGGAGGTACGACTTCTCCTCGCGGGCGCTGGCCGAGGAGCCGACCGCGCGGGCGGCGATCTCCAGGATGCTGCGCGAGGCGGCGGCCAGCTACACCGACCCCGGGCACCCGCCGGGCTGCCTGATCTTCAGCGCGGCGGTCAACGTCGGCCCGGAGTCGGCCGACGTGCGGGAGGCGATGCGCGGGATCAGGGAGGCCGCCAAGGCCGCGATCACGGCGCGCATCGCCTCGGACGTGGCGGCGGGCCTGCTCCCCGAGGGCACCGACCCCGGAGCTCTCGCCCTGTTCTACGCGGCCACGATCCAGGGCATGTCCGCCCAGGCCCGCGACGGCGCGACCCGGCGGGATCTGGAACGGATCGCCGGACTCGCGATGCTCGCCTGGCCGGGGGAACGGGAGGGCACTCCCGACGAGCACCCTCCCGCCCGGCGAGACGCTCCGGACGGGCACCCGGGACGCGGCCGGGGATGATCCCCGGGCAGGTCACCCGCTCTTGGCCGAGGTGTCCTCCGGGGCCGCGTCGGGGACGGAGGAGCGGAGCCAGCGGGTGCCGTACGGCTCCAGCGTGAACTTCACCCGGCCGTCGGAGGGCAGGTCCATGGTGCCGTCCACCAGCAGGTCGACCAGCGTCTCGCAGCCGTCGAGCTTTTCGAGCACGAGATCCACCTTCGCCTCGCGGTCGGCGAAGTTGTGGACGGCGACCACGGTGCCGCCCTCGGCGTCGGCCCGGTGGGCCAGCACGGCCACGTCACCGGCGTCCAGGATCTCGTACGCGCCCCAGGCCAGTTCGGGCGACTCCCGGTAGCGCTCGACCAGGAGCTTGATCCAGCTGAGCAGCGAGTCGGGGTCGCGACGCTGGTCGGCGACGTTGACGTTGCGCGGGCCGAACTTGCCGGTGGGCGAGGTGACCTTGGTCTTCGGATCGGGCGAGAAGCCGCCTCCGGCCGACCACTGCATCGGGACCCGGACCGCCATCCGGCCCTCGGCCTTCAGGTTCTCGCCGAGACCGATCTCCTCGCCGTAGAAGAGCACCGGGGTGCCCGGCAGGGAGAACAGCACGCTGTAGGCCAGCTTGAGCCGCCGCAGGTCGCCGCCGAGCATCGGGGGGAGGCGGCGGCGCAGGCCCCGGTCGTACACCTGCATGTTCTTCTCCGGGCCGAAGGCGTCGAAGACCTCGTGCTTCTGCGCCTCGGTGAGCTTGTCCAGGGTCAGCTCGTCGTGGTTGCGGACGAACATCGCCCACTGGGAGTCGTCGGGCGGTTCCGGCCGGTCGCGCAGGGCCTCGGCGAGGGCCTCCGGGTTCTGGCGGGCCATCGACAGGTGGAAGCGCTGCATGGCGATGAAGTCGAAGCACATGGTGACCTCGTCGCCGTTGTCCGCGTCGCCGAAGTACTTCATCAGGTCCGGGTAGGGCAGGTTGACCTCGCCCAGCAGGATCGAGGTGCCGTCGCGGCGGTTCATGAAGGCGCGCAGGTCGGCGAGGAACTCGTGCGGGTCGCCGCCGATGCCCTCGATCAGGAACGGCACCGCGTCCACCCGGAAGCCCGACAGACCGAGTTCCATCCAGAAGCCGAGGATGCGCGCGATCTCGTCGCGGACCTGCGGATTCGCCGTGTTCAGGTCGGGCTGGAACTTGTAGAAGCTGTGGTAGTAGTACTGGCCGGTCTTCTTGTCCAGCTCCCAGAGGCTGTCCTCCTTGTCGGGGAAGACGATCGCCTTGGGGTCGACGGGTCCCGGCTCGTCCTGCCAGACGTACCAGTCGCGCTTGGGAGAGTCGCGGCTGGAGCGGGCCTCCTTGAACCAGGGGTGCTCGTCGGAGGTGTGGTTGACCACCAGGTCGGCGATCACCCGCATGCCGCGGTCCCTGGCGGTGCGCATGAACTCCACGAAGTCGCCAAGGGTGCCCAGCCGGGGGTCGACCGAGTAGAAGTCGCTGATGTCGTAGCCGTCGTCGCGGCTGGGGCTGGGAAAGAACGGCATCAGCCAGATACAGGTCACCCCGAGCCGGTCCAGGTGGTCGATCTGCTGGGTGAGGCCCCGGAAGTCACCGATGCCGTCACCGTTCCCGTCCTTGTAGGTCTCGACGTCCAGGCAGTAGACGACGGCGTTCTTCCACCACAGATCAGCCGTATAGGTGAGTCGCATGCGTGCGCACTACCCTCCCTTGACGTTTTTATGAGACAACACCGACATTGGGCCGGCGCCGGAGAGGTCGGCGAGCCCCCGGCGCGTTACGGTGGACGGGACGGCCAGGAGGAGATCATGCGACAGCTGAGGCGCGGCGCGCCCTTCGGCTGGCTGCTGGCCCTGCTGCTGCCGTTGCTCGTCTCCGGCGGGTTGAGCGGGGGCGGCGCCACCGTCCTCCTGCGGCACGCCACCGTCACCCAGTCCTCCGGCGAGCACCAGCGGCTCTCTCGCCCGGCCTCCGACGGCGGGCACAGGAACGCCCTCGTCACCGGCCTCTCCGCCACCGGGATCGGCCTGGGGGGCGGGGGCGGCCATCCGCTCGCGACCCCGCCGGCGGACCTGCGGCACCTCTCCCTCGCCACCGGCCCGGACTCGCGCCCGGCCCGCGACGACGACACCCGCCCGCTCGCGGCCCTGCTCGTCAGGCCGGGGCGCGCGCCGCCCGCCTCCACCGCCGGCTGAACCGTCCCGGAGCCGCTCCGGGCCTTCGCCGTACCGGAAAACGCCTTTCCCGTACCGGAAGGCCGCCGTACGCGAAGCATGCCGGCGTCCTGGAAAGACCGGCCCCTCCGGCATCCCCGAGGACAGTTCCCCAGCCTGTGGAGGCTCCCATGTCGCGTGCCCCGGTGGTACGCGCGGTGGCGGCGTTCGCCGTCATCGCCACCTCGCTGTTCATCGCCCTGACCATGTCGCCGCGCCTCGGCCTCGATCTGCGCGGCGGCACCCAGCTCGTACTGGAGACCAGGGACTCACCGACCGTCAAGGCCGACGCCGCGGCCACCGACCGCACCCTCGAGGTGCTCCGCCGCCGGGCCGACGGCCTGGGCGTGGCGGACGCGCCGCTGGCCCGTTCGGGCGAGCGGCGCATCATCGTGGAACTGCCCGGCGTGCAGGATCCGACCAAGGCCGCCGAGGTCATCGGCAAGACCGCGCAGCTCACCTTCCACCCGGTCCTCGGCGTCCCCGACCCGGCGGCCGGCACCAAACCGGGGAAGGGCGAACAGATCCTGCCCGACGAGAGTGGCGGCGCGCTGCACATCGGACCGGCCGCCCTCACCGGTGACGGCGTCAGCGGCGCCGAGGCGGGGATCGACGCCCAGCAGGGCAGCGGCTGGTTCGTCACCGTCGACTTCCGCGACAGCGGCCGGGCGGAGTGGGCCGAGCTGACCGGCCAGGCCGCCTGCAACCCGGCGGGCGACCCCAAACGGCGGGTCGCCATCGTGCTCGACTCCAAGGTGATCGTCTCCCCCCAGGTGAACGAGGACGTGGCCTGCGACGTCGGCCTGCCTGGCGGCTCCACCCAGATCACCGGCACCTTCACCGCGGAGGAGGCCGCCGACCTGGCCCTGCTGATCAAGGGCGGCTCGCTGCCGGTGCCCGTCGAGATCATCGAGCAGCGGACCGTCGGCCCGACGCTCGGCGCCGCCGCGATCACGGCCAGCGCCCAGGCCGCGGTGATCGGCATCGCGCTCACCGCGCTGTTCATCGTCGTGACCTACCGGCTGGTGGGCCTCATCGCCGCCTTCGCCCTGGCCTGCTACGCGCTGATCTCGTACGCGGCGCTGGTGGGACTCGGCGCCACGCTCACCCTGCCGGGACTGGCCGGCTTCGTCCTGGCGATCGGCATGGCGGTCGACGCCAACGTGCTGGTCTTCGAACGGGCGCGGGAGGAGTACGCGGCGGAGCCGGGGTTGCGGGGCGCGCTGGAGAAGGGCTTCCGCAACGCGTGGAGCGCGGTGGCCGACTCCAACATCACCACGCTGCTCGCCGCCGGACTGCTGTTCTTCCTGGCGTCCGGACCGGTACGCGGCTTCGGCGTCACGCTGAGCATCGGTGTGATCGCCTCGCTGATCACCGCGATGGTCATCACGCGCGTCCTCGCCCAGTGGGCGGTGAGCCTCCAGGCCGTCTCCTCGCGGCCCAGGCTGACCGGCCTGTCCGGCATCGGGCGCGTCCGCACCTGGCTGAACGCGCACAAGCCCGACCTGATGGGCCGCCGCGCGGTGTATTTCCTGGTCACCTGCGTGCTGGTGGCCGCGTCCGTGGCAGGGGTCGCGGTGCGGGGACTCGACTTCGGCGTGGAGTTCACCGGAGGCAGGCTCGTGGAGTACTCCACGAGCACCCCGATGACCGCCGACGCCGCCCGCGAGCTCGTCAGCGACGCCGGGTTCCCCAACGCGGTGGTGCAGTCCTCCGGCGAGGACATCTCCGTACGGGCCGGTCAGATCAGTCCCGCCGAAGTGGTGCGGATCGAGAGCGCGCTGGAGAGCGGGGGCGCGTCGGTCACCAAGCAGCGCGACGAGCTCATCGGGCCGAGCCTCGGGGACGAGCTGCGCCGCAACGCGCTGATCGCGCTGGGGGTCGCGCTCGCCGCGCAGCTCGCCTATCTCGCCTTCCGGTTCCGCTGGACCTTCGGGCTGGCGACGGTGCTGGCCCTGGTGGCCGACGCGGCGATCGTGATCGGCGCGTTCGCGTGGCTGGGCAAGCCGGTGGACGGGGTGTTCCTGGCCGCGATGCTCACCGTGATCGGCTACTCCGTCAACGACAAGGTCGTGGTCTTCGACCGGGTCCGCGAGCTGTGGGGTGCGCGGCCGAAGGCCCCGTTCGCCGAGGTGACGAACACCGCGATCCTGCAGACCGTCCCCCGTACGGTCAACACCGGCCTGGGCGCGCTGTTCATCCTGGCCGCGCTGGCGGTGCTCGGCGGTGACTCGCTGACCGACTTCGCGGTGGCGCTGCTGATCGGGATCGTCGTCGGCACGCTCTCCTCCGCGCTGGTCGCGGCGCCGCTCGCGATCGAGCTGGAGCGGCGCAGGCCCACCGCGCCGCCCCGGCCCAAGCGGAGGGGACCGGCCCCGGCCCGCCAGGGCTCGGGCGCGGTGATCTGACCGCCTCCGCCTTTCCTACTAACCCTACAAATGATGGGTGAATTTATACACAAAACTATTGCCATCTGGGACTAAAGGCAGAACTCCTCGGCTGGCAAGGGTCCTCGACAGGGGCACAACACTGTTGCGAGATCTTCGGCCGTTGAAGCAGGACGGTCACGAAAACGGGGAGAAAGCATGAGCCACGCGGTCAAGATGAGCCCTCAGATGCAGAAGAGCATCGATGCGTGCATGGAGAGCCACAGCCGTTGCGAGCAGACCATGACCTACTGCCTCATGCAGGGGGGCCGGCACGCCGACATGGCGATGATGGGCCCGCTCATGGACTGCGCCGACATGACCCGCATGTGCGCGGACATGATGATGCGCCAGTCGCCGATGGCGATGGAGATGGCCGCGATGTGCGCGAAGGTGGCGAGCAAGTGCGCCGAGGCGTGCATGTCCATGGGCGACGACTCCATGATGAAGGAGTGCGCCAACGCGTGCCGGATGTGCGTCGAGGCCTGCCAGGCCATGGTCGGCGCGCGAGCCTGAACGACCGTCCGGCCGGTCTTCGCAAGGCCGTCCGCGTCGGCAGAGGGATGACGTGGACGGGACGCGGGGCGACATGGCGGAACAGAAGGTGAAAGAGGGTGGAAGGGGCGCCGCCGATCGGATCGGCGGCGCCCCCGCCATGACCGGAACAACCCCCGCCATGACCGGAACAACAGGAATCCTCCGCTTTCAGCAGGAGACCGCGCCTCGAATCCCGCTAGTGTGCTTGGCGTCTGATTTCCCTGCTGCCGAAGGCGGATGCAATCGTGGCGGACGACTACGCGACGACTTTCAAGATCGTTGATGTTGACGGTGACGGCCTCATCTCGATCCCCGAGCTGACGAGGCTCATGGAGGTGCTCGGCCAGCCGATCACCCCGGAGGCGGCCGCGGCGGCCGTCGCCAGGATCGACCAGGACGGCGACGGCCTCATCTCCCTGGAGGAGTTCGCCGGATACCTCGCCCAGACCCGGGCGGGCTGACCCTCCGGCCCCGATCCGGACACCTCAGACCGGACCGGCCAGACCCTCCGGCCCCGATCCGGACCTCAGACCGGGCCGGCCCGACCCTCCGGCCTCGAGCCGGGCGCCCCAGACCGGGCCGGCCGGGCCGGCCGGACCCGAGCCGGACACCAGGTCCCGGACCGGCCGGCCTCGCCACCGACCTGGTGGCATGTTGACGCGCCATTGACCGCACAATAACTTTGGGTAGTCATATGAGCGCACAGCGTAGCGAAGGCTCGGATCGACGTGCGAACACCGATGTTCCCGAACGGTCGTCGCACGCCGATCCCTTTCAGAAGGCGATCTCGCGTCTCGCGCGTGAGGTCGTCCGGTCGCCACGATCCGCGCTTCCGCTCGCTTCCCGTCACGTCCCGGCCGGAAGGCGATCCGGCGTCTTTCGCCTGACCGCCTCGGGGGCCGACCTGCTCGGGAGGCCTCACAGAGGAAGAGGGCAGATAATGAGGAGCGCATCCAGCGGCCGCGCCGGGAGCGCGCCGCGTGACTCGCGTGGTGCCCGGCATCCGGTGACCGTCATGGCCGAGCAGATGACCGACGTCTTCCTCGACCTCGGTTACCGTGTCGCCGAGGGGCCAGAGGTCGAGGCCGAGTGGTTCAGCTTCGACGCCCTCAACATGGACGACCGCCACCCCTCCCGCGCCCCCGAACGCACCTTCTACGTCGAGCACCCCTCGGCCCCCGGCCGGAGGTCGGGTCTCGTGCTGCGCACGCACACCTCACCGGTGCAGGTGAGGGCGATGCTCGGCACGCCCCCTCCCCTGCGGGTGGTCTGCACGGGCCGCGCCTACCGTCCCGACCCGGCCGACGCCACCCACAGCCCGGTGTTCCACCAGGTCGAGGGCCTCGCCGTCGACCTGGGCCTCACCATGGTCGACCTGAAGAAGACCCTCGACCACTTCGCCACCTCCGTGTTCGGCAGCGGCACGGCGACCCGGCTTCGCACCCACCGCTCCGCCTACACCGACCCGTCGGCGGAGGTGGACGTGGAGTGCGCGGTCTGCCGTGGCACCGGCGCGGAGGACCGCGCCGCGGTCCCTCGGGAAGGCGCCGCCGGAGACGCTCCCGCGGACCCGTGCGGGACCTGCGGCGGCGAGGGATGGATCGAGTGGGGCGGGTGCGGCATGGTCCATCCCCGGGTGCTGGCGGCCTGCGGTGTCGATCCGCACAGGTACGGCGCCTTCGCCTTCGGCATGGGCGTCGAGCGAACGCTGATGCTGCGGCACGGGCTGAAGGACATGCGCGACGTCGTCGACGGCGACGTCCGCTTCCCCCTCGGGATGGACGAGTTCGCCCCCGGCAGACCGCGGCCCAGGCCCCTTCCCCGGGCCACGCCCCCGACGCGAGCCGTGCCGGCCGCGCGGGCCGTGCCCGACATGGAGACCATCCCGCTGGCGCGCGGCCACGGTGCCAGGGCCGCGCGAAGACGGGAGGCCGGTGGAGGGCTCACCCGGTCACAGAACCTGCGGCGGCGGATCGGGCACGCGCTGGCGGGAGCGGGATACGTCGAGACGCCGTGTTTTCCCTTCGTCTGCGACGCCGCGTGGGACGCCTTCGGCCTGGCGCCCGACGACCCGCGCCGCGCCGCGCTGACGCTCACGAACCCGATCAGCCCGCGCGAGCCGTCACTCCGCACCACGCTTCTCCCCGGGCTGCTGGCCGCGCTGGGTCTCAACCTCACCCGGGGAAACCCCGCCCCGGCGCTCTTCGAGCAGGGGACGGTCTTCGTGCCGCCCGCGAGCGGCGGCCTCCCGCCCGTCCCTCGGGCGGACCGCCGCCCCACCGACGACCAGCTCGACGCGCTGAACACCGCCATCCCCGCCCAGCCCCGCCACCTCGCAGCCGCCCTGACCGGCGAGTCGTCATGGGCCCGCGCGGTCGACGCCGCGCGTACGGCGGCGCACATCATGGGGGCCGGACTGGTCACCCGGCCCACCGAGTACGCACCCTGGCTGCCTGGACGCTGCCTGGAACTGCTCGTCGGAGGGGCCGTGCTGGGCCACGCGGGCGAGCTGCGCGCCGGTACGGTTCAGGCGCTGGGCCTGCCCCCGAGGACGAGCGCCATGGAGATCGACCTCACCGCGATGGAGCACCTCACCGACCTCGGGAGCAGGTGACTCCCGAGGCGGCCCGCCGGCGGGGGGCGTCAGACGGTCGTGAGATAGATCTGGCCGAAGACCTCGGAGAGCTTCTTGAGGTCGGTGGTCATGTCCGTCTCGGGACTGGCCGGGTTGTAGACGCCGGCCAGGCGGCGCTGGATCGGGAGGAGCTTCTTCAGCTGGTCCCAGGCGATCAGCCGGTTCACCGCGCCCTGGGCGTTCTGGACGCTGGTCCACACGTTCACCTGCTGGGCGCCGCCGTCCTTGACGGGCGCCGACAGCCGGGAGGCGATCTTGGCGTCGGTCACCTGGCCGACGAGCCCGGTCTCCTCGGCGGCGATCTGGGCCAGGACGTCCCACGAACGGGCGCGGACCTGGATCCACTGGTTGAGGTGGGCCTGCTCTGCGTTGATCTTCCAGGCGTCGTAGCCGCCGTACAGCAGGCCGCTGTCCAGGGAGAGCTGGTCGACGCGGCCCGCGATCAGGGGAGATTCGATCTTCTCGGGAGCGAGCAGCGGGTACCGCTTGCGCATCTCGGCCTTGCAGGTGTCGTTCGCGCCGCAGGCGAGCTCGGGCACCACCGTGTGGATGCCCAGCCGCTTGCCGGGCGCGGCCTGGCGGAGGGCGTCGGAGGCCGCGGTGACGAACGCGGTGATCTCCGCGTCGGTCTTGAACGTGGTGTTGTAGCCCAGCTGGGAGGTGAACCGGATGCCCGCCACCTCCGGGCGCGCGGCCAGCGCGCCGATGCGCTTGACGGCGGCGGTGAAGGTCTCGGTGCCGGCCTTCCAGTCGTCGGCCAGTTCGGTGTCGATCCAGACCCTCAGCTGTACGGCCTTCGCCGCGGTGATCGCCTGGCCGGCGGGAGTCTGCGCCGCGGCGGCGGCCGCGGGGTCCTGAGCGCCCGTGGGGGTGGGGGTCGGCGCCGGGGTGGAGGTGCCGGTCTGCTCGTCCCCGGCGACCGTGCCGTCGCCGCCCTCGCCGTGCCCGTCGACCGCGCACTGCTGGCCGGCCTCGCAGTCGGGCGCGCCGCCGTCTCCGGCCCCTTCGGGGAAGGGCGAGTTCTCGTCGCCCTCGGAGCCGCCGCCGGGTGCCTCCGGGCAGACCGATCCGGCGGCCGAGCAGTCGAGGAACTTGCCGTCGCTCGGGGTGGCCTCCTTGAGGTGGGCCCCGTCGTCGGCACCCCAGAACAGCGCGACGCCGAGGGCCTCCTCCGGCTTGGCCAGCCAGTGGCACACGACGTAGGCCGGGGTGTCGGCTCCCAGCAGGTCGTTACAGCTGCGGGGATCGTCCTGCGAGTATGCGGCCCCGGGCGTCATGACACCGACGAGCGCGAGCGTGGCGCCCATGGCGAGAGCCCGGCGCAGAGTAAGTCGCATGTCCTGAACTCCCCGAAAGCTGGTCAAAACGATCGATCCGCACTTTACCCAGATCACGAGGGGCTCGACAGCCCCGGTCAAGGAATCATCAGCATTCCGATATCTCCGCTATCTCCGCTATCTCCGCCGTCTCCCGCCGGATCCGTACCGGCCATCGCCCTTCACACCGCCGCCGTGCCGCGGTGAACCCGCCCGGCTCGGGCGGCGGATCCTACTCGGGTGAGGACGCCGGGGCATTGCGGCTAGCGGTAATACCGGAGGCCCCGCTGGCATGAAGGACCAAACGGAGGCTGCCAGCGCAGACGACGGGCGGCAAAAACGACATCATGATGTGGTGAACAACTGTCCAGAGGCGGGAGGGCTCCCCCCGGCCGTCGAACCGCCGACGAGAAACCCCATCGCCGTCGACGGGAGCGCACCGATCAACACATCTCGAAACGGATCCTCATGTCACCGCACACCAAGGATCTGAGCAACGGGTTCCACGGCCTTCCCAGGGCGGACGAGATCATGCATCTCGCCCTGGCCACCGGCAACCTGCTGAAACGGCTGGAGAGCGCCAGAAGCCGGGTCGACCAGTCGCTGATCCAGCAGCGGCGATTCGTGTCCGACGCCTCCCACGAGCTGTTCACCCCGATCGCCGGGCTCAGAACGCTCCTGGAAGAGGCACGGCTGCACCCCGACGAGACGGATCTGGACGAGCTCCTGGCAGACGCGCTGGAGGGCGTCGACCGGCTCCAGAAGATCGTCGCCGACCTGCTGGTGCTGGCGAAGGTGGGGGCGCACACGCCTGACGCGTTCGTCAACGTGGATCTGGGAGAGATGGTCCGCGCCGCGATCTCGCGGCGCGAGAACGGTGTCCCCGTACGGCTTCGCCTCGCCCCCGGGGTGCGGGCGAACGTCATCGACGCCGAGATCACCCGCCTCCTCGCCAATCTGCTGGACAACGCCCAGCGCCACGCCAGGCACGCGGTGCTGGTCGAGGTGTGCCGGAACGGCCGGTACGGCGAGCTGTCCGTCACCGACGACGGTGACGGCATCGCCGCCGCCGACCGGGAGAGGGTCTTCGAGCGGTTCACCCGGCTGGACACCGCCCGCTGCCGGAACCGAGGGGGCACCGGGCTCGGCCTCACGATCGCCCGTGACATCGCCGAGTCCCACCGAGGGACCATCGACGTGGAGGACTCCAGCACCGGTGGCGCGCGGTTCGTCCTCCGCCTCCCCCTCGCCGTCCATGAGCTGCCAGAACATTCCTGATATCGCCGATATCAGGGGTGATCAGCCGAAACCGTCTCGATCGGTGTCATCACTATCGGTATCACCACGGAGAGCGACGTCCCCTCCTCCGCGGAGCTCGCGACCCGCAGCCTGCCGCCGAGCGTCTCGACGCGGTCCCTGAGCCCGATGAGCCCCGACCCCTTGCCGTAGTCGGCTCCTCCGCACCCGTCGTCGCGGATCGAGAGCCGGACGGCCGCTCCGGCCATGCCCAGGGTGACGTGCACCACGGAGGCGTTCGCGTGCTTCGCCACGTTGGTCAGCGCTTCCGCGGCCGTGTAGTAGAGGGCCACCTCGACGTGCTCCGGCAGAGGCGGGACGGACTCCAGTTCGAGTTCGATGGGAAGGGCGGAGCGGCGTGCGAGCGCCTTCAGCGCGGGCACGAGCCCGCCCTTCGAGAGGATCGCCGGGTGGATGCCCCGTGAGAGCTCCTGCAGATCGTTCACGACCCCGTTCAGTCCCTGGACCGCCCGGGACAGCTGTTCCCTGAGTTCGGTCATCGGCGGCGGCAGGCCGTCTTCCACCGCGCGTAGCTCCAGCCCGAGCGAGACCAGGCGCTGCTGGGCTCCGTCGTGCAGGTCGCGCTCGATGCGCCGGCGGGTCTCGTCGGCCGCGGCGACGACGCGGGCGCGGGAGGAGGCGAGATCGGCACGGGCCTGGGCGTTGGAGATGGCGGTCGCGACCAGCTCGGTGAAGTCCATGATGCGTTCCTCCGCCCCCTCGAACCTCGGCTTCCGGGCGCTGGAGAAGACGAGCATCACGCCCCACAGGCTTCCGTCGACGATGATGGGAGAACCGACGGTGGAGGTGACTCCCATCTTCCGGACCCATGTCGCGATCTTTCCGCCGCTCTGTCCGTAGCTCCCTCTTCGCGTCAGGCGCCCGGTCTTCAGCACGGTGGCCGAGACGCTCACCTCGTTGAGCGGCCACCGTGAGCCGAGGGGCAGCACCTTCTCCGTGCCGTCCTGCCAGCTCCACGAGCCCAGCACCGTCACGTGGCCGGGGTCGTAGCGGTTGATCGCCACGTGATCCGCCTTCATGAGGGAGCCCATCTCGAAGGCGACCGCGTTGAACAGCTCCGCCGAGGAGATACCCCGCGCCACGAGGGTCGCGACCCGCCGCAACGCCGCCTGCTCCTGCGCGATCCGGTGGATCTCGTCACGGCTCGACGCCAGGACCGTCTCGGTGTTCTCGCGATCACGGGCCGCCCTCAGCAGCGCCTCCAGGGACGGCACCATCCGCTCACGCAGACGCCTCCGTACGGGTTCGGGCACGCCGGCGGGCAGGACCAGCGTGCCGACCCTGACGCCGTTCTCCACGAGCGGCAGCGCCTCTCCGTGCTCTTCCTCGGAGAGCTCCTCGAGCCGGATCTCCAGGTTCGGTGCCTCCATGGCCCGTGCCAGCAGACGCGAGGCCGGTGGCAGCGCGGCTTTCAGGTCCTTCGTGCGCAACAGGACGTGGGCCAGTTGCGCGGTGAGATCCACCTCGTGCCGGCGGTTCTCCGCCTCGATGTTCAGCGAGCGCACCAGCGCCGCGATCGAGCTGATCGCGAACCCCACGATAAGGAAGATCGGGATCGGGGTCCACAGCCCGCGCGTCCCGTACGAGAAGCTCCACTCCGGCGGGAGGTTGAAGTAGTTGAAGGCGACGGCGCTGCCCGCCAGGGTCGCCAGTCCCAGGCCCAGCCCCCACTGGATCGAGATCAGCAGAACACCGAGCAGATAGATCCCTCCGAGGAAGTCGCCCGGCGTCACGCGCTCCAGGAAAAGGGACAGCACGGCTTCCGCCGCGATACACAGAGCGCCGCAGATGATCCCCAACCAAAGGGGCGGCCGCTTTGTGCGCAGCAATAACGACAAAAGCCGTTCGCGCATGGAGACTAAGATACTCGCATGTCAGGAAAGGGTTTGACGGCTGTTTCCCGACCGCTCTCCGCACGTACGGCCGCCCGAACCTCCGAGATGTAATTCTTTTAACTCCGCGTGACCATTTGTTTAACCGAAATTCGGAGAGAAGTGCGTGACGAAAGGGCTGGAGCTGTGGGTGCGCACCGGATACGAATAGCGCTGGCGGACGACGACGTGCTTTTTCGCGAGGGAGTCGCGAGCCTCATGTCGCGGTCGGGCTTCGAGGTCGTCGGCCAGGCCGGGGACGCGGCGGAGATCCTCGCCCTCGTCCGGCTGCACCGGCCCCATCTCGTCATTCTCGACATCCGGATGCCCCCGTCCCACTCCAACGAGGGCATCGAGGCGGCGCGGGTGATCCGCGAGGAGTTCCCGGAGACGGGGATCCTGCTGCTGTCGGCGCACATCGAGGTGGAGGAGGCGATGGAACTGCTCGCCACCGGGGACCGGGTCGGCTACCTGCTCAAGAGCCGGGTGACCGGGGTGGACGACTTCATGGAGACGCTTGAGCGCATCGTCCAGGGCGGCTCGGTCGTCGACCCGAGTCTCGTACGGGAGCTCATCAGGACCCACCGCAGGGGCGACCCGCTGGGACTCCTCACCGCGCGCGAGCAGGAGGTCCTGGCCCTGATGGCCGAGGGACGCTCCAACTCCGGCATAGCGCACAAACTCTGGATCACCGAGGGCACGGTCGAGAAGCACGTGCACAGCATCCTGTCCAGGATGCGGATACCGGGGACGGAGGACGACCATCGCCGCGTCCTCGCCGTGCTGACCTTCCTCGACGCCCGCTGAGAGACCCGCCGGGCCTGCCGGGGGTGGCGCGAGGACGGTGACGATGGCCGGGACACGTCTCCGGCCCGGCGGGCGTTCCGGGGCGGCGCGCGATAATCGGGACATGCTTCCAGCCCAGCGGGCGTCCTAGATGCCGGCCGAATCCTCGCAGACCCTGCAGCGCGGCCTGCGACTGCTGCGCCTGCTCGCCGACGGGCGGCGGGGCCGCACCCCCACGGAGCTGGCGGCGGAGCTGGAGCTGAGCCGCCCCGCGGTGTACCGGCTGCTCACCACCCTCCAGAGCGAGGGCTTCGTCCGCCGGGACGGCGACGGGCGGGTCCACCTGGGCTTCGGGGTCCTCGTCCTGGCCCGAGCCGTGCAGCCGCTGCTGCGGGAGGGCGCCCTGCCCACCCTGCGCAGGCTGGCGGAGGAGGTCGGGGCGACCGCGCACCTGACGGTGGCCGAGGGCGACGACGGCCTGGCCGTGGCGGTGGTCGAACCCTCCTGGACGAACATGCACGTCGCCTACCGCGAGGGCTCCCGCCACCCGCTGGAACGGGGCGCCGCCGGGCTGGCCATCCTCGCCCTTCGCGCGGGCCGTACCGGCTATCTGGTCTCCGAGGGCCAGCTCCAGGAGGGGGCCAGAGGCGTCGCCGCCCCCGTGCCCGGCCTTCCCTGGCTGGAGGCTTCGGTGGGCGTGGTCACCTTCACCGCGCTCGACCCGGACGCCGTGGGCCCCCGGGTCGCCGCGGCCGCGGCGGAGCTGTCCGGCTCGCTGGCCTGACGACTCCTTCATCGTTAACCACTAAATAACCAGACAAATCCGCCCAAGGGCGGCGTAGAACCGGCAAGATGGCAATCTGAAGATCTTCACTCTCCGGCGCCAGAGAAAGAGCACCCCGTGCCCGACGAGCCTTCCCCGCACGCTCCCACTCCGATCGACTCCAGCGTGGCCCACTCCGCCCGGATCTGGAACTACTGGCTCGGCGGCAAGGACAACTACGCCGTCGACCGTGAAATCGGCGACCAGTTCGTCGGGATTTTTCCGGACATCGTGGATATTGCCCGCTCGTCCAGGGCGTTCCTCTCCCGCGCTGTCCGGTACATGGCCGGCGAGGGCGGGATCCGCCAGTTCCTCGACGTCGGCACCGGGCTGCCCACCGTCGACAACACCCACCAGGTCGCCCAGCAGGTGGCACCGGACGCGCGCGTCGTCTACGTCGACAACGACCCCATGGTGCTGACGCACGCCCGCGCCCTGCTGACCGGTACCCCCGAGGGCGCGACCGAGTACATCGACTCCGACGTGCGCGACCCCGACGCGATCCTGGAGGCCGCCAGGGCCACCCTGGACTTCGACAAGCCCGTCGGGCTCATGCTGATGAACATCCTGGGTCACCTCACCGACATCGACGAGGGACGGACGATCACGCGCCGGCTGCTGGCCGCCCTGCCCTCCGGCAGCTACCTGGCGGTCGCCGACGGCACCAACGTGATCCGCGGCGCGGAGTTCGAGAAGGCCATCGCCATCTGGAACGAGGCCGGCTCGGTCCCGTACACCCTCCGCAGCCCGGAACAGATCGCGAGCTACTTCGAGGGCCTGGAGCTGGTGGAACCCGGCGTGGTCTCGTGCCCGCTCTGGCGTCCCGGGCCGTCGATCGTCGGCGGCAACCGCGAGGTGGACGAGTTCTGCGCCGTGGGCCGCAAGCCCTGACCGTGGGCGCCGGCGCGGCACCCCCGCGCCGGGCTCCGATGGACCCGCCGGTAGGGTGAACGCTGGTGCGCCGGGAAGTCTGGTCGGCAATGTCCGACTCGATCCCGGAAGTGGAGCGCCCATGAGCGATACCTCAACCAGCACGCCTCGCCTGTTCAGCCGGGGGTCGTGGGCCGAGACCCGCCGCATCGCGGACATACTGCGCGGGGAGACCGTCGGCGGAGCGCTGCTGCTGGTCGGCGCGGTGGCGGCGATGATCTGGGCGAACTCCCCGTGGTCGGACGCCTACGAGGGGTTGCGCGCAGTCAAGATCGGGCCCGCGGCCCTGCACCTGGACCTGACCCTCGCGGCCTGGGCCGCCGACGGGCTGCTGGCGATCTTCTTCTTCGTGGCCGGGCTGGAGCTCAAACGCGAGTTCGTCGCCGGTGACCTGCGCCAGGCGCGGCGGGCCGCGGTGCCGATCGCGGCCGCGTTCGGCGGCGTGATCATCCCGGCCGCGCTGTACCTGCTCTTCACCCTCTCCAGCGGCGCCGCCGGCGCGGCGCGGGGCTGGGCGATCCCGACGGCCACCGACATCGCGTTCGCGCTGGCCGTGCTCGCGGTCATCGGCCGGTACCTGCCCGCGGCGCTGCGCACCTTCCTGCTCACCCTGGCCGTGGTCGACGACCTGCTGGCCATCGTCATCATCGCGGTCTTCTACACCGAGCACCTGTCGTGGCTGCCACTGCTGGGCACGCTGGTGCCACTGGCGATCTTCGCCCTGCTGGTGCAGCGCCGGGTGCGCGCCTGGTGGCTGCTGCTGCCGCTGGCCGCCGCGACCTGGGCGCTGATGCACGCCTCGGGCGTGCACGCCACCGTCGCCGGGGTGCTGCTGGCCTTCACGGTGCCGGTCGTCCGCAGCGAGCGGGCCGGCGGCCCCGACGCCGGGCCCGGCCTGGCCGAGCACTTCGAGCACCGCCTGCGGCCGATCTCGGCCGGGGTGGCCGTGCCGGTGTTCGCGTTCCTGTCGGCCGGAGTGGCCCTCGGCGGGGTGAGCGGCCTGGCCACCGCCCTGGCCGACCCGATCGCGGTGGGCATCGTCATCGGGCTCGTGGTCGGCAAGCCTGTCGGGATCATGGTCGCGACCTGGCTGGTGGCCCGCTTCACCCGCGCCGACCTGGACGAGAACCTGAGCTGGGTGGATGTGGGCGGGCTGTCGGTGCTGGCCGGTATCGGGTTCACCGTCTCCCTGCTCATCGGGGAACTGGCCTTCGGGGCCGGCAGCGAGAGCGACGCCCACGTCAAGGTGGCGGTCCTGGCGGGTTCCCTGATCGCGGCCCTGGCCGCGGCGCTCGTCCTCCGGCTGCGCAATCGCGTCTACCGGCGCATCCACGAGGCCGAGACCGCCGACCACGACAGCGACGGCATCCCCGACGTCTACCAGGCACGTCCCTGAGCGCACTCGGCGGAGCGCGGTTCCAGGAGCTCCGGACGGTTGCCGTGGGAGTGGTCGCCTCCGGTCTCAGGGGGCGGGAAGGGGTTCGGTGAACACCCGACAAAAGCGGCGCGGAAAATGTCGGGCGGCCGGGACCGGTGCCGCCGCACGATGGGGGCATGGACGACACGACCTTGGTATCCCGCTTCCTCCGCGACGGCTTCGTGAAGCTGGAGGGCGCCGTCGCGCCGCGCGTGGCCGCGGACTGCGCGCGGCTGCTGTGGCGGGAGACGGGCTGCGACCCGGACGATCCGGCGACGTGGACGCGGCCCGTGCACTGGGTGGCCGGCATGGCGCAGGGGCCGTTCGCCGCCGCCCCCAACTCCCCGTTCCTGCAGCACGCGTACGACCTGCTCGTCGGCGCGGGACGCTGGGAGCCGCGCTACTCGCTGGGCTCGTTCCCGCTGCGTTTCCCGCACGAGGAGGAGCCGGACGACGCGGGCTGGCACATCGAGGGGAGCTATCTGCCGGAGGGCGAGAGCTGGTACTTCACGAATCTGCGCTCCCGGGGCCGGGCGCTGCTGATGCTCTTCCTGTTCAGCGAGGTCGGTGAGGAGGACGCCCCGACCCGGATCCGGGTCGGCTCACACCTCGACGTGCCGAAGGTCCTGGAGAAGTACGGGGAGGACGGGGCGAGCGGGCTGGTCCTCGCGCCCGATCTGGTGGCGGCCTCCGACCACCGGCCACTCGCCCTCGCCACCGGCTCCCCGGGCGACGTCTTCCTGTGCCATCCGTTCCTGGTGCACGCGGCGCAACCGCACCATGGGGTGCGGCCGCGCTTCATGGCCCAGCCGCCGCTGATGCCGGCCGCGCCGTACGAGCTGGAGCGGGCCGACGGCGCGTACTCACCCGTGGAGATCGCGATCCGTCGGGGCCTGGGACAGGACACCCCCGGTCCGGACGGGGACGGCACCGGCCACGGCGCCGGGTAGGCGCGCTCCGTCCGTTCCCCGAACCGGGCGGAGAACCCGGTACCCGGGCAGCGGCACGTCCGGCGGCGCCGCGCCGTCCGTTTTCGTACGACCGGGTCAGGCGCGCCGAGAACCGGCGGCCACCGGACGACGTTTGACATCTCCCCGCCCCTGACAGATGGTTGTTCGTATAAAGGACGTATGCGTCCGATAAACGGACAGAGCTGGGAGAAGCGGATGCCGTACTACCGGGTCGTGGGGGAGATCCCCCGCAAGCGGCACGTGCAGTTCCGGCGGCCCGACGGCGGGCTGTACGCCGAGGAGCTGATGGGCGAGGAGGGGTTCTCCAGCGACTCGTCGCTGCTCTACCACCGTCACCTCCCCACGGCGATCCTCAAGGCCGAGGCCGTCGAGCCCGACGCGTCGAGAGGGCTTCTCACCCCCAACGTGCCCCTCTCCCCCCGCCACCTGCGCACCCAGGACCTGCCGGACGGAGGCGACCTGGTCACCGGGCGCGGGCTGCTCGCCGGAAACGCCGACGTCCGCATGTCGTACGCCGCGGGCGAGGCCCCCAGCGGCCTCTACCGCAACTCCATGGGCGACGAGTGCGTCTACATCGCGAGCGGACAGGTCAGGTTCGAGTCGACGTACGGGGTGATCGAGGCCGGGGAGGGCGACTACGTGGTCGTCCCGACGGGGACGATCCACCGGTGGGTGCCGCGGGGCCGCGTCACGGCCTTCACCATCGAGGCGGCGGGCCACATCCGGCCGCCCAAGCGCTACCTGTCCACGTACGGCCAGTTCCTGGAGCACGCCCCCTACTCCGAGCGCGACCTGCGCACCCCGCAGGAGCCCCTGATCGCCGAGGGCGAGGAGGTGCCGGTCCTGGTCCGCACGCGCGGCGGGCTCACCCGGCTGGTCTACCGCGACCACCCGTTCGACGTGGTCGGCTGGGACGGCTGCCTCTACCCGTACGCGTTCAACATCAACGACTTCGAGCCGATCGTGAAGCGCACCCACGCCCCGCCGCCGGTGCACCAGACCTTCGAGGGTCCCAACTTCGTGATCTGCTCGTTCTGCCCCCGGCCGCTCGACTTCCACCCGGACGCGATCCCGATCCCGTACAACCACCACAACGTCGACTCCGACGAGCTGATGTTCTACGCGGGGGGCGACTACACCGCGCGCAGGGGCTCGGGCATCGACGTCGGCTCGGTCTCGCTGCACCCGGCGGGGTTCACCCACGGCCCGCAGCCGGGCGCCGTCGAGGCCGTCATCGAGGCGGTGCGGCAGGGCCACACGCGGACGAGCGAGCTGGCCGTGATGGTCGACACCTTCCGCCCCCTCGACCTGGGCCCGGCGGGGTTGTCCGTGGAGGACCCCGCGTACGCGTGGACATGGGCCCGTTGACGGGTCACGGGCCCGCTGCGAACGCGGGCCCGCCACGGGGTAGGGACAGGGCCATGAGCGCACACGCGAGCACGGGGACGGGCGCGAAGGTGAACGACGTGGCGACGGGAACGGCGGTGCTCTTCCGGGGGCTCGTCGACGACGCCGGGCTGTTCCCGCCGACCGGGCTGCCGATGGCCGAGGCCCTGGAGCGGCACAGGAGCGACCTGGCGGGCGACGACCCGGTGCTCACCCACCGGTTCCTCTGCCCTGCCGGGCGCCTGGCGGAGCTTCGCGACCACCTGACCTTCCCGATCCGGCTCGGCCTGATCCTGGACACCCCCGGCGTCCCGCCCCTTGAGCCCCTTGAGTCCCTTGAGTCCATCGCCGTCGAGCTCGTCGAGGTGCGTCAGGCGCCGGGCGAGACCCCGGGGGCAGTGGCGGAGCGGCTGGCCGGACGGCTGCCCGGCGGCGCCCGGCTGTTCGTGGAGGTGTCCCCGGGCGACCTCGCCTCCCTGCCGCGCGACGCCACGGGCCCCGGCCTGAAGTTCCGCTGCGGCGGGCTGACCGCCGGGGCCTTTCCCCGCGCCGCGGACCTGGGCGCCCTCATCGCGCACTGCGCGAGGCACGGCGTGCCGTTCAAGGCGACCGCGGGGCTGCACAACGCGGTCCGTCACTTCGATCCCGAACTGGGCGTGGACCGGCACGGCTTCCTCAACCTGGTCCTCGCGGTCTGCGCGGCCGTGGAGGACCGCGATCCGGTGCCGGTGCTGAAGCTGACCGACGTCGGCGAGCTGGTACGGCTGGCGCAGGCCGTGCCCGACGACACCGCGGCGCGGGCCAGGGAGCTGCTGGTGTCGTACGGGTCGTGCGACACGCACACCCCGATCGAGGACCTGGCGGCCCTGTGCCTGATCGACCGGCGCCCGCCAGCCCCCGCGACCCCCGGTACAGAAGGCACAGAAGAGGAGAGCGTGTGATGTCTTGGGGCCTGGAGAACCTGCCCTACGGAGTCTTCTCCCGCCACGAGGGGGAGACCCCTCGCGTCGGCGTCCGATACGGCGACCACGTGGTCGACCTGGCCGGGGCCCTGCACGACGAGGTGTTCGCCACCGGCTCGCTCAACGCCTTCATGTCCAGGGGCCCGGCCGCGTGGCGCGCCACCCGGGCCCTGATCCAGAACAAGCTGAGCACCGACCGGGCGGTGATGGGGCCGCACCTCGTCCCGCTCGACCAGGTCACGCTGCACCTGCCGGTCGAGGTGGCCGACTACGTCGACTTCTACTGCTCGCTGGAGCACGCCTCCAACCTGGGCCGGATGTTCCGCCCCGACGAGGAGCCGCTCAAGCCGAACTGGCGGCACCTGCCGGTCGGCTACCACGGCAGGGCGGGGACGGTCGTCGCGTCCGGCACCCCGGTCACCCGGCCGTGCGGGCAGCGCGGCGCGGGGGTCTTCGGCCCGTCCGCCAAGCTGGACATCGAGGCGGAGCTGGGATTCGTCGTCGGCGCGCCCACGGCCCTCGGCGACCGGGCCGGGCGGTTCGAGGACCACGTGTTCGGCGTGACCCTGGTCAACGACTGGAGCGCCCGCGACATCCAGGCGTGGGAGTACGTCCCGCTGGGCCCGTTCCTCGGCAAGTCCTTCGCCACCTCGGTGTCGCCGTGGATCACCCCGCTCGCGGCCCTGTCGGAGGCGCGGATCGAGGGCAGGCCGCAGGACCCGGAGCCGCTCGGCTACCTGCGCCGCGAGGAGCCGTGGGGGCTCGACCTGCGGCTGGAGGTCTCGGTGAACGGGGAGATCGTCTCCCGTCCCCCGTACCGGGACATGTACTGGACGCCCGACCAGATGCTCGCCCACATGACCGTCAACGGCGCCGCCCTGCGCACCGGCGACCTCTACGCCAGCGGCACGGTCTCCGGCTCCGAACCGGGCGAGCGCGGCTCGCTGATCGAACTGACCTGGAACGGGACCGAGCCGCTGAAGCTGCCCGACGGCTCGGCCAGGACCTTCCTGGAGGACGGGGACACCGTCACGATCACCGCGACCGCCCCCGGACCCGGTGGAACCGTGATCACCCTGGGGGAGGTGTCGGGAACGATCGAGCCCGCGCGGTAGCCCCGGCGCCGGACGGCAGAGCCGGGCCTGTCGGCGATGCGGTGAAGGACATACGGTGGGAAAGGAACCTCCCAGACGTCCGGCGCGTTGTACAGGCAGGAGGGCCGGAGCATGGAGTACTGGGTCATCTGGTTGATCTTGGCGGTGGCGCTGGGAGTCGCCGAGATATTCACCCTGACCACCGCTCTCGGCCTGCTCGGGGGCGCCGCCCTCATCACCTCCGTCGCCGCCGTGCTGGGGCTGCCGGTCCCGCTCCAGCTCGTGGTGTTCATCGCCTCCCTGGCCGCCGGAGTGACCGTGGTCCGGCCCATCGCCAGACGCCATCTCACCAGCCTGCAACCCCGCAGCCAGCGCTTCGGGATCCAGGCGATCGTCGGCAAGTCCGCCTACGTCCTGCGCGAGGTGACCGGCAGGGGCGGCCTGGTGCGGATCGGCGGCGAGGAGTGGTCCGCCAGGGCCTACGACGAGACCCTGGTGATACCCGCCGGGGCGACCGTCGACGTCATCGAGATCGAGGGCGCGACCGCGCTCGTGTATCCACGGGAGTGACACCATGGACGCTCTGCTCATAGCCGGACTGCTCATCGCCCTGCTGGCGGTGTTCACCGTGATCCGTTCGGTGCGCATCGTCCCCCAGGCCCGGGCCCGCAACGTGGAACGGCTGGGTCGCTACCACAGCACGCTGAAGCCCGGCCTGAACTTCGTGATCCCGTACATCGACCGCGTCTATCCGATGATCGACCTGCGCGAGCAGGTCGTCTCCTTCAAGCCCCAGCCGGTGATCACCGAGGACAACCTGGTCGTCGAGATCGACACGGTCCTGTACTTCCAGGTCACCGACCCCCGGGCCGCGGCGTACGAGATCGCCAACTACATCCAGGCCGTGGAGCAGCTCACGGTCACCACGCTGCGCAACGTCGTCGGCTCGCTCGACCTGGAGATGACGCTGACCTCGCGCGACACGATCAACAGCCAGCTGCGCGGGGTGCTGGACGAGGCGACCGGCAAGTGGGGCATCCGGGTCAACCGGGTGGAGATCAAGGCCATCGACCCGCCCAAGAGCATCAAGGAGGCGATGGAGAAGCAGATGCGCGCCGAGCGGGACAAGCGCGCCGCGATCCTCAACGCCGAGGGCCAGCGGCAGTCGCAGATCCTCACCGCCGAGGGCGACAAGCAGAGCGCGATCCTGCGGGCCGAGGGTGACCGGAGCGCCGCGATCCTCAAGGCCGAGGGCCAGTCCCAGGCCATCGACGAGGTCTTCCAGGCCGTGCACCGCAACGACCCCGACCCCAAGCTGCTGGCGTACCAGTACCTGCAGGTGCTGCCCGAGCTGGCCAAGGGCCCGAACAACACGTTCTGGGTGATCCCCAGCGAGGTCACCTCCGCGATCCAGGGCGTCTCCAAGGCGTTCACCGAGGCGCTGCCGCAGTCGTCGGCCGTCCGCGAGGCCCCCAGGGTCAACGAGGCCGCGGCCGAGGAGAGGAAGCAGGCCGAGCAGGCCGCCGCCGACGCGGTCGCCGAGGCGGCCGAGGCCGATCTGGGCCCCCGCCAGCTCAACGCGCCCCCCGCGCACCTGCCCGGCGACGACCTCCTGGGAACGGGGACAGGGGCGGGAACGGCGGTGGGAGCGCGGGAGGAGCACCGCGGGAACGGCTCCTGACCCTCCCGGCCCTCCCGGCTCTCCCGACCTCGATCCCCTCGCCTCTCCCTCGGTCCTCCCGCCCGGCGTGTCCGGGCGGGAGGACCGATGTCGTGGTGGGAACCGACGGCGAGGACCGCTCGCCTGGTCGGTTTGCGGTCAAATGTCTGGGTAACCCTCTAGGTCTCGGGGACCGGGCGTGAAGCAACGCTGTGGGTGGGGTTAAGAAAACCGCGATGGACATCCCCGAAGGCGACCGGGCACAGTGCGTAGGGTCGGAGCTGAGGGGGAATCCGCTATGAAAGCGCTGGTCAAGGAGAGGGCCGAACCCGGCCTGTGGCTGGCCGACGTGCCTGAACCGTCCGTCGGCCCCGGCGAGGTGCTGATCAAGGTGCTGCGCACCGGGATCTGCGGCACGGACCTGCACATCCGGAGTTTCGACGCGTGGGCCCGGCAGACGCTGCGGACGCCGCTCGTCATCGGCCACGAGTTCTGCGGCGAGGTCGTCGAGGTGGCGCCGGGCGTGGAGGACATCGCCCCCGGCGACCTGGTCAGCGGTGAGGGGCACCTGGTCTGCGGCAAGTGCCGCAACTGCATGGCCGGACGGCGGCACCTGTGCCGCGCCACGATCGGGCTGGGCGTGAACCGCGACGGCGCCTTCGCCGAGTACGTGACGCTCCCGGCCTCCAACGTCTGGGTGCACCGGGTCCCGGTCGATCTCGACGTGGCCGCGATCTTCGACCCGTTCGGCAACGCGGTGCACACCGCCCTGACGTTCCCGATGGTCGGCGAGGACGTGCTGATCTCCGGCGCCGGCCCGATCGGGCTGATGGCCGCCGCGGTGGCCACCCACGTGGGCGCCCGCAACGTGGTCGTCACCGACGTCAGCCCGGAGCGGCTGGAGCTGGCCCGCAAGCTCGGGGTCACCCTGGCGCTGAACGTCGCCGAGACCTCCGTCCAGGAGGGCATGGACGGGCTGGGCATGCGCGAGGGCTTCGACGTGGGCCTGGAGATGTCCGGGAACCCGAAGGCGCTCCGCGACATGATCGCCTCCATGTCGCACGGCGGGAAGATCGCCATGCTCGGCCTGCCCGCCGAGGAGTTCGCCGTCGACTTCGCGACGATCGTGACCTCGATGATCACGCTCAAGGGGATCTACGGCCGGGAGATGTACGAGACCTGGTACGCCATGTCCGTGCTCCTGGAGAAGGGCCTCGACCTCTCCCCCGTGATCACCGACCGCTTCTCCTACCGCGACTTCGACGCGGCCTTCGACACCGCCGCCGGAGGCAGGACCGGCAAGGTCATCCTGGACTGGACGGCCTGATGTCCGGCTCCCGCGAAGGAACCGACAAGATCACCTCGGATTGGACCGCCTGATGTTCGACAATCTCCGCGACGACTTCCGTACGACCCTGAACGAGATCGCCGAGGCCGGGCTGCTCAAGCCCGAGCGGGTCATCACCACCCCGCAGCGCGCCGGGATCGCGGTCGCGGGCGGTGGCGAGGTGCTCAACTTCTGCGCCAACAACTACCTCGGCCTGGCCGACCACCCCGAGGTGGTCGCCGCCGCCAAGGAGGCCCTCGACCGCTGGGGCTTCGGCATGGCGTCGGTCCGCTTCATCTGCGGCACCCAGGAGGTGCACAAGGAGCTGGAGGCGCGGCTGTCGGACTTCCTCGGCCAGGAGGACACCGTCCTGTACAGCTCGTGCTTCGACGCCAACGGCGGCGTGTTCGAGACGCTGCTCGACGAGCGCGACGCGGTGATCTCCGACGCCCTCAACCACGCGAGCGTCATCGACGGCATCCGCCTGTCCAAGGCGCGGCGCCTGCGCTACGCCAACCGCGACCTGGCCGAGCTGGAGGCGCGGCTCAAGGAGTCCGCCGACGCCCGGCGCAGGCTGATCGTCACCGACGGCGTCTTCTCCATGGACGGCTACGTCGCGCCGCTGGAGGAGATCTGCGACCTGGCGGAGCGGTACGGGGCCATGGTGATGGTCGACGACTCGCACGCCGTCGGCTTCGTCGGCGAGCACGGCGGGGGCACCCCCGAGCTGCACGGCGTGCGGGACCGGGTCGACATCCTCACCGGCACGCTCGGCAAGGCGCTCGGCGGGGCCAGCGGCGGCTACGTGGCGGCGCGCAAGGAGATCTGCGAGCTGCTCCGCCAGCGCTCGCGCCCCTACCTGTTCTCCAACTCCCTCGCCCCGGTGATCGCCGCCGCGTCGCTGCGCGTCCTCGACCTGATCAGCGGCTCGGACGAGGCCCGGACGAGGCTGCGCGCCAACACCGAGCGGTTCCGCACCGGCATGACCGAGGCCGGGTTCGACATCCTGCCCGGCGACCACCCCATCGTCCCTGTGATGATCGGCGACGCCGCCGAGGCCGCCGCGATGGCCGAACGCCTGCTGGAGCTGGGCGTCTACGTGATCGGCTTCTCCTACCCCGTGGTCCCGCACGGCCAGGCCCGCATCCGGGTCCAGCTGTCCGCGGCCCACTCGGCCGAGGACGTCGACCGCGCGCTGGAGGCCTTCGTCGCCGCCCGCGGCTGAACACCGGCGGCCGGACACCGACCTCGTCCCCGGCCCCGCCTCGGCCCGCGAACGAACCTTCGCGGCCGGACACCGGCTCAGTTCGTGAACGGGTGCCCGGGGAGCCGAACATCGGCCCCCCGGGGCCGTCGCCGGGCGTCCGCGACGACCGGCAAAAGGGCTTTTGTCGCAGGTCGCGGGTGACCTCGGCGAGAATACGAAGGTGATGGACACGCGGCGGCTCAGAACCCTGCGTGCGGTGGCCGACCACCGCACGGTCACCGCGGCCGCCGCCGCCCTGCACCTGACCCCCTCGGCGGTCTCCCAGCAGCTCGTCGCCCTGGAACACGAGGTGGGCCACCGGCTGCTCGACCGCGACGGCCGGGGCGTGCGGCTCACCGCCGTCGGGCGTATCCTCCTCGACCACGCCAACGAGATCTTCGCCCAGCTGGAGCGCGCCGGAGCCGACATCGCCGCCTACACGGCCGGTACGGCGGGCGAGGTGAAGGTGGCCTCCTTCGCCACCGCGATCGGGCTGGTCGTGGCTCCCGCGGTCGGCACCCTGCGGGACAAGGAGCCCGGCATCCGGGTGCGCGTCCTGGACGCCGAGGGCGACCAGAGCCTCACCATGGTCCTGGACGGCGCGGTGGACGCGGCCGTGGCCGTGGAGTATCGCGGGGCCCCGGCCGAGGACGACCGGCGGTTGTCGCGCATCCCGCTCTACTCCGAGCCGTTCGACCTGGTGCTCCCCCGGGGCCATCGCCTCTCCGGGAGCGAGGTGACGGTCGCGGACCTGTCGGGCGAGACCTGGATCGGCCCCTACCCGGGCAACCCCTGCCACGACGTGATCGCGCTGGCCTGCGAGCACGCGGGCTTCACCCCCGAGTTCGCCCACTCCTCCGACGACTTCAGCGCGGTGGTCGCGCTGGCCGCCGCCGGAGCGGGGGTGGCGATGGTGCCCCGCCTGGCCCTGCGCGGCACCGACCCGTCCGGCGTGGTGATCCGCCCGGTGCCCGGCCCCGAACGCCGCGTCTTCACCGCCGTACGCCGGGGCGCCGAACGGCATCCCCTGCTCATCCCACTGCTGAACGCTCTCCAGGACGCCGCGACGACACTGCGCAGGACCCCGTCCCTGTGACGACCCCCGTGACCCGGACGCCCGTCGCGGCCGAGGACGTCTTCGGTGCGTACGAGGCACCGGGGTACCCGTCGTCCACGCCTTCGAGTTCCGGGGGCGACGAGGGCTCCTCGCCGTCGCCCGTCCACGCTCCCGTCAGAACAGGCCACCGGTGCCGGCTACGGTGCCAGTGACGGCCCATCGCCCCCACCACGAGGGCGACCGCGGCGATCATCCCGGCGATCACTGACTGAAACACCAGATACATATCACCCACCCCGTCCTAAAGATTCCTTATGGGACTTTTCGTGGAACAGGGGACTCATGGATGCGTTCCGGATTACGCAATTTTTGGAAAGCGCTTTACCTGGCCGTACCCGCCCTCCAGGACGAACCCTCCCGCCCCGGGCGGACGCGCTCCGGCGCACCGTGAGGACACCGCGTCGGGCCCGTCTCCGCAAAGCTGCTTTCGGTCCGTACGAAGCATCGTGGCACCCGTCGTTCCCATGCGGCGAGGCTCGCGAGCAGTTTCCGGCACCGGGGCAAGAGAGACCCCCGGCGAGGTGCTCCAACGGGGAGGTGGAGCTGGAGCGGCACATGCCGCGGGTTCTTTCGTGGGGGACGAACCCGCGTGCCACCACCCGCCGGGGGTGGTTCATCGGCTCCCGATGAGTGCTGGGAGCGGTGCGTCACCCCCGCTGAGCGGAGGCCGGCGCTCCGGGGAGGAGATCATCCGGAGACGGCGACGCTGATTCCTCGGTGAGACCCCCGTCGGAGCGCGGCGGATTCGCGGGAAGCTCGCACCAGACGGTCCGGCCGGGTTCGCGGCCATGGGAGCGGTAGCCCCAGTTTCCGCCCGAGAGCATGCCGACGATGGCCAGCCCCCGGCCGTTCTCCATCAGGAGGCATGCCGGGTCCGCCCTGAGACGGGGTTCCTCGGCGCTCAGGCCCGCGTCCACGACCTCGACGCGCGGCAGGCCGCCGTACGCCAGCAACCGCAGGATCAGCGGGTCGTCATCGCAAGCCCCGGCCTGCCCGCTCACCCCGAGCCGGGCGTGCCGGACCGCGTTGGTCACCAGCTCGGACACGACCAGCCGTGCGTCCTCATAGGCCGGATGCCACTCTCCCAGCCATTTACGAACCTCCTCTCGCGCCCTCGAAGCGGCTTCGGCATCACCGAGCAGAGGTATCTCGCTGAATGTCTCCGGCTCCATGGGGTTGCCCCTTCCGACCGAATTGAACCGACCCGTTCTCGCGTGAGCCGTCAACTGACATCCCGCGACAGCGTCGGCTCGACGAAAAAACGGTCCCAAACACCGAGGCACGGAGAAAGCCGAACCGCGATTACCAGGGGTTCACAGTTCGCGAAGCGAGTTCACAACACTGTGAACCCGCAAAAACCTCGTACCCATTCCCTCGGCAATGGGAATGAAGGAGAATCCCGAATAGACAGCGAGAGGAGACCGAAATGCGCATCATCCCGGACCCCGAGCCGGAGCCGGAGGCGGTTTCAGAGCCGGGGACAGAATCGGAGCCGGAGTTCGATACGGATTCACATGAATCCACGCGCGTTCAATTCGGCAGAGAGCTACGGAAATACCGGATTTTATCCGGATTTACCCAAAGGCGGCTCTGCATCGCGGTCCCCCTCGCCGTGAGCCACCTGAGCATGCTGGAGAACGGACACAGGGCACCCACCAGGAAGCTCGCCCACCAGATGGACGAGGCACTCGACCTGGGCACCACACTCGTCGACCTGCTGGACCGCCTGGATCGCATGGCCACGCAGGTCCCCCGCTGGTTCCGCTCCTGGCTGGAGTTCGAGCCCTTGTCAATCTCCCAGCGCATCTGGGAACCCCTCATCGTGCCCGGCCTCCTCCAGACCGAGCAGTACGCGGAAGCCATCCTCAGCCACAGCCCCGGCACCACTCCCGAGCAGGTGAGGAAAAACGTCGCGGCCCGAATGGACAGAAAGAACATTCTTCACCGACCTGACCCCCGATGCTCTGGACCATCCTGGACGAGGGCGTCCTGCACCGTCCCATCGCCGATCCGGAGGTGATGAGGGGCCAATTCCACTACCTTCTGGAGATGTCGGAGAGCCCCTGGCTCTCTCTTCAGGTGCTCCCCTACACCGCGCGCAACGTGCTCGGCCTGCTGGGCGGCTTCACCATCGCCGACATGCCGGGAAGCGCACCCCCCGCGGCCTACATTGATTCTCAGAGCACCGGGGACCGGGTGAGCGAGCGGACCGAAGAGATAAAAAGGCTAGAATTCCGATATGACCTGATCCGTGCGGACGCTCTATCCCGGAGCGATTCACGCGACATGATCAAGGAGGCGATCCAGAGATGGACGACCTGATCCAGGAGCTCCACACCGCCCACTGGCGCAAATCCACCCTCTCCGGCGACGACGCGAGCAACTGCGTCGAGATCGCCGACCTCTCCGACGGCCACCGAGGCGTCCGCGACAGCAAAAACCCCACCGCCCCCGCCCTCGTCCTCACCCCCCGCCAATGGACCACCTTCATCACCACCATCAAGAACGGCGACCTCGGCTGACAGTGAGGACGGGGGTGCCGGGCGGGCCGGGGAACCAGGTCCGTCCCGCTCCGGATCAGGGCCGGGGTGCCGCGGTGAGCTTCGCGGCGTCGGAGGTGTAGACGGTCATCCAGTGCGGACGCAGCCGGTAGTAGACCACCTCGTCGTCCCAGTCGAAGGCGTCGTCGCCGTAGAAGTCCTTGAGGTACGCGAGCAGGTCCGGCCAGTCCGCGGCGGGCTCGCCGTCCCGGGGGTTGAGGATCTCCACCGTGCCGTGCGTGAACACGCCCAGTTCCTCACCGCGCAGGTGCGCGGCGCTGGCGGCGGGCCGGGCGGCGAGGTGGCGGGCCTTGGCGGCGTCGCGCGCCGTACCGAAGTGCCACTTTCCGTGCAGGAAGTGCCCGTCCACACCGCTGATCCTCGGCTCGCCCTTCGCCGTCACGGTGGACAGCGCGAGGGTGCGCATGCCGGTGAGGACCCGGGTGAGCTGCTCCGCGGTCAGGGTGCGCTCGCCGTTGATGATCGAGCGGAGGTGCGAGGTGGAACGGGAGAGGGAGGCGTCGAGGAGGGTCTGAAGCTCTTTGAGCTCCTCTGGCGTTTCGCGCATCGAAGTCCTTGTCCATCCGTAGGGGCCGGTCCACGGCCGCCGTCGAGGTCGGCCGGTGAGACATGCTCGCCCCAAAACCCGACACCTTGTGTCATGTTTTCCTCACCCGTCTCGCGGACCGCGACGGGCCGCCATGAGTCCCGGGAGGTGACGCCGACCGCTTCCACTCGCCGCTGTCGGAGCCTGCCGCGACCTGGGACCGGCCCGTGGTCGACGTCCCGCGCGGAAAGGCCCTCCTGACCGGCGGCACGCCGAGGTTCGAGCGGCTCGCCGGTCAGGAGGGCGGGGCCGTGACCGTCACGGTGAGGGTGCGGGATGACGGTCACGAGGCAGATCAGTCCTTCGGGCGCTCGCCGAGCCTGTCGGTGAAGCCCATCTCGGCCAGCGCCACGCTCAGTAGCGTCACGCCCTTCTCCATCACGTCGTACTGGAGCAGTTCGGCCGTCCGCGGGTCGATGATCAGACGGAAGGTGAAGGCGTCCGCCGTCGACGAGGAGAGGGCGACCCCTGTGCGCCCCAACGCGTCCTTCGCCTCACCCTGCGAAGTGATGCCCGGCTGGTCGGCGAGCACCTTGAACAGGGCGGACCGGGTGCCCGGCGTGATCGGCGCGGTCATCAGGTCCACGCCCGTCTGCCACAGGTAAACGGCCTTGCCGGAGCCCGCGGAGTCGGGGCTGCGCTTCCAGAGGTCGTCCAGGTGGCGCTTGAGCCCGTCCTGGCCGGCGGGCAGCTCGGTGACACTCCGCGGGGTCAGGCTCGGGTTGTCGATCGACAAAATCGACTCGAAGGCGTCGTCGGTCCGGGGTTCGCCGTCCGCCAGTTCGGGCGACCCCGCCGCCTTCCAGGCGGTCTCGTCCTGTGGGGAGCCGAACGTGACCGCCACGTCCTGGTTGCTCACCCTCCGGCCGGTCTCGCCCGCCTTCATGGCGCGCCAGGTCTCGCGGGTGTCGGCCAGGTAGGCCGCGTACGGCAACCCGGCGGGCTCCGCCTTGATCTCGGCCGTGTGCTCGCCGGGGACGTTGTACACCTTCTGTATGGTGCGCTCGTTGACGTACCAGTAGCGGCCGGAGTCAGCCGGTTCCCGCCGCGCGGTCGAGGCCGCGGCCAGCAGGAACGTGCGCGCGTCCGCCACGCGCTCGGGTGCCCCCTGCGTCGTGGAGGCCACCACGGCACCACTCGGGCCCGGACCGGGGCCGCCGCCGGTCGTGACGACGACGACGGCCGCGGCCGCGAGTCCGGCGGCCAGCGTGCCGGCCATGAGGAGGTACAGCCGCCGCGAGCGCGGCCGGGCCGGGCGGGCGGGCCGGGCCGGTTCTGTGTGCGGGGTGGCGAAGGCGCGGGCCAGGTCGTCCGCCCGGCGGCGCCGGTAGCCGTCCTCGGTCAGCTCGTCCAGCTCAGTGGGCCTGAGCCGGGCGAACGTGCGATCGTCCATGAAAGGGGCCTCCAAAGGGGTGCGGGTCAGGATTCGAGACTGCGGACACGGCGCGGGCCGCCGGCGTGCATCGCCTGGGCCAGGCGCTTGCGCGCCCGGTGCAGCCGGACGTTGTACGTGCGGACCGAACACCCCATGACGGTCGCGGCCTGCTCCGGCGGCAGGCCGTACCAGGTGGCGAACACCATCGCCTCCACGTCCCGCTCGGGCAGGGCCGACAGCGCGGCCAGGGCGCTCTCCCTGTCGACGACGTGCTCGGCCACGTCCCACGCCACGTGGTCGCGTGAGGTGGTGAGGGCGGCTATCCGGTCGGCCAGGGCCTGGCGGCGGGTGCGCGAGTCGCGTTGCTTGGCCAGCAGGTTGCGGGCGACACCGAGCAGCCAGGGCAGCGGCGGCTCGGGCAGTTCCGCGAGCCGTCTCCACGCCACGAGGAACGTCTCGCTGCAGACGTCCTCGGCCGCGTCGCGCTCGGCTCGCAGCAGGGCGTAGCCGAGCACGCTGCGGTAGTGCCGGTCGTACAGGTCGGTGAATCGCTCTTCGGGATCGTCCACACCGAGTAGTCCCTCTGAACGCGCCCGGATTACCGCGTCCCGTCGATTCGTCCCTCGTGCTCGCCCGCACTCCGGGTAGGACGCCGCCCCCATTGTGCCCACCATCAGGTACGGGAATGGCGCGGGCGTAGGTGCCGAAGGACAGGGCGCCGGGTCTCGTACGTCAGACGGTGAAGTCGCGCAGCAGGCCCGTGTACCTCTTGGGACCGGGAGGGGCGAACTCGCCCCGGGTGCTCGTGCGCAGGCCGAGGCAGACCAGCGACTCGACGAGCTTGGTCGCCACGGCCACGCCGTCGATCACCGGGACGCCGACGGCCCGGGAGGCGTCCGCGCAGAACGAGGCCATGCCCGCGCAGCCGAGCACGATCGAGTCGCATCCGTCCCGCTCCACGGTCTCGGCACAGAGGGCGGTCACCACCTTCCGCGCGTCCGAGGAGGGTTCGTCCAGCTCCAGTACCGGGATGTCGCAGGCGTGCACCCCCCGGCACGCGCCCGCGAAGCCGTACCGGGTGGCGAGGTCCCACGCCCGGCCCGTGGTCCTGGCGAGGGTCGTCACGACGCTGAAGCTCCGGCCGACCAGGGTGGCGGCGTGCATCGCCGCCTCGGCGATCCCGACCACCGGTCCCGAGGCCAGCTCGCGGGCGGCGTCGAGACCGGGGTCGCCGAAGCAGGCGATGACGTACCCGTCCGTTCCCGCCGCCTCGCCCGCCGCGATCTCCGCCAGCAGGCCCGGCACGGCGAGGGCCTCGTCGTAGTGGCTCTCGATCGACTCCGGGCCCATGGCCGGGTTGACGGCCGTGACGACGGTGGACGGCGCCGCGACCGCCCGGGCGCACCGGCCGATGTTCTCGGTCATGGCCCGGGCGGTGTTGGGGTTGATCACCCGGATTCCGACGCGGGTCATCAACCGGCCAGGGTCGTGCCGTCCGACACCCGCTCGGCGTCGCGGTCGAGACCGCCGATCCTCGGCGACATCCGCTCCAGCACGGTGAACGCCACGAACCCGAGCCCGCAGCCGACGAACCAGCTGTAGTCGGCGATCCAGGTCACGTCGGCCGTGGTGAGCTCCAGGTCCAGCAGCATCTTCGGCAGGAGCACCGACGCGATCGCGGGGACCCCGCTGAGCACGGTCGCCCAGACCGCGTTGGGGTTGTAGCCGCCCCTGAAGAAGTAGCGGCCGGTCGGTTCGAGGGTGAACAGGTCGTCCACCCACACCCGCTGGCGGCTCACGATGTAGTAGCCGGAGATCAGGATGCCGAACAGCGGTCCGATCAGGGCGCCGAGAATGCCGAGGGTGTAGTGGATGGCGTCCGGGTTGCTGTACCAGTTCCACGGCGTGAGCAGCACGGAGCCGACCGCCGCGATCATGCCGCCGGTCCGCCAGCTGATCTTCTGCGGGTTCACGTTGGAGAAGTCGAACGCCGGGGAGATGAAGTTCGCGACGATGTTGATGCCGATGGTCGCGATGACGAAGGTGAGCCCGCCCAGCAGGATCGCGAACGGCGTGTCGATGCGCTCGACCGTGTGGATGGGGTCGGTGATGAGCTCGCCGAACACGGGCACGGTCGCCGACGCGGTGATCACCGTGAGCAGCGAGAAGAACAGGAAGTTGACCGGCAGCCCGAGCAGGTTGCCCTTCTTCACCGCCGCGAACGACCTCCCGTACCGGGAGAAGTCACCGAAGTTCAGCATCGGCCCGGAGAAGTACGAGACGACGAGGGCGATCGCGCTGAGCATGACCGGGATGGACGCGCCGAAGTCGAGGTTCTCTCCCTCGGAGAGGTCGAGGCTGATGTTCTCCCAGCCCGCCTGGCTCACCAGGTAGACGGCGAGCACGACCATGACGACGTACACGGCGGGACCGGCCCAGTCGATGAACCGCCTGATCGCCTCCATGCCCTTCCAGAACACGGCCGCCTGGGCCACCCAGAGGATGGCGTAGCAGATGTAGCCGAGCGCGGACAGGCCGAGGAAGCCGCCCTCGTTCAGCGACGCCGACGCGGGCCAGAACTTGAGGAAGATGATGATGAGCGACTGGGAGGCGAGGTAGGTCTGCACCCCGTACCAGGCGATCGCGATGAGCCCGCGGATGATGGCGGGGATGTTCGCGCCGCGCACCCCGAAGACCGCCCGGTTGATGACCGGGTACGGCACCCCGGTGATCTGGCTGGGCTTGGCGACCAGGTTGCAGAACACGTTCACGATCACGATGCCCGCGAGCAGGGCGAACAGGACCTGCCAGCTCGCCAGCCCGAGGGCGAACAGGCTGCCCGCGGTGACGTAGCCGCCGACGCTGTGCACGTCGGACATCCAGAAGGCGAAGATGTTGTACGAGGACCACTTCTGCTCGCGGAGCGGGGCCAGGTCCTCGTTCGCGAGCCGGGGGTCGTAGCCGGGCTTGACGAGACCGGCGCCGACGGGCATGCCTGCCGCCTCGACGACGTCGTGTAGTTTCGGCTGGGACGGTGCGCTGTGTTCGGTCATTGTCAGCTTCCGTGGGGGGTACGGCGCGGGAACCGGTGTCCCGCGTGCGGGCGTGCCGAGGCGGAAGGTGCCCGGGATCGGCTCGGGGGCTCGGCGCGAGGAATCGGCTTCGGAGGATCGGCGAGAATGGCGTGTCGGCGCAGCCGTGGCAACCGTTCGGGACTGCTCGACGGGCTGGGTGACGGGCCGCGGCATGGGCTGCGGCCGGGGTCGTCGCAGGGGCTGTGGCGTGGGCTGTTAAGTGGTCACTTAACAGCTGCCGTCAATGTATGCCTTGACACCCGAGCCCTAATTTCACCCGCGTAAAGGCCTTGTGACAATTGGTGTGGAGGCCGTGACAGGCATGACCCCGGAACCCGGCACGGAGATCGAGGCGATCACGAACGAGCACCTCGGCCGGAGGCTTCGCGAGCTGCGACTCCGGTCTGGGATGTCGCTGCGCGCCCTGGCGCGCGAGCTCGGCATCTCGGCCAGCGCGGTCTCCCAGATCGAGCTCGGCACGATGCGGCCGTCCGTCAGCAGGCTCATCGCCTTCGTGTCCGCGATCGGCGTGCCGCTCGCGGCCGTGTTCGACACCGCCGAACCGCCCGGCGCCGGCCCGGCGGGGCCGGACACACCCGCCGGGCGGTTCGCCATCCGGCGCTCGTGGGAGGTCGCCCCCATCCGGCTCAGCGGCGGCGTCACCTTCCGCAGGCTCTCGCCCACGCCGTCACCCGACGTCGAGTTCTTCGAGTCGACCTATCCGCCGAGCTCGACCTCCAACGCCCACGGCCACTTCCTCAAGCACGAGGGCTACGAGGTCGGGACGGTGACCCGGGGCGAGCTGACCATCGACTTCGAGTCGGAGGTCGTCACCCTCGCCGAGGGCGACTCCATCACCTTCCCGTGCAGCCGCCCCCACATCATCGGCAACCGCTCGGAGACCGTCACCGCCGTCGCGACCTGGCTCATCGTTCACCACTGAGTTCGCCACCGGGTTCACCGCTGACCGTCGGAGACTCCTTCCGGCGGTAGGAGAGGACCACGCCCGTCGTGTAGAGGCCCACCCCCAGCAGGACCATGAACACGATCGTGGGCCACTGCAGCCACGACGGCAGGTAGAGGGCGAGGAACCACGCGCGCGTCGGGCTCTCCGACGCCTTGAGATAGCCGGCCAGCAGCCCCTGCGGGAACAGCGGGATCGCGCCGACCGTGAAACAGATCCCGATGATGATCTGCTTGTGACGCGGCAGGGACTCGAAGGGGAGCCGTCCTCTCGCGCCCGGCTTCGGAGCGGGCCTGCGGCCGGTGCGCATCGTGTCGAGCAGCTCGGGCCCCTTCTCCAGCAGCCGCCGCTCGGCGAGCAGTCCGAGGCCCCAGTAGCAGAGAGCCCCCGTCAGGACGCCGACGGCGACTCCCGCCCAGCCGAGGAACCCGGCCGCGATCGCCGCGGGAGCCGCGGTGAGGGCCGTCAGCGCCAGCACGGCGTACACCATGCCGGTGACCGCGCCGTCCTCCTCCGTGGAGCGCAGCGGGTTGCCGCCGCGCCGGTGCGGGTCGGTGCCGGGGATGAGCCCGTACACCGAGACCAGGGGGACCAGCCCGGCGCCGCCGCCCAGCAGCGCGAGCAGGACGGCGACCAGCATGGGCCACGGCCCGCCGGTGACCGCGGCGAGCGAGACCGTCACCACGAGGGCGACGGGCGCGACGGTCAGCAGCCACGCGTGCTGCCGCCCGCGGACGTCGCTCGCGCCGGGCGTCATGAGCGTGAGCCACAGCGCGGTGCCGTCGGTGCCGTAGAGGTTGGCCGACATGGCCGCGGCCATCACGACGAACACCGGTCCCGCCCAGGGCAGCATCCCCGTCCAGCCCACCAGCAGCGGGGCCGCGGCGAAGCACACGCCGTAGGCGAGGGCGAAGGTCAGCTGGTGCGTGCGCACCAGGTCACGCGACCAGGTGCGCAACTCCTTGGCGAGTACGGCGCCGGAGGCGGTGGTGGCCCGGATCGGCCGGCGTCCCCTCGTGGCCGCCCTGGACGCCCCGGCCCGCCGGGTGAGCAGCGCCGCCCACGCGGCCAGCAGCAGGACGACCAGCAGCGCCATCCCGCCCAGGGCCGCCAGGACTCGCGGCCAGTCCGCGGACGCGGCGGCCTCGACCGCGACCGTCCCCCAGCCGGAGGGCAGGTAGCGGGCCGCCGTCGCCACCACCGGCGGGACACCGGCCGTCTGCCCGAGCGCCATGAAGACGACCCAGATCTGGCCGAGGAAGGCCAGGATCAGGCCGTTGGTCAGCCCGGCGCCGACCGCGCCCACGCGGGAGCGCAGCGCCAGGCCGAGCAGGGCGACCGCGACCCGGGAGAGCAGGACGAACACCACGAGCTGGAGCAGCAGCGCCGGGATCGAGACGAGCGCGGCCGCGACGCCCTGCCGTACGCCGAGGACCGCGAGCCCGGTCAGGGCGAGCAGGCTGATCACGGGCGCCACCCCGACGAAGGCCGCCACCAGCAACCCCGAGGCCAGGCGGCGCGGTCGCAGGCCGAGAAGCGTGAAGTACTCCGGGCGGAGCGTCTCGTCGCCGCCCCCGGCGAAGACGGGACCGAAGATCCAGCCCAGCATCCAGACGGCGTAGACGGCCGGGAGCAGGTCCGGCCAGGAGAGGGCCGTGAAGATCGTGCCCGCCGCGAGGACCAGGCCGACCAGCGCGCCCATGACGACGAAGCCGGCCCGCTGCCCGCTCATCGAATGCCGGAGCACGGCCACCTTCATCTGGGCCATGGTCAGCGCGACAGCCATGTCAGCTCCTTCGATCCGCCGTCGGAGGTGCCGACCAGGCCGACGAAGGTGTCCTCGAGGGAGCCGGTGCCGCGGACCTCGTCCAGGGAGCCCGCGGCGGCCACCCTGCCCTTGTCGATCACCGCGACGTGGTCGCAGAGCTGCTCGACGAGGGCCATGACGTGACTGGAGAGCACGATGGACCCGCCCCCGGCCACGAAGCCGCGCAGGATCGTCTTGATCGTCGCGGCGGACACCGGGTCCACGGCCTCGAAGGGCTCGTCGAGCACGAGCAGCCTCGGCGCGTGCAACAGGGCGGTGGCCAGGCCGATCTTCTTGCGCATCCCGGTGGAGTACTCGATGACGAGCGTCTTCTCCGCCTCGTCGAGCTCCAGCACCGACAGCAGTTCCTCGGCGCGCTGGTCGACGACCTCGCGCGGCAGCCCGCGGAGCAGCCCGAGGTAGGTCAGCACCTCCCGGCCGGTGAGCCGTTCGGGCATGGCCATCCCGTCGGGCAGCACGCCGACCAGCGTCTTGGCCGTGGCCGGGTCGGACCAGACGTCGGCGCCGAAGACGCGCGCGTGGCCCTCGTCGGGACGCAGCAGGCCGACGGCCATGGACAGGGTGGTCGTCTTGCCCGCCCCGTTCTGGCCGACGAGCCCGTAGAAGGAGCCTTGGGGGATGTTCAGATCCACGTGGTCGACGGCGACCTTCTCACCGAAGGTCTTGCACAGGCCGTGGATCTCGAGTGCTGCGGGCATGGGGGGTACTCCGGATCGCGGGAGGCAGAAGTCGGCCGGTTGGTACGCGAGGTGACCGAGACAGAGATCAAGAAATATAAGCGTTTGAGAACATACAGCCTCGATTACATCGCGATCACGCTCTCCACCGGAAGAACGGTCTCCCGGATCGCCCCTGGCGCGAGGTGTCCGTCACTCGGCGCGCTCACCGGCGACCTCATGAGCGGACGGGATCCGGCCGACCTATCCTGGGAGGGGTGGAAGAGAACCGGGCACGACGGATCGTTGACGCGCTGCGCGATCGCGGAATAGACGGCCACCTGGCGAGGGTCGGCGTGTATCAGTTCGGGATACGCGTGTCACTGCCCGACGGGCGCGAGGCCGAATGGGACACCGACGGCACCGCGGGCCTCGAAGCCCAGGTGATGCGCAACGGGATGCTGGTCGGTTTCGTCCCCGTGATCGAGGGGTCCGAGGACTTCGACGAGCAGCAGGTCCTCGACGCCATCGCGCGGACCGACTACGACCAGCCCATCGCCAGGCAGCGCGCGCAGGCGCCGCCCCCGGCCGAGCCCCTGCCCCGCATCGGCGGTGTCTTCCGCCGCTTCTTCGACGGCTTCCGCTACCGGTGACGACAGCCTGAGCGGCTTTCCGCCCGCCGTCCCCCGGTGGAAGGGTGACGGCGGCGGACCGCGGCGGACCGGGCGGGTGTCCACACGAACTTCATGATCTTCATGGCCGGGCGGCTCAGGCGTAGACGGACGCGAGCCACGCGCCCCAGATCCGCTCGGCGTCGGCCTGGTCGACGTCGGCGAAGACGTGGTGGCCGGTCATGATGGCGCCGCCGCCCCCGACGAACCGCAGTAGCGCGTCGTCGGTCCGCACGCCCAGGAAGCCGGGGGCGAGCACCGTGTCGACCACGCCGTCCACGCTCTGCCCGTCGATCGTGAAGTGGACCTTGTCTCCCTCGCTGACGTCCTTGGACAGGCCCACGGCGCGCGTGAGGCCGGCCCAGGCCAGGTTCTCGTCGGGCTGCTGCGGGGCGAGCGCGGTGACCGGCACGGCGGTGCGGCCCGGGAAGTGCTCCAGATACCGCGCGAGGGTCCGCAGATAGAGCGGGTTGCCCTTGCGCAGCGCGTCGTACTCCGCCTCCCAGTCGCCGGCCAGGACGCCGCTGTGCACGAACCGCAGCACGGTGCCGCCGCCGTCACGGCCCTCCACGAGGTATTCGAACGCCATGAACGCGCCGTCCTCTCCGGGCTCCGAGCGGTAGCCGAACCGGTGCGGCGGCTCCCAGGCGGTGACCGTGGCCTCGCCGGTGAAGCCGGGCATCGCCATGGACGTCCTGCCGCCCTCGCGAGGCTCGATCTCGTTCTTGCCCATGAACCACGAGTCGACGCCGGGGCCGGTCGCGATCGCCTCCCAGACCTCCTCGGGGGTGGCCTGGAGGTCCACGTCGTGGGTGAGACGGAATTCGTGCGACATGTCAGGGCTCCTTGGTGTCGTCGCCGCCCGCGGCGATCCGCGGTGCGGTGTTCGAAATCCTCGCTTCGAACACGCCTCGACGATAGCGGCCGACGACTCATATCGTCAATACAAGAAAAATTGTCGGTGACGGGCGAGTAGACGCACCTGCCGCCCCCGTCGCGGTCGGCGGCGGACCGGCCGAGCGTGTCGGCGCAGGTGGAACGATCCGAACGACCGAGGCCCGAGCCATCGGCGCGGCCGGGGACACCGCACGCCCGGGCCCCGGACCCCCGGACCTCCACGGTGACCGGGAATGAAAACGATTCTTTACATGGCCTTGAAAGTGACTGTATGTTGTTGAGCAATCACTCTACGCACTCAACGAATGTAGGTGAGCCCCATGCCGGACAACGGCACTGAACGCTCCCCCGATCCCCGGGTGGCGTTCGCGGACGCGGCGTCGGCCAACACGAGCGAGACGGACGAGCGACCGGGAGCGGCCGACCGCGCCGCCGTGGTCGCGAAGACCGACGACCACCTGCCTCCCCTGGCCGACCAGCCGATCGACGACAGGCCCCTCGCCCTGCGATTCACGGAACCGGAGGAGTAGAGATGCAACTGCACTTCCGTAACCGCTACACCTCCAAGGTGTGGGTCGCGATCATGTTCTACAGCCCCGACGGCTGCCGCGACTACGGCCAGTGGGGCACCCGGGGCTGGTGGCCCATCAACCCGGGCGGCGAGGCGTTCGTCCTCAACACCAGCAACCGCTACGCCGCCTTCTACGCCGAGGCGGCCAACGGAGCCGTCTGGACCGGCCCCTACGGCCCGATGTACGTCTACCAGAACGCCTTCGACTCCTGCATCGGCATCGGCAGCACCGCCGCCAGGCTCGTCGGCACCCGGCTGATCGACATGAACGGCTATTCGCGCTACTACGTGAATCTCACTTCCTGACGCGCTCCCCCCACGTGACGCGCCGGCCGGCCCCGACCGGCTCCGCGCGGCAGTGGGAGAGGACGCGGATGAGCGCCTCCTGAGAGACGGACGCCAGAATCCCTTCTCCAGGGTCCGTCCCCCTTCGCCCGGGAGGCGCTCGATCCCCGCCGAAACCGTCCGCCTGTCCGCGGACTATCCGCGGGTTCCGTTCCCGGCCACCGTGACCGCCTCGGTGAAGTGCTGATACCGGGTCAGCTCCTCCTCCATGGGATCCAGCACCAGCTCGCGACCGACCTTGTCGACGCTCGACCGCAGCGCCTTCGCCGCCTTGCGTGCCCGGCGCCGGCCACCGAGCCAGGCGGCCACCCGGGAGAGCAGCGCGATCAGCAGACCGAGCAGGACGCCCCCGATCAGCAGCGTGGTCGGCCAGGGCAGCTCCCCCGCGGTCGGCATGTAGAGCTGCGGAAGCCGGAGATAGTCGAGGGCGACCAGGGCGAGCAGCCAGATCCCCCCGGCGAGCACCGTCGCGAGCGCCAGCCACTGTGCCAGCCCGGCCAGCCGCCACCACAGGGGCCGCTTGGAGACCCCGAGCGAGGTGGTGGCCACCGCCCGGTCCAGGCCGTCCTCCAGCTCGTCTCCGCGCGACCTCGCCGCCTGCCGCACGGCGGCGGCCCACGGCGCGGGAAGCCCCGCGGAGGCGGCCCCGGCGGCCTCGCGGATCGCGGTGTCCATCCGGGAGCGCTGGACCACGGTCGCGACGGGGATCGACGTCCTTCCGATGACGTTCCCCGGCTCTCCTGGCTCCCTTGGCACCACCCGTTCTCCGGCGGACCGGCTCGTGGCGTCCAGGCGGAGGCGGCGGAGCGGGTCGGGCCGCAGACGGCGGATCCACCGGGTGGGCGGCCAGCCGGTGGCGGCGACCGAGCGGTGCCGATGGGACTTGGCCACGGCCTCGACGACGACCGGCACCCCGGCGGCCTGCGACAGCGCGTCCCTCAGCGGCCTCGCCAGGCCGTCCGGCCCGCTCGCGACGTCAGGAGGGGTCTTGCCGGGGGTGACGCCGGACGCCTGAAGGAGCGCGTCGGCGGCCATCCCCGCGTCGGCCGCGAGACGGGCGGACCAGGACCGCCGGTCGGCGACCCGGGAGGTGAGCAGCGAGCTCAGCTCGGGGACGCCCGCGCCGGTGCGGGTGGACACCCCGACCACCGGGACACCCGTCAGCCCGTCCTCGTCGAGGAGCCGCCGGAGGTCCTTCAGGCACCGCTCGGCGGCGGCCGGGGAGAGCCGGTCGACCTGGTTGAGGACGACGACCATGACGTCCCGGTGCCGGGCCAGCGGCCGCAGGTAGCGGTCGTGGACGGCCGCGTCGGCGTACTTCTGCGGGTCGAGCACCCACACCAGCAGGTCGACCAGCTCGACGAGCCTGTCGACCTCCAGCCGGTGCGAAGGCTCGATCGAGTCGTGGTCGGGCAGGTCCAGCAGGATCAGCCCGGCGGCCTCCCCTTCCGTCCCGAAAGCCGTCCCGCCGGCCCGCTCGCTCAGCTCGGTCCCGCTCGCACCGGCCGACCGGCCGGTGCCGGGCCGGGGCCCCTCACCGTTCCCGTGCCACGGGCTCTGAGCGGCCTGGGCGGAGGCGTCGAGGAGCTCGTGGCGGCGGGGGATCTCCAGCCAGTCGAGCAGCGGTCCCGCCCCGGCGCCCTCCCAGAGCGCCGCCTGAGCGGTCGAGGTGGTCGGCCTGGTGACGCCGACCGTGGCGAGTGAGGTGCCCGACAGCAGGTTGAACAGCGAGGACTTGCCGCTGCCGGTGGCCCCTGCCAGCGCGACCGCGGTGTGGTCGACCGACAGGCTCGCGCGTACGCCGGCGCGGGAGATCACCGAACGCGCCGCGGCGACCGCGTCGGCGTCCAGCCTCCCGTCGGCCAGGTCGGCGGCGCGCGCCAGCGCCGCCAGCCGGTCGTCCAGCGAGACCGTCTTCTCTCGTCGCAGCAGCTTCACGCCTGGCCCGCCTCTCCCGCACCGGTGGCGCGCGGGACGCCGTCAGGTGCGCCGGTCACGTGTGGGAGGCCGTCGGGCGGTCTCCGGGACTCCCCCGCGGCGATCGGGACGGAAGCGGCGGGGAGCGCGGCCCGGCGGTCCGCGACGGGGAGCTCGCGCAGGTGCTCGCGTACGGCGTCGGCGGTGGCGCGGAGGGCGGGGGCGGTGCCCTCGGGGGGCTGGACGGCGTCCAGCAGGTCGGTGAAGCGGCCGGCCTCCTGGCCGAGGAGGATCGCCACGCGGGCGCGCAGGTCGGAGCGGGCCTTGACGGTGAGGTCGCGGACGGCCTGGTCGCCGAAGACGGCCTCCAGGACCTTCTGGCTGAGCACGCTGGTGCCTCCGGCGATGCCGACCTCGATGCCGGTCAGGCCGCCGGTCGAGGCGAACACCGCGATCATCAGCAGCAGCCCGGCCCCGTTGAGGCCGAACGAGGTGACGCGGGCGGTGGTCCGCCTGTCCGCCCCCTCCTCGCGGACCAGGTCGAGCACGTACGACTGCCAGCCCCTGACGGCCTCCTCGGCCCTGGCGGGCAGGTCGGCGGAGGCGCGGCCGAGACGCCCGGCGACGGCGACCCCCTCGCGTTCGAGGAGGGCCCGCCCCGAGGGATGCGACGACCACGATTCCAGCAGGCGTTCGGCGGCGCTGTCGGCCGAGGCCCTGATCAGCGCCTCCACCCCGCTCTCCAGAGCGGTCCGCAGCTCGCTCTCGGGCGCGGGCCGCCCGGTGACGAAGGCCATGACCCGGTCCCTGAACCTGCCGACCCGGCTCTCCAGGGAGCGCATCAGGTCGCCGGTCCCGATGAAGTCCTGCCAGCGGGCCAGGACCTCGCCGCGCAGCAGCGACCCGTCCCGCATGCCCTCGTCGAAGGTGGACAGGCCCACGGCGTAGGCGGCGTCCGCCATCGAGCGGAGCTCCTCGGCCCCGGTGTGCTGGCGGTCGACCGCCGCGGCGAGCGCGGGCACGCGGGTGGAGAGGCTCTCCAGCGCGCCGGACAGGGTCTGGCGCACCACCTCGGCGCGGGAACGGGAGTCGGCGGCGATCTCCATGAGCCAGTCGGCGATCGGCTGGACCGCCTGGCGCGGCAGGCGGGCGTTCTCGTCGGGCAGTATCAGCTCGGGCACCTCGAAAAGGTGCGTCCCGCCCAGGCCGTTCGCCTCCAGCAACCGGTTCAGGTCCTTGCGCACCACGCCCATGGCCTCGGGGGGGACCCTGGACAGGACGACGGCGAGGGCCGTGCTCCGCTCCCTGGCCGAACGCAGGAAACTCCAGGGGACCTCGTCCGCGTACCGGGAGGCGGTGGTGGTGAACAACCACAGGTCGGCGGCGGCGAGCAACTGGGCGGCCAGCTCGCGGTTGGCGGTGACGATCGAGTCGATGTCGGGGGCGTCGAGCAGGGCCAGGCCCGGCGGGACGGCCGCGGCGGTGACGATCCGGAGCGTGCCGGGCTCACCCCTGCCGCTCCCGGTGACGCGCGGCAGGCCGGGCAGGACGTTCTGGGCGGTGAACCACTCGCGGTCGACGGGGCTGGTGACCAGGGTGGGGGCCATCGTCGTGGGCCGCAGCACGCCCGGCTCGGAGACGTCCTCGGCGACCAGGGAGTTCACCAGCGTGGACTTTCCCGCCCCGGTGGAGCCGCCGACGACGGCGAGCAGCGGAGCGTCGATCGCGCTCAGCCGGGGGATCAGGTAGTCGTCGAGCTGGCCGGTCAGCTCGCGCAGCGCCCGGCGGTCGGCCGCCACGTCGCCGATCGCGAGGGGGAACAGCTCGCGGTCGAGATGCCGCCGCAACTCCCGCAGCGTCTCCAGAAGACCGTCGTTGTCACCCATACGATCGATCCTGCCCTGCGAAGGCCCCTCTAGACGCGTTTGACCCCACCGCTCGACCGGGTTACGGGGGCGAACTCGGTAAAGCGGTGGGGCCCAGCCCTCGGACCTCATCCGCGGGCCGTGCCGAGCTCGTCTCCCCCGCAGCTGGAGGCGAGCCCGAGCCCATCGGATGCTTCCGAGGTGATCGGGGGTCGTGCATTGTCTATTGGAACACACAAAGCTCAGAAACGGGTCAGCTAAAGCTGAATATCAGCTGAAGATTCAATCACTATGGGGCGGTCGCAGCACATAGCCCACGCCGCGGAGGGTGTGGATGAGCCGGGGCTCGGCCGTGTCGACCTTCCGGCGCAGGTAGGAGACGTAGGACTCGACCACCCCGGCGTCGCCGCCGAAGTCGTAGTTCCAGACGTGGTCGAGGATCTGCGCCTTGGAGAGCACCCTGCCGGTGTTGACCATGAAGTAGTGCAGGAGCTTGAACTCGGTCGGCGACAGCCGTACCGGGACGCCGGAGCGCCAGACCTGGTGCGCCTCCTCGTCCAGCTCGAGGTCACCGACCTGCAGGCGGACCGGCAGGTCGAGGTCTCCCCTGGTACGGCGGAGCACGGCCCGGATGCGGGCGAGGACCTCCTCCAGGCTGAACGGCTTGGTCACGTAGTCGTCGGCCAGGCGCAGCCCGGCGACCTTGTCGTCGGTGGCGTCCCTGGCGGTCAGGAAGAGCACGGGCATCTGCCCGCTCATCTCCCGCAGCCGCCCCGCCACGGCGAAGCCGTCCATGTCGGGCAGCATCACGTCCAGCACGACCAGGTCGGGGCGGATGCGCTCGGCGAAGTGCACGGCCTCCCGGCCGTCCACCGCGGTCACCACCTCGAACCCGGACAGGCGCAGGCTGGCCGAGAGCAACTCCCTGATATTCGGTTCGTCGTCCACGACCAGCAATCGGGCTTCCACTCTGTCCAGCACATCCCGAGGCTCGCCCACCTCGCTGGAACGCAGCTCAGCCATGGCTGAACGTTTCCTGAGAACCGTCCCGGCACCGCTTGCGAGAAGCGGTTCGCCCGCGCTCACGGCGACCGGCGCGCCACCCCGGGAAACCCGATTCGCCACCGCCCACAGGAAACGGCCCGCCCTTCGCCCGCGGCCGGTTCACCGGCGTCCGGCGCCCGACGACGGTTCGGTGATCACGGTCGCGGTCACCGAGCCGTCGTCGGCCGCCGCCCCGCGTACGACCACCGCGCCTCCGGGTTCGAGGTCGGTGACCTCGCCCTCCTTCGTGACGCGTACGGACGTCTCGTCCGTGGTGTTCACGGTCACGACCGAGCCGTCCGCCGTCTGGACGTAGACCTTGCCGCCCTCGACCCGCTGCACCGTGCCGACGGTCATGCCACCCCGGCCACCACCGTCCTGACCGGCCCCCTGGCCCCCTTGACGGCCCTGGCCCCCTTGACGGCCCTGGCCGCCGAAACCGCCGAAGCCACCGGGGCCCATGTCGCCCTGCCGCGTCGCCGTCGCGGGGACGCCGGACGGACCGCCCATCGCCTTCTGGGCCTGGATGCCCACGATCACCCCCGCGACGAGCATCACCCCGGCGCCCAGCACGAGGGTGAGCGTCGGCAGGCGGCGCGGCGGCCGTGCCGCCAGCTCGCTGTCCAGGTCCCCCGGGAACGGGGAACTCTCCAGCGGTCTCCCCGCCGGGACCGTCTCGTCGGCGTCGCCGCCCATGTTTCTCTCCTTGCCTAAGCCGCCTGAGCCGGGTAAGCCGTACGGGTCACTCGTGACGCAGGGCCTCGATGGGCCGGAGCCTGGCCGCCCGGTTGGCCGGGTAGCCGCCGAAGAACAGCCCGATGCCCACGGAGACGCCCAGGGCCAGCGCGATCGAGGACGGTACGAGCACCGGTGAGATCCCGGCGATCGTGAAGCGGGTGCCGGCGAAGGCGACCGCCACCCCCGACAGGCCGCCGACCAGGCTCAGCACCGTCGCCTCCAGCAGGAACTGGCCGAGGATGGCGCTCCTGGGCGCGCCGATGGCCTTCCTGATGCCGATCTCCCTGGTCCGTTCGGTGACGGTGACGAGCATGATGTTGGTGATGCCGATGCCGCCGACCAGCAGGGAGATGGCGGCGACCGCGCCGAGCAGGGCGGTGAAGATCCCCACGGTCGAGCTGACGGTCTCCTGCAGGGTGGCCTGGTTCAGGATCCGGTAGTCCGCGACGCCCGCCGGGGTGATGCCGTGCCGCTGGTTGAGCACGGCGGTCACCTCGGCCTGGGCGGAGTCGGTCGTGTCGGCGCCGGTCGCCTGCACGATGATCGAGCCGAGCGCGCCGAACCCCGTCAGGCTCTGCTGCACGGCGGGCAGCGGCACGACGGCCACGTCGTCGGCGTCCTGCATGCCCGCCGAGCCCGACTCCCTGAGCACCCCGATCACCGTGAACGGCACCCCGGAGACGCTGACCGGCCTGCCGACCGGATCGGCCGTGCCGAACAGCTCCTCGGCCACCGTCCGCCCGATGACCATGACCTTCCTGGCGGCTAGCACGTCGTCGTTGACGAAGTAGGTGCCGCTCTCGACGGGCCTGTTCGTGGCCTCGAAGTAACTGGGGTAGGTGCCCACGAGCTGCGCGATCGTGTGGCTGGCGCCCTCGTGGACGGCGGTGGCCGCGTTCGCGGTCACCACGGGCGACACGCTCCGCACCGAGGGAACCTGCTCGCGGTCGGTCAGCGCCCTGGCGTCCTCCAGGGTGAGCTGCCTGGCCTGGGTACGCGGGCCCTCGTTCTGGCCCCCGGCCGCCCGGCCCCCGCCGCCGCCCCCTCCCCCGAAAGCACCACCGCCGCCCCCGGCGAAGGACGCCGAGACGGTGAGGGTGTTGGCGCCGAGCCGCTGGATGGACTGCTGGATGCTCTGCGAGGCCCCCTCGCCGAAGGCGACCAGCAGGATCACGGCCGCCACCCCGATGAGGATGCCGAGGGTGGTCAGGAAGCTGCGCAGCTTGTTGGCGGCCAGCCCGCGGAGCGCGAACCTCAGGATCTCGAGCCGGCTCACGCGGTGACCTCCGGCATGCGGGGCGGGAGGCCGTCGGCGGGTGCCTGGCGGCGGTCCTCGACGATCCGGCCGTCCACCAGGCGGATGACCCGCTTGGCGTGGGCGGCCACGTCGTCCTCGTGGGTGATGATCACGATCGTCCGGCCCGCGACGCTCAGCCGGTCGAGGATGCCCAGCACGTCCCCGGTGGAGGCGGTGTCGAGGTTGCCGGTCGGCTCGTCGGCGAGCAGGAGGGCGGGCGCGGTGACCAGCGCCCTGGCCACGGCCACCCGCTGCTGCTGGCCGCCGGAGAGCTCGTTCGGCTCGTGGCGGACCCGGTCGGACAGGCCGACCTGTTCCAGGGCCGCCAGGGCGCGGGCCCGCCGGTCGGCGGCGCCGACCCCGCCGTACGCCATGGGCAGCTCGACGTTGGCGAGCGCGCTCATCCTGGGAATCAGGTTGAACGACTGGAAGACGAACCCGATCTTCCGGTTGCGCAGGACGGCGAGCCTGCGCTCGTCCAGCGAGCCGACGTCGGTGCCGTCGATGCGGTAGTCGCCGGAGGTGGGCACGTCCAGGCAGCCCAGGATGTTCATGAGCGTGGACTTGCCGGAGCCCGAGGCGCCCATGATGGCGACGTAGTCGCCCCGGTCGACGCTGAGCGACACCCCGCGCAGCGCCCGGACCTCGGCGTCTCCCCTGCCGTACACCTTGGTGATGTCCGTGAGGGACAGGACGGGGACGGTCATCGGCCGTTTCCTCCCCCGGCGGGGCGGATGCCGCCGTTGCCGCCACCTCCGTTGCGACCCCCGCCCCCGCCGCCGCCGAGACCGGGGAAGCCGCCGCCCTGCCGGGTGGTCTCGGTGGCCACCGGGCGGACCACCTGGTCGCCCTCGGCGAGCCCGGACCTGATCTCGGTGAGCGCGTCGCCCTTGATCCCGGTCTCCACCTGGACGGGCACCTGGCGCCCGTCCCGCAGTACGGTCACCGTGCTCCGCCCGCCCGCCGTGGAGATCACCGCGGAGGAGACGGCGAGCACGTCCTCGGCACGCTCGACGACGACCCCGACCGTGGCCGTCTGGCCGAGCCTGACCTGCTTCGGCACCTCGGTGAAGGAGATCGTCACCGGGTACTGGACCACGTTGTTGCTGGTGGTGGCGGTCGGCTGGATCTGGGTGACCTTGCCGGAGGCGGTGACCCCGGTGAGCGCGTCGAACCCGATGGAGGCCGTCTGGCCGATCTTGAGCTTGGTGACGTCGGCCTCGGTGAAGGTGGCGACGAGTTCGAGCCTGCGGGTGTCGGCGAGGTCGACGAACCCGCCCGAGGCGTTCGCGTTGGCGTTGGCTCCGGACCCGGCCGAGTTGTTCGCGTTGGTCGCGGCCTTGGCGGCGGTGCCCGAGGAGCCGCCGACCGTGCCGTTGACGGCGGTGACCGTACCGGCGAACGGCGCCTTGATGACGGTGCCCTCCACCGCGCGCTTCGCGGACCGGTAGGTGTTCCTGGCCGTGACGTACTGGGCGTAGGCCGCGGCGGTGGAGGTGTCGTCGTCGGCGGTGTCGAGGGCGGCGGCGGCCGCGTCCAGGCTCTCCTGCGCCGAGTCGTCGTCCAGCCGGGCGAGGATCTGCCCCGCGGTGACCTTGTCCCCGGCCTTGACGTAGATCTTCTCGACGGTGCCGTTCGATCCGAAGGAGAGGGACCGGGCGCGGGCGCCGGCCACGGTTCCCGAGGCGGAGACGGAGGCCGAGACCGTGGCACGGGTCACCGGCACGGTCCGCACCGCGGCGTCGGCGGATGAGGCCTCGCCGCCGAGGGAGGAGTAGGCGATCACCACTCCGCCCAGCAACAGGACCCCCAGGGTCCCGTTCACGATCAGCGCTCCGCGCTTGGTCGACAGCTTCACAGGGCCTGACCCTGGCGCATCAGGCTTGGACTCACCCCGGCGAAGGCTGAAGATTTCCTGCAGACCTGGTCGTACCGCCCAGGATGCACAGCAAACCTTCAGGGACCTGTGAGCATGCTGTGAATCAGGCGGTCCAGGATGTCCGCCATGAGACCGACCCATCTCCCGAAGAAGCTGCGCGCGGGAGGACTCGCCCTGGCCGCCCTCGTCCTGGTGGGCACGGGGGCGATCGTCGTGTTCGACGGCGGCTCCGACCAGGCTCCCCGGGTGGAACTGGCGTCCGCCAGGCGCGGGACGGTGACCGCCGCGGTGTCGGCCGCGGGCAGCACCGTGGACGACGGCACCCGCGACCTGGCCTTCGGCGGTTCGGGGACGGTCACGAAGGTCTACGTCAGGCCCGGGGACAGGGTCGGCAAGGGGGACGTGCTCGCCAGGATCGGTTCCGCCCCCGCACGCGAGCGCTACGACGCGGCGAAGGCGCAGCTCGCGGCGGCCGAGGAGGCTCTGGACACGGCGGGGAGCACTCCGGAGAGCACGGGGACGGCCGAGGCCGGGCAGCAGGCCGGAGGCCAGGACGGGGACCGGGCGGTTGACCGGGCCGGGGACCAGACGGGGTCCGACCAGACAGGGGATCGGACGGGGGATCGGACGGGGTCGGACCGGACGGGTCCCGCCAGGCAGGCCGGCTGCGAGCCCACGGCGACACGGCCTCCGGGAGCGAACGCCACCCCCACGCCGACACGGTCTCCGGGGGCGGATGCCACCCCCACGCCGGCCCCGACCAGGACGGGTGCCCCCACGCAGGGGCCGGGGCCCGCGCGCACGCTCTCACCACCCTCGACTTCCCCGCCGGCCGGATCGGCGCGCACGCTCTCGCCGTACCCGGCGTCCGCCCCGGCCGGGTCGGCGCGGACGGCACAGGTCGTCCCCGCGGGCGGGATCGTCCCCGCCGGGTACCGCTTCGCGGCGGCCCCGGCCCTCACCCCCACCCCCGTTCCGGCGCGGAACTCCGCGTCCGTACCGGCACCGACCGCGACACCGGCGGTCGCGACACCGGTGGCCGCGCGGACGGGTGAGGGCGCTCCCCAGCCCGCGCCGACGGTCACCGTCACCGTGACGGCGGCTCCGACGGTGACCGTGACGGCCACCGCGACGGTCACCGTGACCGCGAGGCCGCACGGGGGCGAGCCGCCCGCGACCACCGGCCCCACCGGCCCCGGTCCCGCAGACCCGCCCTCGGGCCCCTCGACCGGCCCCGGCGAGCACCCCGGACCGACGGCGGGCCCCACCGGTCCCACCGGTCCCACCGGTCCCACCGGCACGGCGGTACCGACCGCCACCGCCAGGCCCACCACCACCGGATGTCCCACCCCGAAGCCGAGCGCGAGCACGGGAACGGGAACGGACAGGGGCACCGGGCAGGACGGCGGGCGGAACACCCAGCAGGGCCCTCGGCAGGGTCCTCAGCAGAACGGCGGAGCCGGGCGGGGGACGCTCACCGTGGAGCAGGCCGAGGCCCGCGTGAAGCAGGCCCGGGCGGAGCTGACCGACGCCAAGGAGGAACTCGCGGGTGTGCGGATCGTCGCCCCCGCCGACGGCACCGTCATGTCCGTGGCCGGGGCGGTCGGCGACAGCGCGGGCACCGGCGCCTTCCTCACCCTCGGGGACCTGGACGAGCTCCAGGTGGAGGCGCTGTTCACCGAGTCGGACATCGGCAGCCTGAAGTTGGGGCAACAGGCGGCGATCACCCTGGCCACCCGGCAGGGGGAGAGGTACACGGGCACCGTGACGGGGATCGCCCCCACCGCGACCACCAGCGACCGGCTGGTGAGGTACGGCGTCACGATCGCGTTCGACGAGCCCCCGGCGAACCTCCTGGTGGGCCAGACCGCCTCGGTCACCGTGACCGTCGCCGAGTCCGCCGAGACGCTCTACGTCCCGGCGCAGGCCGTACGGACCAGGGACGGGGTCTCCAGGGTCACCGTGCGGGGAGGCGCCGAGCGGGTGGTGGAGACGGGGGTCCGCGGCGACCGGTACGTCGAGATCACCTCCGGGCTGTCCGAGAACGACCGGGTGGTACTGCCCGGCGGCACGGCCGGAGGGGAGTTCCCCGACAGCAGCTGGCCGGAACCCGGCACCGGCGCCCCCTGAACCGGGCGGTGACGGTGATCGGCCGGTCCGACCGGCCGGACCGGCCGGACCGGTCGGACCTGCGGAACCGGCTGGACCGGCGGAATCAGCCGGATTCCGGTGGGTCCGGCCGGGTCCGGGATCGGGATCCGGCCGGGTCCGGAGACGGGGTTCAGCCGGGTCCGGAGACGCGATCCGTTCGGATGATCCGCGGGCGCGGTTCAGTCGGATTCGGGGGCGAGCGGGAGGATCACCCGGAACGTCGAGCCCTTGCCTGGCTCCGACTCCACGGCGACGCGGCCGCCGTGCGCCTCGACCATCGCGGCGACGATGGCCAGGCCGAGACCGCTGCCGCCGTCCTCGGGGGCGCGCCGGCCCCGGGCGGAGTCGGCGCGGTAGAACCGCTCGAAGACGCGCTCGCGCTGCTCGGTGGTGAGGCCGGGCCCGTCGTCGGCGACCTCGATGACGGCCATGCCCTCGTCGCCGGAGAGGGCCACCCGTACGGGGGTGCCCTCGGGGGTGTGGGTGAGCGCGTTGGTCATGAGGTTGCCCACGACCTGGCGGAGCCGTACCTCGTCGCCGGAGACGATGAGCGCGGAACCGTCCACCGAGAGCGTGACCTCGCGTTCCGGGGCGAGGATGCGGGCGTCGTGGACGGCGTCGGCGGCGATGGCGAGCAGGTCGACCGGACGCATGACCATCGGCCGCTGCTGGTCGAGCCGGGCCAGCATCAGCAGGTCGTCGACGAGCAGGCCCATCCTGACCGCCTCGGACTCGACCCGGCGCATCAGCGGCGCGGCGTCGATGCCGGGCGCCTGCCGGTAGAACTCGGCGAAACCCCGGATCGAGGTCAGCGGCGTGCGCAGCTCGTGCGAGGCGTCCGCGACGAACCTGCGCATGCGCTCCTCCGAGCTGCGGGCCGAGGACTCCGACTCCGAACGGGCGCGGAAGGCCGTCTCGATCTGGGCGAGCATGCCGTTCAGTGACCGGCCGAGGCGGCCCACCTCGGTGCGCGGGTCGGCGTCGGGGACGCGGCGGCCCAGGTCTCCGGCGGCGATGGCCTCCGCGGTGCGCTCGATCTCCTCCAGCGGGCGCAGGCTCCTGCGGATGATCACCACACCGGCCCCGGCGAGCATCAGCACCAGGCCGCTCCCGCCGAGCAGCTCCACCAGCGCGAGCTGGCCGACGATCTGCCGTACCTCTCCCATGTCCACGGCCACGATGAGGGTTCCGCCGGTGTCCAGCGAGGTCACCCTGACCCGCCAGTCGCCGCTCTCGAACGAGTGGCCGCCCTGTCCCGGGGACACTTCCGGCCCCGGCTTGCCCTCCACGTCGATGCCGCTGAGCAGGACGAGGGTCTTGCCGTTCCTGCCGCGGAGTTCCAGCCTGGCGTCGGACGGCATCGACTTGCCGACCAGCGCGACCGACCCCCGGTTGTTCATGCGGCGCAGCGCGGAGTCGGTGGTCAGGTCGATCTGGCTGTCGACGCGGTCGATCAGGTAACCGCGCATGATCGAGACGCTGCCGATGCCGATGAGGGCGAGCGCGATCGTCAGCAGGACCAGGATGACGCCGATCAGCTTCACCCGCAGGGGAGTCGCGTTGAGCATCACGTGCCCGGTGGTAAGCGCAGCACGTATCCGACGCCGCGCAGGGTGTGGATCAACCTCGGTTCGACATTGTCGATCTTGCGGCGGAGCACGGAGACATAGGACTCCACGATGCCGACGTCGCCCCTGAAGTCGTAGTCCCACACGTGGTCGAGGATCTGGACCTTGGACAGCACCCGCCCCGCGTTCGCCATGAAGTAGCGCAGCAGCTTGAACTCCGTCGGCGACAGCGACACCGCCCTGCCCCCGCGCCACACCTCGTGGCTCTCCTCGTCGAGTTCGAGGTCGGCGAAGGTGAGCCGGGGTGGCCGGGGCGCGAGGTCGCCGGAGCCGGTACGGCGCAGCACGGCCCGGATGCGGGCCACGACCTCCTCCAGGCTGAACGGCTTGGTCACGTAGTCGTCCCCACCCACGGTCAGCCCGCGGATCTTGTCCTCGGTGGCGTCACGCGCGGTGAGGAAGACCACCGGCGTGTCGCTGCCGCCGCCGCGCAGGCGCCGTACGACGTCGAAGCCGTCCATGTCGGGGAGCATCACGTCGAGCACGATGAGATCGGGCCGGTGCCGTTGGACGGCGGCGACGGCGTCCGTGCCGTTGCCCGCCGTGTTGACACCGAACCCGGCGAACCTCAGGCTCGCGGCCAGAAGCTCGAGGATGTTGGGCTCGTCCTCGACGATCAGCAGGCGGGCCTCGGGTGAGTCGGTCACTGGTTTATTTTCACCGGCCCACATGAGAAAGCAGTTAACTGGTCAACACTGAGGCTAACCCCACAATATGCCTGGCAATCGCCAAACTTGACGTGGCCGCCGGTGAGGGGGCGTTGCGCACGAGGGCGACGCGGCCGTGCACGTCGATCGCGAAGTCGTCCAGCATGCCGCCCCGCCCGTCCACAGCCTGTGCGCGGACGCCTCCGGCGGTCCTGACCAGGTCGTCGCCGGTCAGGGCCGGGACGTAGCGGCGCGCGGCCCGCAGGAAGGATCCTTTACCCATCGAACCGGCCACCTCCCTGATCCCGGTCCGCCAGTGCCGGGCGGCGAGGCGGCGGGTGCCCCGCCAGGCCAGGATCCGGCCCAGGTCGGCGAGGTCGACGTCCCGCCAGGAGTAGCCTTCCAGCGCCAGCGCCATGACCGCGTTGGGGCCGACCAGCACCTCGCCGTCGATCCTGCGGGTCAGGTGCACGCCGAGGAACGGGTAGCGGGGGTCGGGAACCGGGTAGATGAGCCCGCGGACCAGGTTCTTCGCCTCCCCGGCCAGCGCGTAGTACTCGCCGCGGAAGGGGACGATCCGTACGTCGCCGGGGATCCCCGCCATCCGCGCGACGGTGTCGGTGCCGAGCCCGGCACAGACGATCACCCGGTCGAACCTCAGCGTCCGCTCCCCCGCCAGGACGCTCACCCCGCCCGCGGTCTCCCGTACGGCGCGCACCGGGTGGGACAGCAGCACCGAGCCGCCGCTCTCCTCCACGTCCAGGGCGAGGCGCCGGGCGACGGCGGGGAAGTCGGCGATCGCGGTGTGCGGGGAGTGCACGGCGCCCACGCCGACGGCGTGCGGCTCGATCTCGCGCAGGGCCAGCGCGTCGAGCTCGGCGATGCCGGGCACCCCGTTCGCGCGGGCCCGCTCGGCGATCCCGCGCAGCTCGGGCCGCTCGGCTCCGGTGGAGGCGACGACGAGCTTGCCGACCTCGTCGTACGGGATGCGGTGCTCGGCGCAGTACTGCCTGAGCATCGCCACGCCCTCCCTGCAGAGCGTGGCCTTGAGCGAGCCCGGACGGTAGTAGATCCCGGCGTGGACGACACCGCTGTTGTGCCCGGTCTGGTGGGCCCCGACGCGGTCCTCCTTGTCGAGGACGGTCACGGTGGCCCCGTGGGTCAGCGCCGTCTCCCTGGCCACGGCCAGCCCGACGATCCCCGCACCGACGATCCCGACCTTCATCGCCGGCTCCTCCCTGCTCGTTCCCCTGCCTCGTGCGAGGGCCTCACAAGGCCGCCCGCCTGCGAGGTCGCTTTCCTGCGAGGCTGCTTTCCCTGAAGGTGATCATGGCGTGGTCCGAGATGCTCGATTCCGCCAGGGTGGGAAGCGTGTCACCGCGTGACATTATCCCGCCAATCTCCCGGCCTTGCCGGTGGTGAGATGTCCTTCCCGTGCCAGCCAGCGCAGCGAGTCGGCGATGGTCTCCTGGACCGGCCGCAGGCCCACGCCGAGCGCCTCCAGGGTCGGGGTGTCGTACGTGCGGACCATCGTGACCATCATCTCGACGGCGTCCCTGGTCAGCGGGTAGTCGATCTCCTTGATCAGCTTCATCACGTCGCCCACGGCCGCCGCGCCGCGCAACACCGACCGGTGGATCCTGAACCTCCGGCCGCGGTTCCCCGTCAACTCGTCGCAGACGTCGGCGAGCTGGGCCCAGGTGAGGTAGTGCCCGCCCAGCATGAAGCGGCGTGGCCCGCGCCCCGGTTCGAGGCAGCGGGCGAGCACGACGGCCAGATCCCGTACGTCGACGATGTTGACGCCGCCCGCGGTGATCGGCCAGCCCTGTTCCAGGCCGGCGCGCAGCCCTTCCACCATCGCGTCCAGCGAGGGCTGGTAGGGCCCGGTGACCCCGGCCGGATAGACGATCGTGATCGGCATCCCCTGCTCCTGCAGCCGCCTGGCGTAACGCTCGGCGGAGATCTTGCTTCTGCCGTATCCGTTCCTGGGCGTGGAGAGCGGGCTCTCGGTCGTGATCACCGGCCCGGAGGGGGGCACGAAGACGCCGACGCTGGAGACGTGCACTATGGGGTCGAGACCGAGTTCGACGGCCTGCCCGAGGACGTTCCTGACCCCGGTCACATTCGTACCGTTCAGGTCATCGGCCCGGCCGATCACCCCGATTTCCGCGGCGGCGTGAATGACGGCGTCGCACTGTTCGAGCCCCTCCCGCACGGCCGCCGCGTCTCGGATATCGGCCCGGTGCAGGGGAATCGCCCCCGTCACCCCGATGGCGGCCAGCACCTCGCGTGTTTTCTCTGGATTACGTATGAGAAGAAGCGGCTCATGCCCGTCTGCGAGGAGCGCGGCGACCGCATGCGAGCCGACGAAACCTGATGCCCCGGTTATCAGAACGCGCATGCTCGAAAGTTAGCGGCAATCCTCACCGCAAGAGAAGGGATAACCGGCCTGGTTCTTAACCGTCATTGCCTATGCGGGAAACACGTCCAGGCCGGTCGAGGAATACGTGAATATGTCGGGGCAGTAAAGAGTAATGCGGTCATTCATTTTCGGTATGAGATCACGCCCGGGATCACGTATGAGATCGCATCTGGGATTGCATTTGGGATCGCGCCCGCACCTGCTCCCGAAGCGGGCGGCGAACGGCGGGCGTCCACAGCCGTTACGCACATGTCTCCCGTCCGTCGCCCACCCCGGTGTCACGGAGGGGTATACCTTGATCAGGCCGGATGGCGGCCGAAACCGACCGCGTCACCGGGTGGAGATACGAGGCGATGAGCAGAGAACTCTCCATCGGCGTCGACCACCACGGGCACGTTGACTGCACCGTGATCACTGTCACGGGTGACATCGACCGTAATTCCAGTGAACTGCTCAGAGAGACCATCGAACAACTGGTCTCCGACTACCGCCCGCGGATCGTCATCGACGCCGGAGGCATCACCTTCTGCGACTCCACAGGGCTGCGGATACTTCTCAGCGGCGCGCGGGTGACCTCGGAGGCGGGCGGATGGCTGCGCCTCGCCGGGGTATCGGATGTCCTCAAACGCCTTCTGCAGGTGACCGGTCTCCTAACCTGGTTCCCCGTCGACCCCGACGTGGCGGCGTCTCTCGACCACGCCGCCCGCCGCGACCTGCAGTCCCCCGGCTGAGCCCTGAGCGGCCTCGGGAAGCGACCCGGAGAAGCGACCTCGGGAAGCGACCTCGGGAACGGTCAGCGCATCCGGCCGACCGCGCCCCGCAGGCGTCGCACGTCCCGCAGGCGCGCCTCGTAGGTCGCGCCGACGACCACGAGCAGCACCCCGCCCAGCGCCATCGGCACCCATCGGGGCACCAGCACGACCACCTCCGCGATCCACGGCGCCAGCTCGTGCAGGGCGACGACGGCCAGGGTCAGCCCGCCCAGGACCGCCGGGGCCTGGAGCCGGAACCGGGCACCGGCCAGCAGCACGGCCAGCGAGACCACGCCGAGCAGCAGCGGCCGGAGCCAGCCCGAGCCGGTGAGCAGCGCGAACATGCTGGGTACCAGGCTGGAGACGAGCCCGGGACCGTAGGCGACCCAGGACGACGTCCCCCCTCCGCGCGCCCGCCACCAGCCGAACGCCAGCAGCACCAGCGAGAACGGGACCGTGTACGCCTCGATCACGCTGATGTCGGAGGCGAGCAGCCGTAGCCAGGAGGCCAGCAGCAGGAAGCCCGTTCCGACGTATCCTGCCCATCGGCGATCGGGCCGCAGCGCCGTACCGGCCATCAGCACGCCCGTCACGGCGCACGCCAGGCTCGCCAGCGGCAGGTCGGCCGAGGCGAGCGGCAGGCCCGCTCCCGCGAGGACGTACCCCGCCGCCTCCACGCCGACCGCGAACGTCGCCCTCCTGAACCGGCCCGCCACGGCCGCCGCCGCGCAGGCCACGACGAGCGGGCCGAACGCCGCGTGCCGTACCGGCCAGTCCAGCGCCAGCCCGGCCGCCAGCGCCTCCCCGCCCGCCAGCAGCGCCGCCAGCCCCGCCGCGACCGGCGCCACCGCCCGTTCCCCGAACGCGACCGCCGCCCCCGCCCCGGCCCTTCCCCTCGCCCTCGCCTGGTCACCCAGCACGACCGCCACGGCGATCACCGCCACGGCGGGAAGGACGAGCAGGGTCGCGGGCTCGCTCATGAGGGCCCAGGAGATCGCGACGAAGGCGGTCCACAGCGCCGCCACCCCGCCGAAGGCCGCGTTCGCGCGGCTCCGCGCCGCCATCCACGCCGTCGGGACGGTACCGGCGACGAACAGCCCCAGTTCCACCCCGTACGGCAGGGCGACCGACACCGGCAGTGCCACCACCACCGCGGGCCAGGCGAGCAGCGCCGCCCTGGTCGCGCCCCTGCGCCGCGCCACCTGCCAGGAGACCAGCACCGCCGCCGCGGCGACGAGACCGACCACCACCGCGAGCAGCGGATGGCCGCCCGCCGGGCCTGTCGCGGCCGTCCAGGGCCGTACGAGGGGGCGGTGGAAACCGAGGATCGCGGTGACGGCGGCGTGTGCGGAGACGACCGCGAGCACCGCCAGCACGGCGCTCAGCACCAGCCCGGCGGACCGCCGGAGATCACCGTTCTCCCCCGGCGCGCCCTCGGGCGAGGGTCTGGCCGGTGAGCCGCCGCGCGGCGCGACAAGCGCCGCGAGCACCGCACCGGCGGCCAGGGACAGGGACAGGCCGTCACTCGCCGGAAGCCACCGGGTCCCGGCGGAGACCGCCCACATCAGGCCGGTCGCCGAGAGCACACCGGCGACCAGCGAGACCGCCGCCGCCTCGCGTACCCGGGCCGCGAACGCCGCCGCGCCCCACGCGACGAGCAGGACGCCGAGCGTCGCGTACGTGCTGGACCGCTCGGCGAGCGCGGTGGCCGTCGCCACCGCGGACACCGCGCCGGCGGCGATCGCGAGGGCCCCCGCCCACCGCGGCCGGCCGGCCAGAGTCATGCCGGTCACGAGGACGACGGCCAGCGCCGACAGGACCACGAGGTCCACCCCATGCCCCCAGCCGAAGGCGACGGGGGCGACGGCCACCGCGAGCGTCCCGGCGGCGAGCGCGGCGAACCCCATGGAGGCCCGCCCCCGGGCGGCCGCCAGTGCCGAGGCGACGGCCAGCAGCCCCGACACGACCGGGAACTGCGGGAACGGCGCGATCAGCCGGGCATCGGCGAAGCCCGGGGATCCCGACCACACATCGCCGAGCCGGTTGAACGGGGCGACCAGGGTGAAGATCACATCGTTCGCGAAAGGCAGTGCGGTGAGCACCGCCAGCACCCCGGCGGAGACGGCACCGGACGAGCGGACCCGCGGCTCGTCCAGGCCGGGCGCGTACAGCATGACCGTCACGGTGACCAGGGCCGCCACCGTGTACGGTACGGCCCACCAGGTCGGCGGCAGCAACGGCCAGGCGGGGGCCGCCAGTCCCGCCGTCAGCGTGAGCGCCGAGACGCCGGTGACGACCCAGAGGCGGTCCGTGTTCCGTGTCCTCCGCGCGACCGCGAGCCCGATCACCGCCAGCGTGACCAGCAACAGGGCGTCCCTGAGCGAGACGATCGCCGGAACGTCGCCGGGGAACGGGCTCTGCGTCTTCCTCATGAGTGATTCCAGGACGCCGTGGCACACCCCCAGCCCCCACACCACGCCGAAACAGACCGCGACCGTCCTCAGCGGCCCACGGCCGCCGGGCGCGGAAGTCCGGCCCACCACGTGGAACATCAGGAACACCAGGAACGCGGCGTCGGCGGCGGCCGTGGCGGCGAGCGCGGCGGTGATCCACGGCGTCGTCTCGCCGAGAGCGAGCAGCGGGAGCGGGAACTGGGCGAGGACGATCGCGACGGGCAGCGGCAGTCGCAGCGGGAGGAGCCGCGAGTAGCCCACCATGGCGAGCGCGACCAGGGCGAACAGCAGGGCGGCGTAATGGAGTACGGCCATGCCGTCGGCCCCGGCCAGCCCCGTCCGCCGGGCCGCGTAGCCGTCCAGGAAGAGCAGTGCCGCGCCGAGCATCGCGATGGTCTCGGCGGTGGTGACGAGCCCGCGCCTCACCAGGAGCGTCGGCGCGGCGAAGGTCAGCCCGGTGACGGCGGCCAGGATCGCCGCCCGGCCGCCGAGGCCCATGCTCCCCCAGCTGACCACCGTGAACACCACGGCCGCGACGGCCAGCAGCAGCCCGCCGAGGCCGAGCAACAGGTTCTGCACCGCCCGGGGCGAGAAGTCCTTCCCCGGCTCGGGCACCGCCTTCGGCCGCCCGTCGGGCTCGGGCACCGTCTCCGGCGGCCCGGCGGGTCTGCCACCGGTCGGGTGTGCCCGCTCCTGCCCGGCTCGCTCCCGTCCGGCCGGTTCCTGCCCGGCTCCTTCCTGTCCGGCTCGCTCCCGTCCGGCCGGTTCCTGCCCGGCTCCTTCCTGCCCGGCTCCTTCCTGCCCGGCTCGCTCCTGCCTGAGCAGGCCGAGCAGGTGACCGCGCCGGATGAGAAGTTCCGCCTCGCGGGCGCGCAGCCCCGCGAGGGCACCGTCGAGCCGCCACAGCTCGGCCGCCACCGGTCCTCTCAGGGGCAGCGCGCAGCGCGGGCAGCGCTCGTGCGTCCCCGCGATGGGGGCCGAGCACTCAGGACAGCCCACCGGCGAGGAGGAGCGGGGGCTCGACGCCGGGTTCTCGTCATGCATGGTCCGAAGGATGGCGCAAGCGGCTTGCCGTCCGCTTGCGTCGGATCACTCAACCGGGTCTGAGTACCTCTGCGGGTCTGAGTACCTCTGCGGGTTCAGCGGGTTCTGCGGGCGATCAGGGTGATGGCGCCGATGGCGCCCGCGGCGATGGCCAGCCAGAGGAGCACGGCCAAGGTCGGCACCCCCGTGTCCGCGCCGGCGCCGTCCTCCTCGGCCTTCACCCCGGCGACCGGCGTGGGCTCCGGAGCGCCGGAGGCCGGGGTGGGAGCCGCCTGGCGCCGGGCGGACGTGGGCTCGGGAGCCGCCGCGTCGAGGATCCTCGCGGGCAGCGGCACCCGGTAGACCGGGCTGCGGCTTCCCTCGCTGCCGGTCAGCAGGTACCTGCCGTCGCGCGTGTAGGTGATCGACTCGGCCTGCCGCAGCTCCGGCATCGTCACCCGGGCGATCTGCTCTCCCGGTGCGCGGTAGACCGTGGCGGAGAAGTAGGTACGGATGACGAAGCTCGACCCGTCGGGGGCGTAGGCGGCGTCGGTGGCCATGATGGGCGCGGAGCCGACCTTGCGGAGCACGTTGACCCTGTCGGTGCGCAGCCGCTTCGGAGCCTGGTAGACGGCACCGGCGAACTGCTTGGTCACGATGTGGAGGCGGCCGGTACGGGGGTGCACCATGATGCCCTCGGCGTTGTGGCCGCCGTCCTCGTAGCGGAACCGGTAGCGCACGGCGGGGACGACGGCGTCGCTCAGCGTGGTGGGCTCCGCCACCTTGTACACGGAGATGTCGGGCCATGCCCCCTCGAGGTTGTCGCCGATGTCGGCGAACCAGAGCACTCCCCGCCCGGTCCTCGGATCGGTGGAGGCCGCCATGCCCTCCCAGTCGCGGGAGGCCGCCCCCCGCAGGGTGAAGGTCGCGCGGGTCCGCCCGTCGGGACCGACCGCGAAGAAGACCGGCCCCGCGGAGCTGTCGTTGTGGGTGTAGTAGACGTCCTTGCCGGTCGGTGAGACCGCCAGCCCGCTCGACTCGGTGATCCGGCTGTCCTTGAAGCGGAAGAGGATCCGCTCCCCGCCGTCCGCCCGCCCGGTACCCGCCGGTACGCCGTGCGCCGCCTCTCGCGCCGCCCCAGCCCGCGTACCGTGTCCCGCGTCCCCCCGGACTCCCTGCCCCTCGCCCGCCCACGCGCCCTGTCCCGCGAGGACCGCGGCCGTGGCCAGGCCGGCCACCGCGAACACGCGAACCAGGACTTCCCCCGCCTTACTCAGCATTCAGCCATCATGCCCCGGCGGTACGCGCGGGCGTCACCGACGTGGCGGGTCCGGCCGACGCGGATTTCCTCGCGAATCCGCTCGCCTGGAGTGCGCTCCAGGTACCTAGTGTGAAGGGCATGGATTACACGCAGCTTGGCCGTACCGGCCTGAAGGTCAGCCGCCTTTGCCTGGGCACGATGAACTTCGGCCCCTTGACCACGGAGGAAGACTCTTTCGCGATCATGGACCACGCCCATGAGCTGGGGATCAACTTCTTCGACACCGCCAACGTCTACGGCTGGAAGAAGGGCGAGGGCATCACCGAGCAGATCATCGGCCGCTGGTTCGCCAAGGGGGGCGGGCGCCGCGAGAAGACGGTGATCGCCACGAAGCTCTACGGCTCGATGGGGGACTGGCCCAACGAGGGCCAGCTGTCCGCGCTCAACATCCGCCGCGCCGCCGACGCGTCGCTGAAGCGGATGCAGACCGACCACATCGACCTCTACCAGGCGCATCACGTCGACCGGAACACCCCGTTCGACGAGTTCTGGGAGGCCATGGACATCCTCAAGCAGCAGGGCAAGATCCTGTACGTCGGGTCGTCCAACTTCGCGGGCTGGCACATCGCCAAGGCCCAGGAGAGCGCGCGGCGCCGCAACAGCGTCGGCCTGGTCTCCGAGCAGTCCCACTACAACCTGGTCGTCCGCGCACCGGAGCTCGAAGTGATCCCGGCGGCCGAGGACTACGGGGTGGGCCTGATCCCGTGGAGCCCGCTCGCGGGCGGCCTGCTCGGCGGCATCCTCCGGAAGATCGACAAGGGGCGTTCGGCCTCGGAGCAGATCACCAAGCAGCTGGACAAGCACCGCGACAAGATCGAGCGTTACGAGGAGTTCTGCGACGAGCTGGGTGAGGATCCGGCGAACGTCGGCCTGGCGTGGCTGCTCCACCAGAAGGTCGTCACCGCGCCGATCATCGGTCCGCGCACGCTCGACCAGCTCGACGGCGTCACCAGGGCATTGGAGATCGTTCTGGACGAGAAGGCCCTGGCCCGCCTGGACGAGATCTTCCCCGGCTTCAAGACGGCGCCCGAGCACTACGCCTGGTGAACGGTGGCGCCGGGCGGCACCCGGACGCGCGGGGATTCCCGGGCGGCGCCTGAGCCGGGAATGTCCGGGAGACACCTGAACGGGCCGGGGACGCGGAACCGGGAGCGGGCCGGTGGACCGCCGCGAGATCCGGGAACCCGGGAACACGGCCGGGAGGGACATGGTCGCCGGACGGTTGGAAGACGGCCGCCGGGCGGCTAGGACACGAGGGCGCCGATCACCACGAGGAGCACGAGCAGTGCGAGCACCGTGGGCAGCAGCCAGCGACGGGGACGATCCACGTCCTGGAGCCTAGCTCTGCCCACGGGGTGCCGGGGCCGTCAGATGCCATTCCTCGACCGTCTCGTAACGAGCCCCGCCCCCGCCGGTGGTCCCGCCCCCGAAGTCGCTCCGCATCAGGTGCACCGTCCCCGCCTCCCACGCGGCCCCTGAGAATGCCCCGAACGCCTCGACCAGGGCGCTCACGTCCGTGTCGGCGCGGCACCGGGCCAGGCTCAGGTGCGGCGTGAACCGCCGGCGGTCCGTCTGCCCGGCTCCGGCCTCCAGCGCCCCGGCCCCCACCTGGACGGCGAGGCGGGCGAGGCCGGCGCGGTCGCCCCCCAGACCGGTCAGGAAGACCCGCGCCCGGCCCGCCGAGGGAAACGCCCCGGCACCGGTGAGGGACAGCGTCATCGGCGGGTGGCGCGTGGCGGCGTCGGCGAGCCGCGCCCGCAGCTCGGGCAGCACCCGGTCGGGCACCTCCCCGAGGAACGACAGCGTCACATGCCAGCTCGCCGGGTCCAGCCAGCGGAGCCCCGGCCAGCGCGGCCGGTGGGCTTCGAGGGCGAGGATGAGCTCATCGCGCGCCGGTGGCGGCGGCAGCAACCCCACGAACAGCCGCATGCGACCCCCTGCTGATCACCTTTGTCAGCATTATGGCCACACCGGAGCCGATCAGGGTGAGCGCGCCGCCCACCAGGACCCCCGCGCGCGGGCCGCCCAGCTCGGAGATCCAGCCGAGAAGCAGCGCGCCGAAGGGGGCTCCCCCGGTGAACACGAGCACGTAGATCCCCATCACCCGGCCGCGCATCTCCGGCGAGGTGGCGAGCTGCACGCTGGCGTTGGCGGCGGTGTTCACCGAGATCAACGCGATGCCGGCGGGTACGAGGGAGACCAGGTAGAGGGGGTACCACGGCGCCAGGCCGCTGACGATCTGGAACAGGCCGAACGCGACCGCGCCGCCGACCAGCAGCCGCCGGCTGGGCCGTACCCGCCGCGCCGCCATGAGCGCGCCCGCCAGCGCGCCGACCGCGAACATGCTGGAGGCCAGCCCGAACGAGGCCGCGCCCGCCCCGAAGACCTGGCGCGCCATGAGCGCGATCGACATCGAGAACGACTGTGTGAACAGCGAGACGAAGGCGATCAGCAGTATCGGCATGAGCAGTTCGGGCCGCACCATCACGTAGCGCAGACCCTCGCGGAGCTGCCCCTTGGCCCTCGGCACCGGTTCCGGGGTGGTCAGCTCGGAGGTGCGCATGAGCATCAGGCCGGCGAGCACGCCCGCGAAGGAGAGCGCGTTGATCAGGAAGATCGGGCCGGTGCCGCCGAACGCGTAGATCAGGACACCCGCGACGGCCGGACCGACCACGCGGGCCAGGTTGAAACTCGACGCGTTCAGCGCGATCGCGTTGGACAGGTCCTTGCGGCCGACCATCTCCACGACGAACGACTGCCGGGTCGGCACCTCGACGCAGGCGATGAGGCCGAGCAGGAACGCCATCACGAACACCTGCCAGACCTGGGCCGAGCCGGTCACGACCAGCACGCCCATGGTGAGCGCCAGCAGGCCCATGAGCGACTGGGCGACGATCAGCAGTTGCCGCTTGGGATAGCGGTCGGCGAGCATGCCGCCCCAGAGACCGAAGAGCAGCAACGGCAGGAACTGCAGCATGACGGTCACGCCCAGCGCGAAGGCGCTGCCGTTCGTCAGGTCGAGCACCAGCAGGTCCTGCGCGGTGCGCTGCATCCACGAGCCGACGTTGGAGACCACGCCTCCGGCCGCGAACAGCCGGTAGTTGTAGACGCGCAGGGACCGGAACATCCCGCCCCGCGTCTCGGGCACGGGCTGGGCCGTCCCGCTCTCCGTGGCCTGGAACTCGTTCGCGGTGGCTGTGGCTCTCGCGGCCCTCGCGGCCCTCGCGGCCCGCCGCCGCCGGACCCTCGCCCTCAGCCCGGTCTTCCCGCCGGGCTTCCGGCCCTGGCTCCCGTCCGGCTTCGTACCGGAGTCCCGGTCCGGCTCCCCGTCCGGCTTCGTACCGGACTCCCCGCCCGGTTCGCCGTCCGGCTCCTCCTGCGGCTTCGTACCTGATTCTCCGCCCGGCGCGGCGGATGCCCCGGCGTCGCGCGGGTCCGCCGGGGCCTCGGGTTCCTCGGGGTCGGCTAGATCCGGCTGAGTTTCTCCAGTATCGGAGCCGCCTGCCGGAGCGTCGCCCTCTCCTCGGGTGTCAGCTCCTTCAGCCGCTGCGTCAGCCACGCCTCCTTGAGACGCCGCTCCTCCCTCAGCAGGGTTGAGCCCTGCTCGGTCACGCCCACGGTCACCTGGCGCCGGTCGGTCGGGTGCGGTGTACGTGACACCAGTTCCCGCTCGGCCAGCACGGCGATCACGCGGGTCATCGAGGGTGGCTGGACCTTCTCCAGCTCGGCCAATTCGCCGGGGGTTATCCCTGAATGCCGTTCTACGGCGGCGAGCGTCGCGAGCTGGGTGGGCGTCAGCGAGTGCACCGCGGCCTGCCTGCGCAGGCGTCTGTTCAGTCGTGCCAGCGACACGCGCAGAGCCGAAGCCAGACCGGCGTCGCTGCGCAGGTTCGCGACGGGGTCCTTCCTGGGGTGATTCATTAGCGTAGGTCATTACCTTTGCTAACTATATACGTGTGCACGTGATTCCCTCCAGCGGGTTTCCTTCTCGGAACGGGCCGTACAGCGTGCCAGACGGATGAGGGATCGCCAACCCCGCCCCGAGCGCCGGGCGCCGCCCCCCGGAAACCCGGGGGAAAGCGCCGGAGATCCGGGGGGTCGCCGCGTGCGGGGCGCCTGTCGGAAGCGCCGGCGGGTCTGACCGTACTTTCCCTCGCGGAAGCCGAAGGCCCTCGACGGGAAGGCCCTCACATGGGGCGACCTCGTACACCAGAGCCGCCATCTTATCTCTTCGCGCTCTCGCGCCCCCGGGGGGACCGGGAGCCCCGCGCTCCCGGTGATCGAAGCGACCGGCCGGACGGGATTCCGCCCGCCGGAGCGGTCGGCCGACGCGCGGGCCCCGGATCTCATCGGATTCTCAGACAGGGATGAGGGGAGTCTCATGCGGTCGCCCGACCATTGGTCCGGTAGGTGCTCCACATCGAACTAGGAGTCACATGAACCGCACCAAGCGCATGATCATCATCGCCGGCGTCGGCACCGCTCTGGCCGGCGGGCTGGCCGTCCCCGTGGCGGCCTGGGCGACCAGCCCCACCCCCACGCCGTCGTCCCCCTCCCCTGCGACCCCCGGCACCGGCCACGACGGCGCCGAGCGCGGCCCGCGCTGGGGCCACGGCCCCGGCCACGGCCCCGGCGTCCGCGGCGACCACGGGGAGATGGCCGCCAAGCTCGCCGAGGCCCTCGGTGTCGACGAGGCCAAGGTCACCGCGGCCCTGGAGGAGCTCCGCAAGGAAGGCGGACCGGGTCGCCCGCCCAAGGACGCCGAGCGGGCCGCCCCACCGAAGGAGGCCGGGCAGGCCGCCGTACGGGACAAGGCCGAAGCTCTGGCCGCCAAGCTCGGTCTCACGGCGGACAAGGTCACCGCCGCGCTGGAGACGCTCCACCGGCAACGTGGCGCCGAGGCCGAGACCGCCTTGACCGAACGCCTGAAGGCGGCCGTCACCGCCGGCACGCTCACCCAGGCCGAATCCGACGCCGTCCTCAAGGCGTACCGCGCGGGGCTGCTCCCCGGTGGCCCCAGAGGGCGTTAGGAGAGCACGACGGCACGCGGGCCCGGCCGGAGAAACAGGACGGCACGCGGGCCGTGGCCCCGGAGGGCACCGAGCACGACGGCGCGCGGGAGGGGGCGCCGAGCAGGACGCGGAAACCCTTCCACGAAGGACGACCTTTCCCCGCAAGCGATGATCGTCAGGCCGGGCGGCCGGTCGAGCGCGTACGAGTCGTTGACCCTCGCGTAGGCCATATGTACGCTATTCCGAAATTACGGAATTATCTCTCGATGGCGATCTGAGGGTGCGTGCGAATGGACACGACGGAGCAGCGGCTCGCCGCTCTGGAAAGGCGGGTGGAACGGCTGGAGACGGCACCGGCCACCCAGCGGAAGGAGCGGGCGGCCGGCGGCTCGACCGGCGACGCGCCTCTGCGGTTGCTCGACCGGCTGCGCGAGCACGTCGGCGGCACCGACGACGGGCAGGCTCCCGGCCCCTTGGAGGCGACCGGCGCGATCGCGTACGCGGGAGCCGTCGGCCGCGATGGCCGCGAGTATCTGTGGGCCAAGCAGCACCCCGTTCGCGACCTCGTCGGCGCGGAGCGATCGGGCACCGCCACCGTGCTGGAGTGCCTCGGGAGCCCGGCGCGCCTGGCGTTGCTCACCGCGGTGCTCGGCACGACACGCACCCGCGCCCAGCTCCAGGAGGTCCTCGGCGAGACGACCTCCACCGGGCATCTCTACCACCACCTGCGCGGGCTACAGGCGGCGGGCCTGCTCGTCCAGCCCCGGCGAGGCGAGTACGAGCTCGCCGCCCACGCGCTGGTCCCGCTGCTCACCATCATCGCGGCCACTCTGGACCTGAGCGCCGGAGGCGATCAGACGGCCGGGGAGACCGGGGAGGCCGGAGAATGAGCCGGGCCTCCCGCCGGTGGCACGCACGGGGAGCGCCCGCCCGCGCCGCGTGGCGGGCCTGGGAGCGCGGGGACATCGACGAGGCCGAGCGTCTGGCCGCCCATGCCGGCCGGCGGCAACACGCGCACCTCCGGTTCCTGACCAGCTACGTGCGCGGAGACTACGAGCAGGCGCTGACCCACTACGAGGCCGTTCGCCGTCTTTATCCGGCCTGGACGGAACTGGACGAACCCGTCGCGCACGCCTTGCTGCATCTGGACCGGCCGGCCGAGGCCCACGCGCACGTACAGCGGCGCCGGGGGAAACGACCGATGCCTCCCGATCTCGTGGCGCGGATGGATCACCCGCTGAGCGTCGAGCTCGACCGCGCGACCGTCCTTCCCTTCGCCGACCACGCGCTGGCGCCCTACCTGCCCGCCGTGGACGCCACGCTCGACGGCCACCCCGTACGCGCCCACATCGACACCGGCGGCACGTTCCTCGTCATGGGAACCGGGCGCGCCGAAGCGCTGGGCATCCGGCTGATCCCCGGCGGAAAGGATCATCACGGTACGACCCGCACCGACCTCTACACCGGGATCGCCAGGGAGCTGACGCTCGGCGACGCCGTCCTGACCAACGTGCCGGTGGAGGCCATGCCGACGCTGCGCGGCGACCAGGATCTCGTCATCATCGGCACCAACGTGCTGCAGCGGTTTCTCACCACCGTCGACCACCCCCGCGGGCGCCTGCTCCTGTCGCGACGCCGCGACCCACGGCAGGCGGCCGACCACCTCGCGCTTCTCGACGACCGGCCGGAACTCGCCCGGATCCCCTTCTACCTGTGGGCGGACCACTACATGTTCGCCCGCGGAGGCTTCGGCACCCGGCAGGACCTCAATTTCTTCATCGACTCCGGACTGGTCTACGTCATCCAGGAGGACGGCTCACCGCCCCGCCAGGCATGCCTCTACACGACCGCGCGGCGATACCGCTCCTGGGGTGTGAGCCGGGCCCGCGCGAACCGCCCGCACTTCGTCGTCGACGAACCGATCCACCTGGGGCCGCTTCGCCAGGACGACCAGTTCGTGGCCACGACCCCGGCCCGGCGCGTGCCCTGGGCATCGTTCGGCGGCGTACGCGTCGACGGCCTGCTGTCCCACGCCTTCCTCGACAAGTACGCCTGGACCCTCGACTTCGACCGGCACGAATACACGTTCCGACACCCCGTACCGCTCGCGTGACCCGCATCGGCGGACGGTCCAGCAAACCCATGTGCGACTGTCTCCTGAACTGTATGCTTGGAAACATACAGTTCAGGAGACAGCAGTGCTCAAACCCTCCCGTCTACTTGCCCGCGACTCCGAGTGGTCCACACTCACCGAGTTCGTCACGCATCCCGACCCCCATCTGCGGTTGGGGGTTCTGTCAGGACGGCGACGGGTCGGCAAGAGCTATCTCCTCCGCGCGTTGGCCGACGCGATGGACGGCCTCTATGTCTCCGCTGTCGCCGAGGAGGGCACGGTGGCCGCGCGGCGGCGATTCGCCGACGACCTCGCGCGATACGCGGGGGTGAGTTCCGGCCTCTTCCGCGACGACTCCGGCTGGGAGTCTCTCCTCGATTCGGCGATCAGCCTGACCACGCGACGACGAGGCGCCTCCGGATTGCTGGTCATCGATGAGTTGCCCCACTGGATGACGCACTCTCCGGAGCTCCCCGGCCTGCTCCAGCTGCTCTACGACCGTTCACAGACCGGTCACGGCCACGAGGGCGGCCGAGTGATCGTCTGCGGATCGGCCATGTCCGTGATGAACGATCTTCTGTCCGGCACGAAGGCCCTGCGCGGGCGGGCCGCGGTCGACATGCGCCTCCAGCCGTTCGATCCGAGCACCACCGCGCGGCACTGGGGTGTCGACGACCCGGCGACCGCCCTGCGACTGCACGCCACGATCGGCGGATCTCCCGGCTACCGCAACCTGACCTCGTCACCTTCGCCTCGAACCCCGCAGGAGTTCGACACCTGGATTCCGGCGACGGTTCTCAATCCCGGTCAGGCACTCTTCTCCCGTAGCGAAGCGGAGTATCTACTGCGGGAGGACCCTCGGTTCACCGGAAGCTCACTCCATTACGCGATCATCAACGCGGTCGCCACCGGCGCCACCAGCCCGACGAAGATCGGCGGATTGGTCGAACGCGATCGCACGTCCCTGACCCGCCCGCTTGAGATGCTGACGAGTTCGGGATACCTCGACTACTCGACCGATCCGCTCTGGGAACGTCGCCCGGTGATCACCGTCGCGGATCCCATCATCCGCTTCCACAACCTGATCACCGTTCCGAAACGGGACCTGATAGAGACGGGCGGCTCCACCCAGGCGTGGCACGAATCCCAGCCCACCTTCATCTCCCGCATCCTGGGCCCTCATTTCGAGGAATGCTCACGCGAGTGGCTCCGCAGCCGCACCGACCCCTCCCTCCGCGCGGGAACGAGCACGATCGCCTCGACAGTGATCAACGATCAAGGCGGACGGGCCAAACACGAGATCGACGTCATCGCCTTGGACCGGAGGTCCGGCCGCGCCACGGTGGGACTCATCGGGGAGGCGAAGGCCACTCTCGTAAGGCGAGGCCCCGCAGACCTGGAACGGCTCGACCGGCTGAAGGAGATCCTCCGAGGCCAGGGGCATGACGTCACCTCCACTCGCCTGGCGATCTTCTCGATGGAAGGCTTCCACCCCGACCTCGTGGCTATCGCACGCCGCCGTGGCGACGTTCTCCTCGTGGACCTGCCATCCCTCTTCGGAAAAACGGAACCCACCGTCTTGCCGACATGATCTGGAACGGACCTCGGATCGCGGACGGAACGCCTGGCGCCTCGGCGACCGTCGCCCGGCGACCGCGATCCGTCCGCCGCGGTTCCGCTCTCCGGCACGGTGGACGAGAACGCGGAAAGGCCGTCACGGCGATCATCTTCTTGGATCACCATGACGGCCTTCGGGTCGTCGCTCAGCCGAGATTGAGCAGTGCCTTGATCGGGCCGAGTGCGAAGTAGATCACGAACAGTCCCGCGACCGTCCACATCAGCGGGTGGACCTCACGGGCCTTGCCCTTGATGGCCTTGATCAGCACGAAGGTGACGAAGCCCGCGCCGATACCGGTAGCTATCGAGTACGTGAACGGCATCAGGACGATCGTGAGGAACGCCGGGATGGAGATCTCGTAGTCGGTGAAGTCGATTTCGCGAATGGCGGTCATCATCAGGAAACCGACCACGACCAGGGCAGGGGCGGCGGCCTCGTAGGGGACGACGGCGACGAGCGGCGAGACGAAGATGGCCAGCAGGAACAGCACGCCGGTGACGACGCTGGCGAGGCCGGTGCGGGCGCCCTCGCCGACACCCGCCGCCGACTCGATGTAGGTCGTGTTGGAGGAGACGGAGCCCGCGCCTCCGGCCGCCGCGCCGATCGAGTCGACGAGGAGGATCTCTCGGGTCCTGGGCAGGGTGCCGTCCTCCCTGATCAGCCCGGCCTGGCCACCGACGCCCACGATCGTGCCCATGGTGTCGAAGAAGTCGGTGATCAACAGCGTGAAGATGAGCAGCAAGGCCAGGATGACCGAGACGGAGCCGAAGGCACCGAGCGGATCGAACTCCCTGAACAGCACCAGCGGGTTGTTGAAGCCGAAGATCTGCTCGGGCAGCTGGGGGACGACGAGCTGCCAGCCCGCGGGGTTCGGCGGCTGGCCCGGCGTCACCGAGGCTCCGACCTTGGCGACGGCCTCGACGATGACCGCGAGGACGGTGGTGGCGATGATGCCGATCAGGATGGCGCCCTTGGTCTGGCGCGCCACCAGCAGCACGATCAGCAGCAGGCCGACCACGAAGACGAGGATCGGCCAGCTGGTCAGCGAGCCCGCGATGCCGAGCTCCAGCGGCGGCCCGGCCGCCACCCTGCGGACGAAACCGGCGTCCACGAAACCGATCAGGGCGATGAACAGGCCGATGCCGACGCTGATCGCCGTCTTGAGCTGGGGTGGGATGGCGTTGAACACGGCGGTACGGAACCCGGTGAGCACCAGGAGAGCGATGATCACGCCCTCCAGGAACACCAGGCCCATCGCCGACTCCCAGGACATCTGCGAGGCGATGCCGTAAGTGACGAAGGCGTTCAGGCCCAGACCCGCGGCCATCGCGAAGGGGACCTTGCCGATGACCCCCATCAGGATGCTGAGCAACCCGGCCACGAGGGCGGTGCCGGCCGCGACGAGCGGGATGTTGGGCGTGCTCCCGTCGCCGATGAACTGGCCCTCGGCGTCCTTGACGGTGGCGATGATCAAGGGGTTGAGCACGACGATGTAGGCCATCGTGAAGAACGTGGCGAACCCGCCGCGCACCTCCCGGCCCACGGACGAGCCACGGTCAGAGATGAAGAAGAAACGGTCAATTCTACTTATTTGGTGGGTTTTAACATCATTCACTCACGCAGAGTGACAGTGGGATGCCCATCTCGGAAGACCCGGCTGGTGATGGTGATGGTTTCGAGATGGATTCGCGTCTTGACGTAATCCGTTTTGCGAACAGTGAGACGTCGTCACCTAGTCTGGAGCGCGTGAACCAGCCACGACGTCCGGATCTGCAGCCGTTGAGGACCAACGACACGCTCACGATCCTCACGGGTACGGGTCTGTGGGTCATCGCCCTGGTCGTGCTCCTGGTCGTGCAGCCGGATCCCGAGTACCGCTGGTGGATCTGGACCTGCGTGTCAGGCATCTGCGGCGGCCTTTTCGGCCTCTGGTACGTACGCCGCCGCAACCGCCGCCCGCCGCCCCCGCCCGAAGAGCCGATCGAGCCGACCACCGCGATCCTGTGACCCCCACGCGCTCCCGGGCGATCGTCTAGGTCGAGGCGGTCCAGCTGTCCAGATCGGCCTCGGCGAGCAGCAGCGGCACCGCCGCCGGGTCGCGCAGCAGCGCCGCCACGGCGAGCCGGTCGCCCCACTGGCCGGAGGCCCAGGCGAGCCCGCGAGCCAGCCCCTCCACGCCCGAGGCGTGCACCGTGCCCTCGAAGAACCGCCAGGCCGCGGGGACACCGTCCACCAGCAGCCTCTCGTGCTCCACGTAGGTCGCGGGCGCGGTCGGCAGCAGTGACCGTACGGCGGGCGGGACGTCGCGCTTCTCGCCCGAGGACGTCACCTCACCCGCGGCCTCCTCCCCCGCCAGCGGCAGGTCGAGCAGCTCCGACAGCGCCTCGGCCAGGTCGAACGGGGCCAGGATCAGCGGCCGGCCCGCGACGAGCGGCAGCAGGTCCGGCGCCTCGACCACGACCGGCTCCCCCGGCTCGCCCGCCTCGTCCCCGGCATCGGTGCCGGTGGACAGCGGGCGGCCGTCCTCCGCGTCGACGGCGACGATCGCGTCACCGAGGACGGCGCGTACGGCGCGCGGGGGCCCGACGCGGGCGGGGTCGACACCGGCGAGGGCCACCCACAGGGAGCGGAGCTGGGCGCGGTCGACCTCCACCGCGGGGTCGCCCAGCAGGTCGAGCAGCTCGTCGGGACCGCCGTGGGAGGCGAGCAGGTCGGCCAGCGTGCTCCGGACTCCGATCATCGCCAGCGCGGCCTCGTCGACGACGGCCGGGGCGTCGCCGTACAGGCCGAACAGCAGCGGGTCGCCCGCGGGGAGCCGCAGCTCCGTGGGGCGCCTGCCGGCGAGCACCGGGTGCGTGGAGAGCCACCAGGCGGTGTAGGACGGCACTTCCACGATCTCCCCCGCCACCAGGATCCGCAGCGGGTGCAGCACCGAGCGGAGCGGCGGGCGCGACAGCAGGGCGAGGGCGGCGGGCCAGTCGGCGACGTACTCCAGGTCGCGTACGGCGGAGAACTCCCGGGCGACCGGTGGTACGTCCATCTCGGGCAGCAGGTCGAGGACGGTCTCCAGCCACTCGTCCTCGCGATCCAGGTCGTGGTCGCACTCGTCCGGGTCGATCATGACATCGGAGTCGTTGACCACGGCGAAGCCGTCGAGCACCCCCGCCGCGGCGAGCACCCGGGGGCCGTACCGCTCCACCAGCTCGGGAGCGGCCGTGCCGAAGTGCGTCTCCGTGTCGAGCAGCCCGGCCAGCGACCCGTCGGCGAGGAGCAGCTCGCCCGCCGGGTACAGCTCGCCGTCGGCGCCGCGCAGCGCCAGCTCGGACAGCCAGGGGGCGTCGCCCGCGGTCAGCCCCGCGGCGTCGACCAGCGCGAGCACCGCCTGGGCCACCGGTTCCGAGTCGGGGCTGTCGAGCGACTCCGAGACGGCGGAACGGGTCAGCGGGTCCTCCAGGACGGTGCGCGGGGTGGCCTCGCCCGCGCCGAGCCTGAGCAGGAGGGGGTGGGCCGCGTCCGGGTGCACCACGCGCAGCCCGAGCGGGGCGAGGACGGCCGGGTCCAGCGCGGAGCCGTCGGTCAGCAGCAGCGTGCCGCGCGGCCCCCTGACCAGGCGGCCGTCGGCCAGCGGCACCGGCAGCGCGCCGAGGGCCTCGGGGTCGTCGGCGGGCAGCACCTCGTACAGCGACCGCCACCAGGCCGGGTCCCTGTCCTTGACGGCGTCACCGGAGAGCATGTCCACGATCTCGGAGAGCTGCACCCGGCTGACACCGAGCGCGGTGATCGCCGGATGCCGGGACGGCCACCCCGCGGGCAGCAGCCCGGGGATCATGGGGGCGACCCGCTCCAGCAGCTCGGCCGGGGCCGCGACCACGGAGGCCTGCCGCCCGGAGACGACCAGCTCCTCGCCCTCGGAGAGCGGGGCCGGGGAGGCGCCACCTCCGGCGGCCGCCTCGGAGGGGTCGGGAAGCAGGAGCGAGGTGCCGGAACCGCCCGGCCTGCCCGTCGAGGCCGGGTCGGCGGGCGGGGAGAGCGCGGGGAGCAGCGGGGTGTCGGGGAGCCTGCGCAGGATCGCCCGGCGGATGCGGGCGTCGAGCTCGCCCTTGCCCATCATGCCGGGGACGAGGTCGAGGAGCCGCGGCGTGCGGGGCAGCCCGGCGAGCAGCTCCAGATAGGTGTCGGCGGCCCGCTCGACCAGGAAATCGGCCAGCGGACCCGGCGCGACGTGCCGCCGGTCGGTGGCCATCGGGAACGAGGCGATCAGCAGCGCGGGCAGGTCCAGCGGCTCGTCGCTCGGCGTGGGCGCGTGCACCACCGGCGGCACCAGGGCGGGCAGCGGCCGGGGCTCCCCGACCGGCGCCGCCTCCCGCGAACCGGCCGCGGTCCCGCCCGGGGAACCGGTGGATCCGGGACCGGTGACAGGTACGGACCCGGGACCGGCGGATGCGGGACCGGTGACGGGTACGGCCCAGCGGACCAGCCAGTGCGGCCGGGAACGCTCCTCGGTCGGGCGGTCGGCGAAGAGCTCGGCCACCTGCTCGGGGGTGAACCGCCCGGAGGCCGAGACGACCTTCCAGCCCTCGGAGGTGACGGTCCGCGTCTCGCCGTCCACGTCGACCTCGATCGACTCCAGGGCGGGCAGGCCGAGCAGCAGGGCGGGGCTGGTCTCCCTCAGCATCGCCCGTACGGCCTCCTCGGCCGCCTCGTCACGGAGCGGCAGCCGCACGAGAGTGTCGAACCCGGCGGGAATCTCGACCGGGCCCGCGGGGAAGGGCAGACGCAGCAGCGGGACGTGCCCGCCGCGCTCGGCCAGCTCCTTGGCCAGCTCGGGCTCGGCGGCCACCAGGGCGGCGGTCTGGTCGCGGGACCAGCGGACGACCCCGGAACCGAGCGAGCCGATCACCGGCTCGTCGCAGACCGACACCACGGCCGCGAATCCGACGCCGAAACGGCCGGCCGCGTGGGTGTCGTCGCGCTTGGCGGAGACGCGCAGCGTGGACAGCCCCTCGATCCCGGCCCTGTCGACCGGGGCGCCGGTGTTGGCGGCCGACAGCACGCCCTCGCGCAGCGAGAGGCGGAGCCGCCCGGGCACCCCGGCGCGGAGCGCGGCGTCGGCGGCGTTCTGGGCCAGCTCGACGATCAGCCTGTCACGGTAGCCGCCGAGCGCGAAGTCCTCCTCCGCGTTGGCGTCCTCGCGGAAACGGGCCGGCGAGGCGGTCCAGGCGGCCAGGACGGCGGAGCGCAGTCGTTCGGTGCCGAAGATGTCAGTCAAGGCGATGCTTCCAAAGGTCGATGCCCCGCACGGCCGGGCGTCCCGGCCGAAGCGGCCGGAACGGCCCAGACGGCCGGGACGCCACGGGAGCGGCGCCCGGCCGCGACGGCCGGGTGTGCCGCCGGGACGGCGGCGGGGCGGGATGGACCCGGTGCCCCGGGTTGGGAACGGCCCTGCGGCGCCGGGTCAGGAATGGCCGAGCGGCTCGGAGGCGGTGTCGTCCACCGATCCGGCCAGATCCGGTTCCGCGCCGTTCTCCGCGGTGTCGTAGGAGAGGTCGTCGAGGATCGGCGAGGTCGGCTCGACCTGGTGCGGCAGCACGGCCGCCTCGGAGTGCGCCCCGCAGCCGTGGTCGGCGGCGACCACCCGGCCGTCGTCGGGGGCGTACTCGTTCGCGCAGACCCCGAAGCCGGTGCGCAGCGCGCCCGCGAGCGGCCAGTAGAAGCCGCAGGTGGAGCACTGGGCGGGCGCGGCGTGCGCGAGCGGGGTGTGCGGCCCCGACTCGCCGGAGTGCCAGCGCCGCACGGCGCGGTCGCGGCCGATCGGGGAGAGCACCCGGGCCCGGCCGAGGCCGTACTCGAAGATCATCTGGTGGTCGGAGTCGTCGTCGGTCTCGGTGAAACCGGGCGCGAGCCTGTCGTCGTCGTCGGAGGTGGGCAGCAGATCGCCCACGCCGAGGTCGCCGGGGAGGAGTCGCTCGCTCCACGGCACCCACTGCGGCGGCATCAGGGCCCCCGCGCCGGGCAGGAGGACGACCTCGCTGACCGTCACGTTGCGCGCCCGCGAGGCCCGGGCGACCGTGACGGCCCAGCGCCAGCCCCGGTAGGCGCGATCGAGACAGGCGAAGTAATGGGTGACGACGCGGTCTCCCTCACCCTCGACCCCGAGGTGGTCGCCCACGTCTCCGGGCCTGACGTTCTCCTCGACCGCGGCTCTGGCCAGGTCGACGGCCGCGACGCACGCCTGGTCAAGGACCACGGCGCGGGATCGAGTCCGGCTCACGAGTCGTCTCCCGTCAGCCTCGCAGCACGACGGCTGCTGTCCCTACTGGCTCGCTCGCTCACTGCGCTCACAGTTCATTCTCGCCCATGACCGGAGCGAACGGCACCGTGGACATCCCATCGTCCACGGAGTGACCTAGCGCACCGGACAACTCACCCGCCCTTCGGGTATGACTGGATACGTGGCAGCTGGGTGGGAACGGGCGCGGAAGACGGTGGGCGAGGCCTCTCGGCGGGTCGGCGGGGCCGCCGCCGCCGCGGGCCGGGCCGCCGCGCGCGCGGGCCGCGGCACGAGCCGGGTGACGGCGCGAGCCGGCAGGGGAGCGGGCCGGGCGACGGCGCGGGCGGGCCGGGGAGCGGTCAGCGGCACCCAGCGGGCGGGCCGGGCCGCGCGGCGGCTGACCCACGCGCAGGGCGCGGGCCGCACCGGGCTGGGCCAGCTGATCGAGTTGACCGCCGCGCACAGCGCGGGCGACGCCCTGGTCACCGCCGCCCTGGCCGGCACCCTCTTCAAGCTCCCGGTGAACGAGGCACGCGGCCAGGTCGCTCTTTACCTGCTGATCACGATGATCCCGTTCGTGGTGGTCGCGCCGTTCGTCGGCCCGGTCCTCGACCGGTTCCGCTCCGGGCGGCGTTTCGTGATGGCCGGGACTCTCTTCGGCCGCGGGCTGCTCTGCTTCGCGATGGCGGCGGCGATCGTCCCCGGCGACGTGTTCACGATCTTCCCGGCGGCGCTTGCCGTGCTGGTGCTGTCGAAGGCCTACAACGTCTCCCGTGCGGCGATCATGCCGAGCGTGCTGCCCGCCGACATCGCGCTGGTCACGGCCAACGCGCGGGTCGCCCTGTTCGCGCTGGTCACGGCGGGCGTCGCGGTGCCGATCGGCGCGGGCGCCAGCGCCTGGCTGGGCGCCGAGTGGGTGCTTCGCGGGGCGACGGTGCTCTTCCTGCTCCAGGGCGTGCTGGCCGTACGGCTCCCGCGCCATATCGACTCCCCCGACCTGGAGGGGCTGGACGACGAGGGAGAGGAACGGCCGCCCCGCTGGCGCACGATGCTGAACGTGGGCCCGGTGGTGGCCGAGGCGATGCACGCCAACGTGGCCATCCGCCTCTACTCCGGGTTCCTGCTCTTCTATCTGCTCTTCCTCGTCCAGGACAAGAACCTGCCCGGCCTGCCGCCGGTGGTCGCCATCGGCGTGCTGGCGGTGGCCGCCGGGGTCGGGGGGCTGGCGGGCACCGCCGTGGCCTCGTGGGTGCGCAACCACTCCCCGCAGGTCATCGTGCTGGGCACGCTCGCCATGACGACCGCGATCACGATACTGGCGGGCGTCGTCTTCCAGCTGTGGAGCGCGGTGGCGGTCGCGCTGGTGGCCGCGTTCGCCCAGGGGCTGGGCAAGCTCGCGCTGGACGCGATCGTGCAGCGGGAGATCGGCGAGGAGGTGCGCTCGTCCACGTTCGGGGTGGTGGAGGCCTTCCTGCAGATCGCCTGGGTGCTGGGCGGCCTGGTCGGGCTCTGGCTCTCGCTGTTCGCGGGCGGGTCGGCGGGGCTGGCCGTGATGGCCGTGGTGCTGGCCGGCTCGCTCGGCTGGCTGCTGGTACGCCGCCGCAGGCGGGTCCGCGAGGTGGACGCCAGGGTCGAGGCCGCCAGGGAATCGCGTCCCGCCCCGTCCGGGCCGCACCCCGCGACGAACGGAGAGCGGCCCTCGCGGGACGCGACGCCGGAGGAGCGGGCCAGGCCGCGGCCCGCCGGGACGACCACCGCGGTCGTGCACCACGGGGACCCGCCGACGGAGAAGCGGACCAGACCGCTCACCAACCCCCACGGCTGAACCGCGAGGGTCTCCCGGCGTTCGGCGTTCGGCGTTCGGCGTTCGGCGTTCGGCGTTCGGCGTTCGGCGTTCGGCGTTCGAGGAGAGCCTGGACCCGCACGGCTGAGCCGCGGAACGGGCACGGGAGATCGGCCCGACCGGCGGGCGGTCGGCGGGGGTCAGTCGTCCAGGTCGTCGGCGACGGCCCGGAGCACGGCGGCGATCTTCTTCGCGTGCGCGGCCTCGGGCTGCTTGCCCCTCTGGTACGACGTGGAGACCGTGTCCAGAAGCTTGATCAGGTCCTCCACGATGACGACCATCTCGTCGGGCTTCTTACGTTTGCCCTTGGGCTTGGCGGTCTTGGCGAGAGTGGGGGGCTGGTCGATCACTCGGACCGAGAGCGCCTGCTGGCCACGGCGCCCCTCGGCCACGCCGAATTCGACCTTCTGGCCCGGCTTGAGGGAATCCACGCCGGAAGGTAGCGCGGAAGAATGCACGAAGACCTCGCCGCCGTCGTCGCGGGTGAGGAAGCCGAATCCCTTGTCGGCGTCGTACCACTTGACCTTGCCACTCGGCACAGGGGTGACCTCGTTCAGACTGTCGTGAAAAGGAATGGATGTAGGTTATGCCCCGCGGGCGCCGAGGGCGACCGTGTATTGGGGCCCGAATTACACGGGAGTGGCGGGGGTTCGCCAGCCGTCGAACCATTCGACGAACTCGGTCAGGTCACCCAGGATCACATCGGCTCCGTGATCACGTAGTTCTCCCACCGGATAGACACCCGTCGCCACCGCCACGCTGACGACTCCCCCCGCTCGTGCCGCGTCGATGTCCGCGACATGATCTCCAACATATGCGGCGGCGCCGAAAGTCGCGAGGGCCGGACCCTTGGCCGCCCCGAAAACCGACCCGGCGACCTCGTCCACTTCCAGGCCGAGGAACTCGACCGTACTCGCCGCGTCACGGGCGTTCTTCCCCGTCACGACGACGATCCGGCCCCCCGCCCGCCGTACGGCCTCGACGGCCTCGCGCGCGCCGGGCATGAGGGTGGTGACCGGGATGGCGATCGACGGGTACAGCTCCCGGTAGACGTCGGCGGCCGCGGGGACCTCCTCGGCGGGCATCCAGTTGGCCAGCTCCCACTCCAGCGGCGGCCCCAGCCTGGCCACCACGGCGACGCTGTCGATGAAGACGCCGGTACGCAGCGCCACCTCGTCGTAAACGGCGGCGATGCCCGCGCGCGTGTCGGCGAGCGTCAGATCGAGGTCGAATCCCACGGAGTTCATCAGGTCACTCACCGCTCCTTGTCGGCTTCGCGAAGAGGATTCTCCGAGAAGCCCTCAAAGAATGCCAAATCACCCTAAACATGGCTAATCCTAAGCGTTGTACATGAGACCCCTCGTCGTGGAAGCCTTCACGAAAAGATTTCCTTATCCGGAAGGTGAGTGCGCGTCCCTCTCCTGCACTTCTCCGGGAGGCCGGCCCCCGGGACAGGTTTTCGTGGACCGGGCTCCACGGACCTGTCCCCCGGCCTGCCCGTGGGCGTGTCTCAGGGCCTGTCTCCGCAGACCGGTTCCCCCTCCGCGTGCGGACCCGTCCACCGGTCCTGTGCCGCCCCACGCGCCGGTCCGTGCACCGGTCCGCGAGCGCCCGGTGGGCCGGGCGATGAGGCCGGGCAGCAGGCCGGGCGGTGAGGCCGGGCGGTGAGGCCGGGCAGCAGGCCGGGCGGTGAGGCCGGGCAGCAGGCCGGGCGGTGAGGCCGGGCAGCAGGCCGGGCGGTGGGCCGCCTCGCGGGTGGACCCGCGGGTCCTTCGGCACGGGTGGGAAGCGGCGCGCCGCGGTGCGGTGCGACCCGGCCCGGGCGGCACTGGATAAGGTCACGGAGGAGGTATCGGCAGAGAATGACCAGATCGACGCGCGAACGGATCATCGACGAGGCGCTGCGCCTGTTCGCCGAACGGGGCTACGCGGCGACCTCGGTGGCCGAGATCGAAGCCGCCTCCGGGCTGTCTCCCGGCGCCGGTGGCCTCTACCGGCACTTCAAGTCCAAGTACGAGGTGCTGGCCGCGGCGATGAACGAGCACGCCGCCAGGACGCGGGCACAGATCACCGAGACCCTGGCCGAGCTCAGCGTCGTCGACACCTCGACCGGTGTCGAGGAACGGCTGGCCCACCTGTGCGGGTTGGGGCTGGCCAAGGTCCGTGAGGAGAGGCAGCTGACGCGCGTCTTCTTCCGCGACCTGAGCCAGTTCCCCGAGCTGGTCGTGACCGTACGCGAAGGTCTGCTGCAGCCGATGTTCGACGCGATCACCATGTGGTTCCGCGCCCAGCCCGAGTACGCCGGAGTCGCCGCCGACTGGCCCGCCATCGGTGCCGTACTCGGCGGGGCGGTGATCAATTACCAGCTGTTCGAGGAGACCGTGGGTGAGCCTCCCGGTCGCGTGGAGCGCGACCGCTTCGTCGCCTCCTGGGTGCGCCTCGCCCTCGGCCTGCTGCCCCGGCCGGCGGTCCAGGCCATCGGCTGACAGGCCCGGCGGCACTTCGGGGACCGGGAGGACTCCACCGGTGTCACCCGGGCCGGCGGACTCCCCTTCCCACGGGGATCGGAGGATTGAGCAGGCGGTAGGCCAGCCAGAAGACGGCCCACGCCGTACCGAGCATGAACATGAGCCCGCTGATGGTGAAGAACTCGTCCACCACCGTGCCGAGGTCGTTCCTGGCCCTTACGAGAGCGACCAGTCCGCCACCGAGGGAGTAGCTCACGATCGGAGCGGCCAGCCCGAGCGCCTTGTCGGAGGTGTGCCAGTTCTCGCAGGCGATCACGACGAGCGCCGCGACGGCCCAGACCAGCACCGGGATCGCGAAGATCGCGATCGGGGCGAGCGGGAAGGGGATCAGCAGACCGGCCAGGGCGAGCAGGGCCAGACCGATCGTCTCGCGCCGGTGGCCCAGCAGGATCGTCCGGGCGTCCTGGGTGCCCGGGACGACGTCCTCCCTCGACCGGACCGGGCGTCGCCGGCGCAGCCAGTCGGGCCGGTTTCGCGCCTGCTTCCTGGCCAGCCGCTCCTCGGCCTCCCGCATCCCCTTGGCCACGCCGGGCGGAAGCCCCTGGCGGCCCTCCACGCCTCCCGGCTTCCCGCGCGGCGCCTCCGCTCGATCTCCCTTCGGCTCCTCCACCCGCTCCCCCCGCGGCTCCCGCGATTCCCGCGGCTCCCGCGATTCCTGCGGCTCCTGAGGCTGCTCCGGTGTCTCCCGCCGTGCCACCGGCGGCGGGAGAGGGTCCTGTACGGACGGGATCTCCTCGGTCGGCGGGTCGCTCTCCACCGCGTCCTCCCACTCGTCCGCGGCGTCTCCCCCGCTTCCCGAGCGGCTACCGGGGGGAAGGTCGGGCTCGTCCTCTTCCGGGACGGCCGATGATTCAGGGACGGCCGACGACGACCGCGCGCGGGCCGGGAAGATCCGCTCCACCCACCTGGACCCGCGCGAGGCCGAGGACCCGGGGGCATCCGGCTCCGGGCGCTCCGGCTCGGGACGGTCCGGGGTGCGATGGCCCCGCGCGGGTTCGCCGGCATCCGGGCGAGCGCCCGTCGAGGCGTACGGATGCCCCCGAACGGGGCGGCGGGAGGGCGGGAGACCGGGATCCCCCGGCTTGCCCTCGCGGGCGGCCGACGAGGCACGTCCGGCCGTCTCCGCCTCACCCGGCGTAGGCGAAGACGAGGACGTGGGCGAGGACGAGGACGAGGACGAGGACGCCGCTGGATCGGGGGTGGCCCGAGACGATGAACCCTCCGGTGTGCGACCGGGACCGCCCGGGCCGGAGACCGCATCCTGCGGCGTGGGAGCGGGATCCTCGGGATCGGGCCCCTTGGAGATGGGGTCGCGGTCCTCGGGGACGTGCCCTCCCTGAGGGGTGTCACGGTCCTCGGGGACGGAACCTTCCGGGGTGGGGGCGGCGAGAGGCATGGCGGCCACCGGATCGACGGCTGAGGTGACGGTGAGATCCGTGGCGCGGGTGGAGCGACCGGCGCCACCGGCGGTCCCCACGGAATCCTCCCGGGGCCTGGGAACCGTACCGGAGTCCTCACGCGAGCCCCCGGAACCCCCGGAACCCTTCTCGGAAGCCCGCGGCTCGGGGCGCCCCGGTGGATTCTCCGAAGCCCCGGAGGGCACCTCTCTCCCCAGGCGGCGCAACTCGCGGCTGACCAGCGCGGCCGGGTCGCCGAACCGGGCCAGGACCCTCGCCACGGCGGCGGGGTCGTCCACTCCGGCCCGCTCGGCGTCGATCCGCCTGCGCAGCACCGCGACGAAGTCGATCCGCTGCCTCGGCGGCAGCACGCCGTGGGCCGCGTCGGCCGCCTTGCTGACGTAGTCCAGGACGAGCTGGTCCGCACGCTCGATCACACTGGCCATCCTCTCTCGACATCGTCTCGCTCGTGGGCTTCTTCCCCCATTCACCGTCCATCACGTGATCGGCCGGTCCTCTTCGCGGGATCCCGGAATTCCCCCAGGCCGCGCGATGTCGGTCAAGCCTCCTACCATTGGCGGAATGAGCACGGAGTTCACCGAGTGGCTGCGCGGCCGGAGCGACGACCGGTTGCGGGCTCTCGTCTCCGTGCGACCCGAGCTCATCACCCCCGTGCCCGCCCACCTGGAAGGGCTGGCCGGGCGGGCGAGCAGCCCGTCGGCGGTGGGCAGGGCACTCGACCGGCTCGACCGGTTCACGCTCGCGGTCGTGGAGACGCTGGCCGTGCTGCCCGGCCCGGTCGCCTACAGGTCACTGCGCGCCCAGATGGCCCGCGCCCTTCCAGGACCGGCCGATCCGGCGTTCCAGAGCGCCCTCAAGGAGACGGTCGAGCGGCTGCGCACCATGGCCCTGATCTACGGGCCCGACCGCGCCCTGGCTCCGGCGCCCGGGGTGCGGGAGGTCCTCGACGCCCCCGGGGGGCTCGGCCCGCCCGCCGTGGAGGCGTTCAGGCACCACCCCGCCGAGCGGCTGGCCGAGCTGGTCCAGGACGTCACGGGCGACACCGAGGGCGCCGGGAGCGCCACCAAGGAGACGCTCGCCGCGCTGCTCGCCGACGGGGAAATCGTCGGACGGCTGATCGAGGAGGTCTCGCCGCAGGCGCGGTCCGCGCTGAACGAGCTGGTCTGGGGCCCGGCCAGCGGCCGGGTGCCCAACGCCCGCCGTGAGGTGCGGGCCGCCACCGCGCAGTCGCCGATCGAGCAGCTCCTCTCCCGTGCCCTGCTCGCCGCCACCGGCGAGGAGACCGTGGTGCTGCCCCGCGAGGTCGCCCTGTTCCTGCGCGGCGGCCGCGTCCACCGGGACCTGTCCCCCTTCCCGCCCGCGACCGAGGGCACCGAGCGCGACCGGAGGCTCGCCGACCGCACGGCCGCCGGGCAGGCGTTCACGTTCACCCGCGCGGTGGAGGAGCTGTGCGAGCGCTGGAGCGTCGACCCGCCCGGCGTGCTCCGCAGCGGCGGCCTGGCCGTGCGTGACCTCAAGCGGACCGCGGGCCTGCTCGACCTGCCCGAGTGGGTGGCAGGGCTGGTGGTTGAGGTGTCGTACGCGGCGGGGCTGATCGCGGCCGGCGGCACCGTCGACGGCGACTGGATGCCCACCCCCGTCTACGACGGCTGGCGGGTGAAGTCCACGGAGGACCGCTGGGTGGTGCTGGCCACGGCCTGGCTCACCATGGACCGGGTGCCGGGGGTCATCGGCGAGCGCGACGAGCGCGACCGGCTGCTCAACGCCCTCCACCCCGACCTGCGGCGCCCGGCCGCCGCCGAGGTCCGCGCCACGACCCTGGGCATGCTCGCCTCGACGCCGGGGGTGGCGCCGACCCTCGACGCGGTACGCGAGCGCCTGGCCTGGGAGCAGCCCCGCCGTCGCGGAGGTCACCGCGACCAGCTTGTGGAGTTCACGTTGCGCGAGGCCGAGCAGATCGGCGTCACCGGGCTCGGGGCGCTCGCGGCCCACGGTCGCGCCCTGCTCCCCGACTCCTCCGGCGCCGGCGGTTCGGCCGTCCCGGCCGGTCCTGGCGGTGGCGGCCGTCCGGTGTCCGCCGCCCACCTGCTGCTCCCGCTGCTGCCCGAGCCGCTCGACCACGTGCTCCTTCAGGCCGACCTGACCGCGGTCGCCCCCGGGCCGCTCACCGGCGACCTGAGGCGGTGGCTGGCGATGGCGGCCGAGGTGGAGTCGACCGGCGGCGCGACGGTCTACCGCTTCGACGAGCGGTCGATCCGGCGGGCACTGGACGCCGGGCAGGGTGCCGACGAGCTGCTGGCCATGCTGGAGCGCCACTCGACCACACCCGTGCCGCAGCCGCTCAGCTACCTGGTCACCGACGTGGCCAGGCGACACGGCCGGATGCGCGTCGGCACGGCGAGCGCGTACGTGCGGTGCGACGACCCCTCCCTGCTCGACGAGGTGATGGCCGACAAGCGGGCGATCCCGTTGCGGTTGCGGCGGCTCGCTCCCACGGTGATCGCCTCCAAGTCCTCCCGGCCGGCGCTGGTCGACTCGCTGCGCGCGATGGGCTACGCCCCGGCGGCGGAGTCGCTCGACGGTGACGTGATCATCACCCAGCTCGACGTCCGCCGGACCGAGGGCACCTCAGCGGGCCGTTCCCCGGTCACGTTCAGCGGCCACGAGGCCGACGTGGTGGCGGCCGCCGTGCGCGCCGTGCGCGCGGGCGACGCCGCGCACCAGGCTCGCCGCGCCCCGGTGGCCGCCCCCGGCGGCCAGGTGCCGCGCTCCCCCGCCACCGCCACGATCACCGCCCTTCGCGAGGCCATCCGGCAGGGATCGCAGGTCTGGATCGGCTACCTCGACTCCCAGGGCAACGCCACCAGCCGGATCCTCGAACCCGCCCGGATGGAGGGCGGCTATCTCACCGCCTACGACGAGACGCGGGCGGCGGTGCACCGCTTCGCCCTGCACCGCATCACCGGCATAGCCGACATCGTGTGAGACGCCCCCTGCCGGTTCCGCCGGGGGCCGGAAAGCCCGTGCGGCCCCGGTGTGCCGGGCGAGAGCACGAGGTAGTCTCGGGTTCCGGAACGGGGCCGCCACGAGCTCGGCCGACGGTCCGGTGGCGGCGCACCGTCCGCCGCGTCGTTCAGCGGGACGCTCGCCAAGGCGCGAGGATCCTCCTCCGGGCTCCGGCCGCCGGGATACGACCGAGTCCATTCGCCCCTGACACCCGGCTCACGACCCATATCGTGATAACAGTTGACGTTCTGAGCTCCATAGAAGCGAGAGATCCCCAGTGAGCAGCGGTCACTCCGAAGGCCCCAGCACCAACCCGGACGACTGGAAGAGCCCCTACGCCACGGGGCCGGGCCAGGCCCCGGGCCACGACCGGCAGCCGTACGGCTACGAGCAGACCCGGCAGGGTTACCAGCCGGAGTACGTCCAGCCCGAATACGGTCAGCCCGAGTACGGTCAGCCCGAATACGGCAAGGCCCCGGACTACGGCCAGGCCTCCGGCCATCCCGACCAGCCCTACGGACAGGGGTATGGACAGGGTTACGGCGAGCAGTCCTACGGGCAGGGGTACGGGCAGGGCTACGGTGCGCCGCCGTCCCGCGAGGTCGAGGGCGTCAGGACGCACGCGATCGTCGCCCTGGTCATCAGCCTCGTGCTCGCGCTGAGCTGCTTCGCGACCCCCGGCGGCATCATCGGCACCATCCTGTCGGGCCTCGCGCTGGGCAGGGTCGACACCGACCCGCGAAGCGCGCGGAACCTGCTCAAGTGGTCCTGGATCAGCAACGGCGCCAACATCGTGCTGCTCGTCCTGGGCGTGGCCTTCTTCATCGTCGCCGGCCTCAACGGCGCCTTCGGCCCGAGCTGACCATGCCGAGGACCGCCCGCCGGAGCCGTACGCGCGACACCGGACACGCGAGGACCGGACGTCCGGACGGGCGGGCACCCGACGGGCGGGCACGCGCGAACCGGGCACACGACCTACGGACGCCCGACGGGCGGACACGCGACAGGCGGGCGCGCGAGGACCGGGCACACGACGTACGGGCAGGTGACGGACGGGCGCGGGAGACCGGACGGGCCGGACGGGACTGCCCGGACGTTCCCGTCTGTTGCATACAGGGAGCGCGGGACGACCCTTCGGGCGTCCACGAGTGCGACCATGAGCTGATCCGCCGTAACCTGCGGTGACCAAGGGAGAAGTCTGTGACTGACGGACCACTGATCGTCCAATCGGACAAAACCCTGCTCCTTGAAGTCGATCACGAGAGGGCCGGGGAGTGCCGCAAGGCGATCGCCCCGTTCGCGGAGCTGGAGCGCGCCCCCGAGCACGTGCACACCTACCGGATCACCCCTCTGGCGCTGTGGAACGCGCGGGCCGCCGGGCACGACGCCGAGCAGGTGATCGACGCGCTGATCGCGCACAGCCGCTACCCCGTGCCGCACGCGCTGCTGGTCGACGTCGCCGAGACGATGTCGCGCTACGGCAGGCTCCGCCTGGAGAAGCACCCGGTTCACGGGCTCGCCCTGACCAGCACCGACAAGGCCGTGCTGGAAGAGGTCCTGCGCGCCAAGAAGATCCAGCCGCTGCTGGGCGAGCGCCTGGGCGACGACGGCGTGGTGGTGCACCCGAGCGAGCGCGGAAACATCAAGCAGCACCTGCTCAAGCTGGGCTGGCCCGCCGAGGACCTGGCCGGATACGTCGACGGCGAGCACCACCCGATCGCGCTCACCGAGGACGGCTGGGAGCTGCGCACCTACCAGCGGGAGGCCGCCGAGGCGTTCTGGCACGGCGGCTCCGGCGTGGTCGTGCTCCCCTGCGGGGCGGGCAAGACGATCGTGGGCGCGGCGGCGATGGCGCAGGCCAAGGCGACGACGCTGATCCTGGTGACCAACACGGTCTCCGCGCACCAGTGGAAGCAGGAACTGCTCAAGCGGACCTCGCTGACCGAGGACGAGATCGGCGAGTACACCGGCACGAAGAAGGAGATCCGGCCCGTCACCATCGCCACGTACCAGGTGATGACGACCCGCAGGCAGGGCGTCTACCGGCACCTGGAGCTGTTCGACGCCCGCGACTGGGGCCTGGTCGTCTACGACGAGGTGCACCTGCTGCCCGCGCCGATCTTCCGGATGACCGCCGACCTGCAGGCCAGGCGGCGGGTGGGCCTGACCGCGACGCTCGTGCGCGAGGACGGCAGGGAGGGCGACGTGTTCTCCCTGATCGGTCCCAAGCGGTACGACGCGCCGTGGAAGGAGATGGAGAACCAGGGCTGGATCGCCCCGGCCGACTGCGTCGAGGTGCGGGTGACGCTGACCGACGAGGAGCGGCTGGCCTACGCGATGGCCGAGTCCGAGGAGCGCTACCGGTTCTGCGCGACCACGCCGTCCAAGACACGGGTGACCGAGGCGCTGGTCCGCCGGCACCTGGACGAGCAGGTGCTGGTCATCGGGCAGTACATCGACCAGCTCGACGAGCTCGGCGAGCACCTGAACGCGCCCGTGATCAAGGGGGAGACGAAGGTCAAGGAGCGGGAGCGGCTCTTCCAGGCGTTCCGCGACAAGGAGATCCAGGTCCTGGTCGTCTCCAAGGTCGCCAACTTCTCCATCGACCTGCCGGAGGCGGCGGTGGCCATCCAGGTGTCGGGCACCTTCGGGTCCCGGCAGGAGGAGGCGCAGCGGCTGGGCCGGGTGCTGCGGCCGAAGGCCGACGGGGGCGGGGCCCGGTTCTACTCGGTGGTCAGCCGTGACACGGTCGACCAGGACTTCGCCGCCCACCGGCAGCGGTTCCTGGCCGAGCAGGGGTACGCGTACCAGATCATCGACGCGGACGACGTGCTCGCCGGAGAATGAACTCACATGGCGAACACGTCGTCAATTTGTGTCAGGTCCACGAAATCCCGCGGGCTTTCGACAAACAAACCACCCCCTCGCTAGGCCTCGGCGGCCACTGGCGACATACCCCCATGATCTGAGGGAGTCACCATGTTTGCCGCGCTTTTTCGCTATTTCTCCAGAGAATGACGGAGAGTGGCAGATCGACTACCGAACGATCGGGGCGGCGACCCGACGATCAAAGTGACGACCGGACGATCAGGCCGCCCGCGAAGAGAACACCCTCCGCGACCACCCAGGCGGCCACCGCGGCGGTCATCAGCGCGGTGAAACGATTTCCGGCGCCGCGCCTCCCCGGCGCCAGCAGGGCGGCCACCGTGCAACAGGCCGCGACCGCCGCGAACAGGGACGACAGCCTGACCACCCCGGCCAGCCCGTCCACGCAGCCGGGGTCGGAGCAGAAGGCCTCGACCCCCCAGCCCGCGAACACCGAGAATCCCCAGAGCGCGGCCAGGAGAAGGCTGGCGACGGCCGGTATGACAGGGGAGATCCGCACGACCGTTGGGATACCCGCGACCGCCGCTTCCCAGTCCGGCGTTAATCCTTTTGAGACGCGGGTGAGTCGCCGCTAAGCTGGTCGATTCGCTGCCCGATGACCACCACCTCCGTTTATCGAATGGGAGGCGCTTCAGCGTGCCCGCACATCAATTGGCACCCGACATAACCGACGATCCCGCCCGGATTCTCGCCGCCGAGCGCGAGCACCTGGCCACCTCCAGGGCGGCGCTCCGCGCGATGCGCGAGCACGCCCGATCCCTCTCCTCCGACGCCGCCGGAGACTGGGTCTCCCAGCAGATCCTGCAGGCGCTGCTGGACCAGCGCGTCGAGGCGCTCGCCGACCACTCCGGCACGCCGCTGTTCTTCGGCCGCCTCGACCGCCAGGCGGGAGACGACCTTCCCGGTACGGTCTACGTCGGGCGCAGGCACGTCCACGACGACAACAGCCGCCCCCTGGTCATCGACTGGCGGGCCCCGGTCTCGCGGGCCTTCTACCAGGCCAGCCCGTCCGACCCGATGCGCGTCGCGCTGCGCCGCAGGTTCGGTTACCGGGGCGGCGACCTGACCGCCTACGAGGACGAGCGCCTCGACCAGGGCGGCGCCGCCCTCGCCCAGAGCAGGATCCTCACCGAGGAGATCGAGCGCCCGCGCTCGGGGCCGATGCGCGACATCGTCGCGACGATCCAGCCAGACCAGGACGAGATCGTCCGCTCGGACCTGGCGCGGACGGTGTGCGTCCAGGGCGCCCCCGGCACCGGGAAGACCGCCGTCGGCCTGCACCGGGCGGCCTACCTGCTCTTCACCCACCGCGAGCGGCTCGCCAGGTCGGGCGTGATGATCGTCGGCCCGAACCGGGCGTTCCTCTCCTACATCTCCTCCGTGCTCCCCGCCCTGGGCGAGGTCAAGGTCGACCAGACCACGGCCGCCGGGATCCTCGGCGACCACTCCGCCCCTGAGGACCCCGCCACCAGCACGATCAAGGGTGACGCGAGGATCGTCCCCGTGCTCGGGCGCGCCCTGTGGATGCACGTCGTCAAGCCCACCGAGGGCGTGCTGTTCACCAAGGGGATCAACCGCTACCGGGTGGCCGACCACGAGGTCCGCGAGATCGTCGCCGCCCTGCGCGGCACCACCCGCTACGGCCCTGGACGCGCCACGCTCGCCCAGCGTCTCGCCCACCTGGTGCTCGTCCGGATGGAGCAGCGCGGCGAGTCGCCCGACGACCGGGTGCAGGACGCGGTGGCCAGGTCCAAGCCGGTCAGGCAGCTCGTGGACCTGGTCTGGCCCAAGCTGACCCCGCAGCAGGTGCTCCACCGGTTGTTCAGCGACCCCGCCTTCCTCGCCGCCGCGGCCAAGGACGACCTCACGGCCGAGGAGCAGTCGCTGCTGCTGTGGGCGAAGCCCGCCAAGTCCTTCCGCTCGGCCAAGTGGTCGGCGGCCGACGGCGCGCTGATGGACGAGCTGGCCGACATGATCGAGCGGACCGTCCCGCTGGGCCACCTGGTCGTGGACGAGGCCCAGGACCTGTCGGCCATGCAGCTGCGGGCCCTGGGGCGGCGCTGCCGTACCGGCTCGGCCACCGTGCTGGGCGACCTCGCGCAGGGCACCACTCCCTGGTCCGCCCGCTCCTGGAAGGAGGTCCTCACCCATCTCGGCTTCGAGGACGGCGCGGTCACCGAGCTCACCCTCGGCTTCCGGGTGCCCCGGGAGGTCCTCGACTACGCGGCCAGGCTGCTGCCCTCCGTCGCCCCCGACCTGGCCGCTCCCCGGTCGCTGCGGCCCGGCGCGGGTTCCCTGTCGGTGCGCCCGGCGCCCGACCTGGCCGCGTCGCTGGCCCGCGCCGCCGAGGAGGCGCTCGCCCGCGAGGGGTCGATCGGCGTCATCGTCCCCGACGCCTCGGTGGGCGCCGTGTCCAGGGCCCTGGCCCACCTGGAGCACCGGGTGCTGAGCCCCGACACGGTCGAGGACCACCGCCTCCTGGTCGTCCCTGCGTCCCTGGCCAAGGGCCTGGAGTACGACCACGTGATCGTGACCGAGCCCGCCGACATCGTCGACGCCGAACCCCGCGGCCTGGCCCGCCTCTACGTGGTGCTGACCCGGGCGGTCACCTCCCTGACCGTCCTGCACTCCAGGCCGCTGCCCGAGCAGCTCGGCTAGCCTCGGGGCCGCGTACGGGCCCCCGCGCCGGGCGACGGGGGAACGACACCGAGACTGGGTACGACACCAAGGAGCACGGAAACAAAAAGAGGCGGCCCCGGCACTTCGGGGTCGCCTCTTTTTCGAAAGCGCGTGGACTCAGAAGTCCATGTCGCCGCCGCCGGGCATGGCGGGGGCGGCTCCGGCCTTCTCGGGCTTCTCGGCGATGACGGCCTCG